>CAYZYF010000008.1:0-32319 GCA_964482015.1 uncultured Synergistaceae bacterium
GCGCCCATAATGAGCGGGATGTGGATGTCCACTTCCCATACAAGAACGCTAAAAATTATCAGAACCGCAACAGCCAGAAAAATCAGTGATGCCAAAGCCAAAGTCGGTTTACGCTGTTCCATGACCATAAAACTCCCCTTTCATTATATTATTTGATTAAAATTCAACGATAAAAAGCTGGAAAAGAAAAAATGAAAAGAAAATATCTCGGCGGATCACCTCCATTTTTCAAGTCCGAAAGCATTAAAGACAATTCTTTATTAAGGCCAACGGCACGCTAAAAGAAAAAAACACTTCCCCCAACCAAGTAATTTTACTACCTCGCTGTCAGATTTGTCTACTCAAGTATTTTTTTCACAAATCAAGCGGTCAATAATAAACGCCGTAATGAACAGCTCAAAAGCCGGCTCTCCTGCCTCAACATCTGAGCTGCCCGATGAAAGTTTCAAAAAGTTTGACAGGGTTAAGGAGTATGGCGTACGATACCGACCCGGACGGATCAAAAAATTATCCTTCAGGAGGGCGTGCACTTGAAAATTCCTATAAATATACTTGCTGAGGGTTCATTGTGCGTCGCGCTCTCCGTAGCTCTCTCCTTCATAAAATTATTTGCCATGCCGCAGGGAGGATCTGTGAGCCTCGGCATGCTGCCGCTCTTTCTGTTTGCTTTCAGGCGCGGGGGCAATGTGGGTATCGCGGCGGGACTTGCTGCCGGCATGCTTAAGCTTTTTTTGGGCGGATATGTCGTGCATCCGCTGCAGGCGTTTCTGGACTATCCGGTTTCATACGCTCTTCTCGGGACCGCAGGATATTTCAGAAAAAACATATTTGCGGGAACCGCTGCAGCATCGCTTTTAAACCTGGCGGCTTCGGTCGCATCCGGAGTTATATTTTTTTCCGCCTATGCTCCCAAAGGTATGAACGTGTGGCTTTATTCCTTTATTTATAACGCTTGGACGGTCGTGCCCGAAGCGTTGATATGCACAACCCTGACCTGCCTGATATTACCTAGGATTGAGAGGATCCGCTGAAGATAAAAAACCAGACGATCGTCAAATACCTCTTTATTTCACAAAAAAGGTTGATGCATTTTCTTTTTCAATATAGAATACGCAGGTGCGGGTTCTTGCTTTCCGCAAAATACTTTTGCAGCATAATCTAAGGAGGACTTCTTCATGGCTAAAGCAGTAGTTGATCAGGACGCTTGTGTGGGTTGCGAGGCATGTGTGGGTGTGTGTCCTACGTCAGCGATCAGTATGGCCGACGGCAAAGCAAAGGTCGATCCGGATACATGTGTTGAATGCGGAGCCTGTGTCGCGACCTGTCCTGTGAGCGCGATCTCTCAGTAGCAGCCGGAATTTGATCGATGAAAAGCCGGAGGCATGAGCCTCCGGCTTTTTTGTTTTTCGAACGCCTCACAATCTGCAGCAGTGATCGAGAGGTCCCCTTCCGCTTCCTAAGTCAAGCCCCGATTTCAACGCATCAGAAATATATTTTTTTGCCTCACTTATGCTCTCTTCAATGGAGGATCCCGCCGCAAGACCGCACGCTATGGCTGAGGAAAGGGTACAGCCTGTGCCGTGCGTATTCATGTTATCCGACCTTTCAGAGAGAAACCACGACTCAGTCCCATCCGCCTTTATAAGCAAATCATCCGCCCTGTCTGATAGATGTCCCCCCTTGACCAGAACATCCGTGCCTGCGGCCTTGGCAATGTGACGGCCGGCATCGGCCATCCCCCTTTTGTCAGCCGCGCTTATCCCGCTCAGTGCCTCTGCCTCCGGCATGTTGGGCGTAATGAGGGAGGCCAGAGGGAACAGACATTCTATGAGCGCATCGACCGCCGCAGTCCCGAGGAGCCTGCTGCCGCTGGTCGATACCATGACCGGATCCACAACAATGTTTGATGCGCGGTACTCTTTTAGTTTTTCCGAAATGACCTCTATCAGGGAAGAATTAGCCACCATGCCGATCTTAACCGCATCCGGACGGATATCTGAAAACACCGCGTCCAGCTGAGCCGCAACAAACTGCGGTTCCGCCTCGAGAACATCGAACACGCCTGTGGTATTCTGGGCCGTCAGTGCCGTTATAACGCTCATACCGTAGACCCCAAATGCAGCCATTGTCTTGATGTCAGCCTGTATCCCGGCTCCGCCGCTGCAGTCGGAACCGGCTATCGTCAATACCTTTTTGGTCATTTAAATCTCTCCTTTTGACTCATTTGCTTTCCAGCATTCTTTCGACAAGGGTCAACAGTCTTGATGCTGCGGCCTCAACATCATTTTGGGCGAATATAGCCGATACAACTGCCGCTCCGGCGATGCCGGAGCCCGAAAGCTCACCTATGTTCTCCTCCGTTATGCCCCCGATCGCTACTGCCGGTATCGAGACAGCGGCACAGATCCTTTTGAGTTCATCCAAAGATATTTTTTTTGCATCCTCTTTTGTCGATGTTGAAAAGACGGCGCCCACACCTATGTAATCTGCCCCGCACCTTTCGGCCTCAAGAGCGCTCCCTGCAGTTCGGGCTGAGACCCCGAGTATCTTTGAACCGCCGATCCTCTTCCTAGCCTCGGATGCACAGAGATCTTCCTCCCCAACGTGCAGTCCATCGGCTCCGGAGGCAAGCATGGCTTCAACGCTGTCGTTGATGATCAGGGGGACGCCATATCTGCGGACTATAGGTCCTATTGTCTTTGCCAGGGTCACAAGTTCGTCAAATTCCATGCGCTTTTCCCTGAGCTGCACCATAGTCACGCCCGATCTTACAGCTTTTTCCACCTCTTCTTCGAGAGATCTTCCATTCAGCCATTTTCTCTCGGTAATGGCATATAGCTTTAACGAATTTTTATCTAGTCTCAACCTTCATTGCCTCCCTCAATTTTTCCGGGGTCATCTTGCTTACCTCGTCAATTATGTATGACCTATAGGTGCCGGTCCCTCCCTCTGCCTTCAGCAGCCTGCCAAGAGCAAGCTCACCAGCCACGCCGAACATCGCGGCTGCCGAGGCCGCCGAAGCAGCCGGATCGGACGGAGCCGCTGCACAGAAGGCTCCTGTGAGGACGGAAAGCATACATCCGGTACCGCTGACTTTGGACATCATGGGATCACCGTTTTTAATTACGTACATCTTATTTTCTCCGAAAACTATATCTTTAGGCCCGGTCACTGTGATAGCAGCTCCGGTTTTTTCTCTTAGGCCATTTATCAAGGAACTGAGGGATGACGGCAGATCACCCTTTAAAATTTCCGGATCAGATGCATCAACTCCCCGCGTATTGGATTCGCCGCCTGCTATCGCCGTGATCTCAGAAATATTCCCTCTTATGACGGCTAAGTCTATTTCATTCATCAGATGCACGGCAGTTTTTGTCCGAAGCTGTGAGGCACCAGCCCCGACAGGATCCAATATTACAGGCAGCCCAAGCTCGTTCGCCTTCCTGCCCGCCTTGAACATTGAGGGTATCGTCCTGCTGTTAAGCGTACCTATGTTGATGACTAGAGAGGAAGAGATCGATGTTATCTCTTCGGCCTCACCCTCATCGTCAGCCATTACCGGAGAGGCACCGCAGGCCAGCAATACGTTTGCGCAGTCGTTAATTGTCACGCAGTTGGTTATGCAGTGTACAAGGGGATGGTTCCTCCTGACATCATCGAAAATTTTGACAAGCATGCTTACTCCCCTTCCTTATTTAGAGTTTCTGAAGCAAACTTTTCCGGTTTTTCCGACAGCAGCGGCAAGCAGCATTACGGCAGCCATTACCGGCAGAGTGTTTCCAATGACCGTATCTATCTCCATAAGCCATCTGTATAGAACGAATCCAGCCAGCCAAAGGATAAAGTTGAGAATATTCAAGCTTTCGCTGAAATGGTCTTTTTTCAGTATAAAGAAATCCGCTATGAGTATGGATATCATCGGAGCAAATACGGACCCTATCAAAAAAAGAAAGTTTTCGTACTGTTCTATCGGAGTAAAAATCGCAAGAGCGGTGCCGGCAACACATGCAACAATGGCTGTAGTGCTGCTGCTCACCTTGTTCGTTATGCTGCTGAAACTCACTCCCGCCGAATACACATCCAGGAAAGTGGTGGTCACCGTCGATAGTACAATAATGAATACCGCCGTCATTCCAAGGCCGGCACCCAGCATGACCTTTGCAATGTCGCTCTCACCGGTGAAGATCGCCGCTCCCAGGCCTATCATGTACATCCAAGTGCTGCCGGCAAAATAGACCAGTACGCTTACAAGTGATGCTTTGCGCGGATTTGAAGAGTTGTGTGTATAGTCCGAGATAAGGGGCAGCCATGAAAGCGGCATCGCCGCAGACAATTCAACAGCGCTTCCAAAAGTCATTTCTCCCGCAGCAGCAGCAGAGGTATCGCCCCTGAAAACAATAAAGCTGAGAAGTAGCGTAAGAAAAAAAAGGGCTGTCATTGTAAAAGTGTTTACCTTGCCCAGGTTTGTTATCCCTATTTTTATCCATACTATTATCAGAAAACCTATTACCGCACACCATAGAGAAGAGCTGTATATTCCCGTGTACCTTTCTGCGATCACTCCAACTGCCCGGCCGCCGCCAATTATCATCACCGCCGTCCAGCCAATAAGCTGGATGATATTCAGCGCAGAAAAAAAGAGAGCGCCTTTTTGACCGAATGAGATTTTTACGGTCTCCATTGCGCTTTTACCTGTGTCGGCCCCTATCAGCCCCGCAAGATAAAGCGGTATGCATCCGATTATATGGCCTATTACGATCGCTGAAGCTCCCCGTGAAAAGCCAAGCGGAGCTATCAGGCTCCCCGTAAATATCTCCGCAATTGAGACCGATGCGCCGAACCATATAAGCGCGCTTCCAAAGACTGTTGTTCTTCCGCTATCTCTCATATTTTTTCTCCATTCAAAAAAACAAAAGCGGGAAACGCCAGCTCCGCGTCTCCCGCTAAATTTCGCAATTTAGTCTGTTCCCTACGTTGGCATTATCCAAATCAGGTCCAGGGTCGAAGTCGAACACTTCCTCTCAGCCTGCCAGGCAAGCTCCCCGAATATTCAATTGTCTCGGTATTATACCCCCGCGCCCCTCCATTCTGTCAACAGGCCGCATCGTGTAATACAGATCAGTTTATGGTTTTATGGTTTGTGGTTTATGGTTATCGTAGATGGTTATTGGCCGTATCTCTCCTTAAGGTCGTCTCTCTCATCCTTTACCTGCTCATCGGTGAGAGGCAGAGCCCCTCCGACGATCTCGGACAATATGAAAATCTTGGAAAACATCTCAAGCATTTCGCTTTTCAGCAATGTTTCGGACAGGTCAGCTCCAACACATACAGCACCATGGTTGGCAAGCAGCACCGCACTGCCTCCCTTTAGCGAGCGCACGGCATTCTCGGCGAGCTCAAGGCTGCCTATCGGAGCGTATTCTGCCACGGGCACAGCGCCTCCAAAGAATACGGCGTGGTTGTCTGTGACCGGAATGAGAGGCTTCCTAGCGGCAGCTAATGCGGTTGCCCAGACGGAATGGGTGTGAATGACGGCATCCACGTCTTTTCTGCGTCGGTATATATTCAGATGCAGATCCTTTTCAACAGAAGGTTTTCTTTTGCCTTCGAGCACGCTGCCGTCTTCTCCCAATAACACCAGATCCTCCGGTACGAGCGCAAGATAGTCCATGCCGCTTGGCGTTATTATAACTCCTTCATCCGTCCGGCAGCTGACGTTTCCCCCCGTCCCCAAAACCAGCCCTTTCTCAAGCAGTGAGATCCCTGTTCTTATAATTTTTTGTGCCGACTCAAGGCAGATCGTCATATTCATCCCTCGCAAGCCTGCTCAGGACCGGAGTCATCAAGAGGTTTATGATTCCAGTCGCGAGAAAAATATTTATTATAGATATTTTAAGCATAAGCATAAAGGAGACAAAGACCGCGGAGAGGACCATGCCGAAAGAGTCGGTTATGTTAAGGCACGCCACTACACGGGCACGATGTTCCGCCGAGCTTCTGGACTGCATGAGCGCATACATAGGCACGCTGAAAATGCCTCCCGCTGCCGCCAGGATCAGAAAAGATATTATGATCCCCCACGAACCGGGAGACGCGATAAACTCTTTTACTCCGACAAGGTAAGTCGGTTTGGATACGGTCTGGCTGAAAAAATAAAGAAGCAGCGTCGCCGCCGTCATGCCTATACAGGCAAAAGGAACCAGCCTGGCTGAGACCCTGCCCTTCAGAAGTTTGTTGCAGAGAGTCGCGCCCGCCCCCACACCTAGAGAGAATACCACCATGAAAAACGTCGACACTTCCTGGTTTCCCTTCAGGATATCCTTTGAGAAGCTCGGAAACTGTGAGAGAAAGACAGACCCCAGAAACCAGAACCAACTTATGCCCAGTATGGACCTGAAGACGGTCTTGTGAGGCCTGACGTAGGATATGATCTTCTTCGTCGACCTTATGGGGTTCGGGTCGATCTCAAGCCCCGGCAAAGAGGGCGCGGCTTCGGGTATAAAGAGGCTCGAAATAAAACCGAGGACTGCCACTCCCACTACTCCCGCAGATATGTATGCTCTCCCTTCGGGACGAAGGATAAATAGCCCCCCTACAAGAGTCCCGGTGAGTATGGCTATATATGTGCCGGCACTCACCAGACCGTTTGCGGCGACCAGTTCTCTGACTTTGAGATGCTGCGGTATTATGCTGTATTTCAGCGGTCCAAAAAAAGCTGACTGAGCCCCCATAAAAAAAAGCAGGATGACCAAGGTCCAAAGATCAGTAAAATAAAAAGCTACGGCGGTAAGTACCATCAGCACTATCTCTACAAATTTTATGATCCTTATCAGAAAGGATTTTTCATACTTGTCTGCAAGCTGGCCTGCCGTGGATGAAAAAAGAAAAAAAGGTAGTATAAAGAGCCCTGCGACTGAGGTGATAAGCAGTTGGGCATTGAGCCCATGTTCCTCCGCGAGCCGAAAGGTGATAAGTATAACGAGGGCGTTCTTGAAAAGATTGTCATTGAACGCCCCGAAGAACTGTGTGAGAAAAAGAGGGAGGAACCGTTTGTCTTTCAGCAGCCCGAACTGTGTTTCGATCTCATCGCCCTCCTGAATGGCATCATCATATTTTCGGATTACCGTTTTTCCGCCATGTCCTCCAGCAAGAGGACCCTTGTGTGTTCCGTTTTGACCCATGTACCCTGATCCTTGGCGAGGAACGCCGCTTTAAAGATTATCGGGATCCAGGTCAGCCCAAACCAAAAATAGGCGGCAGTGTCTTTTACATATCTCAAAGTAAACTTTTTTTCATGCATAGAGGGACCTACTATGACACAGATCAGGCAAAACACAACTATAAAAAATATTGGGAAACCAAAGAAAAGCACCCAGTCCAACATGGTCTGCGGGGTCCCCCTCGATACGGTGGGGAATAGCACCAGGTTGTTGATCAGCGTGTACGCCATGCCGGCAGCCATAATTATAATTCCCAGACATGATTTCGCCGGGGCCAGCAGATAAAGAAAAAGGTCGAGGTACTGCAGTCTCCTCGTCGTGAAAAACGATCTCAGCGCATCCTTTCCGTAGTGCCACAGGACCCAGTAATGGCCCTGCATCCACCTTGTACGCTGACGCTTTGACACGGCCAGGCTTTGCGGCTTTTCGTCATAAATTACCGCTGCATCGTTCCAATGCACCCTGCTGCCGGAAAGTATGAGTCTGGTCGACATTTCAAGATCCTCAGTCAGGCTTTCAAGGTTCCAGCCGATCCTTTCAAGTGTGGCTGCCCTTATCACCAGTCCCGTCCCTCCCAGCGTGCAGGAGAGGCCCCACAGTCCTCTTGCCAGCTGCCAGAACCTGTTTGAGAACCAGTAAGCCAGGGCATAGGATCTGGTAAGCCAGTTGTCGTCAGGGTTCTTGACATCGAGAACCCCCTGGATCGCCTCAGCCCCCGGATGGAGTTCCATGTAGTTGTTCATATTCATCAGGAAATTAACGTCAACAAGGTTATCTGCATCAAACATGGCCAGGGCATCTGCGTCCTCCATCGGCAGGCGAGGCAGGGCCCATCTTACATTCCATGTTTTTCCTCCCTTTTCGCTGTCGAAGCGTTCAAGTGCCGTAACTCCGTGCGCTCGCACGATATCTGCCGTGTTATCCTCACAGTTGTCACAGGATACGTAGATTTTGTAACAATTTTTGGGATAATTTTGGGTCTCTAGGCTTTTCAGGAGAGGCGAGATGACCAAGGCCTCGTTGTGGGCGGGGATAAGCACTACGAACCTACGGTATCGCTTCGCTCTCGGCATCTCTTTCTGATTCCAGAATCCTCTGATACTTACGATTATCTGATACGCCCCGTCACACATGAGAAGTGTAAGCAGTGAGTAGAGGATAAACTGCAATACCCACCAACCCCACCATATAAACCAATACATTAAGTCCTGGAAATTTTCCACTTTAACAGATGCCTCCCACTGTCAAACGAACAACCTTTCAAAACTATTCTCCGATGATCTCATTTACAAGATTTTTCTCCAGTATCAAGTCATTATAACTCAGTCTCAGATCTACTTCTCTGGTGATTTCTTCGTATTCGGACGCATCTTCCTTTTCGTGGGTGATCGTTCTGGTCGCCCTCTTCACTGCAGGTTCCACAAAAACACCGTCCACAATATATGATCCGTTTCTGAAAATCACAGGGTCATGGCCGTTTTGAACGGAGAGATCTTTGCCGAAATATGTCCCTATCTTTAACCCCATGAGCCCGGAAACCGTAGGAAGGACATCGATCTGCCCCGTATCTGTATAGACTGTGCCCCTTACGGCCTTCTCGCCCGGCATGCTGATGATCAGCGGCACACGTCTTGTCTCCTTCCATTCTATCGATTCTTCGATCTTTTTCCCGATCAGTTTTTCCATTTCTTCTTTATAAGCTATGGGAACGGCAGGGTGGTCGCCATATAGGACTATAAGGCTTTTTTTATCGATCTCTGTCTCTTTTAGTCCCTGCAGAAATTTTCCAAGCTCTCTGTCAAAATAATGCATCGCTGTAATATAATCCCCAAGCAGCGTCTTCTCCATCTCTTCGGGGAGTGGGAAGGAGCCATCGTTGAGTCCTTCAAAATTGTAGGGATGGTGTCCGCTAAGGGTCACTATAAACGAATAGAACGGGCCTTTCGTCGCCTTAAATATGTCCAGAGCTTTGGAGAATATAATTTTATCACTGAGCCCGAGCCCTATGACTTCTCCGTCGGGAAAGGTATTCCTGCTGTATTGCTTGTCAAAATACAGCTTCGGATGCATCCTGTGGCAGTTCCAAAATGAGCTGTAAGTACCCTGAACGACAAAAGTACTGTATCCTCTTTTTTTCAGGGCTTTTGCCAGTGAATTATAATTGTTATTTGCGAATCTCGTGTATGCGGCACCCGAGGCCGACGGGAAAAGGCCTGTATTTGCCATAAACTCCGAATCCGCGCTGAGACCGCCGGCAGTCTGATCCCACGCGCGCGGGAAATATAGTGAGCTGCCCGCAAATCGGTTAAGGTTAGGAGTTACCTCCTCACCATTCACGGTCAGTCCAACCACAAACTCCTGCAGAGCTTCACACTGTATAATTATCAGGTTTTTGCCGGCGGCAACGGCGGAATTTGTCGTGCCTGCCGTTCTTGATTCAAACCACCTTCTGATCTCTTCCGTTTTTTCCGAGGGAACGCCGTCCGGTTCAAATGATCTTATCGTCAACGCAACGACATCGCCCCAGTGAAACGACGCAGCGCTTACCCACGCGCAGACCGATAGCCTATCGTACATAGCACTCATGATATTGGGCCTTTGTTCAATCAGCCGGTAGGCCGCAAAAGACTGAGCGAAGACGGATACGAAAAATATGGTCGCCGAAGCACCCAGTCTTTTGGGCGTAATCGGCCCGAAACAGAGAGAAATTTGTCCTGTTCTGAGAAGACGCATGATTATCGGGATGTCCACGAAGATAAGTACGTCCCGAACTTTAAGCAGAGACCATATAGATTTGGCTATTAACCCTGTTTGGGGGAGCAGCAGTATGTCGTGGAAGATAAATATATCCGAATAATATCTGATAAACAGTATGTCGGTAAGAACAAGCACGGACAGGAGAAAATCTGCAGTCAAAAGCACCTTGCCTCGGTAACGCATAGGGGTGAGAGAGGCAGGAATTATAATGCAGAGTATAGCGCCCAGAGACGGAGCTGCGACAGCCAGTGCCCTAAGTGTGTGTCT
This sequence comes from uncultured Synergistaceae bacterium, assembly GCA_964482015.1. Classification (GTDB taxonomy): domain Bacteria; phylum Synergistota; class Synergistia; order Synergistales; family Synergistaceae; genus Caenicola. Next base: position 10,245 of record CAYZYF010000008.1, read on the forward strand.
GACCGGGTACACCCTGAGAGAACCGAAATACGGCCAGTTCAGCACTTCGGCGATCCTGTAATCCACCACGAAAAACTTGATCCACACGAGGCAGGCAACAAGGATAAAAACCCTAAGTTCCCTTTCGCTGCAGTCCATTTCTTTAGTTGGCAGGATCCTCATTTTTTCTTTATTCCAACCACCTTGGGTATAAGGTCATGGTCCAGGATCATGTCATTGAACGTCAGCCTTTTTTTGACCTCATCCGCCAATAATATATACCCCTCGTAATCCATAGCTTCACCGCCGTCAAGGCCCGTTGCTCTTTGAAGAGAGGGCTCTACAAAAACTCTGTCGACAACGAACGAACCGTTCCTGAATACCACTGGTTCTCTATCATTTACCCCAAAAAGATCAACGCCGAACCCCGTCTTAAACTCTGATCCGAACAGGTTCGAAATCGTCTCCGGCAGGCTGATCAGTCCGGCAGGATCTTTCCTCTCTCCCGGTTTGATCTTTCCTCCGGGAATCCTTATGACAAGCGGGACCTTCTGAATATCCTTCCATTGCCAGTATGCGTCAAGCTCTCTTCCGGTCAGTTTACCAAGGTCGGTCCTCCGTCCGTAGGGAATTGCGGGATGATCTCCGTACAGAACGATCACGGATGATTCATAAAGATCTTTTTTCTTCAGCCCCTCCAGAAATTTTCCGAGCTGCACATCGAAGTACTTCATCGCCGTGAGATAATTGCCGATCAAAGTCCCTTCAAGCGGAGATGTGTCCAGTTCTGCCCCCTTGAAAATGCCTTCGAAATTATATGGGTAATGGCTCGTGAGAGTGATCAGAAACGCATAATAGGGCTTTTTAGTTTTATCCAGGATGTCAAGTGACTGCCTGAAGAAGCTCGCGTCGCTAAGTCCCAGCCCGATGCTTTCGTCGACCTCAAAATCTTTTTTGCTGATAAAACGGCTGAAACCCATCGAGGGGTACATCCTGTTCCTGTTCCAGAAGCCGGGCCTGTCCCCGTGTAAAGCCAGAGATGTGTACCCTTCTTTGGCCAGAAGGTTAGGCAGGGCTTCATACCTGTTGCCGGCAAACCTGGTGAACGCGGCTCCGGAGGATGAGGGATGCAGGGCTGTATTTGAGACCAGCTCGGCATCAGAACTGTTTCCCGATCCGGTCTGGCTGTATACCGCACTGAAATATACGGACTCTTTGATAAATTTGTTTAAGTTTGGGGTGACCTCCGAACCGTTTATCCTGAGTCCCGGTACAAACTGCTGGAGTGACTCGACCTGAATGATGATCAGATTTTTTCCCTTTGCCGTGCCGCTTGCGCTGTTCATCGAGCGCCGTGCCGCTTTTTTGTCAAAATATTCTTTTATCTCACCCACATGGTCCTCCGAAATTTTCTCCTTTAGAAAAAAGTGCCCGGCTGCGTTTCTCAAATCGGCAAGATGGTATGTAAGGGCACCTACATTGTTGCATACGGCCGGACGATCCCACATTGACTTCAAAACGCCGGGGACCTTTTTTTGATAGGTATTGAACCTATAATTGACCGCAGCCGCACCCATAAACAGGAGCAAAAGCGAGAGTATGAGTCTTCGCAGTGTCAGCCTTTTGAAAAAGGGAGCATCTGTAAGCTTCTTCGAAATGCAGATAAAAAATATCAAAAATGGTATGTCAGAGAAATAAAGCAGGTCGCGGGCGCAGATCAGTGCAACGACAGAATCGGATATTTCCTTGACCTGGACGGAAAGTCCAATGTTAATGAAGGTAAACATGTCGGAAAAATAACGTAGGTGCAGCAGATCTGTCACTATCAGCGCCGAAAGCAAAAAATCAACTGCAAGGGCTGCCGCTCCCCTGATCCTTCTCCATAACAGAGAAAGCAACACTGTGAGACACAGAACTATCCCGGCAGAAGAAAGCGCCGAAATGAAGTGTCTTGTGGCATGCGGTGAGACAGCCTGCTCTAGGAAATAAAATTTAGCATAGACAAAAATGGCAAATAAAAAGAAAAAAAATGTCTCTCTGTGATCACTGGCCTTTGATGCCAAAATGCTTCTTTTCCTGAATCGTTCCATTTTTCTAGAGATTCCCCCGCCGTCTGCCGTAAAGACGATTCATCCTTTTCATCCGATCCGCGACCTTCGAGTCGCTTAGGGTGAGGCCGTCCATATCCCCTCCGCCAAGACGCCACGTCCAGTTGCCTTCCGGCGTGCCCGGCACATTCATCCTGGATTCGGCCCCAAGCCCCAGTATGTCCTGCATGGGAACTATCGCAAGCTCTGAGACCGAGGCAAGAGCCATTCTGACAAACACCTCCGCAGCGTCCTCTTCCGTCACCCTGTGCCCGGTATATTCAGAGACAAGCGCCTTTGTCCTTTCGTCCGCCTCCTCTTCCCACCATCCCCTTACCGTATTGTTGTCGTGCGTACCGGTGTAAACTACCGATTTAGGTATGTGGGAGTGGGGGGCGTAGGGGCTGGATCCCGTCTCGCCGTCAAAGGCAAAGAGCAGGACCTTCATGCCGGGAAGGCCAAAAGCGTCCATGAGTTCCTTTACGTCATCAGTGATGATGCCGAGATCTTCCGCGACCAGCGGCAGCCGGGAGAGGTCACTCTCTCTAAAAGCCGCCTTAATTGCATTTATAAGTTCTTCTCCCGGAGAATCGGTCCACCTACCGTTTATCGCCGTAGTTTCGCACGAAGGGATCGACCAGCAGGAACAAAACCCCCTAAAATGGTCGATCCTGAGCAGGTCGAAATGGCTCAGCGTCTTGCGAAAGCGCGCTGTCCACCAGCTGTAGCCATCCTCCTTCATTTTCTCCCACCTGTAAAGCGGATTGCCCCATCTCTGGCCGGAGCAGCTGAAATAATCCGGCGGCACTCCCGCGACCTCGTTTGGGGAAAAGTCGGGCGCAAGGTCGAAATATTCTGTGTGCGACCATACATCGGCACTGTCGTAGGCGACAAACATCGGGACGTCACCCATCAGCGCGATATCTCTCTCCAGGCAGTATCTGTGAAAATCTTTCCACTGCCTGTCGAAAAGAAACTGCTCGAATTTTATGAGGTCTATCTTATCGGAGTTTTCTCCGTTTGTTTTAAATTCTTCAAGGGCGGCCGGATCGCGTCGCATAAAATCTTTGGGCCATTCGTTCCATGGAAGTCCGGCAAAAGTTCCCTTAAGGACTGCAAAAAGCGCATAATCCTCCAGCCAGGCCTTTTCTGCCTCTGCAAAATCGTTATAGGCCTCTCTCAGGACCTGAAAACATTCCGCTTTATCCATCATGCGTTTGTGGGAAATTTCGATCAGAGATCTCCGAGCATTTTGTGAAAAAAAGAAATCCGATTTTTTAGAATCGCCGCGATAAGTATAGCCTTCAGCCTCTTCCCGCGTGACCAAGCCATCCTCCAAAAGCATCTCGGGAGATACAAAATGAACATTGCCTGCAAATGCCGACGTCCCGCTGTACGGCGAGAAACCGGAAGCCGAGTCTGTCGGAGTGACGGGCAGCACCTGCCACAGGCCAAATCCGGCATCTTTCAAAAAATTTGCGAATTTCTCGGCATCAGGCCCCAGCCCACCGCTGCCGTACAGCCCCGGAAGGGATGACAGGTGCATTAAGACCCCGCTTTTTCTATCCAAAAAAATACCTCCGAAGCATGTTACGATAGTGCTCTCTGCTCTGGTTCGAGGACAATGCACGCCAAGGGAGGCAACGTAGCCAGAACGGAATACGGTCTCCCATGAAATTCATGTTCCTCCGTAGTTATCTTTCCAAGGTTACCCATGTTGGAACCTCCATAAATAGAGGAGTCACTGTTTAAGACCTCTCGCCAAACCGTGTTTTTAGGTACGCCGATCCGGTATCCCTCTCTCGGCACAGGGGTGAAATTCCCTATAAATATCAATTCCCTGCCATCTTTAGAGCGGCGTAAAAAGGAAACCACACTCGATGAAGCATCACCGCAGTCTATCCACTCAAATCCTCGCGGATCACAGTCCTGTTCCCATAATTGAGGTGACTTCACGTAGAAATTATTGATATCACTGAACCATCTGAGTAATCCGCCGTGAAGGTCTTTTTCGAGAATATGCCAGTCAAGGCTCATGTTATGGTCCCATTCCCTCTCCTGTCCATACTCCCCACCCATAAAAAGGAGTTTCTTGCCGGGATGTCCGAACATCCATCCAAAGAGCAAACGGAGGTTCGCAGCTTTCTGCCAATCGTTTCCAGGCATTTTACCCCATAACGAGCCCTTCCCGTAAACCACCTCATCATGTGATAAAGGCAGAACGAAGCTCTCCGAATAGGCGTACCACATCCCGAAGGTAAGCTTGTTGTGGTTATACCGCCTGAAAACGGGATCTCTCGACATATAGTAAAGTATGTCATTCATCCAGCCCATATTCCACTTGAAGTCAAAGCCCAGCCCTCCAAGCCATACAGGTCGTGAGACCATCGGCCAGGACGTCGATTCTTCAGCGGTAACGATGACATCGGGATGATCCAGACCGATCGTCTCATTAAGTTTTTTAAGGAAATCTATCGCCTCTATGTTTTCTCTTCCGCCGTATTTATTGGGCTCCCATTCTCCTTCTTCTCTGGAATAGTCCAGATAAAGCATAGAAGCAACGGCATCCACACGAAGACCGTCCGCGTGGAACTCTTTGATCCAGTAGTGCGCCGAAGAAAGCAGAAAACTTCTGACTTCGTTCCTTCCGTAGTTGAATATGCAGCTTTTCCAGTCGGGGTGGAATCCTTTCCTGGGATCGGCGTGCTCATAGAGTGAAGAGCCGTCGAAATTGGCAAGCGCAAAGGAGTCTGCCGGAAAATGGGAGGGCACCCAGTCAAGTATCACTCCGATCCCAGTCCGATGCAGGCAGTCTATAAGAAACCTAAGGTCATCAGGGGAACCGTAGCGGGCTGTCGGAGCAAAATATCCGGTTGTTTGGTAGCCCCACGAGCCGTAGAACGGATGCTCCATTACTGGCAGGAATTCGACATGTGTGAAGCCGTTCTCCTTAAGGTAGGGAGGCAGTTCTTCCGCAAGCCCCAGCCAGGTCAGAAAACCGTTTTCTTCTGTTCTTCTCCATGATCCGGCATGTATCTCATATATAGACTGAGGTGATGCCTGACTCTTTTTCAACTTCCTGGAGGACATCCATTCGTCGTCGTTCCATTTATAGGAGGAGGCGGGACAAACTTTCGAAGCGGTATCGGGCGGTCTCTCCCAGAAATAAGCCAACGGATCACCCTTGTCCAGTTCTATCCCATCTGCCGTGGTTATGCAGTACTTGTAAGAGGACAGGTCGGGCACGCCCGGGATAAATCCCTCCCATATACCTGATGAATCCCATCTCGGCAGCAGCTTGTGGCTGCCTCTGTCCCACGAGTTGAAATCCCCCATCACCGAAACTGCGCGGGCACCCGGAGCCCATACGGCAAATAAAGCTCCGCGTCTGCCTTCATGCTCCATGATATGCGCGCCGAGAAAATCATAGATCCTACAGTGGCTTCCCTCACGGAAGAGATATATGTCGGTCTCGTCGGCCAAACTGGCTGCAAATACAGCCTTGTCTTCCTCGATGCTTCTCAAAAAAGCCACTCCCCCCGCGCTTATTGATGATATTATAGCGGATAGTGCCCGTAATTTCGCCGATCTGATCCGATGCTTGGGAGGTATTTTCATGGACCATAGCTTTTCCTATAATAAAATTACCGAGGGGATCCTGTCGTCTTTGCGGTCCGCCTTGGGAGAAAAAAACGTCTCTACAGACCGAGATAAGCTGATCTCATACTCCCATGACGAAGTTCCGTCGGATGCTTATGAAAGGGAGTACGCAGCGGAGGTCCTCGTCTTCCCGGAGACTACGGAACATGTTTCAATGGTAATGGAATTAGCTTCCAAACAGAGGATCCCAGTAACCCCCAGAGGCGCCGGGACGGGGCTGTCAGGCGGAGCCTTGCCGGCTTTCGGCGGTATAGTGATGTCATTTGAGAAGATGAACAGGATCCTTGATCTGGACGAAAAGAATATGACGATTACCGCGGAGCCGGGAGTGGTCACGTCTGAGATCAGTAAACTTGCTGAAAGGCATGGCTTTCTTTATGCGGGTGACCCCTGCAGCGGAGACGCATCTTTCATAGGCGGAAACATCGCCGAGAATGCCGGGGGAAATAAGGTGATCAAGTATGGGACAACTGGTGCTCAGGTGCTTGCCCTGGAGGTCGTCTTAGCCGATGGTTCTGTGACGTGGTTCGGAGGAAAAAGGCGCAAAGATGTTACCGGCCTCGATTTCACACAACTGATGGCAGGGTCCGAAGGCACATTGGCAATCATAACCAAGGCCGTCCTAAAACTTCTCCCTCTTCCCGGACACTCGGTCGACCTGCTTGCCGCTTTTCCTGATCCCGAGACCGCGATAGGCTTCGTCCCCCGAATAATCAAGGAAGGAGGCTTAATTCCCGCCTCTATAGAGTTTATGGACAGAACTTCCATCGAATTAGTCGGGCGATATCTGGGAAGTCCCGCCCCCGCGGATGGAGCCGGGGCAGCTCTTATAATCCAACTCGAAGAGAACGATCCGGAGCTGCTTGAAAAACAGTATGAAAAAATCGGGCTGCTCTCAAAAAAGTACGGTGCCTACGAGGTCTACGTGGCTGATACGAGAAGCACGAAAGAGAGGATCTGGCAGGCGCGCAAAGCGGTCCCCGAAGCTACGTCGTTTTTTTACAGCAGATATACCAAGGAAGATCTTGTTGTTCCCATAGACAGAGTCCCCGACCTGCTCGCTGCGATCAGATCGGTGTGCGAAAAAAGGGGTGTCAAATGGGTCGCATACGGACACGCCGGCGACGGAAACATGCACTGCACAATTATCGGACCGGAAAGCGAGGACTGGCACAAGATCCTGCACGAGATACAAGAGGAAATATATTCGGTCGTAGTAAGTATGGGAGGCACCCTCTCCGGCGAACACGGCATAGGGTTCAAAAGGAAGGACTACATGAAACTTTTCCTGGATAAAAGCCAGATCGAACTCATAAAGAGGGTCAAGCTGGCTTTTGACCCCAACAACATCCTAAATCCAGGCAAGATAGTCGAGTGGGAGGGCTGAGTGCCCTTTCCGCCGCGTGCTTCACGGTTGGGACTATATTTTTCTTAACTCCCTTCTCAATACCTTTCCCGCAGGCGAAACGGGGAGCTCATCAAGGAAGCTGATTTTATGGGGCACTTTGTAATGGCTCAGGTTTTTACGGCAGAATTCAACGAGCTCTCTCTGAGAGACTGTTCTGCCCTCCTTTAATATCACAAACGCCTTCACGGTCTCGCCCGTCATTCTGTTTTTTTCTCCCACGACCGCGGCAGACCGTACTGCGGGATGCAGGCAGAGCGCGTTTTCGACCTCCTGGGGATATACGTTGAATCCTCCCACTATTATCATGTCCGTAGCCCTGTCTACGATTGTCAAAAAACCATCTTCATCTATACGAACGATGTCTCCGGTGTTGAACCATCCCTCTTTAAACCTTTCGGACGTGCTCGCTTCGTCCCTGAAATACCCCTCTACCACGCAGGGACCCTTTACCCAGAGCACCCCTTCCTTTTTAGCGCCGATGGGGTCTCCGGCCGCGTCGGTGATCCTGAATTCGTAATTATCCAGTATGTGTCCGACGCTGCCGGCCTTGTTTGCATCAAAGGCATGGCCTACGGCAACAACGGGCGAACACTCGGTAAGGCCATATCCCTCCGTTATTCCAACCCCGAGATATTCTATGCTGTTTTGTATCAGGCTCACGTTTAACCTATCTCCGCCCGACATTACAAATTTAATGCCCTTCAGGCGCTCATTCCTCTTCGCTAAAGCTCCGAGGAGAAACAGCATTATCATGGGCACACCGATGATACAGTTTGCTCCCGATGATTTTATTGCCTCAATGGTACTGTCCACCGGTACGAAGCTGGGGAGTATCACCTGCCCTAATCCGCTTATCAGGGCAACCATTCCAGCCATGTTAAACCCGAATGAGTGGAAGTTGGGAAGAACGTTGAGTATAACGGAATCTGCATCAAGGAATCCCGGCACGTGTCTTTTCACCGCATCAACATTGGCAATAATGTTAGAGTGGGTGCAGGGAACAGCCTTAGGCTTTCCGGATGTCCCCGAGGTTGAGAAGATGACGGCATGGTCTTCGCTCTCGGCACCGCCTTTAACGCATCTGAATGGGGGCAGCGGACCGTCAGCCGATATCTCACAAAAACCGAGCTTGGGAAACTCTGGCGAGAGGGAACCGATTCCGCTCTCTTCAGAAAAGAAAACCACCGCGGGGTCAAGTACCCTCAGTGTGTCAATAAGGTTATCCCGTCCTGACTTGGAATTTATCGGAGCGATCGCTCCTCCAAGCTTCCAGCAAGCTACAGACAGAGCTATGACGGCCGGTGAATTGGGAAGTATCACCGCGATCCTCTGACCTCTTTCGAAGCCGGCATCTTTTAGTTTCTTTTCGCAGTCCCTGACATACCCGTCAAGCTCACCCCACGACCACCACCGCCCGTCCCACCACAGGCAATCCTTGACCTCCCTGCCCTTCCAGAGACGCTCATACCTAATCTCGAGCCTTTCAGTATTTTTTTGAACAACCGTCATCCGTATATCACCCGCGATCCTTCGATATCACGCCGACCGGCACCGCTTTTATCATCCTGGTATGTATGTCTCAGGGAGTGCATCTCGTCACCGATCTATGTTTTTTGTCCTTACACGTTTCTGAAATATTCCTTTTTCATTGGGACAGTATATTACCGCCATAGCCTTGTTCAAAGGGCCGTGTGTCCTGGGATCTATAGTCAAGGTAGCGTGCGATGCAGGGAAATTTCTTGTTGAAAGAAGTGCATGCCTTATCGCTTCCCCTCTGTACCCCGACGCCTGATAAAGAGCGTTAGCTATCCATCTTACTCCATCATAGGCAAGGATCGCCGACTCCACATCGGAGGGGGGACAATTCTCATTGTAAAGTGTCCGGAAATCCTTAAGCACTGAGCGTATTTGCGGATCTAGGTCGGAGACTTCGTTTATCCACCAGCTTCCGGAAAAGGCCTTATCCCCCTCGGATCCACCCAGATCCTCGGTGTATCCTTCCGCCAGAATAGTGTTTTTATATCCAGCCTCCCTCGCAGATCTAAAAAGAGGTTTTACGCTGATACCGCGCCCCGGTATCACCAAGACCTCCGCCCCGCTTTGTGCAATGGCCGCCATTGCGGCGCTGTGATCAGAATCTTGGCGGATAGCTCCGCTGATGTCCGCCGTCACAGTGCCGCCGAACACCTTGACCCACCTTAGGGCAGATTCGTGGAGGGCTAGTGAAGCCTCGTCACCCGAGTCCCGAAAAAAAGCTACGTTTTTCTGGGCAAGTCCATGTACCGAGAAATATGCCAGCATCTTCGCCCTGTCGTCCGTGTCATTAGAGATCCTGAAGGCATAGAGATAGGGCTTTTCGGCCTTCATCACAGCTTCCGGCGTAAGGTCAAAGGCCGTCGCGACGAGAGGCACACTTATCTCATCAGCTATGTCCGAGAGCACCCCGACTATTTTACCGGAGGCGGCCGTCATCATTACCAGAATGCTTTTGTCGGCCATAATTTTTCTTACAGCCGCAGCGGCCTCTTTTTCGTCGCGCGGCAGGTCGTAGCCTACAAGTTTAAGCTTATAACCTCTGACCCCGCCTTGTTTATTTATTTGTTCTACTGCAAGCTGAGCGGCCCTTAGGCGGTTGTGATTCGCTTGAGCCTCACTTCCCCTCAGGCGAGCAAAAAAAGCGATCCTAAATTCGTCCCCGACAGGGTTTCTCTCTCCGCCTATTTGAAAGAAAAGGACCGCTATCGCCAGAAGTGCCGCCATAAGGACTATACCGTTATAGAAGGACTTCTTTCTTATCCACATGGTTCTCGGTTTATTTGAAATGCCCCCGGCGATCCTTCTGAGATTTCCGGGGCTTGCGATCAATATTTCGGGACTGTCGGCCGCCTGGCCGCTATCGCGGAGCCCGCTCTTTATAACATATTTTACCGTCTTCAGCACATCTTCTGCTTCTTCTTCGGTAAATCCCAACTGCTCGGGAAGCTTAGTCCCAAAATAGAGCTCGTTTTTGTTAGTTATCCCAATACTCGGTGTCCAGCCGGATCTTATCATATAGCGAAGGGCAAATGTCAGCCTGAAGTTAGCGGCGCTGCCCGAAGGATTTCTAGCTTCAAGAAATTGAGAGAGCCTGTCCGGATCTTCAAGAATATTGAGCCCGTACTCTTCTGTAAGTTTTTCGAGTATTTTTTCCAATTTATCAGACATGAAGAACACTCACCCCGCCAGAAGTATAACGTCAGCACAGCCGCTTCGCAATCAAAGAACGCCCCAGCCGCGGCAAGCTCCAAAATTTATCGGGCACAGGACCGAGGTTCCGTGCCCGATATTCTAATTTCTCCTCTTTTTTGGAGTCTCAGTCTTTGTCAAAAATCGCACTCCGTATACGCTCCTCTTTTTTTTCATACATTGAAAGCAGGAGGGATTCCAGGGAGATCTCAGCCTTCCAGCGGTACGGCCACCTGTGCTCTCCCTCCCTGTCTCTGCACGAAAGCACGGCCTCGCCGCGTTCCTCTGAGAGATAGCATTCCGCCTCACAAATTTTTCTCAACGTTTTTTCTTTCAGATCACTTTTATCTTCCGGACAGGGCGTGGTCTCTTCGAAAAGGAGAAGGTCCGCCACCTCGGGGGTAAAATCTCTCCCCCAGCAACATCCCGTCCTGTGATAGTCGGGCCTGTTTCCGCCCACGACAAAATTCCTGCCGCCCTCCAAAGATTTATCTGAGACCATATGGACATCCTCAGGCACACCGATCGGACCGCAGAATCCCGCTACATCTCCAAAAGAGGACTCTATTTCGTCATTCTCAGCCCTTCTTAATGTGGCCCCCTTAAACCTGGAGTCAACATATGCCGCAAGTTTATTGATACTGATATTCCTGTCTCCTCTGATCATCGCGAAAAGGAGAGTTTTTTTGCCTTCGGCGGTTATCACGGTATAGAGCATAGCCTTCAGGGTCCGAGAGGGGTCCAGTCCCAGCTGGGCGCAGAGCAGCGGTATTGTATGAGCTCCGGGTGTGTGAACGTCTTTGACCTCTTCCATCTCCTCGTCGGCATCGACAGGCTTCGGAGCAGCCGTATATGCTGAGTCTGGGTGGTAATAAGAGCTGCATTCGGAGCAGTAAAATCCTTCGGTCTCGTAGAGCGCGCCTTTTACGGTAGGACTGACCCCAACCATCCTGCTTACAGTGCCGGCTCCGACCTCAAGGAGGTAATCGAAGTCCGGCACGAAACGTTCGATGATCGAACGGGCCGTATCTGCGGCCAGAGCCATTTTTACCTCTGCCTCTTCCTCTGACGGGGACCAGCCCCATAGCTTGATCTTCCTGTCGGAGACAGTTATCCAGGAAAGCGCTTTTTCCCGGTACTCGCGCACAAATCTTTCCGACAGCGAGTAAAGAGAGCCCTCTGAGGGAGAGCAGTCTACGGGCTGTGCTCCGTTGATCTCAATGAAAGCGTCTACAAGGTCTTCAGCCAAATCATTCATATTGCTTCTGCCTATAGGAAGAAGGATCAACTCGCCGGTTTTTGCGTTGAAAACTCCGGCTCCTTCCATCACAAGCCCAATCATCCCCGGATCTTTCACCTTTGCCGGCGGATTTTTAGTTTCAGGAATAAAAAGCTCTCTCATTTGCTGACCTCCCTTTATTGACACGGTATATAATACAACAAAGACTTAGAAATATCCATTTGTATAACATCATTGATTTATGATATATTCAGATTACATTTTTAAAAGCATTGTCGCTGTTAAACTAATTTTATCTCAGCTTTTCTTAGCTTTTAGCATCTGATACCTCGTAAAACTAGCCCACCATAGCCTCGGAGGCGATATTGTGAGAAAAATCGCTTTTAATTTGCTTCTCGCATTTTCAATACCCATACTTACTTTGATCGCTTTAGCCGGATGGCGTGTAGATGTCTTTCAGATAACCGACTCAGACGAGAAGCTCATCTTTCAAACGCCCGTCTCTTTAGGACATAAATTTACAACTCGATACATACATTCCGTTGAATTAACGCCCGTGGAAGATGAATACAGGATCGTATACGGACAGCTATGGACCTGGGAAGAACGAGTCCGTTCGACCAATGCGGGACTTCCTTTCGATAAACCTCGTCACGGGAGGTTCCTCAATACGGGAAGATGGATGATTTTCCAAGGGGGCAGGATGTCCTGGAAAGAATATTATTATCGTGTTGGAAATAAGAGCGTAGGCAGAAACCAGTTTGCTCTTGAACCTCTAGGCTTGAAAAATTTTTACGAACTGTATGAGGGAGAGCGCCTTACTATCAGGATAGCGAAGATACCATTTTACCGGGCTGAATTTTATAGGGCTGCCTTACTTGAAGACACCCCTGCGGGGACCCTCCCCGAAAAAGGGGATTCTCGATGATCACATGTACAGGTCCGTAAGAAAACAGACCACTCCCGCAGCACCGACAACATATTCGGGAAGATAAACGACCCTTTTCCTGAAATCTCTCGTCGAGCGGCGAAATGTGTGCGAGACGGCGGGTACGATATACAATCTGACCACCGCAACCTTGATCCAAAAAAATATAAAGTCTGCCAGATACATGTTCAAGCCCTGAAGCTCAAATGCGGGCCCCACTCTTACCGGAAGAAAAATCGATACGATTATTGCCGGTGCGAGTACAGACCGAATTGCATCAAATATTTCCGGTATCTGTACATTATCGACCAGCGTTGTCTTCTCGGTTGCCGCAAAAGGCGACATCGTTGAAAGCAACAGGAAAAACATTGCACTTCCCAGCTTCCCCCATATTCCCGTAAGCTTCCATACGGGTGTCGCGGCGAAGGTTTCAAGGCTGAATACACTCCCCGGCATTCCTCTGCCAAGCGCATACCACGACAGCACCCCGCCGACAACCAAAAATGTAACGGCAAATCTTGAGAGCGCGAAGAGGGCCTCGGATTCAAAAGATTGATAAATCTCCCCTGAAAAGCTTTTCATACCCCTTATATAGAGTCCTTGGGAGACAAGGAGCAAAAATATGATCAGCACCATATCTCCTTCGGTCTCAATAAACTGCGGGAGTGAGCCCATAGGCACAAAAAAATAAATTAAAAGGAGAGATAAACAGGAGGCAAACAAAAAAAACGGCGGGCATCTGTCCGAACAACGCCCGGCAAGGAATCTTTTATATGGAGCGAAGAGGGACTCACGCTCTTTTTTACCGCCGATCCGATTACAGACGCCCTCAAGCAACAGGGAAAACGTCAAAACAAGCATCAAAAAAGCCGATCCGGAAACAAACGTGAGTAAAAACTGGAAAACCATAATTCGCCTCCCCGAGCAAAATTTAGGGAAAAGACCGCCAACAGATTATACCCCTCACCGCAGATTTGGCAAAAAAGCTCCGGAGCGATCGCTCCTTTAAAAAAGGCCCCGCCGAAGCGGGGCCGGTCCATTGCTGCGGGATAAAAATTATCTACTTGATCATACCCTTTTCTTTGTAGAACTTTTCCGCGCCGGGATGGAGCGGGGCGGTAAGTCCGTCAAGGGCTCCATCAAGGGTTATCTCCTTGCCCTTTGCGTGGACGGCGGCAACGTCGTCAAGATTCTTGAACATCGCGGAGAGGAAATCATAGATCTGAACTTCGGGCACATCGGCATGGGTGATAAGGATAGCCATTACGGCCGGTGTGACTGTGTCGTTATCAATGCCTTTGTACGTTTTTCCGGGGATCTTGCTCTCAACGAAGAAGGGATACTGCTTGTTCAGTTTGTCGAGGAAGGGCTTGTCAAAGCTGAGCAGGCTCACATCCTTGGTCGTGGTCAGATCCATGATGGCGGCCGTTGGGTAACCGGCTACTACGAAACCGGCATCGATCTGGTTATCCTTGAAACGGCTTGATGTCGCCGCAAAGTCAAGGAAGTCAGCCTTTTTGAGGTCTTTGTAGGTTAGGCCGGCAACTCCGAAAATTGCCTGCACGTCGCCCTCAACTCCCGATCCGGGAGCCCCTACGCCTACGCGTTTCCCCTTAAGGTCCTGGATACTCTTGATTCCCGTACCTTTGGCTATGACTACTTGGACATGTTCCGGATAGAGAGAAGCGACCGCACGGATATTTTTGAGCGGTTTCCCTTGGAACATGAGCTGGCCATTGACAGCCCAGTAGGTAATGTCGTTCTGGACAAACGCCACTTCGATGCCCTTTGTGGCAATGAGGTTGGCGTTAGCAACAGAGGCGTTTCCTGTCTCCGCCGTGCACTGGATCTTTCCTTCCTTGGTAACCGCGGCGGCAAGAGCTCCTCCTACCGCATAATAGGTACCCGACGTACCGCCGGTCGCGACCGACATATAGGTCGCCGCAGAAGCGACCGCTGTAAACGAAAGTGCTGCCAGGAGTGCTGCAAGTGTTACGATAATGACCTTCTTCATAGCTTCTTCCTCCCTTGGGTTATGATTGCTGGACGAAATGCCGTCGTCCAGCTGTAACAAAACTCGGAAATTATCACGCCTTTTTAGGGATTAGTATTCGGCAAGTAACCCTCCTTATCATTATAGTTATTGCTCTGGTGTAGCCGTAGTCTCCGCTTTTTTCTTTGCGGCTATGCTTTTTGCTTTGGCTGTCTGCACAAAGAATATCAGAGCCAAAACGACTAGTCCCGAAAGGTCGGACATCGTGCCGGGTATGAGCAGCCCTATGGCTCCGGCCAGCGCTAGGATACGCAGGTACCAAGCCAACTGCGCCTTAAAGAAACCGACCGTGGACATGGCGAGGAGAAAGACCCCCAGAAGCGCGGTTATTACTGCCTGTACCATCTCGACGGGCACTGCGTCAATGAACAGAAGCATTGGGTTGTATACGTATATATAGGGGACCAGGAATCCCGCCAGCGCGAGTTTGAAGGCCGTAGCTCCTGTCTTCATCGGATCGGATCCGGCGATACCCGCCCCTGCGTAAGCTGCAAGAGCCACAGGAGGAGTGAGGTCGGCCGCAATACCGAAATAGAAGACAAACATGTAAGCTGCCATAGGCGGAACACCAAGTTTAAATAAGGCGGGTGCGGCCATAGTGCTGGTGACTATAAAGTTGGCGGTCGTAGGAAGTCCTGTTCCAAGGACGATGCTGGCAAGCATCGTGTAGAAAAGGGTCAGTATTTTGCTGCCGCCCGCGAGGGTGACTATCGCATTCGCTATTCGGAGAGCCAGTCCTGTAAGTGTTCCGGTACCAACTACCATGCCAACAGTCGCACATGCGCACGCCACTCCGATGGCCCCTCTGGCTCCGGCTTCGAAGGCTTCCATTATGCGAGTCGGTGTAAGTCTGGTCTCCTTATTAAGCCATGAAAGCACAAAGCTTACAAGGATGCCGTTAAAAGCAGCTTTAAGCGGAGTGAAACCGGCGAGAAGGAAATATATGATCGCGACAAGCGGGATAAGCAAAAATCCTTTTGACCTGAGCAACGGCCACATCGGAGGAAGCTGTGACCACGGTATGCCTTTGAGACCGAGTCTGCTGGCTTCAAAATGCACCTGGACCATTACGGCGAAATAATAGAGGAGTGCGGGAATAACGGCGGCGAGGGCTACTTCAATGTAAGGGACTCCCAGGAACTGCGCCATGATGAATGCCCCTGCTCCCATGACCGGAGGCATGATCTGCCCCCCGGTCGAGGCCACGGCTTCGACTGCGCCCGCAAAGTGAGGCTCGTATCCTACGCTTTTCATAAGCGGTATTGTGAACATTCCCGTCGTACAAACGTTTGCGACTGATGAACCCGATACTGTGCCCATAAGCCCCGAACTGACGACAGCGACCTTTGCCGGTCCCCCTGTCGACCAGCCGGCGAGTGCCATCGAAAGGTCGATTATGAATTTTCCAAGACCTGTTTTTTCAAGGACCGCTCCAAACAGGATGAACATAAAGACGAAGGTTGAAGACACTTCAAGCGGCGTACCGAAAATCCCTTCTGTTCCGAGATACATGTGATTTATGATACGTGGGACCGAAAAACCTCTGTGTGCTATCATTTCAGGAAGCGAACGACCGAAATAACAGTACAGCAGGGCAACTATAGCCAGACACGGCAGCACCGGATTAGATATTCTCCTAGTTGCCTCAAGCAGCGTAACGATCAGCAAAAATCCCATTATGAGGTCTGTCTGTGTGGGAAGCCCGGCTCTTGTGGTCAGGTCGTTGAAAAATACTACCAGATACATTACCGATGCCACTCCGGCTGCTCCCAATATAAAATCGTAAAATGGGATACCGGCGGTTTTTGACTGTTTTGAGCTTGCAGGGTAAAGCAGGAACACCAGACAGAGGGTAAAGGCGAGGTGTACCGCCCCCTGTTTCTGCGCGAGGAGCAGACCGAAGCCGGAGGTGTAGAAGTGAAAGCACGACATGGCGATGGCCAAAAGGGAAACAAGTTTGCCCTGCCAGCCCTCCAAAGCTCTGAAACGAGCCTCCGTGTCGTATTTGCGCATAAGATCGTCGAAATCTATCTCGCTCTCCGGTTCATACGGCACTTCGGATATCTTCCGCTCTGTTTCGATCATTGTTAATTCCTCCCTCATGGAGACTTTCATAAGTATTTCATCAAACAAAAACATCCTTGATAATCGGTTATCTTTTCGGTTTTGTCAAGACATTCCAAAGAAATTTGAATTTTCTAAAAATCTACAGAATTCCCTGCCTTATCCCTCCGTTTTTCCGACAGGCATACGTCCACAGCCTTCGACATACCCAACCTGTCCGCCCCGGCTCTGACCAATGCCTCAGCTGCCTCACGGTCCCTGATGCCGCCTGATGCCTTAACTCCCATATGATGCGGTACGCTCTTTTTCATAAGTTCCACATCCTTTACGGTGGCCCCTCCGCTCGAAAAACCCGTGGAAGTCTTAACGAAATGAGCCCCCGCTTCGGCAGCAGCGCCGCACGCGGATACGATCTCGCTATCAGTGAGAAGGCAAGTCTCCAAAATAACTTTGACTGCGCATTCCGGCACCGCATTCACTACGGATCTGATTTCATTTTTAATATAATTGAACTCCCCCTCTTTGGCTTTTGATATGTTCATTACCATATCGATCTCATCGGCGCCCGACTCGCATGCTCTTGAAGCCTCATAAGCCTTTACCTCGGGCATTCCCGCCCCCAGAGGGAAACCGACAACGGAACAGACCTTAACACCGCTTCCTTTCAGCTTCTCCGAGACAAGAGCGACATTACACGGATTTATACAGACAGACGCGAAACCATACTCCACAGCCTCTTCGCACAACCTTGATATCTCTTTCTTGCCGGACGTCGGTCCCAGATCCGTATAATCGATAAAAGGTGCAAGTTTCATGATCGATCCTCCAATAAGACTCACAGCAAACCGAAGCCATGTGCCTTGGTGACTTCATCAAAAATCGAAAGCCCCGGCAGGGCGCTTGCACGCGGGTATCTGTGGGTAATTTTGAAATAGTTGAGGTCGGGCGGATCATCCGTTATCCTCTGAAATACGATCCTTTCATTTCCGGCTTTAAGTTCTTCCATTGCGGAGCACGGCACCATACACCACTGTCCCGGCTCGTCCATAAAGGTGCACAGTAGTATCACCGAATCAAGCCTCATCTTTGCGGTCTTGATGGGATCCCATATATGGTCGTGCCAAAGACGATAACTGCTGCTCCACTCGATATAAAATTCCATTTCCGGCGGCAGGAATTCCGGCGGCACTTCCTGTGAAATATTCTCGTCCTCGTAGGGTATTCTGGCAACGATCAGGGATTCTTTAAAAAAAGGCTCTATCTGGACGTATCTTGTAGTCTCTTCGTGAAGGACTATAGCAAGGTCTATCGCCCTGCTCTCCACGGCCTGATACATTTGGTCCGAGGGATCAGTGGCTATTCTTAAATATACGGGAGGCTCATGGTCCATAAGATCTTTATAGACTCTCGGCAAGAGCCTGAAATTCACAGTTTCCGACCCTCCGAGAGCAAGCGAATAGGCCGAGCCTGGGCTGCGTGCATTCGCTATTTCCCTGCTGACTGCCTGCCATTTCAGCGCAAGAGGGAGAAACCCCTCTCCGGCAGGAGTGAGGCTTACGGATTTCATCCCCTTTTGCCTGTCTACAAGCATCATTCCCATCTCATTTTCCAGCTCGTTTAAGTTGTAACTGACCGTAGACTGAGTTACATTCAGGAGTTCGGCGGCTTTTCCAAGAGTTCTCGACATGGAGATCGCCAGAAATGTTTCGATCCCTTTTTCGTGCATTGACCTTCACCTCTGAGAAAGGATTCAATTCTGTTCTGACTATAATTCCAATCGTGCAATATTACAAGTATTTTGTTATGTATATTTCAATCTTTCGATAATAGCACTTAGATAGTGGCGGGCATACTTTACGGGCAGGACTGCCCATAATTATAAGGTTTGTCCTGCCCGGTCTGGCCATTTATACTGCCTGCCTTCAGCAAACAGAAGACAGCCCAATTTAGCTCAAAATCATACCGGAAGCAACATGCCATTCTGCCTTCAAGGATATGCCGCTATTGAGAGAGCAGCGTCAGCATCGCTCCCGCAGCTACAGCCGTGCCTATGACTCCGGCAACGTTGGGTCCCATTGCATGCATAAGTATGTAAGTGCCCGGAAATTCTTTCTGGACCACTTTCTGGCAGACGCGCGCCGCCATCGGGACAGCTGAGACTCCTGCGGCGCCAATTATCGGGTTGATCTTGCCCTTTGTCAGTATCTTCATGAACTGTCCGAAAACAACACCGCCCGCCGTGCTGAAAATAAAGGCTATCAGACCCAGGCTGATTATCTTTATCGTTTCCGCTCTCAGGAAGGAATCGGCACTCATAGTAGCACCGACTGAGATCCCAAGAAAAATGGTCGTTGCGTTCAGCACTTCGTTCTGGGCAGCGAGCGAAAGACGCTCGGTGCACCCGCACTCGCGAAGCAGGTTTCCAAACATAAGCATACCTATAAGCGGTACTGCGGCCGGAAGAACAAGTCCGCATGCGACTGTAGAAACTATGGGGAAAAGGATCCTCTCCCTCCTTGAGACCGGGCGCAGCTGTTCCATCTTGATTGCCCTGTCTTCTTTTGTAGTGAGAAGATTGATCACAGGGGGCTGGATCAGGGGGACTAACGACATATAGCTGTATGCCGCCACTGCGACTGCAGGCAGGATGTGTTTTGCCAGCTTGGCGCATAAGTAGATCGCCGTCGGGCCATCCGCTCCGCCTATGATCCCTATGCCCGCTGCTTCCTGGATCGAGAATCCCATCATCATCGCCCCGATGACAGCCACGAATACCCCGAGCTGAGCAGCTGCCCCCAGCAGGAACGTGATGGGGTTCGCAAGTAACGGACCGAAGTCAGTCAGCGCGCCTATGCCCATAAATATAATGATTGGGTAAAGTTCATGGTCTATGCCAAACTTCACAAAATAGAGAAACCCGCCTTCATCTATGATGCCCGAAAGGGGCAGGTTTACCAAAAGGCAGCCAAAGGCTATAGGCATGAGAAGAAGCGGCTCAAAATCCTTTGCTATCGCGAGGTATAGGAGGACAAATGAAACAAGGAGCATTATCAAATTTCCTCCGGACAGCGCGATAAAGCCCGACTGTTCTATCACTCCTTTGAGTGCGCTGACATACAGGTCCATATCAGCACCCCTCCTTGGGGCCGTCTTTCGACGACCGGGCTAACATACAGGCACTGACGGCCATGTTTGTCGCCTTCATTATAAACATCAGGCCTATTATCACTAAAAACACTATGCTCATTGAAATGAAAGACATAGTGAGCGCGCCTGACGTACCTACAAAATTAAAGCTGGAAGAGAGAGTTGCCGGCATTTATATTACCCCCATCAACATTTTACTCATTTCAAATATCTGACAGCGACAAATCGGCCGTATTGACGGCCCACACGAAAAAGCATCGATCCGTCACGGGGTCTTTTTTACTGCCCGTGATCTGATCGAAATACCTAAAAGTGTAATTTTTGGGTAAAGTATTTCCGGAGGTGGGATCTATTCCAGTTTTCGAATCGTTTTTATGCTGTTAAAAACCAACGGAAGGTTATCTTCGAGCCTATATTGTGACCTTTTCCCGGTAAAAATAAACAGGACCGGGGAAAATCCCAGATATTTGAATAAAACGTCGAAGTTCGCGGTCAGCTGTCTGTTTCTCGCTCTGATGCTTAAAAAGCCGGCAGGAGAGATAGTCTCACAAAGGTCTCTTAATGTAGCGGGCAGATCCTCATCGTTTCGTCCGTCCGAAAAGGGAGCATTCTCCCCCCTCTGTGATCCCACGCTACAAAGCAGATTGAGTGTTGAAAGCGAAAGTTTGCCGTGAAACAGATCTTTTAAAGCGGGGAAGAAAACTGACGGGGGGGCGGACGAAAACGAGGCGAACACAAATAGAGCCGCCACAATAACAAACAGCATTCTTTTGGATATAATATTGCGGACGAAACTGTTCATTCATACTGCTCCCAGCCTGCAATGCCACGCCCCTCACAACGCCTTGTAGCCGAAGGATATGACAATTCATCATGAAACAGCTTATACCACCATGTGAAAATAAATGCAAGAAAATCATCAAAGCGGGCGGACATATACGTCCGCCCGCACGAATACCTTCGCCGTCCGAATTTAAATAAATGCGGGCTCGAAGAAAAGGTCGCCCTCAGCAAACCTTGAAAGACGGAAGCGGTAGAGGTCTACAAACGGCTTTTCCCCCATGAGCAGCTCTTTACAGACTCTTCCTCCCGATGGTCCGAACTGGAGTCCGTGACCGCTCCATCCGCAGTTGACAAGCAGGCCTTCTATAGGAGTCCAGTCAATGATCGCATTATGATCAGGAGTGTTGTCGTAAGGTCCTGACCACTGACGGACGACCCTGACCCCGCTTAGGGCAGGGATCCTCTTGAGTACGCTCTTGGTGACTCCTTCCAGGAACTTCGCGCTGTTTGTGGATTCGAAAATGTGAGGTTCACCCGGATCATCGCGGCCGAACATGAACGTACCGTTGGGGCACTGCTTAAAATACGCTCCGTCGTCGAGACATAGGACCATTGGACAGTCAAATACCTCGACAGGCTCGGTGATAAGCAGGTTGTGGCGTTCGGGGTAGACCGGAAGCTCCACTCCCACAGTTGCCGCAAGCGGCGTTGACCACGGGCCGGATGACAGAAGCATCTTAGGCGCATGCCACTCCTCTCCGTCCTCGGTCAAAACACCCTTGATCTTACCGTTCTCGGCAAGGAGCTTAGCCACGGGGCAATAGGTTTTGATTATCGCACCGTGTCTTTTGGCGGCCTGCCCGTACGAAAGCGTAAGAGTTTGGGGGTTGATGTGCCCATCCTCCCCGCAGAAAGCCGCTCCTATGATGCCGTCCACGCAAAGATAGGGCCAGCGCGCCTTTACCTCCTCCGGCGACATCATTACCGAAGGGATATCCATAGCTACCTGCATATCTACGTTCTTTTGAAGCTGTTCCAGCACCGAGTCGGCATAAGCGACCCACATATACCCCCACTGCCTGAACTCAAGGGGCATGCCAGTGTCAAGCTCTTCTTCAAGCGTCGGGAAAACCTGAATATTGTACTTCGCCATGGCGAGGTTCGTCTCCGTTCCAAAGTGCTGACGAAGTCCCGCCGCCGAACGGCCGGAACCTCCGGAACTGAGATATTCTTTCTCAAAGAGGACCACTTTGACGCCGGCTTTAGCCAGCTGATATGCGGTGGATGCTCCGTGCACTCCCCCGCCTACTATGATAACATCCGCAGTTTTTATAGTCATAGCATCCTACCTCCTATTCGTTATCTTCGGCCAGTAGTTTGGCTTTTACCGGTTTCACCGGAGGCCTGATAACTCCGGGCAGGAGTTCGGCTATAGGTTTGCCCGTTGCTTTCGAAAGCTCACGAAGGATTATGTCGCGGCAGCCCCTGCCCTGACACGGTC
>CAYZYF010000009.1:0-31448 GCA_964482015.1 uncultured Synergistaceae bacterium
CACGGCTTCACAACCGCTTCACAGCGATAGGATATCGCTGTTTCACCATGTTCTCATCCGTCGCTGTTTCGTCTAAAGGATCTGCAAACTAGGAAAAATAAGGTTTTTCATCATATATTCGTACGTAATATCCTTGATGCATTTATTGGCAGACTCACTAGAATCGTACTTATATTCAAGCAATGTCCGGCACGGACTCGGAGGTGTTTTGATGAGTAAAGAAAAAATTACGGCAACAGCCAGAAAAATAGCCGCCGCTATGGCGGCGGGAGCTGTCCTGTTCGCGGGAGGAGCCTTTGGCACCTTTGCGGTGACTGAGTACAATTTAAGAAAAGGCATCCCCGCACAAGATGTCTCTGCCGCGGTATCTTCTACGGGAGGTGCGTTTGCACAGGATGCTTTCAGCGGTAACCCTATCGTTTCGATAGTTAAAAAAAGTTCTCCGGCTGTGGTCAATATTGATACGGAGACTATGGTCAGACAGAGGGTGATGACCAATCCTTTCGGGAGAGATCCTTTCTTTGAGGAATTCTTCGGAGAAGACTTCTTCGGGGGCGGAGGGACGAAAGAGAGGGTCGTGCCGCAGAGAGGCAAGGGCTCAGGCTTCCTCGTTTCCAAAGATGGCTACATACTGACTAACAATCACGTCGTAGAGGGAGCGGACAAGATCAAGGTGACGCTCCTCGACGGAAGATCGTTTGACGCAAAAAAAGTAGGACAGGATCCCACCTTTGATCTTGCCGTCATCCGAATAAAGGCGTCGGCACTCCCTTTTTTGCCTCTAGGTGATTCAGATGCAACTGAGGTAGGCGAGTGGGTAGTGGCAATAGGCAACCCTCTGGGTTTTGAAAACTCCGTTACGGCGGGTGTGGTGTCGGCTAAAAACAGAACGCTGCAAGCGCCGGGCGTGAACTTCCAGGGTTTCATGCAGACCGATGCGGCGATAAACCCGGGCAATAGCGGAGGACCGCTTATTGATCTCAAGGGCAGGGTCGTTGGCATCAATACCGCCATTGTTCCCTACGCCCAGGGTATAGGATTTGCCGTGCCGGTCAATATGGCAAAACAGATCATGGATGACCTGATTAAGCACGGAGAGGTGCGGAGAGGATGGCTTGGAGCGACGGTGCAGCCCCTGACTCCCGCGCTTGTCGATGCCTATAAGATCCCCGTCAGGGAGGGATCGATAATATCTGCCATCCAGCCCGGCTCCCCGGCGGATAAATACGGCCTCAAGAGGGGGGACGTAATAGTGTCGATAGGGGGACAACCGATCAAAAACAGCCAGGACGTGGTCTTTTCTGTAAGAAACAAACTTGCCGGCGATAAGGTCGGTTTTGAAGTGCTCAGAGACGGCACACGGAAAAACATAGACGTTGTACTGGGGGAAATCGCCAAGAGCGACGCGGGAAAACCGGAGAAAAATCAGCCGACGATCCCGAAAGACGACGTAAAAACTTCGAAACAGATCGGAGTCACCGTTACCGAAATCAACGAAGATATCCTAAAACAATTTAAGCTTGATTCCCGGGAAGGGCTAGTTGTCCTGAACGTTGAAAGGGGCAGCCTCGGAGCGAGCCTCGGACTGCAGCCCGGAGATGTTATCCTTGAGGTCAACAGGGTCAAAATGCAGGGGATCGGGGACTGGGAGAGGGTTATGAAGGCAAACGATAAGTCTTTGGGCATATTGATGTCCAGAGAGGGACAGACGCTTTTTATCTCCGTTGAGAGATGACCCCGCCAGTAATATAGCCATCTGGTCTTATTGATGCGTGCAGGATGCCTATTTCTGCCAGCTTTGACGAGATCGTTCGGAATTTTTTTGACAGGCCGGGAATGTTTTCCCGGTCTGTCTCTATCGTGGCCAGCTTGCCGTCGTACCTCATTCTCAAAAGGGCACAGGGGGGGAGGAAATTTCTGAGCAGAGCCTCGCCCGCATCGATCAGCGATATTATTTCTTTGGTTATTTCAGTACCCGCAGGGACCCTGGAAGCCAGGCACGCGGCAGAGGGCTTTAACGCTGTCGGGAGCGCCAAGGACGAAGAGATATTCCTGATCTCTCTCTTAGAAATTCCTAATTCAAGAAAGGGGGTCAAAACTGAAGGAGAGCCTTCCAATGCCCGTATCCCCGGCCTGTTATCGCACAGATCATCGGTGTTGGTTCCGTCGAGCAGCCATGTGATGCCCAATTTTCCCGCAGTATCCGCTAAAGCCTTTATCCTTCTTTTCTTGCAGATGTAGCAGCGTTCGGGTCCGTTCTCCCTGAAATCGGCATACCTTAGGTCGTCGTGGACGATTTTGATCAAAGGGATCGAAAAAAAACCTGTGAATGAAACTATCTCTTTCTTGTCGGACTCCGGGAGAAGGGGGGACCAGATAGTAAGGGCTGCCGTCCTCTCTTCGAGCGCTTCTCTTGCGGCGTACGCCAAAAGCGCGCTGTCGACCCCCCCGGAGAAACAGACAGCTGCACTATCAAGCTGTGACAGCCTTCTTTTCAAATTATCATATCTATCTCTTGGCGTAGAATTATCCCTCTTTTTTCCTGTATCGGAAGTCACAAATTTTTTCTCCGTCCATCAAAGTTTTTTCCCTTAAAAGTTCCAGCTCGGAGTCGAACCCCTCAAGAAAGGCAGCGTCTCGGTCGCATGAGATAAGGGCTCCGATATCTCCGTAGCCAAGTTCGTTGTACAGATCGGCGAAATCACACCTTGTTACGTCAAAAGAGAGCTCCGAATCGGAGTCTTTTTTTACAGTCATTTCAAGGGCTCCGCCCTCGTTCCAAAGGGATACGCACTTATTTTTTAAATTTTCCAGACCGCCGCCGCCGCGCGCCATCTCTTTGCCCTGCTCTCGTGAGATGTTTTGCAGGGTCTCTCTTACCAGGTCATGAGTCTTATCTTCACCGAACACTTCGGCAAAGGCCCTTATCATCGGGCCAAGGACTTTGATCTCGATCTCTCGCCGCTGAAGCAGCGGCACATCCACAAAGTTTTCTCTCAATGTTTTTTCTCCTCGCTTTTCGTAATGATATACGGTGATTTTATCTGCTTATATTCTAACCTTTCATTTCCTTAAAATCTGCCGTCATGATAAAATACGCAGCAAGCAGCGGTTATATATCTCGCTTGCGGACAGAAAGAAGACCAGAGGGAGGTATTGTCATGACAGAAGCTAAGACCAACGAAGACATTATAATGGAATTGAAGACCGAGATCGAGGCGCTGAAGTGCGCGATCGCGGAACAGCAGGAAGAGGCCGAGGCCAAACGTACCATAGACTTCAATAAGGTCAAAAGCACTTTAGATGACGGGGCAAAATCCCTCCTTGCCGCGATCAGGCCGGTGATCGATAAATATGAAGAACCGGGCAGGGCGGCTGTAGCCAAGGTCAGCAACAGGGTCTCCGACAACCCCTTTCTTTCGGTTATCATAGCCTTCGGCGCAGGTATAGTGATCGGCAAACTCCTCGACTACTGTTGCTGGAGGTCCGAAGAAGACTAAGCCCCCGACCGGGGACGAAGGATGGAGCCGATACCCTTGTTTGAAAATTTCGCAAATCTGATACTAAGCTTTTTTGAGCTCATAGAGGCAGAGGGCAGGACCTTGCGTGAAAAGACGGTCATCCTTGCTGAGGCCCTCTTCATTATGTTCTTCGGTGTTTCGATGATTATTTACGGCGCTTTTGCGGCGGGGGCTGCGGCCTACCTTTCGCTGAGCCCTTACATAGGCAGGCCGCTTTCTGCGCTTTTGGTATCGGTTATGTTTGTCGGTATGGGGGTATGGATCCTGCATAAGGGCAGGGGGCTCATGTATGGCAGGAGCGAACGAAATGGATCGGGTGTCACGGATGACGAAAAAAAAACCGACTCTTGAAGAGGCCAAAGCCAATTTCAAAGAGGCCCTTATGGAATTCGATCCCGCCGTGATGATCCGCAGGAGGCCTATGCGAGCAGCCGGAATGGTTGCGGCCGCCGGACTTATCATGGCTGTTGCCGGCAGAAGAACTATGAGGGCATTTGTCCCCGGAGCGAAACTTATGGCGGATATACTGAAAAAAGTTGTTTAGCTTCTCAAATCACGATAAAGCCGGAGCGGCCCTGGATCTTATGTCCATGGGCCGCTCCTGTTCGATTAAATATCTGTTTATATTTCAGTCGCCAGATCTCCGTAGAGGATCGAAAATCCCTTTGGTCCCCTTATCAGCCTATATCCAACCTGTCCTCTGGCTATGGCCTCCTGTTGCTTTGTGATGTCTCTTATAGGGATACGTATGTTGTGCTGTGTCCAAAGTGAAAGAGGGGAGACAAAGTTCTTCTTCAGGACATAGCGAAGATACCCCCCATATGTCCAGACTATTGAAAAAATATAATATCCGCAGGCCAGCACATTCTGCAGGCTGAAAATGTTCATCGGAGAGACGGTAGTTATGATTGAACTATATTCGCGTGAGATAATATTTTCAGCATAAAACTGTGTAAGAAACTGTATGTTGTTTCCTCTGAACTCTCTGTCAACTACGCAAAAATCGGTTACTGCGGCATTCTTGAACTTATTTTCGGGGATTGCATAATCGGCGAGGAGTTCCTTTACCCAATCCTGAGATGTCACTGTGGTCCTTACGCATATCATGCGATCCTCGAACCTCACGCCTATGGCCAGCCCATCTGATAAAAAGACTCTCCTGATATCATCCGGAGAGCTTGCGACGAATATTCTGGGGCTCAATCCTCGTGCTACTTCGTTGTGCAGTCTTATTGAATTATCCAGGTCCTCTTCTGCCAGAACCTCAATGGTACAAGGCACCGTAACTGTGCTCCAATCGGGAAGGTGTCTCTGTACATACAGGCGCATGGCGTTGTTTTTTTTCAATTTCTTACCCCCCGTCAAAGGCATGATTTGAACCGCCGTCATCGAATTTAATAAAATACGTTAATTTTGTGCTTTTTTTTTCAAGATGACATACGTATATGTACCTAAATTTACAAAATTTGTTTTATTTAAAGGAGGTATGAAAATGCGATATGGATGTATAATCGAACGTGGCCGTTTTTAGGGTCACAGAGCTGTTTTGAGAGGAGTTACACAGCATGGGTATCTCAATTGAAAGACCGTCAGGGCTTAAAATAATTTTCGCCTACCTGATGGTCTACATCATCTGGGGGTCGACGTATCTCGCCATAAGATTCACCGTCGAGACGATCCCGCCTTTTTTATCGGGCGGAGCGAGATTCCTGGCTGCCGGCATCGCTCTTACGGTCGGCAGAAGCATTTATCTGAAACGCGGTATCCCCACGGAGGGGTGGAAGCATGCTTTTCTTGCCTCCCTTCTGCCGTTTGTCATAACATACGGGCTGATAACAAATGCGGAGACTGTCGTCCCTTCCTCAATTGCGGCACTGATTATCGCGCTTGAGCCTCTCTGGTTCTGTATAATCGGATGGCTTTTTTTTAACGGCGCCAAACCTATTTTTCGGCATTACGCCGGTATTTTTCTGGGTTTCGTCGGTATCGTGCTGTTGGTAGTATGTGATCCAAACGCGGATTTTTCGTTTGACTCGGCGTATCTGATCTGGATATTGGCGCTGATCGTCAGCGGCTTTACCTGGGTGATCGGGGCCTTTGTTTCAAGGAACCCCAGGATCCACGAGGACACGCTCATGTCGTCCGGCATGCAGATGATCTGCGGCGGCGGTACGATGATGCTTCTGCATTTTATAGTCTCTTCATTCACGGGAGCCCCCGCTGCGGGCACTTTCTCATCCAAATCGCTCATCGCCTTGCTGTACCTGATCACGTTCGGTTCGCTTGTCGGCTACACATCATTCCTCTGGCTGATGAGGGTCGAACCGGCTAACAGAGTGGCGACCCATGCTTTCGTAAATCCCGTCGTTGCAGTTTTTCTGGGTTGGCTGTTCGGGGGCGAGGAGTTAAGCCTAAGTCTCTTACTGGCTACGCCGATGATCGTGCTTTCTGTGGTCCTTATGATATGGCGTCCTAAAGAGAGAACTTCATGATCCGCTGCAGCAGCTTGCGCGAGCCTATTGCCACATTACAAACGACCTCGGCTCCCATATAGGGCACCGAGGTCGTCTGTTGAAAGAAGAAGGGATCTAAGATGTGTGATTACTGGAGGCGGCACCCAGATTCGAACTGGGGGTAAAGGATTTGCAGTCCTCTGCCTTACCGCTTGGCTATGCCGCCACGAAGGAGAGTATAACAATCAGGATATTGAGTGTCAAGGCGGCATTTTTCATTTCTGTTCCTATTTTCGAGCCGATCTCTGCGGAGAAAACCTCCAAAAATTAATACGATAAAATCCACCTTTTCCTAAGAATAAAAATGTATTACAATGAAGTCCAAGACTAACTTCATTTTATAAAATAATTCTAAAATATCAATAAGAGTCTATTTGCAAAGGTTGCGGATAAAAATGAGGATATTTGCAATCAATCCGGGAAGCACCGGAATGAAGACGGCTCTCTACGATGGTTTAGATATGGTCTGGTCTGAATCGGAATCTTACCGGTCGGAAGACATCGATTCATACAAGGGATCTATCGAAAAAGAAGAATCCTTTCGTTTTGCCGGCGTTCTCAATACCCTGGAAAGGCACGGGAACGATCCCAAAGAATTCTCGGCTGTGGTCGGAAGGGGCGGGCTTCTGCGTCCACTCAGGGGGGGCGCGTGGATAATTACAGCTGCCATGATCGACGATCTTAGGTCCGCAAGGTATGGCAACCATGCCTCAAATTTCGGCGGCTTGCTGGCAAAAAGGATATCGGATGAGGCAGAGTCAGTCCCGGCGTTAATTATCGATCCCGTATGCGTTGACGAAATGTCCGAAGTAGCCCGTGTGAGCGGCATCCCTGACATGCCCAGAAGGTCAATATTTCACGCACTGAACCAAAAAGCCGTTGCTTACCGGGTCTCCCGTCAAATCGGCAAACCTCTCGAAGGGTGCGCTTTCATAGTCGCACACATGGGAGGCGGAGTCACGGTCGGGGCTCACCTCTCTGGCAGGGTAATCGACGTCAACAACGGACTCGGCGGCTACGGTCCGTTTTCCATGGACCGCGCAGGTACAGTTCACGCGGGAGATCTGATCAAAAGATGCTTTTCCGGAGAGTATACCTGCGGAGAAATGGAAAGGATGATCGTCGGCGGCGCGGGCGTTGCCGCACATCTTGGAACCAACGATTTTAAAGCCGTGGTGGATAGAGTGATGGCGGGAGATGCAAAAGCGGCTCTTGTAGTCGAAGCACTTGCATATCAGATAGCCGCGGAGATCGGCTCAAAGGCGGTCAGCCTGTGCGGCAAGGTGGACGCGATAATCCTGACGGGCGGCCTTGCCAACAGTTCCTACCTATGTGATCTAATAAAAAAAAGGGTGTCGTGGATATCCGAAGTGATCACGGTACCGGGTGAGGACGAGCTCAGAGCTCTAGCGGAGGGAGCGTACAGGGTCATTTCCGGAGAGGAAGAGGCGCACATTTATGAATAAAGATGTACGATCAGAGGCCAAAAATAGAAGTATCTTGAGGGGTGTGGAGTGGAAACGGGTGACAGCGGTAACCGGGGCGCTTGGCGCCGGCAAGAGCGAGCTTGCGCTGAGCCTTGCCACGGCGGCGGCGGCCGACGGAAGCAGTGTTGTCCTTGCCGACATGGATATAATCAACCCATATTTTTCTCTGAGAGGCCTGGAGAAAGAAGGAGAAACGAGGAACCTTTCGATGCTGGTTCCTCAGGGTGGGATCAGGTGGAGCGACACGAGCTATATAAACCCCCGCATTAAGACCGTTATCTTTTCGCCCGAAACGCGCCTTATGATCGATGTCGGGGGGGACGAACAGGGGGCTCTCGCACTGAAACAGATCGCAGCTGAAATGTCGGGAGTGGGGTACGACCTTATTTACGTTATCAATCCCTACAGGATCTATTCAAAAAACCTGTCGGAGGTAGAATGCCTTAAAGACAGGCTCGAGACCGCGTCCGGACTGAACGTTACTGCGATAGTTGCGAATGCTCATTATATGCACAAAACGGCCCCGAAGGACTGTGCGGATGGGATAATAAAGGTGAGAGAATATTCGGAAAAGCTTGGCATCCCGATGCTTTTCGGGATGGCGGAGAGATCGGTCGCCGATGAAGTGGCTGTTTTATTGCCTAAAGATGTTGAGCTGTGGGTTTTCAGAAGAGAGATCTTGCTGCCGTGGGAGAGCGACAGGGTACGTATCTGAGACAAAGGAGCGTGTGTAACATGCAAAAAGGCAGAGTAGAGATACTCGAAGAATATTGCAAAAGCTGTTCCCTGTGCGTCGAGGCGTGTCCCAAAAATGTTCTTGAGATATCGGAGAGGATCAACAAAAAAGGATATCGCCCCGTGCAGGCTGTCAGGCCCGAAGACTGTATAGGATGCGGAATGTGTGCTATGAGATGCCCTGACGCCGTCATAGAAGTCTTTCGTCAGGAATAGCCGACAAATTCCTAGGGGGTGAAAAAATGGGTAAGACTTTGATGAAGGGCACGGAAGCTATAGCTGAGGCAGCTGTCCAAGCGGGCTGCAGATATTTCTACGGTTATCCGATAACCCCTCAGAACGAGATTCCGGAGTACATGTCCAGACGCCTTTTTGAGGTAGGCGGCGTTTATCTTCAGGCCGAAAGCGAGGTGGCGGCTTCCAACATGATACTCGGCGGCGGCGCAGCCGGAGAAAGAGTGATGACCAGTTCATCGAGTCCTGGGATCTCGCTGATGTCGGAGACGCTGAGCTACATAGCCGGTCAGGAAGTTCCGATCGTTGTTGTCAACGTCATGAGGGCGGGCCCGGGGTTGGGGGGGATACTTCCGTCGCAGTCCGATTACAACCAGGCGACCTGCGGCATTGGACACGGCGATTTTAACCTGATCGTGCTGGCTCCCGCAACTCTTCAGGAGACGGTGGACATGGTGCAGAAAGCATTTGATCTTGCACAGATTTACAGGACTCCGGTCATGGTTCTTTGCGACGGAGTGCTGGGACAGATAATGGAGGCCGTAGAGATACCTGTGGGGCATGGGAATAACCTCTCCCAGCCGGAAAAATGGGCGTGCGGATATATGAAGGAGAGGGGCGGCAAAAGAAGCATCATCAAAAGCCTCTACCTCGATCCCGAAGAGCTTGAGGCTCATAACAAAAAACTGGAAGCCAAGTGGTTTGAGATAGAAAAAAAAGAGAAGGCCTGCGAAAAATATCTGACCGAAGACGCCGAAGTTGTTATCGCCGCTTTCGGGACCGTAGCGAGGATCGCGAGGTCGGCAGTAGACAGCCTTCGTTCCGAGGGGTACAAGGTCGGCCTGATAAGGCCTCTCGTCGTCAGCCCCTTCCCGTACGAAGCTTTTGAAACCCTTATCCCGACCTGTAAACATGTTATTGATGTAGAAATGAACTGGGGGCAGATGGTGAAAGATGTCAACAGGGGACTCAAGTACAGGGTGCCCGTCTCCTTCTACGGACGTTCGGGCGGGATGTGTCCAAGTGCAGCCGAGATAGAGGCGGAATGCCGCAAGACTTTTGCCGGGCTCTCCGGGGAGGGATCATAATGGCTGAGAAAACGGTGTATAAAAGGCCCGAAAGCTGGATCAAGGATGTTCACACACACTACTGTCCCGGGTGCACCCATGGGATAGTTCACAGGATGATATGCGAAACGCTGGATGAACTAGATATCCGCGATATCACGACCGGTGTCGCGCCTGTAGGCTGCGCGGCCCTGATGTATGGATATATAGATACAGATTTTATAGAGGCCCCTCACGGAAGGGCGCCCGCAGTGGCAACGGGATTTAAGAGGGTCAGGCCCGACAGGCTGATATTTACCTATCAAGGAGACGGGGATCTCGCCTCCATCGGTATGGCTGAGATCGTCCACGCTGCCAACAGGTCGGAAAATATCACCGTGATCTTTGTCAACAACGCCATCTACGGAATGACGGGAGGTCAGATGGCGCCCACGACGCTCTTGGGACAGAAGACCACTACCACGCAAGGTGGACGCGATCCTTTTAAGGCGGGGTATCCAATCAGGATGTCCGAACTTCTTGCCTCTTTGGCATCGCCCGCATACATAGAAAGGGTATCGGCGGCCAAGCCCGCCCACCTTGGCGCTTTGAAGAGGGCCATTAGGAAAGCTTTTAAAAATCAGGTGGACAACAAGGGGTTCTCCTTTGTCGAAATCCTGTCTACCTGTCCCACCAACTGGGGTATGAGGCCCATTGACGCATGCGATTGGCTTGTAAGCAAGATGATCCCCTACTATCCTCTAGGGGTATTCAAGGATAACGTGTAAGGGAGGTCCTGCCAAATGTCTGATTACACGCGTACGCTTTTCTGCGCCGGGTTCGGCGGACAGGGGGTTATGGTCCTTGGGCAGCTTGTTGCATACGGGGCCATAAGCGAGGGCAAGTTTGTCACCTGGCTTCCTTCGTACGGGCCGGAAATGAGGGGCGGAACGGCCAACTGCGGGGTGACTGTGAGCGACAGGGAGATCGGTTCGCCGTTTGTAGGCAGGGCGGATGTTGTCGTAGCATTAAATCAGCCTTCGCTGGATAAATATGAAAAGATAGTGAGACCCGACGGCGTGCTCATCTACAACAGCAACATGGCCGAGTATGTTCCGTCCAGAAAAGATATAAGGGTAATACCGATCGGCGCGTCGCTCGTCGCGAGGGAACTGGGCAACGAAAGAGCCGTTAATGTGATCATATTAGGGGTGATAACCGCGATCTCCGATTTTATCTCAGATGACACGGCGAGAAAGGTGATCAAAGAAAAACTGGGCGCCAAAAAGCCCGAACTGCTCGAGAGCAACCTAAAGGCTTATGAAAGGGGCCGGAAGATCGGGCTATCAGAGCTTTGATCCTCCTCAGTGCTGCCCTACGGCAAAATGAATGATTTGCGATACATATGGCTCCTGTCCGGATCATACACAGCGGGCGGGAGTTTTTTATTTGTCATATACGGATCTCCATAAAATCCACACATTTGCGTCATAAAATCATCACAAGGCACTGATAGACTCTTCTTACGAAGTATCAAACAACGCAGAAACGGAAGATGGAGGTCGATGTAAATGAAAAAGAAACTCATTGTGGCTATGATACTTGTTATGGCTTTTGCCGGCAGCTCGCTGGCCGCCCCCGGTTGGGGCGGTCCTGGAAAATGCGGCCCGGGCAAGGGAACGCCAAAGGGATACGGACATCACGCATGGCAGAATGTGCCCTCGGAGGTCAGGGCCAAAATGGATGAAAGAGCCAAACTTCGGATCGATCTGAACGCCGAGCTGCGCAAAGACATTCCAAACAAAGCCAATGCCCGAGACATATACGGAAAGATAAGCAAGCTTGACCGGGAGATCGAAACCGCACGCTTTGAGGCGATGATCAAGGATCCGGCGCGGTTCAATGCGCCGGCGAGAGGTCCCAGACGCGAGATATCGTCCGAAGAGAAAGCCATGTTTGAGGAGCTAAGGAAACTTCATGGCGATATGAGAAGCGAATTTCTGAAGGAAACCCCCGACAAAGCCAAACTGCTTGAGCTTCATAGGAAGATCCAGTCGATCAAAGAAAAGCGCGAAGGGATCCGTTTTGAGGAAATGCTGAAAAACCCGGAGGCCTTCAGGGATGCCCGCGGCCACGGCGGAGACTGTCACGGATACTCTCCGGCCAGATAAACCGAGGCAAGTCCATTATGGCGGGGCCTTGTTGAATAAAGGCTCCGCTGTTGTTATTCTAAGAGCGCCCATGTTCTTGTCGAATGTCCGGTTTTCGGCCCAAAATCATGACTGGCGTGTGCGATAAAAATACAGCCCGGGGGTGTATGTCTTGAGAATACTTATTGTTGAGGACGAAAAAGCCATAGCCGACGTTGAGAGGGCATATATCCGACGGGAAGGATACGAGGCCGATATAGCCGCGGATGGCGTAACTGCGCTGAGCATGTTTGCCGGAGAAGAATATGCGATGGTGCTCCTTGACTTGATGCTGCCGGGCATGAGGGGCGAGGATGTCTGTAAAGAGATCAGAAAGGTTTCCGACGTCCCGATAATAATGATCACGGCAAAGAGCGGCGAAGATGATGTAATAGCCGGATTGGATGCCGGAGCGGACGACTATGTGATCAAGCCTTTCAGTCCGAGGGTGCTCATGGCACGCATCAGGGCCAACCTTAGGGGAGGCTTCCCTGAAGAACATAGCGCCGTCGGTACAATAGCCGTCGGGGGTTCTCTTTTGATAGACGCGGAGAAATTTTCCGTCTCTAGGGGGGGCGTCGATATTCCTCTGACCAAGAACGAATTTTTAATACTCTCCAAGCTTGCCTCAAGGCCGGACAAGACGTGGACCAGAAGCGAACTGATAACCTATGCCCTGGGGTACGAGTATGAGGGTTTCGAACGTTCGATAGACAGCTACATCAAAAATATCAGAAAAAAACTGGCTGATCCGGAGCACGAAAATGGCTATATAAGAACCGTCCACGGATTTGGCTACAGGATATCGGAGCAATAATGATGAAGCGCTCACTCCGGACACAGATGCTCCTCCAATACGTCGTTATAGTCCTTATATGCATGCTTGTGATACCTGCCGGCATTTCAAGGCTGCTGGACAGCCAGTTCCGCCTCTTCTCCTCCGACAGGCTGAAGGAGGATCAGCTTGAGGCGGTGAGGGTGCTTGGGGAAATATATGATGCTGCCGGATACTGGGATGTGAGGGTACTCGCCGAACACAGGGGAGAGATACTGAGATGGCCGATAGTCCGCGCCGTCCTGTTCGACAATGAGGGGAGGACTGTTGCCGAATTTAGACGTCCGATGAGACATGGAGGCATGAGAGGTTCCGGGATTAAGAGGGAGCCCGGCGATTCTTTCCCGATGGCGGGGCACGTGGGTACGGAATTGGTGGCCAATGAGTTTACGATCTCGTCCGGGAGCAATATCATCGGCAAGGTGCGTTTTCTTTGCTTGCCCTTCCGTGAAAGCAGGGAGGGGCTGTTTTTGAAAAAGTTCAACTCCCACATGATATTCGCCATTGCTTTTATGCTTGTCATTGCCGTAGTTATATCATTTTTCATGGCGAACGCCATTAGCAGGCCCGTCCTTAACGTGGCGAGAATGGCCTCTCTGATAGGAAGAGGCAGATATAGGATAAAAGACGATGTAAAGTCCGACATAACCGAACTGGAGATACTCATAGAGAGCATGAAAAGGCTCGGAGCGAGCCTGGAAGCGCAGGAAGAACTCAGGAAGAGGCTGATGGGCGACATAGCCCATGAACTGAGAAATCCCCTCGCGATAATAAAATCTCACCTGGAAGCCTTTGAGGACGGTGTCTGGGAGCCGACCGCCGACCGTGTCAGGCTGACGGTCGGCGAGATCGACAGGCTGTCGAAGCTGATCTCGGATATAGAGAGACTAACGTCCATTGAGGAGACGGGAAGTACGGAGATCAAAGGATCGATCGACCTTTCGGAGGAGATCCGTAAGATCGTGGAGATGTACGACCCTCTTTACAGGGCGAAGTCGGTAACCCTCTCCGGGGAGATAGCACAGGGGATATCGCTGGCCGCCGATGCCGGAAGGATAAGACAGGCGGTGGAAAATCTTTTGTCCAACTCGCTTAGGTATACCGAGAGCGGAGGCAAGGTCAGCCTTACTCTGGAACGTGCCGGTGACAAAGTAGTGATAAGGGTCATCGATACGGGAATGGGGATCTCAAAAGACGACATACCGTACATCTTTGAGCGTTTCTACAGAACTGACAGGTCAAGGGCGAGGACAAGCGGGGGCCTTGGGATAGGTTTATCGATAGTTAAGGCAGCCGTAGAATCTCACGGAGGGGAAGTTAAGGCCGAGAGCGAGGAAGGAAAGGGTACGATTTTCTCCATCACTCTTCCATTGACATAGGTCATTAGATTTTCGGAGGTGCATTTTTTTGAGGCTTAAATTTACGGTTTCGATAATCCTGGCAGGGCTGCTTTCAGCGAGCGTCGCTTACGCGGATACGCTGACTCTTGGAGAATGCATTGAGACGGCGCTTCAAAAGCATCCAGACATGGCGGCGGCGGGGGCCAGTGTAAGCTCTAAGAGGGCGGTTATTGGACAGAGCGCTTCATCCGGACGGCCGCAGCTTAAAGGAAGCGCGTCATATACAAGAAGCGACGCCACCGATTCGAAAGACGAGACCGGCAGGAATAGCCTCTCTCTATCAGTGGAACAGTCGATTTTCGATTGGGGCAGGAGAGACCTTAAAATCGAGGGCGCAAGATTGAATGCCGACTCGGCCCAGGCGGAGTACTTTGATACTCAGGACAGGGTCGTTGCGGAGGTAAGGTCGGCCTATTACGGTCTCAACAAGACTGTAAGAGAGTATGAAGTCGCGCAGACAAGATATGAGAACTACCAAAAGAGGCTTTTATGGGCCAGATCTTATTATGAAGTTGGGACTAAACCTAAAATAGAGGTTACAAAAGCGGAGGCCGACCTGGCTAATTCAAAACTGGCTATCGTAAAGGCTAACTCCGCGAAAGAACAGTATCGTGCGCAGCTTGCGTCTGCGATGGGACTTCCCATGAAGGAGATAGGCGACGTTGAAGACGTGCTCTCGTCGAATGATAATTGGGACATTACAATAGACAGAGCAATAGAAAGGGCTCTTTCTAACAGGCCGGACCTTGTTGCCCAAAGGAAAAAAGCAGATTATGCCAAAACGCTTCTCGCTCTGGAAAAAAAAGGGCTTTCCCCGGAGCTGAACGCCTCTGCGGGCTACGGTTCGTACGGGAGTGCACCTTTTGATGACAGCGGCTGGAACGTGAAATTATCCCTGAACTTTCCTCTGCTTGACGGAGGGCTGACAAAAAATAGGATACTGGGTGCCGAGGCCGACCTTGTTGCAGCTGAGGCTCAGCTTGACAGTTCATCGAACAGGGTGATGCTGGAGGTCAGAAAGGCGTGGCATGCATTCGTCGATGCGAAAGAATCTCTGAATGCCTCCGCCGAGGCTGAAAAGCAGGCAAGGGAGACATATGATCTGGCCGAAGGAAGATACGAGGCCGGGGTCGGCAGCAGCCTTGAGATATCGGATGCGGTCGAGGGATACGCGGCGGCTAGGATAAATTCTATACTTTCCCTTTATGAATGCAGCACAAAAAGGTTGGATCTTGAAAAGGCAATGGGAGGGCTGTTGCAATGAAAGCCGGAAAAATTGGATCCTCAAAATTCCTAAACAAAAAGGTTTTTTTCATTTTCGCGCTTGTTGCGGCGGCGGCCGGCCTGTTTCTGTTCGTCGGAAACAGAAAAGAGGAGATACGCTACAAGACGGCAGATGTTATAAGGTCCGATCTGCGTTCTGTCATCCAGGCTACCGGCACCCTCGATGCCGTTGAAACTGTAGATGTGGGTACACAGATCTCGGGGACCGTGAAGGAAATATATATTGACTACAACAGCACAGTCAAAAAAGGGCAGATGATAGCTGAGATAGATCCGGCGACTCAGGAGGCGGATGTAGCTCAGGCGGAGGCCAATTTGCTGGGTGCCAAAGCAGACCTGATGAATTCCGAAGCTGTCCTGATGAATGCCGAAAAAAATTTGGTCCGTACAAAAAGGCTTGCCGAAAGAGACCTGATCGCAGCGGCAGATCTCGATGCGGATGAAAAGGCATGGCTGACGGCGAGGGCACAGGTCGCCGCGTCAAAAGCCAGGATAGGACAGTACGGGGCCGCGCTGGCTAAAGCAAAAATAAATCTTGGCTATACGAGGATATATTCTCCGGTGGATGGGATCGTTGTGGCCAAAAATGTCGAAAAAGGGCAGACAGTGGCCGCCAGCTATCAGACGCCGAGCATTGCCGAAATAGCGCGTGATCTTGGTCAAATGCAGGTCGAGGTTAAGGTTGACGAGGCGGATATAGGCGGTGTAAGTGAGGGGCAAAAAGCACTCTTCACTGTGGACGCGCATCCGAATGACCCTTTCGCAGGCATCGTGACCCAGGTTCGCATATCTCCGTCAACAACGGATAATGTCGTTACCTATACGGTGATAGTGAAGGTATCAAACAGTTCCGGGCTTCTTATGCCCGGAATGACCGCAAACGTATCACTTGTTGTAAGCGAAAGGGAGAATGTCCTGATAGTTCCAAACAGCGCGTTTAGATTCAAACCGGTCGACGCTTCGCAGAACGGAGCACAGCCCGGAGTTCCGATGATGGGGCGCCAAACCGTAGCTGGACCGCGCATGCCGGCAGTTTACCGCCTTGAGAAAAATAAGCCCGTAAAAATTGAGGTCAAAAGAGGTATCACCGACGGGCAGCACACAGAGATACTATCGGGGCTCGATGAAGGAGATGCGGTCATTACCGGCATAGTCGTCCGCGAAGAGGGAAAATAATGGCTCTGGTAGAACTCAGTGGCGTCAAAAAAAGCTTTGCCATGGGCACCGAACAGGTGGAGATCCTGCACGGGATAGACCTCATTGTCGAAAAAGGAGAATTTGTGGCAATGATGGGTCCGTCCGGATCGGGTAAATCCACCACTATGAACATACTCGGATGTCTTGATAGGGCCACGTCAGGAACGTACATTCTCAACGGAAAGAACATCGACGAACTTGACAATGATGAACTTGCCGAGATAAGAAACAGCACGGTCGGGTTTGTCTTTCAGGGATTCAACCTGCTCCAGAAGACCTGTGCCCTTGAAAATGTGGAGCTGCCTTTGCTGTATGCAGGCGTTCCCAGAAAGGAACGCAGGGAGCATGCTAAAGAGGCCCTGGTCCAGATGGGGCTCGGTGACAGGCTCTACCACGAACCTACACAGCTTTCCGGAGGCCAACAGCAGAGGGTCGCTATAGCACGAGGAATAGTCAACAAAGCTCCGATCCTGATGGCTGACGAGCCTACCGGCAACCTTGACTCTAAGACGAGCGACGAGATAATGAAATTATTTAAAAAAATCAACGAAGAGGACGGCACGACAATAATACTTGTAACCCACGAACCGGATGTGGCCGCCTACGCGGACAGGGTGCTTCACTTCAGGGACGGTATGATCATAAGCGACGAAAAAAACGGAAGGAGGGCGGCACAATGATTTCTATTGCCGAGATATCCCTCACTGCCTTCAGGGCGCTCCGTCGCAATAAGACAAGGTCCATGCTCACGGCCCTAGGGATCATAATCGGAGTTGCCGCCGTAATAGCTGCCTTTGCTGTAGGACAGGGGGCCAACAAAAGCATAGACGAACAAATCGCATCGTTCGGCAGCAATTTTATTATGGTATTTCCCGATCGTTCCGCGTCATCCTCTACGGCAACGGTAAGGTATCTCACATACGACGATGCCATGGCCATAGAAAGAGAAGTTTCAGGGACCGACGCGGTAGCGCCCATGATAAACACCTCCGCTCAAGTAGTCTACGGAAACACAAATTGGAACACCACAGTAACCGGAGGCACTCCGTCGTTTGAGTCCGTCCGGGAATGGGAGATTGGGGAAGGGCGGGGCTTAAGCGGCAGTGATGTCCGCCAGGGAGCAAAAATAGCGGTCATCGGGAAAACCATAGAAGAGAAGATATTTTTCGGAGAGGATCCTATAGGAAAGTCGATCAGGATCAAAAAGATACCGTTTACGATTATCGGAGTATTCAGGCCGAAAGGTCAGAATACGATGGGGCAGGATCAGGATGATTTCATACTTGTTCCTTTAACGGCGGCACAGAGGAGACTTGTCAGATGGAACACGCCGGGGAGGATCAGCAATATATACATAAAGGGAGTTTCGATGAACGCGCTTCAGTACATTCAGAATGAGACAGAGGCCCTTTTACGGGAGCGGCACAGGATCAGGCCGGGAGAGCCCGATGACTTCGCGGTGAGGAACATATCCCAGATGCTTGAAGCTAGACGCAGAACCACAGCAATAATGTCGATGCTTCTCGGCTCCATCGCCGTTATTTCTCTGGTCGTCGGCGGCATCGGAATAATGAACATCATGCTCGTCTCGGTAACCGAACGGACAAGAGAGATAGGCATAAGGATGGCGGTGGGTGCGAAAGCCTACGATATCCGCCTTCAGTTTCTTATTGAGGCGGTGGCGCTTTCGATGACCGGCGGCACAGTCGGGATACTCTTAGGTGTGTTCACAGGCTATGCTCTTGCCTCACTTACTTCGGCCCCCCCCATATTCACGCCGGGTTCGATCTTACTCGCATTTGTCTTTTCCGCTCTCGTCGGCATCGGGTTCGGATACTATCCGGCATGGAAGGCGTCGCTTCTCGATCCGATCGATGCGCTCAAGTATGAATGAAAATACGCAGTCGGGATATTTCGGAAGGACATCTTTGTTTTTATATTCACGAAAAAAATCATTGTGCCTCTTCCATTTTACCGAAAAATGCTTTAATATATACCTGTGCATCAATTAAAATAGTTTTCTTTAATAAGGGAGTGGAGGTGTAACAATGTTAGTTGGCAAACTGTTGGATGATATTGGAGTACAGATATTGAAAATTCTTCAGGAGGATGGAAGGATCTCCTTCAACGAACTTGGCAGGCGCGTAGGGCTCTCCTCGCCTGCGGTGGCCGAAAGGGTGCGTCGGATGGAAGACGCCGGTATCATCATGGGTTACAAGGCGATAGTTGATCAGTCAAAAGTCGGTTACCCAATCATGGCTTTTATCAGGATCGCGATACCCGTTGCGCTTATTTCGCAGTCGGACGAGCTGGCAAAGTCTATACCGGAGGTCCTGGAGTGTCACCATCTTACCGGCAGCGACGGAGTCATACTAAAGGTCGTCGTTTCTTCTGTAGGGCATCTCGAGGACGTCATAAGCCGAATGGGAAGCTGCGGCATGACCACGACGGCAATAGTCCTCTCTTCACCGGTGCTCGGGAGATCGATCGATCCGGTGAAACCGTTCAACAACAGCCACTGACCGTGCCTTGCAGCAAATGCCCCTTGTAAATCAGCAGGCCATAGATAATATACTCAGCCGGAGGAGCATCCGCAGGTTCGATCCCTCAAAGCCTGTGGGTGACTCTTTGGTGAAGGTGATGCTCGAGTGCGCCTGTGCTGCGCCGAGCGGAAACAACTGCCGCCCCTGGCATTTTATAGTGATCAATGACAGAAAAACACTGGATGCCATGGCTGAGACGAAACTTTACGCAAAGATGCTCAAGACCGCAACTCTGGCGATAGCCGTCTGCAGCGAGACTGAGATAGAGGGCAGGCCGATCAGGTATTGGGAGGCGGACTGTTCTGCTGCGATGCAGAACATCCTGCTCTCCTCCTGCGCGCTCGGTCTTGGATCCGTTTGGATCGGCGTCAGCAGGGGCGACGATTCGTTAGAGGATAGGCTGAAATCTCTTTTGAACGTGCCCGACAAGATTGCTTTGATGGCGATCGCGGCTATAGGCTGGCCGCTTGAGACTAAAGATCCTCACAAAGGCATCGATCCGCATTCTCTTCATATTAATAAATGGTGAAATGATTTTCCCGTCGTGGTAAAATATATCGGTATGTGAAACGGAAAGCGGCGGACATACCGCCGCTTCTTATATGCTAAAGCAGTTCGGGGGCGTGAAAGTGGATCATAAAAATAAACAGGCAAATATTTTTGAAGTGAACAAAGTAATCTCGCTTCCTCTGGAAGAGGAGATAAAGCAAAGCTATCTAAATTATGCGATGAGCGTCATAGTCGGCAGGGCGCTGCCGGACGCCAGGGACGGACTCAAACCAGTCCAAAGAAGAGTCCTTTACGCCATGCTCGAGCTCGGTGTAAGACACAACCAGCCATTTAAAAAATCGGCGCGTATCGTGGGAGAGACGATGGGAAAATTCCATCCCCACGGCGATTCCGCCATTTACGACACAATGGCGAGGCTTTCACAGGATTTCAGCCTGCGCTATCCTCTGGTGGACGGACAGGGAAACTTTGGGTCCATCGACGGAGACCCGCCCGCCGCTATGCGTTACACAGAGGCAAGGCTTCGCTCGATCGGTGAGGAGATGCTTACGGATATCAATGAAGATACCGTAGAGTGGGGCCCGAACTTTGATGAATCGCTTACCGAACCTCTTGTCCTCCCCTCCAGGATACCCAATCTACTCGTAAACGGAAGCACCGGGATAGCCGTAGGGATGGCAACTAACATGCCTCCGCACAACCTTGGCGAGGCCGTTGACGTATGCTGTGCCATTCTGGACAATCCTGACGCTGAACTTGGTGACCTAATGGCCCTGATGCCGGGTCCGGACTTTCCTACAGGCGGAATAATAGTCGGCAGGGAGGGCATTATTGATACGTACAGGACCGGGAGGGGCAGGCTTGTAGTAAGAGGCCGTGTCGATATCGAGGAGACTCGCAAGGGCAGACAAAGCATCGTCATAACGGAAATACCGTACATGGTCAATAAGACTAATTTTATAGAGACTATTGCCAGATGTGTCCAA
Organism: uncultured Synergistaceae bacterium; assembly: GCA_964482015.1. Taxonomy (GTDB): domain Bacteria; phylum Synergistota; class Synergistia; order Synergistales; family Synergistaceae; genus Caenicola. The sequence continues at coordinate 20,481 of CAYZYF010000009.1, forward strand.
AACGGAATGATAGACGGCATCTCCGACCTCAGGGACGAATCTGACCGGCAGGGGATGAGGATAGTAGTGGAGCTCCAGCGCGACGCCGATCCCAATCTGGTGCTGCGTCAGCTTTACTCGAGAACACAGCTCCAGAGCACGTTTGGCGTAATAAACCTGGCTATAGTCGATGGAGAGACCAAGGAACTCCCGCTCAAAGAGATGGTTGAGATCTTCCTGGACCACCGCAGGTCCGTAGTGCGGAGGAGGACGGAATTCAGGCTTCGAAAAGCTGAGGACCGGGCCCACATAATAGAGGGGCTTTTAAGAGCTCTTGATGTCATTGACGAAGTTATCAGAATAATCAGAGGATCGGAAAATGCCGCAGTTGCGAGAAACAGCCTGATGAGCGAACTGGATTTCACGGAGATCCAGGCTCAGGCGATCCTCGACATGAGGCTGCAGAGGCTCACCGGACTTGAGAGAGAGAAACTCGACAGCGAGATGACCCAGCTGATCATGGATATAGAACGCTATAGAAGCATCCTTGGGAGCATGCTGATACTCGATTCGGTCGTTAAGGAAGAGCTGAAGGAGATCAGAGCGCAGTACGTAGATAAAAGGCGCACTGATATAGAGGAATCGGAGGAGGATGTCTCAGAAGAAGACCTCATCCCCGAAGAGGATATCGTAGTTGCGCTCAGCCGTGACGGTTATATCAGACGAATGCCCCTTCAGGACTACAGGGTCCAGTCGAGGGGAGGAAAGGGCGTCAAGGGAGTAGCCACCAAGGCGGAGGATGAAATAGCGCTTCTGACGATCACCAATACGCACAGGACGCTCTACCTCTTTACAAGCCTCGGCAGGGTCTTTGGCATCAGGGGCTTTGTGCTCCCCGAACCGAAAACAGGCAAGGGAAAGCTCGTAGGCACTATAGTCACGCTCGAAAAAAATGAACGGGTCGTCGCCATAAAAGACAGTGATCTCGGCGGCGCCAAATATGTCTTCTTCGTAACCCTCAACGGGACTGCGAAGAGGCTTCCCGTGGAAGAGCTTGACGGACTTACGAGAGCTGGGCGCAGAGTGCTTTCTCTCGTCGCCGATGACAACATTGCGAGGGTACGCATGACCGGCGGGGAGGATGAGCTTCTGCTTACTACATCCATGGGGCAGACCCTCAGAGTATCGGAAGAAGAATTCCGTCCGCTGGGGAGACAGGCGCAGGGAGTTCGCGGGATAAGGCTGGGTGATGGAGACGAGGTCGTGGGCTGCGATATAGTTTCAGAGGGCCGCCAGGTCTTCTTCATCAGTGAATTGGGCATAGGCAAGAGAACTAAATACTCCGAATTTACACAGCGCCACCGTGCAGGCTATGGAGTCAGGGCGATGAAACTCTCAGAGAGGACCGGAAAACTGGTCGGAGCCTGGGGCGTAGAGGACGATCAGGAGATCGTAGTGATAAGCGGCAAGGGCAGGATGGTGCGAATCAACACCAACGAAGTTTCCAGCCTCAGCCGTACTGCTACCGGGTACAAGGTAGTCAGGCTGGACGACGGAGATTTTGTGGCTGACGTCAGCATAGTCAGGACGGACGAAGAAGGGGACATAGATTGAAGCTGGCCCGCGATGGACTGCCCACCATAGGGGGGGCGGCGTTCATGGCCGCGGGAGGCTGGTTCATATCCCCGTGGATAACGCTCATACTTGCGTTTCCCCTTGCTCTTGCGCTTTGGTTCTATCGCGACCCGGAAAGGGTCCCCTGCGGAGACGGATGGGTGAGTCCGGCGGATGGGCGTGTGGTGGAGATCGTCGAGGCTCACCATGAATATACGGGCAGGGCGGTAAAGATCGGCATTTTTATGAACGGCCTGGATGTTCACGTCAACCGTTTCCCGACCGACGGAAAAGTTGAATATACCGATTACGTTCCCGGCAAGAAATGGTTTGCCATTGCACCGAAGGCCTCAGAGATCAACGAACGCTTTTACGTAGGGGCCGATTCAAAAGAGGGACGCTTCGTGCTTGTCCAGATCGCGGGAATACTCGCCCGCAGGATCGCAATAGGCGTCAAAAACGGCGATATGCTGGACAGGGGCCAGCGTTATGGTATGATTAAGCTTGGTTCGAAAGTAGACCTGTACCTACCCCCGGCAGTGGAGCCAGCAGTAAGGATCGGCGACACGGTTAAAGCGGGGGAGACTGTTGTTGGGGTGGTAAAGAAATGAGAAAAAGAGACAGAAAAATAAAAAATATCCCAATAAGTAAAATAATACCCAACATGATCACTAGCGGCAGCGTCTTTTGTGGAGTGGCGTCCCTGATAATGACATACCACGGGCATTTTGTGCCTGCAGCCGCCCTTGTTTGCTTTGCCGTCTTCTTCGACATTATGGATGGCAGGGTGGCACGGAGCCTCGGCGGGAGCAGCGTCTTCGGCGAAGAGCTTGACAGCCTTGCTGATGCGATAAGCTTCGGAGTCGCTCCGGCCTTTCTCATGTATGCCGCTTATATCGGTATTGAGGGCGGAGTATGGGGGGCTGTGGCCTCGTCCTTTTTTGCCCTGTGCGGGGTGCTCAGGCTGGCGAGATTCAATGTTACCCACGTCTCGGCAGGCCCCTTCCAGGGGCTGCCCATACCTGCCGGCGGATTGACCCTTGCAGCTTTTGTCATCGCCAAGGTGCCGCTGACGCCTCTCGCTGCGATAGTGATAATGTTCTTTGTCGGAGGATTGATGGTAAGCTCCCTTCCGTACTGCAATGCCAAGAAAATGAAAAAAGAAAATATAAACAAGGTGAGGTTTTACAGCACCATAGGCTTTGTCCTCCTTTCTTTCGTCATCCTCAGGGAAAGAGCCGTTCTGGCACTTTCTCTCATGTACATCTTTACCGGCCTTGCCAGGGTCGATGTATCTGAATGGATGCTGCAGGAACACACTGCTGAAAAGGGAGATTAGAGGGAGAGCTGATAGACCTGCAAAAAATGTTTACGATCCCGACATCGGCCCGCAAGCGCTGAAGTCGGGATTTTCACAAAAAGGGGGCACACTGATGAAGAAGATCATGACAGGCAACGAGGCGATCGCCCGCGGTGCCTGGGAGGCGGGGCTGCACGTGGCGGCTGCCTATCCTGGAACACCCTCCACAGAGATACTTGAGAACATCTCGGCTTACAGTGACGTATATTCCGAATGGTCCACCAACGAAAAAGTTGCGCTTGAGGTCGCTGCCGGCGCGTCTATTGCGGGGGGCAGGGCTCTTGCCGCTATGAAGCACGTAGGCCTCAACGTTGCCGCTGACCCTCTATTTACTCTTGCCTACACGGGAGTGGGCGGCGGACTTATCATCGTAACTGCCGATGATCCTGGACTTTTCAGCTCGCAGAACGAACAGGACAACAGATACTATGCCTCGCACGCCAAACTTCCCATGCTTGAACCCTCAGACAGTCAGGAATGCCTTGATTTCGTAAAGGAAGCCTTTGACATTTCAGAAAGGTTTGACACTCCGATCCTCTTCAGGGTGACGACCAGGGTCTGCCACAGCAAGACTCTTGCTGAGATATCGGAGAGGCAGGAAAGGGAGGTCAGGCCCTATGCAAAGGATGTCTCCAAGTATGTAATGGCCCCCGCTGCCGCAAAAAAAAGAAAATTCATCATGGATGAGAGGATCACCGCTCTGCGTGATTTCAGCGAGACTACCCCAATGAACAAAATTGAGAAGGGGCCGGGAAGCATAGGCATCATAACAAGCGGCATATCCTACAACCACGCCAAAGAAGTCTTTGGAGATGAGGTCTCCTACCTTAAGCTCGGCTTTACCTGGCCGCTGCCGGAAAAGCTGATAAGAAAATTCGCAGGTTCAGTCGAAACTCTGTACGTTATCGAAGAAAATGAGCCCTACATAGAGGATTTTGTCAAAACCCTGGGCATCGCCTGTGTCGGAAGAGAAAAGCTCCCGTGGATAGATGAACTGACCCCGGAGACGATCAGGCGCGCCTTTTTCCCTGAAATGCCGGAGGAGGGCGGATATTCCATTGACGCCGAAGCCCCGCCGCGGCCCCCGGTGCTCTGCGCGGGATGTCCGCACAGGGGGTTCTTCTATGAGGTGAAAAAATACAAGGACGTTGTCGTCACCGGCGATATAGGCTGCTATACCCTGGGCATAGTGCCCCCCCTCAGCGTCACCGACTCAGTAATATGCATGGGGGCCAGCATCTCCGGGGGAGTGGGATTCAGCAAGGCGGCCGGGCTCGCAGGCAGGCAGGAAAAGGTCTTCGCCGTGATCGGCGACTCGACATTTTTTCATTCGGGGATAACCGGGCTGATAGATGCCGTGGTCAACAAGGCCCCGATAGTGATCAACATCCTGGATAACAGGACCACCGCCATGACCGGCCATCAGGAAAACCCCGGAACGGGACAGACCCTGATGGGTGAACCGACCCATCAGGTCGATCTGAAGGCCCTCTGTGTCGCCTGCGGCATAGATGAGGAAAACATCAGAATAATCGATCCCTATGATCTCACTGCCGCCAAAGAGGCGATCAAAGCCGGCCATGACTCGTCGGAACCCTTCGTCATAATAACCACAGCCCCGTGCGCTTTGATAAAAGAGGTCATAAAGGCGCGAGCCGCAATGAAGTGCGTAATAGACCAGGACAAGTGCATAAAATGTAAAATGTGCATGCAGGCGGGATGCCCCGCCATCAGCTTCAGGGACGGCATAGTCTCTATCGACCGCGATTCATGCAACGGGTGCGGCATATGTATGCAGATATGCCCCAAAAGCGCGATCTCGAGGGAGGTATAGGACGATGAACAAAAACGAAACCAAAAGCATCCTTCTCGTCGGAGTCGGGGGACAGGGCACTATCCTTGCCTCCAAGATCCTCTCGGAGGGGCTGGTACGTAAGGGCTATGACGTGAAGATGTCTGAGATCCACGGTATGTCCCAGCGCGGTGGAAGCGTTACCACGCACGTTCGTTTTGGCTCAAAGGTAAGTTCTCCCGTTGTTCCGGAGGGTGAGGCAGATATCCTCGTGGCCTTTGAAAAGGTAGAGGCCGTGCGTTGGCTGAGGTATCTCAGAAAGGGCGGCAGCCTGGTCGTAAATGACTTCGAGATCTATTCTCTGCCCGTCCTTACCGGAGCGGCCAAGTATCCTGAAATGGTCACTGAAAAACTCCGCGATGAGGTCGAAAACTTTAAAATATTCAATGCCGCCAAAATTGCCGAAGACCTTGGAAACATTAAGGCGCAGAACGTCGTTCTGCTGGGAGCCCTGGTCAGGGCCATGGGACTTGAGGACATAGACTGGGAGTCAGTTCTTAAAGAGACAGTACCTCCAAAACTTCTTGACCTCAACATAAAGGCATTCAGAGCCGGACTGGAACAGTAAAAAACGTTACGGGCGGTCCCAGCCGGGACCGCCCGTAAAAATATCGGACGATGGAGAACTGCTGATCTGGCGCTGCATCTGCCGGACCGACCATTGCTGATCTACTGTTTTAATTTCGTAGAAACGTCTAGCGGCATCGCTATCGATCCTCATTAAAATTTGCTAATGTGACCATGTTAAATTGAATTTAACAGACAGTGTCTGCTCTTTTTCAATGTGAGCATCAAAAATACTTAGTCGTCAACGATTTTTTGTTTTCAGAGGGGCCGTGTGGAATCTTAGTATCCACGCAGCCCCGTAAAAATATCGGACGATAGAGAACTTAATATCCGACTACCATTTCAAGGAGGATTCGGAGACCGTGCCTCCGCTCCATGTGACCGATACCTTCAGCCTGCCGTTTTTCCGGGCAAGATATCCGTTATCCTGCATAAGCAGCTGCAGCGTTTTTGTGCCGTTTATCTGTATGCGCACGGTTCCATCTTTGCCGTTAAGAAGCTTATTTCCCTCCCTCACCCCAAGAAGCCATTTTCCGTTGTCGGCGGCAATGGTATCCCAGCCTTTTCCCGACCCGTCCGTAAGGGTGATTGCAGTTATGCGGCCGCTGCCTGCGACCTTTATGTTTATCGCCGTATCTTTAGCTCCGCTTGGTGTAAGTTTCTTATTTTTCCCCACAAGGTCAGTATCCGCCAATGCAGGTTTTGCGGAGGCGAACTCGACGGAGCGAGCTCCTCTTTCTGCGGAGTCCCCGCGTGCGGCATCCTGTTTCCCCGTCTTTTCAGTTGAAGCCTCAATGACCTGTCCGTCAGACATCACGACAGTTATTTGATAAGGGCCGCTCTTGGCGGCGTCCTCTTCGTCAAACCAGAGCGACAGGTTTTTTTCTCCGCTGATCGGAACAGAGACAGTTCCGTCCGTCTTGTTCAGTTTTTCTCCCTTATCGTCAGTTAACACCACGAGAGGGTTGCCGTTCCCGGCGATCGTGTCCCAAATTTTTCCGCTTCCCGCACACTTTACCCTGACCCCCGTCACTGTGCCGGAGACATTAAGGACAGCATTGATCTGCCTGTCGGCATTCAAATTGGATTCCATCTTTTCGTGCGGGCCGGTAAAGTCATACTTTCCGACTCCCTTATACTCGACCGAGAGCTGCGATTTGGCGGCAATTACCTTGCCTTTTACTGCGTCTTTCTCGAATATCCGTCCGTCCGCTAGGCTGATCGCAACCTTTGCCTTCAGGGATGGGTCAGATAGGATCCCGTCCCTGTCCTGGACGAGCAGGGTGTATTTTGTGATTCCCTTAACGCTGAACGATACCGTGCCGTCTGTCTTATTGAGGATATTGCTCTCGCCGTCGATGAGAGTTACTATCGGATTGCCGTTCCCCGCTATCGTATCCCAGTCAGCCTTTTTCGCCTGGGACTGTGCTGAGATCTTAAGGGCCTTGACCGTCACATCCTTAAAATTAAGGGAGAGGGTGAACTGATGATCGTTTTTTCCGTCCGCTCCAACCTTTTCGCTGACGCCGGCTAAATCCTGCTCACTTGCCCCGTTTATTTCAAATGCGGATATCCCCTCGTCCACAGCCGGTTCGACTGGGGCGGCCTTGCCAAGACCCTTGACAGTAGTCTTGGCCGTAACGTCCTTATTGTCTATAAGGGTGACAGTCACGGTAAATTCAGAGTCTTTCGGTATGGCCCCTTCAGCGTCGTTTATGTAGAGCTTGAAGTTGGCTCCAAGGAGTACGGGAATTACGGAAAGCCGTCCCGACGAATTGAGGACGCTTCCGCTTCTGTCTGTCACTATGAGAAGCTCCGCTGCCCCAGACGGAGCAGCGCTCCATGTCTTTCCTGTAGTCTCATTTTTGAGCGAGATCCCCTTAATTGCCTGCGCTCCGCTCACATTCAGTGAAAACGAGGCGTCGGCCTTGCCGTCGGGGGCCTGTGAAGTGCCGGCACCGAGCATATCCACCTTCTCGTCAGGGTTAAACTTGATAGAATCTATATCAAGCCCCAGTGAAGCTCCCAACGCCGAACCTGTAAATACAAACAAAAAAAGCACGGCAAAAAGTGTCCTGAACGACCTGTACATGCTGAAATCCTCCTTATATTTTTTAAAAGGTAAGAGGTGCTGCGACCTAGGGGAATTGATGGGCGATCGATCGCAAGTACGGATCCATCGCATAACAAACTTCCGTGCTTCTTCCGTGAGATGCACTGTTTAGCTGTTCTTACCCATCATTTCTCCGTTGGTAAATGTTTTATAAAGCGGCAGTAGAGCTGCGCCTTCCTTACCCTATCTCAAAATAATGACTCTGTGTAAGGGATTAATACTTAAAATGATATAAAATAGTAATTAAAGAACGTATGAAGGAGAGATTTTGAATGGACCGTCAGGTAAAGGAAGCTGTGAAACTTTACGTCGATTGTTCCGCTGGCATAGCCGGAGACATGTTTCTTGCCGCCATGCTCGATATGTCAGGGGCATTTGAACACTTAAAAGATGAGCTTGCCAAGCTGCCCCTCTCCGGCTATGAACTTAAGCTTTTCAGGGACAGGCGGAGCGGCATATCGGGTCTCCGTTTTGACGTTGAGACTGATGAAGGACACGTTCACAGGCACCTGTCCGACATAAGAGAGATGGTGATGGGAAGCGCCCTTTCCGATCAAGTCAGGGAAATGACGATGAAAACCTTTACCCTGCTTGCCGAGGCGGAGGGCAAAGTGCACGGAGAACCGCCCGAACACGTTCACTTTCATGAAGTAGGGGCGGTCGATTCTATAATAGACATAACCGGGGCTATGGTCATGCTTGAATATCTCGGATGGCCCGAGATCATATTTTCGAACCTGAATGTCGGTTCAGGCACGGTCGACTGTGCCCACGGAGTATTGCCTGTACCTGCTCCCGCAACTGCGGAACTGCTTAAGGGACTCCCCGTTTATTCCTCGGGAGACCCGATGGAGAGGGTCACGCCCACAGGCGCCGTGCTGGTTAAGGCCCTGGGCGGCAGGATATCCGCCGGCATCCCGAGAGGAAGGATGCTGGAAACAGGAATAGGTCTCGGAAGCAGGGACGGCACTCCTCCAAATATTCTGAGGGTCACCAAACTCGTAACGGAGGGCTTTCTGCTCTCCGACGTGGGCGTAGAGCTATCGGCAAACATAGACGACATGCTGCCCCAGGATCTCTCGTACCTTATGGACAAATTGTTTAACGAGGGTGCGCTGGACGTATGGTTCGAACAGATCCAGATGAAAAAAAACAGGTCGGCTGTCAAGGTATGTGCATTGGCTCATGAACCGGAGGCCGACCATGTTGCGGAGACGATCCTTCGCGAGAGCTCGACGCTGGGAGTAAGAAGAACTTATGTGGAAAGGTCGATGCTCGGAAGAAGGGCCGGCGAGGTCATGACATCGCTTGGGCCGGTGAGGATCAAGTGCGGAATGATGAGCGGCATCGTTATAAAAGAGATGCCCGAATTTGAGGACATAAAAAAAATTGCTGTGGAAAAGGGCATGCCCTTGGCCGAAGTTCGCGCTCTGGTCACCAAAGAGACGCATGGGAATGAAAAAGACTTCTCACAGCCCACGAAAGTACAGGGTGCTGTTCGTGAGGTTTTTTGCAACGAGCTAAGTCAGGATGCCGTAAAAGCAGGCTTGCACCATCACGGTGAACATAAGCACACACACCGTCACCCGCATGTCCATTCCCATTGCGATGAGGAAAGCGGGGCCGAAAAATAGATGACCCTCCTCCTTGACGGAAGGCCGGTTTCAAAAAAGATCAGGGAATGGGTGTCGGATTCAGTCGCCGCTTTCAAAGCCGAAGAGGGATGGGTCCCTCGTATGGTCACTGTTCGGATAGGCGATGATCCCGCTGCCGAAAGATATATGAGAAGCCAGATCAGGGCCTGCAAAGAGGTTGGGATCGAGGCTGGTCCGGTCTGTTTTGAGGCAAACACTACAAAGGAGATCTTCTTAAAGGAGCTTGCCGCACTGGACAGGGCTCCCGAAATAGATGGGATCATACTTCAAACGCCCTTCCCTGCCGGCTGGCCCGCTGAAGAGGTTCTGAACGCGCTTCCTTCGGCTAAGGATGCGGAGGGGGTGCACCCGGAAAACCTCGGCAGGCTTTACCTCGGAGAGAGGAACATACCTCTCCCCTGCACAGCCTGGGCCGCTGTCTCCCTCCTTGAGTGGTATGGCAGGGGTTCGCTGGAGGGAAGCAGGTGCGCCGTCATCGGAAGGAGCCCCAACGTGGGACGCGCCATTGCTCTCATGCTGATGCACAGGCAGGCTACCGTGACCGTTTGCCACACGAGGACCTCCCGCCGCCAGATGGAGGACGTCCTCTCAAGTTCGGATCTCATCGCCGTTGCCGTAGGATCAGCGGGTATAATAGAACCGGGAGTGCTCTCACGGCATGCCTGGGTGATCGATGTGGGAACGAACGTGACGGCGGAAGGAAAGCTTGTCGGAGATGTGGCGCCCGGAGCGGAGGGGCTTGTGGAGGCGCTGAGCCCGGTACCGGGCGGTGTGGGTCCGGTTACTGTCGCCCTTCTGCTGGCGAACATTGTACTCTGCGCCTCGAGACGGAGGCTGGGGAAGAGCATTATGCTTCCCGACCTGAAAAAATTGCGCGAGGAGTGATCTCTATGGAGACGGATATCGGAAACGGAGCCAAGTGGCTCGCCGATCGTATAAAAATGGGAGGTGTGGTTATCTTCAGCGGAGCCGGGCTGAGCACCGAATCGGGGCTTGCGGATTTCAGATCCAAGGAGGGCATGTGGGCGCACGTCGATCCCATGCAGTACGCCTCGGTAGGAGCGCTTGAGCGGGACTATGATTCGTTCAGGGAATTTTACAAAGCTAGGCTTTACGTGCCCGAGAGCATCATGCCCAACAGGGGGCACAAATACATTGCCGAGTGGGAGTCCGCGGGCTACGTTAAGGGCATCATCACCCAGAACGTGGACAGGCTCCACCAAAAGGCCGGCTCGGCCAAGATAGCGGAGCTGCATGGCAGCCTTGAGCCGGTAAGGTGTCATTCCTGCGGCAAAATCTGGGAGACGTCCCGTTTCCTCGACGGCGGCAGCTGCGACTGCGGAGGAGCCCTCAGACCGGGGGTCGTCCTCTTCGGAGAGATGCTGCCCGACGAGCCGCTCAGGCTTGCCGACGAATGGAGCTCGGACTGTGATACGTTCATAGTGCTGGGCTCGTCCCTGGTGGTATCTCCCGCCAACTACTTTCCGAGACAAGCCAAAAGCGCCGGGGCTAAGCTCGTGATAATAAACAAGGAGTCCACCCCGCTCGACAGAATAGCCGACCTTGCGGTCCATGAGGGCATAGGGGATTATCTGGATAAAGTGGCAGCCTATATGTGAAATAGCCTCGCAAGTGCTGTTTTAGCCGCTCTCTCTGTCTGTTTTCCCGCAAAACAGGACTTGAGACCTATATATGTTCATGTGAATGCTTGTATAATCTTGTGAGCGGAGTATCTCCGCCGAAATACGTATCTTGACAATCTAGACCCCAAACAGCTTGGACTTCTGCAAAGACCCTTGACGGCAAGAAAGGAGGTGCACGACAACCC
>CAYZYF010000010.1:0-21895 GCA_964482015.1 uncultured Synergistaceae bacterium
CTACACCAGGACGTACACTCTTTCCCTACACGACGCTCTTCCGATCTCCACGACTGTATCGGATCGATGTTCTACGGGGACACTATATCTTCACACGAAGAACCTGAAAAAAACCGGGCTTTGACTGCCGACTACCTTCTTTGGGATATTATGTCCCAGATCGAATGCCCGACGGGACACGCGCTCCTTCCCGTACCTTTCACGGAGGCGCTCAGGGCCCCTTCGCTTGATGAGATCTGCGAAGCTCAGCTGTGGGGCAGGGAGATAGAAAAGATAGCCTTAAAGATGCATCCGCACTTCGATTTCACCAAACCTAAAAAATTTGCGGCATCAATTTGCAGGAAGGGCAAAAAGATATTCCAGGATGCCCTCTCATATCTTGACGAGTGCGGTGTGGACACTAAAGATGCCATTCAGATGCTCTATGCGCTCAAGTCCCTGGGGCCGCGAGGCTTTGAAGACGCATTGAACCCGACGGCTCAAAACGATGCAGGTCTTGCCGCCGCCGATCCGACCATTCCTAACGATATTTTTACCAGAACTCTTGAACAAGTTGATATATGGACTCCATATTTTAAAAGCGGTGAAGTTACAAAGAAGCTCTCTGGACGCAGGGCGCTTCTGGCGTCGACCGATGTGCACGAACACGGCCTTCTTCTGATACACAAGCTGCTGGAGCAGGCAGGCTGTGAAGTCCTGAACATCGGGGTTGAGAAGGATCCGGATGAAGTTGTCCTTGCCGGGGTCGAATTCGGTGCGGAGATAATTTTTATCAGCACTCATAACGGCATGGCTCTGCAGTACGCAAGGAATCTTCTGGACGAGATGGAAGAGCAGGATGTCGCGATCCCGGTATGTATGGGAGGAGTTCTTAACCAGAATACCGAGGAGGGCTCGGTACCGGTCGACGTCGTATCTGATCTTGAGGAGCTGGGTATAGGAACGGTCACGGATCTGAAGCAGCTGCCGGACAAAGCAGCCTCGCTCTTTCTGATAGAAAAATAATGCGGATATAAGCAAAGTATCTGACCTAGAAAGATATCAAAATAACGGGAGTGATATGTGTATGGCAATAACAAAACGTTTTACTTTTCTCGCGGCTGTCATGGCTTTTTGTGTGGTAACGTTGGGTTCGACGGCGGGCCGGGCAGCGGCCGCACCGTTGGTGCTCAAGTTCGCGGGGCAGAACCCGCCCGAACATTTCGCTACATCGTCCATGAACGAGATCGCGAAAGAAGTGGCTCAGAAAACTAACAACAGGGTGGAGATCAAGGTCTTCCCCGCCAACCAGCTGGGCGACTATTCACTGGTCTACGAGGAACTTATCAGGGGCACGGTAGAGATGGCCTGTATTTCCTTTCCAAGCCAGTTTGACAGCAGGATGGATCTGATATACGTCCAGGGCTACACGAGCAGTTACGAGCAGGTAGCAAAGGTCTATGACCCGAACGGGTGGTTCTTCAAGAAAATGGATGAATTCAACTCTCGCCTTGGCGTAAAGCTGCTGGGGATGTACCTTGAAGGAATGGTTGGCATAGGCACTGTCAAGGAAATGAGGGAGCCGCTCAACCCCAAGGTGGATAAGGGCCTTCTTCTTCGCATACCCAACATGGACGTATTTAAAACAGCACTTGAAGGTGCGGGGTTCCGCACGATCTCGATACCCTTCGCAGATGTCTATCAGTCAATGCAGACGGGGGTCTGTGACGGCGATACCGGATATTCGATAGTCGCTGCCTACACGACCTTCGGAGACGTGATCAAGCACTGGTACAACCTTAACAAAAATACGGAGTGCCTGGGCATCATGGTCAGTGATAAAGCCTGGAAGAAGCTGTCGCCCGCCGATCAGAAAGTACTTCAGGCGGCCGTGAGCAAACAGGCGGCGCTGAGCATTACTAACGCCAGGGCGAACGACCAGAAGTATCTTGACCTTATGAAAAAGCGCGGCATCCAGGTCCATACATATTCGGCCAAAGAGCTGAAGCCGATGATGGATGCTTTTGCCGCGACGTGGAGCCAGCTCGACAACACCAAAGGCAAGGATCTGATGGATGAATTCAGGAAGGAAATGAAAAAGATCTCGGATGAAATAACCAAGTAAACCGCCTCCCAACGGCCGTTGCTGTATGTCCGGGAAAGCCGGGGCCTCCGCATGTCGCAGCTGCAGAGGCCCCGGCTTTTTGTTGATACAAATTTGCGCAGATCACCTCTTGCCCCCCGAGACCCCCAGCCTGTCCATAAGCAGCACGAGGTAGAAGGATATTGCTTCATCAAAGTTTTCGACCGAGATCCCGAACCTCTGCTCCAGCTTAGAAAGCCTGTAGGCAAGCGTGTTTCTGTGGAGGTGCAGTTTTTTCGCGGCCTTCTGCTTGCTGAAAAAGTTTTCACAGTAGGCGGAAAATGTTTCAAGAAGCTCTTCCGAATCGCTGTCGCCCTTGTGGTCGGCGAGCTTTTTTTCCAGGTGTTTGAGTGAAAAGTGCGGGGTCACAGAAAGCAGAAGGTGCTTAAGAAACATTTCGTCAAAAGAGTATACGCCCGGCGGCATCGATAATTTTTCAGCCACGGCGACCACCTCCCACGCGTTGTCGCAGGCGAAGGGCAACTCATACAGGTTTTGAGCCGGACGTCCTACCCCTATGATCGTCTCGATCGCGGCGTCCTTGAGCCTGTCCCAGATCTTTTCGGAAAGGTCTTTTGCCCGGTTAAGCTCGCTGTCGGCGCGCCCGTCGCTGTCTTCCTCCTGTTTCCAAAGAATGATGAACCTGTCCCTTGAAACGGACGCAATGATATTTTGAGGGTCGGGGAATATCTCACGCAGTATCTCGATCACCCTGGAACGCGTTGACCCGTAATCGATTTCATCTGAGATCGGGTCAGAGTCCCTTTTGTATGAAAGGCGGACGGGGTTCCTATCGAGGGCGAGCCCCCTGAAGTTCGAGAAAAAGACGGCGATAGCCCCCCTAGGGATATCAAGCTGTATCCCGAGTCTTTCCGCCCTTTCGGGAAGTTTCGTCAGATCGTCCCTCCTTGGGTCGAATGAAGCGATATCATGGATAAGTTCGTCGATTTTATTCTGTGTCGAGCGGAAGGAGGGCGCATATATTTTTTCGCGCAGCATACTCTCGATCTGATTTTTTACGAGGGTGGAAAACTGGAGGACGAGCTCAGGCTCACCGGCGATAGCCGCCGTTCCTATAACCCTGCCGTTGAAGAATAGAGGGAAGGTGGAGCCGGGATACCAGACGCCCAGCTTACGGGCCGCAGCCTCATCGTCGAAGCTCATTTTTTTATATTTTATACATGGCAGCGATGAGGGATGGAAATCTCCAAGCCTCTCTTTTGCTGGGGAGCCTATTATTATTCCGTTTATGTCTGTGATTATTATGCTTCTGCCCATGAGCCCGCTCAGGTACTCGGATATTTCCTGAGCATATTTCTCAAGCAAGCCGATCCTCCCTCCTTTCCCTATCTTCAGTCTCTGTCTTCCCGCCTGAAGGGCACGCTCAGCGCGGCCGGAGCTCCGAGCAGAATGCCCTTCCCGGCTCTTACCGATACCGCCACGAGAACGATGATAGTCATAAGATATGGCAGGGTCAGCAGAAGCGGCGCAGATATGGTCGACCCCATAGCCTGCATCCTCAGCTGGAGCGATTCTACCCCGCCAAAGAGGTATGCGCCCAACGCCGCTCTCGCGGGGTTCCAGAGACCAAAAATTACCAGCGCCACCGCGATCCAGCCCCTTCCTGCCGTCATGCCTTCGATCCACATCTGAGCGTAGACGACGGAGAGATAGCCTCCCCCCAGCCCGGCGAGCCCACCGCCGAAGAGGGAATAGAAATAACGTATCGGTACGACAGGCAGTCCCATTGCGTCCGCCGCGCGGGGATTTTCTCCTACTGCTCTAAGGTTGAGCCCCGGTCTTGATCTGTAAAGAAACCATGTGAGGGCAGCAATGAGAATATAGGACAAATAAACCATGGCATTGTGGCGGAAGAAAATGGGACCTATGAAGGGCATATCGCTCAACAGAGGCAATGCGAGCGGCGCTATGCCTTCGATCGTCTCTCCTATGGCCCCTCTTCCGAGGAGTGCGCTCAGGCCGTGGCCGGTCATCACCATGGCAAGGCCGCTTACCACCTGGTTGCACATAAGAGTAATGCATAAAAAAGCATGTATCAAAGTGATGGCTGCACCGGCGAAAAACGAGGCAAGTATGCCCAGCCAGGGATCTCCGGTCGCCCTGGTCACGGCGAACCCGGTATAGGCCCCGACTAACATGATCCCTTCAAGCCCAAGGTTCATTATGCCCGCCCTCTCGGAGAAGACCTCACCAAGCGTAGCGTAAAGCACGGGGGTGCCGCTCCTTATCGCTGAAGCGAGGATCGCTGTAAGAAATTCCATCTATCTCGCCTCCTCGGCGGAGTCTGTCGTTACTTTTATCACTCTTATACGGTATCTGGTGAAAGTCTCTGCTGCGAGCACAGAGAAAAGAATCAATCCCTGAAGTATCTGAACGCTGGCAAGGGGCAATCCCATGACTACCTGCAGTGTATCACCGCCGACCAGAAGCACTCCCATAAGAAACGAGACGAGGGGCACGTGGAGAGGTGAGAGCCTTGAGAGCCACGCGACGAGAATGCCAGCGTAGCCGTAACCCATAGTAAACCCCCGGCTCATTCTTCCGTGAAGTCCCGCTATCTCCCCCATACCTGCGAGTCCCGCTATAGCGCCTCCGATCAGCGTAACCAGTATTATATTTCCCGCTATATTCATCCCGCCGTACCGCGCAGCACGGGGGTTTTCTCCTATGACCCTGATCTCGTATCCCCATCTGCTTCTTCTGAGCACTACATGTAAGATGACCGCTATGGTCAAAGCGATGAAAAGGCCGGCGTGTATCCTTGTAGTCCCCCATGTCCAGAGCCTGGCGGATTCCGGGAAGCTTGCGGTAAAGGGAAAGCCCATGCTCATAGGGTCTTTCCAGGGTCCGTATATAAAGTACTCTGAAATGTTGATCGCCACATAGTTGAGCATCAATGTGGTGATGGTTTCGTTGACGTTCCATTTTGCTTTCAGCAGGCCGGCGATGCCTCCCCAAAGGCCGCCTGCCAGTGCGGCGGAGAACGACATAATAATAAACATCGCCGCCCAGTTGTCGACGGGGATATATCTGACCGCCGCCACGGTCGCGATGGCTCCCATGCAGAGCTGTCCTTCCGCGCCGATATTCCAGATCAGCATCTTGTAACAAATCAGCCCCGCCAGAGCCGTGAGCATTATGGGTATGGCCTTAGTCACTATCTCGCTGACCCCGTATATGCTCCCGAACGCCCCGTAAATGACGGCCCAATAAGCCTCAAATGGATCCACGCCAAGTGAGTAAAAGAGGATGCCCCCGGCGAAAAGGCCGAAGATGACCGCCGCTAAAGGAATCAAAAAGCTGAGCAAAACCGGGTCATCGAGACGCGGCTCAAATTTTAATCGGATCATCGGGACATCTCCAGTTCTCGCAAGGTGGCAGTTACGACTACAAATTATATCAGATATAATAGATTGCTGAAGGATGTGAGCGGTCGATGTGGAAGACTACGAAATTTGTCCTGTTCATGGTTCTGGCAGCCTTTATCGCCGGGCTTATGCCTACGATAGCAGAGTTTATCGGAGGAAACGTCGTCTATTCAGTAAAAGAAGGACTCTCTCTCCATCCCCGCTTTACCGCTGCCGTCGCATCATTCTTCAGTACTGCAAAACATTACACATGGCACATTTTGATCATCTATGCATTCGCCATAGGAGCGATAATTTTTATGGAGGGGCGCAACCCGGACAGAACCATTCTCTGGCTGCTGACCCTTGCGCTTGTCCCGGTCATCGGCGTGGTCGTGTATATGGTACTGGGCCCGGACCTCAGAAACATCAAAAGCAGGAAACTATTCAGGCCGTCCGTGCGGATCCCAGCCGACAGCGCCCCTTTTACGGGAGACAGGCGCTATCTTACGGGAAGGGCGCTCTATTCGGCGGGAGGCTCGCCCCTCACCCTTAAAAACAGGCTTGAGACCCTGATCGACGGAGATGTCACCTTTGAATCGATAAAGAGGGAGCTTAAGGCGGCAAAACGGTTCATCCACATGCAGTACTATATCATCAAGGACGACGGGATCGGGCGTGAGATCAGGGACATTTTGACTGAAGCCGCTTCCAGGGGAGTCAAGGTGCGCGTCCTGTACGATGCGGTGGGAAGCTGGAAACTGACGCGCAGCTACATTGAAAGCCTCAACAGGGCCGGGGTTGAGTGTCACTCTTTCATGCCCGTTTCGTTCCCGATGTTTCGCAGAAAGATGAACTTTCGCAACCATAGAAAAATAATTGTGATCGACAACAGGGTCGCTTTTACGGGCGGGCTCAACGTGGGCGATGAGTACCTGGGCAAGGGCCGCCTTGGATACTGGCGGGACACCCACATGAAGATCGAAGGCGATGCCGTCAGCGAACTGCACAGCATCTTTCTATATGACTGGTGCATCAGATCGGGAGATGATCCCGGAAAGATCTGCGACGAAGTTCTTTGCGGGGAATGCGGTGAAGATTTGACCCCCGATTTCTCCGGACTCCCCATTGTACCTCTCCAGGTCGTCGCAAGCGGGGTCGACAATGTGTGGCATTCCATATCGCTGGGATACTACAGCATGATCTCAAGGGCTAAAGAGAGGGTATGGATCACAAGCCCCTACTTTGTTCCCGGCCCTATACTCATGAACGCAATGACTGCGGCCTCGCTTGCCGGGGTCGATGTCAGAGTTCTGATGCCCTCCGTAAAGGATCATTTTCTTGTTTTTTGGGCCAGCAGGGGCAATATCGAGGAACTCCTCAGGGCCGGTGTCAGGGTCTACCAGTACAAAAAAGGCTTCATACACACAAAATCGGTCCTGGCGGACAGTGACATATGCTCCGTGGGGACTTGCAATATGGATGTAAGGAGCCTGGAGATAAATTTTGAAAATCAGCTGTTTGTATACGACAGAAAGCTCACGGAAGAGTTTGCCGATCAATACCTTAAGGATATAGAAAATTCTGTGGAGATAAAGCTTGATGAATGGCAAAAGAGGCCTCTTTGGCAAAAGATCATTGAATCATTTGGAAGGCTCTACTCGGCACAGATCTGATGAATGACAGGACGTACGAAAAAAGATTCTCCGAACACCCGGTGCTTTGGGTGATATTTGGCTCGGCAGTATTCTTCATGCATATCTATCTGTTTGTGCGGCTGAGAGAAGCTGCCGGGTCGGGTGTGCTCAGTCTGGGATGGCTTGCTCTCAGTTTTTTTATGATGTACCTTCTTTTCCTCTCCAGAAGGTCTGACAGGATAAGCTCCGATAAAGGCAGGCGGTGGTCCGACAGGGTCAGTGGAACGTGGATGCTCTTTGTCCTCTTTTCCTTCATCATCACCGCCTTTTTGGACCTCGGAGGGAAGTATGCCGGGCTCTCTCTCTCCGTAGGCTTCAGGCTGGCCCTCTCGTTTGCACTGAGCTTTCTGTTGCTTGGCCTGGGTATAAAACAAGCTAACACCGTCCAGAAGACGATGATAAGACTGAAGACGCACAAACTTCCCCCAGGCTGCGACAGACTTAGGATAGTCCAGCTTACAGACCTCCATCTGGGTCCTTTTGTGGGGCTGCCGCTGCTTGCCCAGATACTGCGAAGAGTCAGGGAGACGGATCCGGACATAGTTGTCGTTACAGGAGATCTAGCCGACGGAAAACTGATCGGCAGAAAGCGCGAGATAGCCATGCTGAGGCGTATAAAGCCAAGGTACGGTATCTATGCGGTCCCCGGCAACCATGATTATTACGATGATATCGACGAAGCCGTATTTTTTATGGAATCGGCCGGGATGAAGGTCTTAAGGACCGAAGCCGTGGAGGCCGGAGGAATACTGATCGCCGGGGCCGATGACAGGGATCACCTCGTCAAGGAACAGTGGAACCTCACAAGATCAGAGATGCTGGTCCTCTCGCTGGAAAGGGAACAAAACGAAAAGTTCCTCCTGCTTCTCAGGCACCGTCCTATAGTGGAAAAGGGGACCGAGGGTCACTTTGACCTCCAGCTTTCCGGCCATACGCATGGAGGACAGTTATTTCCTCTGCTGACCTCAAGACATAAGATCCCGGGATACGGAAGAGGGCTGAAAAAACTAAAAAGCGGGGGCTATCTTTATGTCAGCAACGGTGCGGGGTACGTCGGTCCTCCTGTAAGGCTCATGGCTCCGCCGGAAATAGCGGTGATCGACCTGGTCAGGGAGAAGGGCGCGGGCGCTCTGAAAGAATGATGCGATCCCGGATGGGGATACTGCTTTTTCAGCTGTTATAATGCCCCATGGCAGACTAAGATTAATTTCTCATTACATAGCGAATTATGGCAAAAGGACGGGATGTAAAGATGTGGAAGGGACGTTTTTCTCAGGACACGGACGAAGCGGTCCAAAAATTTACACAGTCGCTTGATCTGGACTGGATGATGGCTCTTGCGGACATCAGAGGAAGCATCGCCCATGTGCGGATGCTCGGACAGGTCGGCCTGCTTTCGAATGGGGAGGCATCGACGATAGAGAAAAACCTTCTCGTTATAGCCGATGAGATAAAACGGGGGGAATTCGTTCCTAAAATATCGCTCGAAGATGTCCATATGAATGTGGAAGCCAGACTGATAGAACTTTGCGGTGCTGTAGGGGCTAAGCTTCACATGGGGCGAAGCAGGAACGATCAGGCGAACACGACAGTCCGGCTCTATCTGAGAAAAGAGCTCATGGCGGTGTGGGAGGGTCTGCGTGACCTTATTTCCGCAATGCTGGAGAAAGCGGAGGAACACGCTGAAACGGTGGTTCCGGGATACACACATCTTCAACAGGCTCAGCCGATATCGATGGGGCACTTCTGGATGGCCCACGCACACGCCTTTATGCGTGATGCCAAGCGTCTCTTTGATGCTTACGATTCGGTCGACGAATCGCCTCTTGGCTGCGGTGCCCTGGCGGGTTCCACGCTGCCCCTCGACAGGGAATATACCTGCAGTGACCTCGGTTTTTCCTCAATAACCGGGAACAGTATGGACACGGTAGCACACCGCGATCACTTCATGGATGTGCTCTACTTTGCAGCGGTCTTCGGAGGGCACGTCAGCAGGCTCTCCGAGGATCTGATCATATATTTTTCTTCGGAGTTCGGCTGGGTCAGGCTGCCGGATTCCTTTTGCACGGGATCGAGTATCATGCCCCAGAAAAAGAACCCCGATGTACTTGAGATCCTTAGGGGTAAATCGGGACAGCTGAACGGAGCCTTGATGGACCTCCTTACCATGACCAAGGGAATACCTCTCACGTACAACCGTGATCTGCAGGATGACAAGCGTTCTCTCCTTTCTGCGCTGAAATGTCTCGACGGCATATTTTCCGTGCTCCCCTCCCTGATCAGGGAGGTCGAGGTGGACGAAGAGGCAGCCAACAGAGGATTCAGCGACGGGCTGATCCTTGCTACCGACGTTGCCGAGTACCTTGTGCTTCAGGGCGTTCCTTTCAGGAACGCGCACGAAAAAGTTGGAAAGATCGTCAGATATTGCCTGGAGAACGGAAAGAAACTAACTTCTCTGACCTTGGATGAGTGGCAAAGTCATATTCCAGAGGTCAAGGATGACCTTATTCCCCTGCTTTCCCCGAAAATATCGGTCGAGCGCAGGAACACACAAGGCGGGACCTCGCCTGAGCAGGTGAGGACCCAAATAAGAAACGTCGCCATGCAGCTCGCCCTGTTTGATCGTGAGGCTGAAGAGTTCAGGCGGAAGATCCCCGAAGGGTACTAAGAAGGGCACTGAAACAAGCGGGAAGCAGCTTAGCGTTTTACGCTGAGCTGCTTCCCGCCGTGCTAAGGCTCAAGGGTGATCTAACGGTCTAGACCACGGGCACGATCCAGCCAAAGGGGTCAGGTCTTCTGCCCCACTGGATCCCCGTGAGTTCATCGTAGAGCTTCTTTGTCAGCTCCCCTGTCTTGAAATCGTTGATAGTGTACTTAATGTTGTCGCAGGCGAGCTCGCCTATAGGCGAAACAACTGCCGCCGTACCGCAGCACCAGCACTCCTCAAGGCGCCCTGTCCTGATCGAATCCAGCAGTTCATCCAAACTTATCAGGCGCTCTTCGACGGGGATGTCCCAAGATTTGAGTATTTCGATCAGTGATTTCCTTGTTATTCCGGAGAGGACAGAACCAAGAAGGGCGGGCGTGATGACCTTGCCGTCTATCTTGAACATGACGTTCATCCCCCCCGCTTCTTCGACGTACTTTTTCTCCGCTCCATCCAGCCACAGTACCTGAGAGTACCCCTGGGACGATGCCCTTTCCCCGGCCCTCAGCGAAGCCGCGTAGTTCCCGCCGCACTTGGCATATCCCGTGCCGCCTTTGACTGCCCTGACATCTTCCTTTTCTATCGCTATGCGCACGGGGTTGACCCCCTCTGGGAAGTATGATCCGACGGGGCAGGTGATTATTGAGAACACGCAGTGTCGGGGGGTATGGATGCCCAGCTGTTCGTCGGCGCCGAACATGAAGGGCCTGACATAGAGAGATGTCTCCGGCTCAAACGGAACCCAGTCGCGGTCAATTTTGATAGTCTCTTTCAGCGCCTCCATCATCATTTCTTCGTCGATCTGCGGAAGACACATCCGGTCTGCGGACACATTCATTCTTCTGATATTCTCGATGGGCCTGAAAAGTTGTATCCCGCCGGATGGGTTACGATATGCCTTCATTCCCTCAAAGACTTCCGGTGCGTAATGAAGAACGGTCGCCGCCGGAGATATGCTGAAAGGACCGAAGGGAATGATCCTGGGATCGTACCAGCCTCTGCCCCTTTCATAGTCCATCACGAACATATGATCAGAGAAGACGGTACCGAATCCTACTTTGCTGACATCACATTTTGGCTTTGGCGTCGTTGTTTTTTCGATTCTGATTTTTCCCATTTCATCATCTCTCCGTAAAAAGGATTTTTAATGTTGTTATATGAAAACAACAACTCTGAGGTGGCTCCGCAAAAATATTATATTTGAAATTTCCGGACAAGTCCATAAAACAGGGTGCTGGAGTTAAATATAGCGTTAGTCTATAATTGTACACCAGATCGTACAAACGGAGGCGCACAAATGACATCTTTGCCGGAACATATTTTCAGGGAATACGACATAAGAGGCATTGCGGACAGCGAACTTACCGATGAGACAGTTACCCTCATAGGACAGGCTTATGGAACATGGCTTTCACAAAGGGGTGTTGCCCGCGCGACGCTTGGCGGCGATGCGCGCCCTTCAACTAAAAGAATAAAAACTGCCGTTACAGCCGGCATGGCGAAGGCCGGCATCGACGTCATCGATCTGGGCTTTGTCTCCACTCCAACGTTTTATTGGAGCATGTACCGTCTTGATGCGGACGGAGGCGTGATGGTGACGGGCAGTCATAATCCCGGTGAATTCAACGGGCTGAAGATCGCCTATGACAAATCTACTTTGTGGGGGCAGGATATCCTCGAAATACTCCGGATCATAAAAGAGGGGCGCATGATCACAGCAAAAATACAGGGATCGCTAAAGTGCTCGGATATCAGCTCGGAGTATCTTGAGATGCTTGTCTCAAAAATAACGCTCGGCGGCAGAAAACTTAAGGTGGTCTGTGATTCGGGCAACGGTACCGCTGGTATATACGCACCCCAGTTTCTGAGACGCATAGGCTGCGTTGTGACTGAACTTTACAGTGAGCCTGACGGCACTTTTCCCAATCACCATCCCGACCCCACAAAAAGAGAAAACCTTAAGGAGCTGATAGAGACGGTCCTGTCTGAGGGCGCCGACCTCGGAGTGGGCTTTGATGGAGACTCGGACCGCATCGGCGTTGTTGACGACAAGGGCGAGATAATATGGGGTGACCGGCTGATGGCGTTGTTCTGGAGAGAGATCCTGCCCAAAAATCCCGGCGCGGTTGCCATTTGTGAGGTAAAAAGTTCGATGGCATTGCCAGAGGAAGTCCTGAAGCTCGGAGGGAAGCCGATTTGGTGGAACTCGGGACACTCACTCGTGAAGGCCAAGATGAGGGAAGAGGGGGCGCTCTTCTCCGGAGAGGTATCGGGGCACATGTTTTTCGCGGACGAATATTACGGCTATGACGATGCATTTTACGCGGCCGGCCGTCTGTGCAGGATCATTTCAGAGAGCAATAAAAAATTATCGGAGCTGACGTCGGACATCCCGATCTACCCTTCGACCCTTGAGACGAGGTACGATTGTCCTGACGATCTTAAATTTGAAGTAGTAGAATGTGTGAAGAACAGGGCCCTCTCTGAAGGGCTGGATACAGTAACGGTGGACGGAGTCAGGATAGTATACGAAGAAGGGTGGGGGCTCGTAAGGGTCTCCAATACGCAGCCTGTTTTGGTAGCGAGGTGCGAGGGACGCACGGAAAAAGCGTTGGACACGATTTGCGCCGATATGAAGGGAAGGCTCATTGAGGCCGGAAGCCCGGAATTCGAATGGGAGTTCTAACGGCGAAGCCGGCCGAAGCGAGCAACTCAAAAATACATGGAGGATGAGTCATATTGAGCTGTTCAAGAGAAATTGAGAACATGATATGCGTGGCGAAAGGGCCGTGTCATGGACCGGCGCCTATTCCCCAGGAGGGGAAGTGGACGGAGTCGAAACAGATAGCGGACATATCCGGCTTTACGCATGGTGTCGGCTGGTGTGCCCCTCAGCAGGGAGCGTGCAAGCTTACGCTCAACGTCAAGGAAGGCATCATCCAGGAGGCGCTGGTTGAGACTCTCGGCTGTTCGGGCATGACCCATTCCGCGGCCATGGCCGCGGAGATATTGCCGGGGAAAACCCTGCTTGAAGCTCTAAATACGGACCTCGTCTGTGATGCGATCAACGTGGCGATGAGGGAACTTTTCCTTCAGATCGCCTATGGAAGGACTCAGAGCGCGTTTTCAGAGGGCGGCCTCTCTATAGGTGCGGGGCTTGAAGACCTCGGCAAGGGACTCCGGTCACAGATAGGCACAATGTATGGTACCGCGCTCAAAGGCGTCAGGTATCTCGAGAGCGCAGAGGGCTATATCATGGAGATTGGGCTCGATGAAAACAGCGAGGTTATAGGTTACAAGTACGTTTCGATCGGCAAAATGATGGAAGCCATACGCATGGGCTCTGATCCGAAAGAGGCCCTTGAAAAAAACACTGCGGTATACGGGCGTTTCTCTGAGGCCGTCAGAGTGATCGACCCGCGTAAAGAGTAGATGGGGGGAGAGGACGATGGTCACATTTGAAGGTTGCGCCAGAAGAATGGGGCAAATAGAGCCTTTCCTTGAAAAGATCGGGCTGAAAGATCTGGAAGAGGCGCGAAAACTCTGTATTTCCAAGGGATTGGACATCGAAAAAATAGTAAAAGGGGTGCAGGCTATCGCTTTTGAGAACGCCGTGTGGGCATATACGGCAGGTGCAGCGGCGGCGCTTGCCTCCGGCGTTCTATCTGCGGCGGAAGCGGCGGAAAAGATCGGAGAGGGGCTCCAGTCTTTCTGCATTCCCGGCTCGGTGGCAGACAGAAGAAAAGTTGGGCTTGGGCACGGCAACCTGGCTGCTATGCTCCTTAGAGAGGAGACCAAATGCTTCTGCTTCCTGGCCGGGCACGAATCCTTTGCCGCGGCCGAGGGTGCGATAGGCATCGCAGGAACCGCAAACAAAGTCAGGAAGGATCCTCTGAGGGTCATTCTGAACGGACTGGGCAAGGACGCATCATATATCATATCCAGAATCAACGGCTTCACTTCGGTGGAGACCAGATATGACTACTACACGGGTGAGCTTGAGATCGCAAGGGAACGGCCTTTCTCATCCGGAGAGAGGTCAAAGGTCCGCTGCTTCGGGGCTGACGATGTCAGTGAAGGCGTGGCGATAATGATCCATGAGGGCGTAGATGTATCGATCACTGGAAATTCGACCAACCCTACGAGATTTCAGCACCCTGTAGCCGGAACGTACAAGAAATGGACCGTTGAGAACGGGCGCAGGTACTTCTCAGTGGCATCGGGAGGAGGAACCGGAAGGACCCTGCATCCGGACAATATGGCGGCGGGGCCCGCAAGCTACGGCATGACCGATACAATGGGGCGCATGCACAGCGACGCCCAGTTTGCAGGCTCTTCCTCGGTACCGGCCCATGTTGAGATGATGGGACTCATAGGCATGGGCAATAATCCGATGGTCGGCGCGACGGTCGCAGTCTCTGTCGCAATTGAGCAGGCCCTTTTAAAACAGTAGAATGACCTTGCGTAGGCAAAAGGCGCGGGATAACACCGGCGGGGACGGGAATATCCCGTCCCCGCCAATGTTTGGGAGCTGATGACGATAAAGAGGATCTTTGTCCCGGCGATGCTGCTGTTTCTGTTATTTAGCTGTGCGGCAGCTGCTAAAGATGGAGAGATGCGCATAGCGCTTTGGAAACTTCCGCTCAACTTGCCCGCTATAGTTGCGGTCGAGGAAGGCAGATACGAAGAGGCGTTCAGGGGAGAGAAAAAAATAGTTTATGTCAGCCTGCCTTCGGGTCCCAGGCAGGTGCAGGCAATGGCCGCGGGAGAGCTGGATATAGCCGAGGGGCTGGGGGCTGCTGCGGTCATTCTGGCTATTGCAAACGGGGTCGACATAACGATAGTCGGAGCCAACGGGAGATCTCCCTCTTCGTTCGCGGTGGTTGTGAAGGATTCGACAGTTACGAAAATATCGGACCTGAAGGGTAAAAAAGTGGCGGGACTCAGAGGCTCCGTAGTACACCAGCTTTTTGTGGAGCTCTTGCACGAGAGCGGACTGAAGGAAAAAGACGTGGAATTCTTTCCCATGACGCTGAGCGCTTCAGCATCTGCGCTGTTAGCGGGCAGAGTGGAAGCGGCGCTGCTCGTTGGGACCGAAATAATAAGGGCGCGCGAGGGCGGCTGCAGAGTTCTCGCCGATGGCAGGGGACGTCTGAACGGGCTGAGCCTCATCGCCGCGCGGCGGGAATTCGCCGAGAAGAATCCGGAGGCGATCGAAAAATATTTGACCGTCAGAGAAAAAATTCGCGAAGAAACCGAAGTTTCATACAAGTCATATATGGCGCTTATTAAAAAAGAGACGGGACTTTCGGACAAAGAGATCATAAAAATGCTGTCCGATTTTGATTATAGCACAAAAATCACTAAGTTAGACCTGAAAGAGCTAAATAAAACATCATGTTATTTAAAAAAAGAAAATATTATTAAAACTGTGCCTGGTTTAGGTAATATTCTGTGGAAATAATAAGATTGTCCGCTAAGATTAGATCTTAGATCTACATATAGTCCGCCCTTTACAAAATAAAATATTTTGTTATACTCATAAAGCTGTGCTTTAGCTGTTAATTTATGCTAATAGCATGATTCAAAATAGAAAGGATGGGTAATTCCATGGCAAAATCTAAAAAAGAAGGAGCTCCCAGGAGAGTAAGAAGGAGTCCGGAGGTTCTTATGAAGGAACTTGATGAGAAAATGAAAAAACTTGAGGCCAGAATATACAAGAAAAACAAAGAAGCCGTACATCACATCGGCGTTGCTATACTCAAGAAGGCGCAGTTCGATTTTTCGACCTTTTCTGAGGCCGACCTTGAAGATGTTGTTAATATGACTGCAAGAGGCGAAGAGATAATTAACGATATAATATCAAAGGCATCGTAGTAAACGGCGTAAAATGAACGGATAATGACAAAGACGGCCGCTGTACGGCCGTCTTTGTCATGGACAGATATACTTTTTTTCAAATTCATCGACCGGTAGAGGCTTTGAATAGTAATATCCCTGAATTATGCTGCATCCTAAGCTTTTGACGAAATCAAGATGCTCCTCATTCTCGATCCCCTCAAATACGACCTGCATAGAATTTTGCTTGAATGCCCTGACCAGGCCTGAGACGAGGTCGTGAGAAAGCTTGCCGTTCAGTCCGCGCCTGACGAAATCCCTGTCGAGCTTCAGGACGTCCATCCTGAGCTTTTGAAGCAGAGAGAGAGACGAATATCCCGCGCCGAAATCGTCGATAGAAAGCCTGAACCCCAGCGCCGATAACTCGCCTCCCCGCGATTCCACGAGTTCGATATGCTCTGCTGCGGTAGATTCCGTCAGCTCAAGCTCAAGCATGTTCGGCGGGACGCAGTGCTTTTCGGCCAATGCGTTCAAATTCTCGACAAAATTTCTGTCTGCGAGGTCCAGATATGAAAAATTGCACGAAAGAGGAAGAACTTTTTTCCCCTCGTCCATCCATCTTCGAATGATGCCGCATATCTCGCCGAACATATACATATCCAGCTTGGTGACGAACCCGCTTTTTTCAAAGTATGGGATAAAGAGGTCCGGAAGCATGACACTGCCGTCCGGCTTGATCCACCTGGCAAGAGCCTCGGCTCCTATCGGCTCTCCTGTGTAGCAGTCGATCTTGGGTTGAAGAAACGGAACAAATTCCCCTCCGGCCAGCGCGCCTCTCATGGTCGCCTCTATCGATTTTTCTTCGTTTATTCTGATGAGCGTGTTTTTGTCATAGAACGTGTAGGCAGTTTTATGCCTTTGCTTTATGGAATTTTTAGCGAAGGCGGCATTGTCTACGGCTATATTTATCGGGACGTCGCTATTTTCAAAGAGGTAAACTCCTCCGTTGAAGATAAGATTGTAGTCGGCGCTCTCGTGGGAATACAATCCTTCCAGGTCATCAAAAAGCGCCCTGATCCGAGCCTCCGCCGAAATCAGGTCCTTATATCCCAGAAGCATTACAAAACGATCGGCGTTGACTCTCGCGAACGACTCAAATGAGGGGTCTACATTTTTCTCAATGAATGCGGCAATGCCTTTAAGCACCTTGTCTCCTTCTTCGTAGCCGAAGGTGTTGTTTATGAACTTGAACTCAACAATATCGATGAAAAGCAGAGCGTATTCTATATCGGTATGTTTTTTTATAATGATGGGAGCATCTTTGACGAAACTGTTAAAATTTTTGTGGCCGGTAAGCGAATCGTAGTAAAAAAGTTTTTTTAGTTCGGCCTTGTCTCTGGATTTCACGACCGCGACGAAGGCCAGAGCGCAGACGGTAAAGATCAGCATTGCGGTCAGCCCTTTGGCCAGATAGACATGATGCTCGTATATGAGGTCTATAAGGGAAGCTTTTCTTTTACTGAAGCTGTGTTCGATAACGATGCCGTTTATCTTTTCCTCAGGGATGGAGAGAAGGCCCTTGTTTATGATCGAAAGCAGTGTAGGGGGGCATTTTTTTGAAATCCCCACAGCCACCTTTTCGTTGAGATCGCCTATGTTAAGAGTGCTCAGCCCCTTGTAGCGCGCCATGCCGACTAGGTGGTTGGCAACGTACGAATTGGCGAACGTGGCTGTAACGTCCTTACGGAGCAGAGCCTCGAAACATTCCTGCGGGGTCTCATAGTAGACGATATCATCAAATTTATAGAACGAGCTGACGACCTCTGAAAGATAGTAGTTCTTGGGAAGTGCGACCTTGCTCATTAAATTTTCCTTGTCCCGACCGACTACCATTACTATGGGAGCGCTGATGAAGGCGTGGCTTACCCTGAAATTGTTTTTCTCGCCCCAAGCGAAGCTTCTGTTTACGCCGGTCAGAATGTCGATTTTGCCCTCGCGGATCTTCTTCAAAGCCTCCTCCCAGGTGGGGGAGTGCACGACTTCTATAGTCAGCCCGGTGTAAGCCTGAAGGAGTCCCAATACATCGGCGTCTATTCCCGCCATTTTCCCTTTGTCATGGTCGTAATACTCGAAGGGCATCCACATAGGGTCGTAAGAGGCGGTAAGTTTCGGAGAGCTCAGGACATATTCCTTTTCCGCAGGGGTGAGGCTTAGATCCCAGGCGACGCTGACCCCGTAGTGCTTTTTGAAAAGATCATTTTTATAAGAGGGATCAAGAATCGAAATGGTTCGCATGGCTGTGTCCAGCCGGGTCAGCAGCGCGCTCTCCCCTTTGCGCACGGCAAAGTAAAATGGCTCATCTGAAAAGAGTGTTATCAGCTTAAAACTGTTTGGGATGCTGTTCCCTGAGATTAGGGCCCCGTCCACGGAGCTGTTGTTCAACGCTTTTATAACATCTTTTTCATTGTCGAAAGTAACATATGTGACGGGCACGTCCGCTTCCAGAAAAGATTTTTTCAGTGCGGATCTCTGTTTTTCGGGAGCAAAGATCCCGATTTTTTTCATGGCGAAAGAGGAGAGGTCGCCCTCAAGGTGGTTTCTGTTCATCCTCAGCGCGTAGAGGCCCACTCTGCAGGTTCCTGCCTCTTCCGTGGTGCAGTCCAGGTAGCTGTCGTAATCGCTTCTTTTGTGGACGTGGCAGATGATGTCCAGCCTGCCTTCTTCCAGCCATTCCACACATTCTTTTTCAGTGCCCTGTACGAATATCAGGTCCCAGTTTTGGTATTGGGCTATCTCATTAAGGTATTCGTAGCTGTATCCGTAATAGCCGACTGAAGGAGGCCTGTGGAGTGTGTTTGTGTGCCGAAAGTATCCTACTCTCATAATCCGTGGAGTGGATCCGTCATTACCGGCTGAGGCCTCAGGGCACGTGACCGTCACTTGAAGCAGGAGCGCTGCAAGCGACAGCAGGAACAAAAATCTTACGCGGAAAAGGCATTCCTTATTCATTTCCGCCCACCTCCCTTCTACGACAGAGAAGGTTTAAGAAGGATCAGCCTCTGTAAAGTTTCGCCTGCCAGGCAACGGAGGCCGACGAAAAGATCACGCATCAAAGCTTAACGTCTATTATTGCGGTAACGCCGACCCCCTGTACACGCTTAAACTGCTTGAGCGGATTTTCCGAGTCGATCGGTATAAGAGCCTGTGCTCTGATCCTGCTGAACTCGCCCTCAAGCTGTCCGACGGCCTTTACCTTGTCCACGGCGGCCTTCGTAACACCGCCCACCTGCGCGGCCCCGATCCTTGTTCCGCTGCCTACCGATACAATGGGGACAACTTTTGTATAGCCTTCAAATTTTACGCCCTTATTGAACGTAAGCGTATTGATAAAATCGTTGAGCTGCGGTCCTATCGACTTGACCAGAGCACCTCCGCCGAAGATGAGGGCGCCATCTTTAAGGATATCTCCCAGGTCGGCGCCGGCAAGCGGAGCTGCGATAAAAAAAGCACAGGCTATCAGGAGGATCGCCGTCATCTTGTTGAATCGCATTCAGAACACTCTCCTTCCGTTGTGTCGGTCTATGCTAAACGGCTGAATTCAAAAACACATCGGCAATTCAGAGGATTGATGCGGGACCATAAACGACCCAAAATGGGCGAGCGTCTCAGCGTCAATAACAGCAGGGTGTTCCGTTCTCCTCCGCACTTTTTATCCATCTCGGTATCGGCGGCACCAGTTCTGTCTCATCCGGAACGGGAAGTTCTATGAGCACAGGTCCTTTTATGCTTATAGCATCTTTCAGTATCCGGGCGATATCCTTGGGATTTTCTATTCTGAAGGCCTTTACTCCGAAGGCTTCGGCGACTCCCGCATAATCCACTCTTCTGAAATCGGTCGCAAAATATTCCGAATTATAGACGTGCCTTGTTTCGCCTTTGATCCACCCGAAGACATCGTTCCGGAAAAGCAGCATTTTAATATTAAGTCCCAGCCTTGAATAAGTCTCCAGTTCACCGCAGTTGAAATGGAAGCTGCCATCGCCGCCCATTGCGAACACCGTACTCTCCGGGTGGGCAACAGCTACTCCGACTGCGGCGGGAAGCGAATAGCCCAGAGCTCCGTTTGTATAGTTAGAGACGAAGAGGCGTCCTTTCTTTTTCTGAACGAGATAGGCCGCCGAAAAAATGCTTGCCATCGACGGTTCCACTATTATGTAACTGTCATCGGGCAGCTGAGTCTCCAGCTCCTTTATGAACCTGATCGGATTGACCGGGAACGAGCACGAGGCGGACTGCTCTTCTGCGAAACCGTCGAGCTCCGCCATCGCGGAAGCCACCTCACCGGCATTTTCCGCTTGGATTCCTTTCCCGCGGGATCTTATCTCACTTGACATACGCCGCAGCGTAGCCTTGGCATCACCGACCAGCACTGCGTCTGTGGGGTAGCAGTTCGCTGCATCGATGCCGTCAATGTTGAGGTTTATGATCTTTGGTCCCCCTGAGCAAGCAGGCAGTTTTCCGGCGTCGGTTCCCGCCGAATCGGTATTGGACCCCACAAAGAATACGAGGTCCGCCGATTTTAGGAATTGGTTAGTGTAGCTTGTGCCCCCCCTGGCGCCTATGACCCTTATAGAGAGAGGATGCGTCTCCGGCACTGTCCCTTTGCCCGTCATCGTGCAGGCCACAGGAATGCGGAGCGTTTCCGCCAGTTCGAGTACCTCGTCCCCCGCATCGGAGACGAGTGCTCCCTGGCCGCAGACTATCACGGGGCGCTTTGCTTCAACAAGCAGCTCTATCGCCTTTTCAGTCTCATCGGCGTCTGCAATGGGGCGTTGGTAGGGCCATCTTGCCATGCACGGATCGGGATAGAGGTCGCAGACTTCTGCCTCTTCCTCATAAATGTCCATCGGTATCCTGATGTGTACAGCCCCGGGCCTTCCGCTGACGGCGACCCTGAATGCCCTTCTGATCAGAAAAGGAATATCTCTTGCCCTGGTGACCAGTATGCTCTCTTTTGTTATAGAACTGTAGAGGCTGTTCTGGTCGAACCCCGAAAGGGTGTTTCGTTTGTCGCTGTTGTGAGGCACGTCAGAAGTCAGGCAGAGTGTAGGTACCGATCCCATGAAGGATTCCAGAACACCCGGCACCGGATGTCCCGCCCCGGGGCTCGGAGCCTCGCTCACTCCCACTTTGCCTGTGACCTTGGCATAGGCCTCGGCCATGAAGGCGGCGGCTCTTTCGTCATGAGTCAGTATATGTGCGATGTCGGGAAAATCGAGCCATTCACCGTAAAGACCCAAGGTGGTCTCCCCGGGGAGGCCGAAAACGTGCTTTATATCATGAAGCCTCAACATTTCCAGTAATATGCGCGCGCCCTTCATTTTCATTGTTCCCGCTCCCTTCTTAAGCTATGCTTCCGCCTCTCTTGCGAGGTTCTCAGTGTTTTTTATGACGTCGGAAAGGTGAATATCCATCAGCTCCGCGGCCTTTTTAGGATCTTTTTCCTTTATCGCATCGAGGATTTTTTCGTGTGAGACGTTAAGCGGCGTATCAAAGATCCTGAAAGTCTCAATAAAAAAATTTTGCCACTCGACAGTAATCCCGATGAACTCATAAATTATTTCAAGCAGCGGCAGGTTCGAGATCCGAAGGACTTCTCTGTGGAAATCGGCGGAGATGTCGGCGTAATAACTTCTTCTTTTCATTTCCTTATACTGATTTTCAACGATAGACTCCAGCTTAGCGATATCACCGGGAGTTGCGTTCTGAGCGGCACGGTATACCGCTTCCCTTTCGATAGCCTTCCTGACCGTAAGTATGTCGGAGACGGAATGGCCTTTCATATTTTGCGAATCCTTGACAAGCCTTTTCAGCATCTGGGCGGTTTCCTCGGCGTTTCTTAATGCGAGCAGCCTTTCGGAGCCCTCCGGTGTTATCGTATGTCCCCTGAACCCTTCTTTTCTTAGAAAGCCTCTTTCTCGGAGAGATCTGAGAAGCCTCCCTGCCCCAGCCTCGCTGATAGCGAGCCCCGATTCGCGAAGCGCAAGAGATAGGGATCCCGCTCCGATCGGGATCGAGGAACGCCGTACCGCCTCGAGTACCTTTATGTCTGTTGAAAAATGATCAGGAAATGGCAATTTAAAAACACCCCCGCGTAGCCAGC
>CAYZYF010000010.1:21995-31208 GCA_964482015.1 uncultured Synergistaceae bacterium
ATTTAGGGTTTCATGCGTTGAACTGCCGTTGTCCTTCAGCTTGCCGCCCAGACTTGTGGTGGGTGCCGTCTGGTCGGTCTACAACCCTCTCCTCTATATCGAAAACCTACCAGTTTTTCGCCTGGATCTCGAAATGAGCCTGAGGATGTTTACAGACGGGGCAGAGTTTTGGAGCTTCTTTGCATTCATAAACAGCTCCGCAGTTGCGGCATTTCCAGAAAACCTTGCCGTCTCTCAAAAAGACGCAGCCTTCCTCGATATTTTTGGCCAGATCCTTATAGCGCTGCTCGTGCTCAGCCTCGACCTTCGCGATATTTCTGAACATCTCGGCTATCTCTTTGAATCCCTCTTCGTCCGCTTCTTTCGCCATCCTTGGATACATGTCGTTCCATTCGTAATTTTCGCCTTCTGCGGCTGCCTTGAGGTTATCAGTCGTGGAACCTATTCCTGCAAGTGCCTTGAAATGAAGTTTGGCGTGCTCTTTCTCATTGTCGGCGGTCTCGTTAAAAATCGCTGCTATTTGCTCGTAGCCCTCTTTTTTCGCAACAGAGGCGAAATAGTTGTACTTGTTGCGTGCCATTGATTCTCCGGCAAAAGCCTCCCATAGATTTTTTTCTGTTTTACTGCCCTTAAGCTGCATTCATAATTCCTCCGCATCAAAATATTTTTATTGCCTTATATATTTTATAGGTAATACTTTTTATGTCAAAGTAAATCGCTGAGTTGCCGCATTGACAAGATATCTCTTGAAAGAGTATCCATGTGAATGTATACTCTTCCAACGACCCAGAATATTCAGAAAATTTTCAAACATATACAATACTCATATAGTGCGGCCGGAGCCGCGTATTTTATGGATCTGCCGAGGAGGGAACGATATGAAGATGATTCAAGGGCCCAATCCCGAAGTGACGATCTCTTTCTGTGCAGCGGCGGGGCTCGGTCTTCAGACTGCTGAGGACCTTACTAGACAGATGCTTTCGAAATCGGGCTATTTTGTATTCTCCACACGGGAATACATGTCGAGGGTGAGGGGCGGCAACAACTCCACCCAGATAAGGGTGTCGCTTTCTCCCGTAAGGGCCTTTGTCGATCGTATCGACTGGCTTTTTGTCCTGTCGCCCGATCTGCATCCCAATATAACAGAAAACATAACCGACAAAACAAAGATATTAGGGGACATTTCTACCATGGGGGCGGAGATCTCTTCGTTGGGACGAAGCATGACGGACCTTGACCTTGCACGCAGGGCATCAGAGCTGGGAAGCCCTAAATTTTCCTCCATGATCGTTGCCGGCTTCATCGCGGGCATATTCATGCTTGGAGAGGATTCGGCAGATGATCTTATAGAGGCGCGTTTTACGGATCCTGTACTCCTGGAAAAGAACAAGGCTGCTTTCCGCCTGGGATATGGGCTTGGCGAGGAACATACAGGAGGAAAAGCGATACTTAAAAAACCTGATAAACCCATGTCTGAAGAGATATTCCTCGACGGCAACAGCGCTGTTGCCCTGGGAGCGGCCTCAGCTGGCTGCAACTATATAACGGCATATCCCATGTCTCCCGGCACGGGAGTATTTTCATACTTCGCCAGGAACGCAAGGAATTTTTCTTCGGCAGTCGAACAGGTAGAGGATGAAATATGCGCGATAAATATGGCGGTAGGGGCTGCCTACGCGGGGGCCAGAGCCATGACTACCACGTCCGGCGGAGGCTTCGCTCTGATGTGCGAAGGCCTGAGCCTGGCCGGCATCACAGAGACCCCGGTAGTCGTCCACCTCGCTCAGAGGCCGGGGCCGGCCACCGGCATGGCTACCAGGACGGAACAGGCGGATCTCGAACTCGCTCTTTACGCAGGGCACGGTGAATTTCCCAAGGTGCTTTACGCTCCGATAAATGTTGAAAGCGCCTTCAGAGTTACCGCCCGGGCATTCGATATCGCACACAGGTACCAGGTGCAGTCGGTGGTACTGACAGACCAATATCTCCTCGACAGCGGATACGATGTTGTGAGGCCGGACCCGTCTTCGGTCCCCGTCCCGGAACACCCGGTAAAAACGGACGTCGGTTACGAACGGTACGCATTTCCCAAGAGGGGAGAATATGTATCGCCTTTCGGAGTACCAGGCTTCGGTGAAGGGCTGGTCTGTCTTGACAGCCACGAACACACGGAAGACGCTCATATAACCGAGGACCGGATATTAAGAAAGCATATGGTAGAAAAGAGGCTCAGAAAGGCCGAGGGCATCAAAAAAGAGGCACTGCCTCCGATGGTTTTAGGGCCGGATGAGTATGATACCGCCGTTATATGCTGGGGGTCTGTATTCGAGTCGCTGAAAGAGGCTATGAACAGGCTGGATCCGGCTAAAACTGCTTTGGTCGCCTGCGAGCAGGTCTATCCTTTGTCTGAAGAATTCTGCCGGATCGTCTCCTCTCCCTGCAAAAAAATATACGTCGAGGGCAACGCAACGGGACAATTTTCCAGAGTAGTACGCTCACTTACTGGTTTTGGCGCCGACGAACTGATACTGAAATATAACGGATTTCAATTTACCGTTGAGGAGCTTGTCGAAAAGCTCGGTAAACTTTTAGATGTGAATACGCAGAGAAAGGAGATGGCATAAATGAGCGGCACAGCATTTGATTACACGGGTGAGATCTCTTGGTGTCCGGGCTGCGGAGATTATAAAATACTGGAATCGCTCAAGCTTGCTCTCGACGAACTGGGTTTGGCTCCGAATGAAGTCGTAGTTGCCTCGGGCATAGGGCAGGCGGCTAAGATGCCCCATTATCTCAAGTGTCATTCCGTAAACGGCCTGCATGGCAGAGCTCTGCCGATGGCAACCGGAATAAAGGCCTCCAACAGAAACTTGACCGTTCTGGCTGTAGGCGGAGACGGGGATATGTACGGCGAAGGCGGAAATCACTTCATGCACGCTATCAGAAGAAACCCTGATATAACCAATATAGTCTGCAACAACATGATCTATGGGCTCACAAAGGGGCAGGGATCGCCGACCACGTCCGTCGGCATGAAGACCTCTACCCAGCCTTTCGGCGTAACCAGCAAACCCCTCAATCCTCTTTTGCTCGCCCTTTCCTGCGGGGCTACGTTTGTAGCGAGGGCATCTGCGGCCGATGTAAAAAGAACTAAGGACATCATAATCGAGGCTATCAAGCACAAGGGCTATGCCCTTGTAGACATCTTTCAGCCATGCGTGACGTTCAACAAGGTAAATACGTGGCAGTGGCTTGCCAAAAGCACCGTGTGGCTGGACCGAGAGAGGGACACGTCGGACAAGCTGGAGGCAATGAGGCTTTCTATGGAGGATGATCCCTATCCTCTCGGAATAATATACAGAAGTGAACCTGAAAAAACCTTTGAGGAAAATCAGGCCCCTTATTTGGAAGGCGACGATACGCCCCTCTTTGCCCGCGTGCCGGCTCATGATGCGGTAAGAAAAATCCTCGGACTTTAGCAAAGCACAGAGCGGACCGTGCAAACAGGCGGTCCGCTCTGTGCTTTGTACCGGGAGATAGCTCCTTTTCGGTTATTTTCCACGTTCAGACATCAGGATTGCGATCTCTTTTTCATTGATTCCCACCATCGCTTCTCCCAGCCCTTCAGATACTTCAGCCAGTATGCTCGGTTCCATGTAGCTTTCTACGGCCCTTACGATCGCTTTCGCGCGTTTTTGGGGGTCTCCCGATTTGAATATGCCGCTTCCCACAAACACTCCCTCCGCCCCCAACTGCATCATGAGTGATGCATCGGCGGGGGTGGCGACCCCGCCTGCCGCGAAGTTGACCACGGGCA
The DNA here is from genome assembly GCA_964482015.1 of uncultured Synergistaceae bacterium. Lineage (GTDB taxonomy): Bacteria > Synergistota > Synergistia > Synergistales > Synergistaceae > Caenicola. The sequence goes on from CAYZYF010000010.1 coordinate 25,813, forward strand.
GCCTATTTTTTTCATGCACCGAAAGCAGAAGTTCGTACGGGACCTGCAGCTCTTTTGCCGCCTCGAAGATTTCGTCACGGCGCATAGACGCGACCCGGGATATCTCCGAGTAGACCGCTCTTAGATGCCTCACTGCCTGGATGATATCCCCAGTCCCCGGTTCGCCCTTTGTCCTTATCATAGTCGCCCCTTCCGTTATCCTTCGGAGAGCCTCTCCGAGATTCCTGGCTCCGCAGACAAAAGGTGTTTTAAAAGCGGTCTTGTCGATGTGGTAGACATCGTCGGCCGGGCTCAGGACCTCGCTTTCGTCGATGAAATCAATGCCGATCGCCTCCAGGAGCTGAGCTTCTACGAAGTGCCCGATCCTGCATTTTGCCATCACCGGGATAGATACTGAGGCCTGTATCTCTTTGATAAGCTTGGGGTCGCTCATCCTCGATATCCCGCCCGCCTGCCTTATGTCTGCGGGTATCCTTTCAAGCGCCATCACGGCGCACGCCCCGGCGTCCTCAGCGATGCGCGCCTGCTCAGTCGTCGTTACGTCCATGATAACTCCGCCTTTTAGCTTCTTCGCCAGTTCGATATTGAAGCCGGCCCGATCACTTATGTTCATTTCCATTACGCCTCCTTGTGTCATAACGTTTTAGGTATTATATTTATATCTATAATTTGTCATATTAACAATGTACAGATAGTGTTATTTTCAGCATGACAGATTGGGGTGATATCCATTGATATGTGATTTTTTTTCGATCGATCCCGGTTCTGAAATGCCGCTTTGGAGACAGATCTACCGCGGTATGGCGGACGCTATTGAGAGAGGGGCGATAGCGGAATCGGAAAAGCTTCCGTCCGTGCGTGAGCTCGCCGGTGCACTTGAAGTCAGCCGTGCTCCTGTGGAAAATGCTTACGTCCACCTCCAGCTCGATGGTTTGATAGAGGGCAGACCGAAAAGCGGTTATTTCGCCCTTAAAATGCCAAGAAACGAAAGCGACGCTGCCGTCCCGAGTTGCTCCGAACCACGATCTGAGACGTTGTATGATCTCAGCGGGTCCGGGATAGATCCGAATAGCGCGGACATTCCTGTCTGGAGGAAGCACCTGCGAGCTGTTCTCAATATGCACGATAAGATAATATCTTCAGGAGACCCGCAGGGTGAGGCGGAGCTGCGAAACGCGTTGGTGAGCTACTGCTTTAAGGCTCGCGGGGTAAAGGCCTCGGCGGATCGCATCGTTATTGCCTCGGGGACACAGCAACTGCTCACCGAGCTTTGCAGAATGACGAACAGGCCGGGAAAAGTAGGCATGGAGCCCCCCGGATACGCGCAAGGCGAGCGGGTGTTCCGCGATTTCGGGTGGGACGTGATACGCACAGCGAGTTCGAAAGGATCTATCGGCGCCGAGCTCGGCCGCGGAGGATATGATCTTTTTGCGGATATTACGTCCAATAGGCCCCGCATGCTCTTGTCCGACATCTCGAGGCGCCGCAGAGAGCTTCTTGAGTGGGCCGATGCAAACGATGCGTACATACTTGAGGATGACTTCAACGGAGAAATAAGGTATTTGTCCCGTCAGATACCTTCGCTGCAGGGAGCCCGGCCCGAAAGGGTAATTTACATAGGCAGTTTTTCCAGGCTGCTTCTTCCATCGGTGAGGATAGCATACATGGTTCTCCCCGCCGCCTTTGCCGAAACCGCAAAGATAAGGAGCTCTCTCTATGACCAGACATCAAGCAAGATAGAACAGCTTGCGCTGGCACGCTATATAAAAGAGGGACATCTTGAGCGGCATATCAAGAGGATCAGGAAGACTTATCAGGCAAAAAGCGAAGAAATGCTCACCGTCTTAAAGGAGACATTTGGAGGAAAAGCTTCCTACAAGGTCCTGGAGACTTCGCTTGCCGTCGCTGTGACATTTAGATCGTCCGCGGCAGCGGAGAGTTTTTTAAGCGCCGCATCGAAAAGGGGGGTCGTTATCGACGGCGCCTCCTGTTCAGGAAATGAGAGGGTCACGGTTACCCTGTCTTTTTCCGGGATAAGATCCGAGAAAATCGCCCCCGCAGTCAAAGCGCTTCATGAGCCCTGGTATGAGCTCATCGTGTGATTTGTTCGTTCTTTGCCTCGGCTTTTCGATAAGTTCTGTTGAAAGCAGGTACGGCCTCCACCATAATGACTCCGCCCAGAATGAGAGCGGATGCGGTGAAAATCCTGAACGTCATCGGTTCACCCAGGAATATGATCCCGGTGACGGAACCGAAGACCCCCGCAGTCGACAGGAGTATCGCCACATGGGTCGCACTTGTATATTGCTGGGCGACGGCCTGTATTACCAGGGTCAGGGCAAAGCCGATGGTGCCCGTGTGAAGGATGACTATCCAAACTTTGAGGGATAGATCCCGCGGCAGGGGCTCAAAAATGGCCGCAACTGCCAGAGCGAGCAGCATTCCCCCAAACGATTGCCAGCATGCCAGAGAGTAGGCGTCCACTTTTTGGACAAACTTTTGAACGAGCAGGATATATATAGTCACAAAGACACATGCCAGAAAGCTGAGCAGATCGCCGATATTTACAGAGAGTTCTCCATCCAGCATCAGCCCCGCCAGCCCCACCGAGCACATTGCCATGGAGGCGATAATGTGCCAGCCGGGAAATTTTTTTGAAAGGATCCACACTGCGATCGGTACAAGCACGACGGCCATTGAGACTATGAAGGACTGGTTGCCCGCGGTCGTGTAAATGAGAGCGACAGCGCCGGCGATGAAAGCACAGATGTAAACCATCCCGATCAGGGAACTGGTGATTTTGTCCCTGTTTGATAACGCAAAAGCCTTTTTGCCGAAGAAGAGCATGACTGTGAAACATGCAACGGTGAAGCGCAGGCCGCAGAACCAAAAGGGTGTGATGCCCGTCAGAGCGTCCCTCATCATTACATTAGTGGTTCCCCATAAAAACGCAATAAAAAGTATGCCCAGGTCCGCGAGGAGCACGTTCATTCGGTTTCTGTCCACAAAAAGGCCTCCCATTTATCCAACTAGTTATCGATTTTACCTCAAAATAGGTTTTTTGTTTGTGCGGAACGAGATAAATTCGTACTTTTGAGTCAGTTCTGACCTTTAGCTTTGCACATAAGGAGAGTCCCGCTCTTAAAGCAGCACTCGATCTTCCCCGAATCGATGTGAGGCGAAAGTATGGCGGCAACGGTGCTGAAAATAAGTGCGTACTGGGACAAATTCATATTCAGGCCGCGCCGGGAAGCCAGCTCTCCGACTATATCGTCCCTTGTGACCGGTTTTGAGCAGATATCCAGCACTTCATCGCTGAGTGAGATCAGGCAGCTCCTGTTGGCCTTGACGAGAGGAACTATATCCTCACATACTTCGCCGTGCGACGGCACGAAGATGTCCGCTTTTGTCTTCTCAAGCATATCGAAAGTCTTAAGGGAGTTCGGGTAGTCGGCTGTGAAGGGTATCCCATATTTTTCCAGTATCCGTTCGGAAATAAGGGAATCACCGACGAAAAAGACGCTGTCGGGGGTCATAACTCCCATCTGTCCGTGGGCGTGTCCCTTCAGTGATATGGAGCGCAGCCCGGATCCGTCTATCAGGGTCCCGTCCTCAATGATCACTGTCACCTTGGAGGGTTCGGCCTGCAAAAACTTGTTGCGCAGCGCTTCAGGGGCTCCCCCGGACCAAAGGGTCTCGGGTTCCATGTCCGGAGAATTTATAAAGGGCGCTTCCTTAGCGGATGCGGCGATCCCGCAGCCTGTCCTTTTCTGTATGAATGCGTTGCCTCCAGTGTGGTCGGCATGAAAATGCGTGTTGATTATCAGCTTTATTTTCCAGCCGTTCTCCTCCGCCAGACGAAGGATCCTCCTGCCCGATGAAGAGTCGTTGCCGCTGTCGATCAGCACAGCGTCCTTTTCCCTGACGAAAGCGCCGATATTGACCGGGCCGCACGCTGCCCAGGTTTCTCCTTTCAGCCTGGTAAACTCCATCTCTGCCACCTCCATACTGCAATGGGATAAAGAAAAAGGGCGGGATTGATTCCGCCCCTAAAGACTATTGCCGGATCTTAAACTTAAATCGCCGGATCAGACCACATTGGGCTCCACAATGAGCTCACCGCGGTCGAAACGGCGGTAATCCATTATCGTGGGGTCGATGATCGGTTTGTCCCGGTTTAAAAGAGCGGTCATGATCTGTCCGGCTACCGGACCTAGCATGAACCCGTGGCCGGAGAATCCGGTTGCATGCCAGAATTCCTTCACATCTGTCTCGCCTAGGATCGGCGCTGCGTCAGGGGTCATATCGTAGTATCCGGCCCACTGACGGACTACTCTGATGTCTCTGGCTCTGGGGAGCATTTTGATGATCGCCCTTGCTATGCTTGCTACCGACTGAGCGGTTGCCGTGTACCCCAACAGCGGTTCGTGCGAGGGACTTTCGCCGGCTATTATAGATCCGTGCGGCCGCTGCTGTATATAGTAATTGCCGCTGAAGCTCATAAGCATAGGAGGACATACGCCTTCTTCCACAGGCTCCGTTATAAGGATCTCATGACGTTCCGCCCAGTTCGGAAGATCGATGCCCGCCATTTTAGCTATGTCCTGCGCCCATGCGCCGGCGCAGTTCAGCACCTGGGCGCATTCTATCGTGCCGCGTGTCGTTTCTACAGCTTTGACCTGATTATTCTCGACCTTAAGTCCCGTCACCTCGGTGAACTTGTGGAAATGGACGCCGAGCCTCTTTGCGGCTTCCTGGTAGGCAAAGGTGGTAAGGAACGGGTCCGCATGACCGTCCCTCTGGTAGAAGGTAAAACCCAGGGCATCGTCGACGGCCACTCCCGGACAGATTTCCTGTGCTCTCTTGACATCGGTAAATATTTCGGTCTTTATGCCGAGGCTATGCTGAAGCTCGACGTTCTTTTTGAACTGGTCCCACTCCTTGTCTTTGTATGCGACAAGCAGATATCCTCCCTGATTGAGCCCGGTGGGAAGTCCCAGTTCCTCGTCGAGCTGCTCGAACGTATCCAGCGAAGAAAGGGCCATGCGGCAATTCAGTTCAAGTCCCCACTGCGCCCTGATCCCCGCTCCGCACCTTCCGGTCGAACCGGAACAGACGGTATTCTTTTCTATGACGACGATATTTTTCCTGCCTGATTTGGCAAGGTAATAGGCGGTTGCCGTTCCAACCACGCCTCCGCCTATTATTACGACATCAGCTGTTTTCGGAAAATCCATCACACGCACCCCCCTAATCTTCCTCGGCGATGAGCCTGAGCTTTATTGGTTTCACCGGAGGCCTGATGGTTCCCGGGTCCAGTTCTGAGATAGGTTTACCCGTCGCTTTCGAAAGCTCACGAAGGATTATGTCGCGGCAGCCCCTGCCCTGACACGGTC
>CAYZYF010000011.1:0-23623 GCA_964482015.1 uncultured Synergistaceae bacterium
CAAAACTAATGTGATGGTCTATTATAACACGGAGGTTTTAGAGCTTGCCTTCCTTGCCTTCAAAGAGTCGTCCCTACCGAGATCCGCGGCTTTGCGGTTTGTTTGCCGGCAGTCGCACAAAAAAACCGCGGTAATGAAAAACCGCGGTCTGCCTTCTATTGGTCGGGTTATCCGATGGCGATTGGAGCCCGGCTAAAATTTCTTAAAGATCGTAGGCTTGGCTCCGCAGATCGGGCAAGGAACTGCCGACTCCTTACCTTTATGGATGTATCCGCATATAGGACAGAGGTAATAATCCTGCCCTTCCGGCTCGCTGCCAAGGTTGGCAAGCGCTTCGTCGAAAAGGCGGGCATGTACCTTCTCCGCCTCATTTGCGTAGTGGAATATACGCGCAGCTTCATTGTTGTTCTCCGCCTTTGCGTCCTCTATCATCGGGGGGTACATCTCGGTATATTCATACGTCTCCCCATCTTTCGCCGCGACAAGGTTCTCCGCTGTTGTGCCTATTCCGCCTTTAGCCTTGAATTCCGCAAATGCATGTATAGTCTCTGCTTCTGCAGTGGCACGAAAGAGACGGGCTGCATTGCTGAACCCTTCCTTTTCCGCCTGAGCTGCATAGCATAGATATTTCCTATTTGCCTGTGATTCTCCCGCAAACGCTACGGCGAGGTTTTCCTGAGTTTTCATGTTTTTCCTCCTTCTATTGATAGCCGATATACTTATTGGCGCCTTATTTAAAACTGTTTTAGTTTAGACAAAGGGGCTCACCTTGTCAACTAGAATTCTACCCCTTTTCTGGCGATTATACCCTCGGCGAACGGGTGCTTTATCTCTCGCATTTCAGTCACAAGATCGGCCGCCGAAACAAGTTCTTCATGCATTCCTCTTCCGGTAAGTACGATTTCCATGCCGTAAGGTTTCTGCCTGATCAGCTCCGTAACGGATGAAAGGCTGACAAGACCATAAGATACAGCCACATTTATTTCGTCCAATATGAGCATATCACAGCCGTTTTCTCTCACCATGCGCAGTGCGATCTCCATTCCGCGCCGCGCCTCACTGTGATCCTCGGGCAACTCTTTGCCTTTGTAGACGTAGTCCGGTCTGCCGGTCTGAATGATCCTGAGCCTGTCATGCTTAAGCGCGGACTTTAACTCTCCGTAGCTGTCCCAGCCTTTCATAAACTGTATCATGCAGACCGAGGCCCCGTGGCCGAGCGCACGGAACGCAAGACCGAGGGCAGATGTCGTTTTACCCTTACCCTCTCCTGTATAAACATGGATGAGTCCCTTTTCACCAAACATCAGCCGTCCCTGCGGGCTGCCTCGGCTCTGGCTGCCTCTTCCTTTTTAAGTCTTTCTATGGCGGCGTCTATATCATATCCCTCTTTTTGAGCCCGATCGACAGAAGGGGCGCCCGTGGAATCAGCGCCTGGCTGAGTACCTGCACCCTTCTCCGAGCCGTCCGGAAACTTCGCGTTGGGATTCAGGCTGAGGATCTCATTTCTTAGATGGAGAAGACGGCGCTCATCGGGAGGGTGGGAGTTAAAACCGCTAGGCTGGGGCCTTTCTCCGATAGAAGATAGCTTAAGCAAGGCACTGTATAGCCCGACGGGATCTTCTCCCGTCCTGTGCGCCAGATGAACCGCATAATCGTCGGCCTCAACTTCCTGTTCTCTGCTCCATCCGGCATAGGCCAGATTAGCGCCGATGCCGGCAGCTGTATCGGCGATTCCCCCTCCGATGAGTTTACCGAGGAGAGCGGCGGCGACGGAAAGGCCGGCCCCCCTTTGAACCGTGCTCTCATAGTGGTTAAGTTTAGCGTGTCCGGCCTCATGAGCCAGCACGCCATATAGCTCAGACTGCGTTTCAAGCAGGTCAAGGAGCCCAGTGGTCACGGTCACGGAACTGCCGTTTGCGACCCACGCGTTGGGAACTTTCTCATCCTTTACAGAAAAAGGCAGATTCGTAAGTTCGGTTGCCTTTGCCACTTTCTGCCACACAGCCTTGGCCTCTTCCGTAGATAGTTTGGCCTCGGAAGCGCCATGCAAGGGGAACAAAAGCACCAATAAGGCTATTAACGCGAAAAATATGCCCTTTTTAAGAGAAGCCACAGCATCCGCCTCCATTTCCACATCGGTCACACGGCCGATATCCGACCGCATGGGCTCCCCCATTGTCCTATAACGCTATCACTGATGCATCGGTAGTTTACGAATGCTTCTTTATGAAATTATCTATAAGTTTCCAGGAAATGCTCAGCCCTCTGTATGCATCGGGTATTTCTTCCGGGGCAAACCAGGAGGCCTCAATAACCTCCCTGCCATCGGCTTCGATCTCGCCGGATTGCCACTCGGCAGTAAAGCCGAGCATCAGGGAACGAGGAAATGGCCAAGGCTGACTGCCGAAATATTTTATATTTTTCACATTGATCTTTGTCTCCTCGTAAACCTCTCGTCTGACGCAATCCTCAAGGTCCTCGCCAGGCTCCACAAATCCCGCCAATACGCTGAACCTGCCGGGGGGAAAGTTGGCTCCGTGCCCCATAAGCAGCTTGCCCTCTCTTTCGACAGCCACTATTATCGCCGGCGATATCACGGGATAAAAAAGCTCTCCGCAGGAGGGACATCTCATTGCCTGCTCATCCTCATCGTAACATGCCAGTGTACCGCATACGCCGCAATGCCTGTTTGTCCTCTGCCAATCCATCAGATGAAAGGCCTTGCCGGCCCTGAAAAATTCGTGTTCCTCAAAAACGGGCCAGACAGACCTTCTCTCCGCGAGGATATAACCGTCAGGCAGTTCGTTGTCAGATCCCATCTCTGCCCACATATCACCATTTCCGTTATCCTTGTCCACCTTTCCGCTGTTCTTGAAAAAAACCTCCAGCTTCTTGTCAGATAAGGTATCTGGCAGACTCGAATCACCGTTTTTCAATACTATTTTTCCATCACAAAAAATATAATATTTACTCAAGATATTTCCCCCGATATTTTTGCGTAGTGTGTCCAGCCGACCCATTGTACTGGACGTAAGCGTAAAATAACACTATTATGATACAACATCATTAATTTAGGAGGTCGCGGCAATGAATGAAAAGTTCGAAAATGTGACAGTAATCTCCAAAGCAAATGTCTATTACGACGGCAAGGTAGTCAGCCACACAATCTTCACGCCTGACGGCGATCGTAAGACCCTTGGCCTTTTCCTCCCGGGAGATTACGAATTTGGCACGGCAGACGCAGAGATCATGGAGATCATAGACGGCGTATGTCAGGTCCGCCTCCCGGGAACTTCAGAATATATCGAGATCAAAGCGGGAGAGACATTCAACCTGCCCGGCAACAGCAAGTTTGGTTTCCGCTGCTATGTTCCGGTGCAGTACGTATGTTCCTACATTCCCCTCAGCTAGGCTAAAGGACAGCATTTGCCGGAACAGGTCAAAACTGCGGACAGGGGAGGCCTCCCAGTGCGGGCTCAGGCTTCCCCTGTAACTTCTCTCTCTTCATTTAAGCTCCGGTGCTTCTCAGCGCGGAAGTAAGATCTTCGATAATATCGCAGCTATCTTCGATCCCGACACTCAGCCTTATCAGCCCCTCGCCTATGCCGGCCTCTTCTCTCTGCTGCGGCGTCAGCTGTCCGTGCGTAGTGCTCGCGGGATGTATGACGAGAGTCCTTGAATCCCCCAGATTTGCCATGTGTCCGATCATATCCAGGTTCTCGATAAATTTCTTCCCCGCCTCAAGCCCCCCTTTTACGGAAAAAGCTATCATGCCTCCGCATCCGTTTTTCAGATATACCTTCGCCATATCATTTTGAGGATGTCCGGAAAGGCCGGGATAACTGACCCATTCAACGGCGGGATGAGATTCAAGAAAACCCGCAACCTCCATGGCGTTCCTGCTGTGCCGTTCCATACGGAGCGGCAGAGTGCGCAGCGAGAGATGCAGAAGATATGCGTCGAAAGGAGACTGGCAGCCTCCGAGATCGCGCAGTATAGCCAAATGCAGCTTTGCGTACAGGGCCGAAGATCCGAATTTATCAGAGAAGATGATCCCGTTGTAAGCGGGATCGGGCTTCGCAAGGCCGGGGAATTTTTCGGGATACGCCTTCCAGTCGAAGCTCCCTCCATCTACAACTGCCCCTCCTATAACGTTCCCGTTCCCCGATATATATTTGGTAGTAGAATGCACCACTGCGCTCGCTCCCCACTCGATCGGCCTGCATAGGGCGGGAGTGGCGAATGTATTGTCCACTATCAGGGGGACCCCCTGCCTTCTTGATATTCTGGCAAGGGCCTCTAGTGGAGCTACGTTCATCATTGGATTGCCGATGGTCTCGGTAATGATCCCTCTGGTGGAATCGTCTATAGCCTGCTCGACCTGGCAGGGATGGTCGCTGTCGACAAATATGCACCTGACCCCGAAACGCGAGAATACATTTTGCAGCAGAGTCAGAGTCCCTCCGTATATTTTCCTTGATACCACCAGATTGTCCCCGCTCGAGCAGAGGGCGGAGATCAGATGCGTAAATGCAGATTGTCCGGAAGAGAGGGATACGCATCCGCTCCCTCCCTCAAGGGAGTTGAGCCCCTCCTCAAAGGCTGAGACCGTCGGATTGGAAAGTCTTGAGTAGATGTACCCCTCCTCGGACAGGCTGAACAACCTTGCGGCATGATCGGTGCTTTGAAACTGAAAAGCTGAGGTCATATAGATCGGCAGCCCCGACGCCCCTGTAGCGGGATCGTATCGCCAGCCGCTGTGTATCGCTCTGGTCATCATCCCCCGCTTACGCATTTTATCCTCTGACAAAGTAAATACCCCCCTGTGATAACCGGACGCACATCCCCGTGCAAAAGTATTTTAGCGCGACAGCGCAGAACCTGTCCGGCTTACCTCTTCAAATGGACTCCATAGCCGAAATTGCCTTTATCAAGAATATTACAGGCGAAAAGCATTTCGGGAGAGGAGGCCGAAGCCCCCGCCGGCAATAATTTTGTCTCGCTTAATGGTTTATTACTATACAACAACTCAAATAAAGATTATAGTATGCTCAGTCTAAGAACTTTCTACGCAGGAGGCGAAGGGTAATGCAAAAAATAGTTTGGGTGGTCGCTCACATGCAGGGGCTCGATATAGCGGATACAAATGTCTTCGACAATGAATCGGACGCTGAGACCTATGCCGGAGAGATGTCAGCCGGAAACAATGAAAAATATCATATCATCAAGTCGGTCCTCAACAGCAGAGATGACGTGGAAAAAGAAGCCCCCCAGTGGGTCTCTCTTCCGGAGTTTGACGTGGAATGCCTGGAGTGCATAGTGCTTGATGGAGCTGACTCCGTCGAGGAAGAATATGACAGAGGAGTATGCATCCAGTTCCTTGAAGAAAACAAAGAAAAACTTCAGGATAAGGCGGACAAATTAGTCCACGAATACATCAGAAAAGAGCTTCGGGACTACATAAACAACGAAAGAGTCATTCTGGGCTGAGTGCCTGCATATTTGATCAGCTCGGCCGGCCTGATCAGCCGGCCTTTTTATTTGAAAGTGTGTTCTAAATCGACTGACGTTTCGCCGATTTAATGAGAGGAAGAATTTTTTGGGTATCATGATCGACATTCCGCTTTTTGGGAGCATCATCAACGCCTGCATGATAGTCTTAGGCGCCTTTTTCGGTCTTGCCGTGAGAAAGAGTCTGCCGGCCAGAGTCCTGGAACTCCCCGTCCAGGGCATGGCGATATTTGTCATGTCTTTGGGCCTGTCGATGTCGGTAAAGACTCAGCAGCCACTCGTAGTAGTAGCCGCTATAGCTGCCGGTTCCGTGGCCGGAGAGCTGCTTGACCTGGAAGGGCTGCTTGGCAAAGGGTGCGCGGCGCTCGAGAAGAAGTTCGGGGAAAGCGCAAAGGGATTTTCAGGCGGCTTCATAGCGGCCAGCCTGATATATTGCACGGGATCAATGGCTGTGCTCGGCGCATTTGAGGAGGGGCTGGGAGGCTATCCTTCGCTTCTCCTGGCCAAGGGGCTGATAGACGGCCTCACCTCCGTCGCATTGGCCGCTTCCCTGGGGTTCGGCGTGATTTTCGCCGCCGTGCCTGTCTTCCTATATCAAGGCATACTTACTCTGACCGCGGTGTGGATACAGCCGTTCATGTCGGATGCGGCAGTTCTGGAGATGAGCGCCACAGGCGGTCTTATGTTAGTGGCTATCGGAATCAACCTTTTGGGCATCATGAAGATCAGAGTCATGAACATGCTTCCGGCACTGATAGCCGCGGTCCTTCTCGTTAGATTCTTCGGATAAATTAATCTTATGCAGGGGATTCACAGAAGCGGGGGAACGAAGGGGGAAGGACTGTCAACCTTAAAATTTTCATAGGTTGACAATTGGGCATCTTGAGCCTAGACTCCTCCCCATGAAGACACGTCAAATGATCTATGTATCTCTTTTCGCCGTATTGACCGCCGTCGGGGCCAAAATAACGGTTCCGGTCCCGTTTGTCCCCTTTACCCTGCAAACCCTCTTTTGCATCCTCGCCGGGCTGCTGCTTGGGCCGAAATACGGGGCAGCCTCTCAGGCTTTTTACATGTTTATGGGACTTGCGGGGATACCTGTCTTTACGGGAGGAGGGGGACTGTCGTCCATCTTATCTCCCTCCTTTGGTTACGTGGTCGGCTTCGTGGCCTGCGGCTGGGTAACCGGAAAAATGATAAGCGGCGCATACATTGCCCACGGGATCCCAAGAATGAGAGACTACCTGGCAGCTTCCCTCGCCGGAATCGCAGCTGTCTACCTCTTTGGCCTGGCACATCTTTACGTTATCGTAAATTTTTGGATGCCCGGCAACGGAATGCCCCTTATGAAAGTCCTTTCGATAGGTTTTCTGAGCACTGTAGGCGGGGATGTTCTTAAAGCTTTCCTTTCGTCGGCGATCGCGATAAAAATCATGAAGACCTCATCCTTTACAGGGATGCGATGACCGGCTGCTTTTAATCCCTACTTCTTTTTTTCTTGGTAAATTCTTTGATCTTGCTAAAGCTTTCGTCGCTTATTACGTGCTCGATCCGACATGCGTCCTCATCAGCCAGACTTTTATCTACGCCAAGAACTGTGACAAAAAATTCTGAAAGGATCCTGTGTCTTTCATAAATGGCGTTCGCGATTTCCAGCCCTTTGTCCGTAAGGACCAGCTCCCCTCCGGGATCCATGACCAACAGCCCTTTGTCGGCCAATATCTTGACCGCCCGGCTGACGCTCGGTTTTGTATAGCCAAGCTCATTTGCGATATCTATTGAGCGAACGCTTCCTTTCCTCTCCTTGAGAATAAGTATCGTCTCAAGATAATTTTCACCCGACTCCTTAAGAGTACCCCTGATCGCCTTTGCCATGCACTTCCACCCCCTTCTCTATGATTGCATCCGCAAGAAAACACCCCCCTTCAGGCATCCGTTAAAAACCAGCCCCGTTTCTCCTGTATAATAGCGTACGGTGGGCGCGTCCTTGTTCTCAGGCGCACTGCGCATAGACACGCTGATCGCCCTAACTAAGATTTTACACGATACGGAGGCATCCTGCCTGTGGAGCCGAGCGTTTTATCCAAACTTACCCTGACCGTCCTTACCGGGGCCGTAGCGGGATTCGCAAACGTAACGGCCGGCGGCGGGAGCCTTCTGACTCTTCCCGTATTGAACATAATAGGGCTGGACCTCGGTGTTGCCAACGCCACCAACAGGGTCTCAATACTCTTTCAGAACTTGTCTGCGGTGAGATATTACCATTCCGCGGGAAAAATAAGCCTGAAAGAGGCCTTTCCCTATGTCCTGCCTGCCACGGCGGGAGCTGTGGCAGGCACCATTACGGCGATCCGGATGTCATCGGAGATTTTTACGTTTTTGGCCGCTCTCTCGATCCTTCTGATGGGGATGCTGTTGATCACCAAGCCTGAAAGGTGGGAGAGGCGCACCGGAACGCCCCTCCCTTTGCCCATTCGTATAGGGTTGCTCTTTCTGGCCGGAACATACGGAGGGTTTATACAGGCAGGGGTAGGTTTCCTGCTCATCTGGGCGCTCTCAGTCGGCTGCGGAAAGGATATAAGAGAGGCAAATATCTTAAAAAGCGTGATAGTCGTCTGCTATACCGCGGCGAGTCTCATCATCTTTGCTTCATTCGGCATGGTAGATTGGAGTTCCGCTCTTATGCTCACAACAGGAGCGATCTTAGGCGGAAACGCAGGAGCAAGGTTCAATCTGAGCGCAAAAAATCGTACAATAAGGCTGATACTTGCCTGCGCCGTCTTCGTCTCCTCTATAAAAATGCTTTGGGAGAGCTTGCGCTGATATGTGGGCAAAACTGTTTGGGAGAAAGAAAAACGGCATCGCCGGCTTTCTTAAATGGGTCCGCAGCCAGGAAGGAAAAATAAGGCTTTTGCATGACATTGAGCCGAGAGAACCTGTTTACGGCGATTTTGGCCCCCTTCACAGAGACATAATTTCACTGTTACGAAAGAGAGGCATCGAAAAACTCTATTCTCATCAAAGCAGGGCGCTATCCCTGGCATTGAGCGGCAGTGATATTGTGGTCGTCACTCCTACGGCGTCGGGAAAAACTCTCTGCTATGTCCTGCCCGTTATCGACTCCATTCTTAAAAATAACAAGAGCCGCGCCATCCTTCTTTTTCCCACCAAGGCCCTTGCCCAGGATCAGCGCTCAGAAATAAGAGAGCTCATTTCCGAACTAAAAATAGATATCCCCGTCTTTACTTACGACGGAGATACCCCTCGATCCGATAGAAAAAAGGCAAGGGAATCGGCAAGCGTCATTATAAGCAACCCGGACATGCTCAACGCCGGCATCCTCCCTCATCACAGGAGCTGGGAGGATTTCTTCAGAAACCTGGATTTTATCGTTGTGGACGAACTCCATAGCTATAGGGGAGTGCTCGGATCTCACCTCTCAAACCTCTTCGTCAGGATGCTCAGGATATGCCGATTTTACGGGTCAAATCCTGTTTTTATATGCTGTTCGGCGACCATCGCCAACCCTTTTGAGCACGCCATGGCAATAACCGGCAGGCCTGCCGAGGTAATAGATGAAAACGGAGCTCCCTCACCCCAAAAAGAGCTGGTCATCTATGATCCTAAACTGATCGACCGCAAGAGAGGGCTGAGGCGCTCATCCCTTTACGAGGCCGCGCGCTTTGGAGACAAGGCTTTCGAATATGGACTAAGCTCGGTTATTTTTACAAGGTCCAGGATCAATGTGGAACTGATACTGCAAAAACTCTCCGATTTTCGTAGAAAAAGCGGCATCTCCGGCCCCGGACCGAGAGGCTACAGATCGGGATACCTTCCGTCGGAAAGAAGGGAGATAGAAGGCGACCTCAGAAGGGGAAAACTGAAGACTGTCGTCAGTACGAACGCGCTGGAGCTTGGAGTAGATATCGGATCACTCGAGCTCGTCCTGATACACGGTTTTCCGGGCAGCATGGCATCACTTTGGCAGCAAATAGGAAGGGCCGGCAGGCGCTCCGGATCATCCGCCGCAGTGATCATACCGACCGGACTCCCATCCGACAGATATCTTGCCGACAATCCTGAGATACTGCTTGGAGCTTTACCAGAAGCGGCCAGGATAGATCCGGCAAACCCATATATCAGGATCGATCACATAAAGTGTTCGGCTTACGAGATCCCGTTCAGGGCCGATGAACTGTTTGGCGGGGATGATATTACAGGCATCTTAAAGTATCTGGCTGAACACGGCGTTCTCTCCGAATACCAAACCCCCGAGGGGCTCATATACCTGTGGAGCTCCGAAGGATACCCCGCATCGTCATTCTCCCTCCGGAGCGCCTCGGCGGATAAATATTCAATATACGACAATACGGATGGGGAGGCTCCTTCACTTATCGGCACTATAGACAAAAGATCCGCCGGATCGTTGATATTCCCCGGAGCGGTCTACTTCCATGACGGCAAGACCTACTCAGTGGAAGAACTGGACAGAGAAAGCATGAGCTGCCTGGTAAAAAGATCCTCTCCTAAAACCTTCACTGAGGCTAGGCCCACGGTCAGGATAAGGGTCAAAAAGACGACGGAAAATAAGGGGATCTTCGGGTGGGGAGAGAGCGTGATCTTCTGTGCACCCGGAATATACAAAACTATCGACCTGAAGACACGAGAAACTCTGGGACATGGCAGCGTAGAGCTGGCGGAGGAAAAGACGGAGACCACCTCCGCGTGGATCACCATCTCCGGCGGACTTGCATCTCTGCCCGGCATTAGAATAGCTATGAGCGGGACCGCAAACCTTATCAAAAACCTGGCCCCTCTCTTTCTTATGTGTGATGCCGGAGACATCAGCGTTTTCACCTCTACGGACGACCCATACTTCGCACACCCGGCGATCCTTATCTCTGACTCCATACCGGGCGGAGTGGGGCTCGCGGAGGGCGTATACAGCGAAATGGCTGAGATACTGGCTGCCTGCATCAAAAGGCTGGATTCCTGCGGCTGTAAAAACGGCTGTCCCTCATGTACAGGTATTATAAGTTCGGATCCGGGAACAAAAAAAATGACAAGGATGCTTTTAAAAAACCTTATCGAACAAGCTTCGGCAATTAAAGCCGGAAAAACATGATAAGATCGCCATGAGATGCCTTTCTCTGCTATCATCGACAGTCGTATTCAAGAGGTCAAACGGAAGGGGACGTTATGCGAATGAAAGATTCGGCAAAAGAACTTGATGCATTGCTTGACCTTTCGAAATGCCGGGTTATTTCCATTACCGGAGGTGGAGGCAAAACTTCGCTGATGCTGGCGCTTGGCAGACATTTCGCAAAAAGCGGACTGACCCTTATAACAACGACCACAAAGATATTCCCGCCCGAGGAAGATGGATCTTTCGTTAGCATGACTGTCTCCCCCTCTGCCCTCATAAAAAGGATGGCAGAATATGGGGCCTCCCCACGCCTGATCGTCGCGGCAAGGGAAAAGGCGGGCGAAAAACTTTCGGGCTATTCGCCGCAGGAGATAACCTCATTCATCGGCGAACAGGGCCCTGCAAAGATAATTATTGAGGCCGACGGTTCAAGGGGACTTTCGCTCAAGGCCTACGAAGAATGGGAACCGCCCATCACAACGTCTACGGACTGTCAAATAATAGTCCTCGGCGCCGATGTATTCATAGAACCTTTGTCCTTTGCGAACACGTTCCGTCTGGACAAACTGCAGGAGAGATTTCCGCTTCCTTCTGGGCGTGCCCTCTCCCTTGAGTCCTGTGCAGCGATATTGTCGGACCGGCACGGGTATCTCAAAAATTCACCGGAAAAGGCCCGCAGGGTTCTCCTTATAAACAAATGTGACCTTCTATCCGAGCAAAAACTTGATGAAATTTTAAAAACACTCCCGCTTTTGCTCATGGGGTATGATCATGTGGTGCTGGTCTCTTTGAAATCTGAAAAATTTTACGGAAAGGCGGACATTTTCAGATGAACGCTATTTTGCTTGCTGCGGGACTATCACAAAGGATGGGGGTCCAGAAACTCCTGCTCCCTTTCGGAGAGAGCAATGTGATCGGGACTGTCATAGAAAACCTCCATGGGGCGGGATTCTCTCCTATCCTCGCCGTTTTTTCCTGCGAAGTCGGAGCGAGCATACCCAACAGGCCCTCCTGGCTTCATGTGGGCATAAATGAATACCCCGAAAGAGGACAATCCAGTTCACTTGCAATCGGCCTTGAGATGCTGCCCGACGGTGAGGATTTCTGCATCATGCTGGGAGACCTTCCCTTCGTCGGACCCGATGAGATGAGATCACTCCGTGATAGTTTTATGTCCATGGCTGAGGACAAAACAGTTTTGACGCCATGCAGGGACGGAATTTTCGGGCACCCCATGTTCTATCGGTCCGTTTGGAAAGAAAGATTCGGCGCAGCTAAGGGAGATGCCGGCGGAAGGAATATACTGAAAAAACACAGCTGGGAGATACTTACGGTCGGCACAGAGGAGTGTCACTTCAGGGATCTGGACACACCTGACGATTATAAAAGATTTGTCGGGAAACGTTGAGCGCCCACTGGATTTTTGTTTAAAATCGACATATAATATTCCCGAAAAAACCTTGCAACCGATTGCAGAAGCCTTTTTCTGCTAAAAATAATCCGGAGGTGTATCATGGCGAAAAAAAACTTAGTCTATGGTATCGATGATCGTCCACCGACTCCGATACTGATCCTGGCAGGCGCACAGCACGTTCTCACCTTGTTCGGAGCGACCACTCTGGTCCCGCTTATCTTTGGCCCGGCCATGGGCATGACGACCCAGCAGATAGGCGCTTTCATAGGATGCGTTTATTTTTCCATGGGCATAGCCACGCTTATCCAGACCCACCCGAAACTTGGTTCGGGACTGCCTATAGTCCAGGGCTCGAGCTTCAGTTTTATTCCGCCCATAATGACCATAATCGGCGCCTACAAGGCGATGGGGCCGGACGTGATAATGCAGTATGTCGGCGGTTCATTGCTCATAGGCGGCATAGTCCTATCGCTTCTCGGCTACAGCAGGCTTATCGGTCACGTAAGAAAGTTCATTACTCCCGTCGTAATAGGCCCCACTATCATGGCTATAGGATTTACCCTCGCCCCCACCGCGATACAGTTCAACGCGGCAAATTACTGGCCTATCTCCCTGCTTGTAGTGGTGCTTGTCTTCTTTTTCAGCCTCTGCAGCAAAAATAAATACTGCAATATTTTCGCCGTTCTGGGCTCCATAACCATCGCCTACGTAATATGTCTCCTTCTCTCCGCCACGGGTATTTTCAGCGACGGTCATTCCGCATACGTCGATCTCACCGGAGTAATTTCCGCACCCTGGATCCGATACAAACTGTTCATGCCGTGGGGCGTTCCGAAATTTTCAGGCCTTGCCCTCGGAGCCATCTCCGCCGGTTTCTTCTGCGTGATGATCGAATCCATCGGAGATTACCACAACTGCTCATACGCAGCCGGCATAGATGATCCTACGCCGGAACAGATAAGCAGGGGGCTCGGCGCCGAGGGCGTCGGATGCGCCATTTCAGGGATACTTGGATCCGTAGGCACCACTTCCTACACGGAAAATATTGGCCTGATCAGCCTCACTGGAGTGGCAAGCAGGCACGTCGTGAGGGCTGGTGCAGTAATACTCATAATACTGTCGCTTGTAGGAAAACTGGGCGCACTTATTGCAACGATGCCCTCTCCCGTTATCGGGGGAGCCTATATCACCCTCTTCGGCACCATCGGAGCTCTGGGTATACAGAACCTGATGCGAGCGGATATGGGCAGCCAGAGAAACGTGCTGATAGTGGGCTTCGCATTTCTCATGGCCTTAGGTTTGCCAGGCTGGGTGGAACCAAATCAGGCTCTTTTTACAGGTGCCTTGGGAGACACTTTCGGCGGAATGATCTGGGCCGTTATGAAGACCCCCATGGCAGTTGCCGGTGTGCTCGCAGCGCTCTGCGACAACCTGGTGCCCGGCACCGATGAAGAGCGGGGTATAAAATAACCACCACCATAATAAATACCAAGAATACGGGGGGTCCGGCAACGGAGCCCCCGTATGTATTTCTTTACCATGTTTGATTTGTTGGTCGTATAATCTATAATCAACTATCCGACCTCTTGCATTGTCGGCGGTCGGCGTAAGTTTTACCGTTTTTGTTTAAGCGTCAATGGCCTCAAGTGCCAAATTTTTTTGGAAGGTGCTGCAGCGACGATGCGTTCGGATCACAGTAAAAAACATCTTATGGTCGCGGCGATAGCCGTCCTGATCCTGTTTGTCTACTTTATTCCCCTTGGGCGCCATGCTCTGCTCGAGCCCGACGAGGGAAGATATTCCGAGATACCCCGGGAGATGATCGAATCAGGCGATTTCATCACCCCGCGGCTGAACTATGTAAAGTATTTCGAAAAGCCGGCAATGCTCTATTGGATGAACGCCGTCAGCTTCGTGGCGTTCGGCGAAAATGAATTTGCGGCCCGCTTTCCCACCGCATTGAGCGCCGTGCTCGGTGCGCTTGTCACCGCACTTTTCTGCGCCTCGCTCTACGGCAGGAGGGCAGGCGTGCTTGCCGGTATCGTGACATCTTTATCTTTGCTTTATTTCGCCATCGGCACCATAACCCTGACCGATATGCCGCTCTCGTTCTTTTTGACCGTTGCCCTCGCCGCATTCTACACGGGGCACGTCAGAAACGACAGAAGATGGTTTTTGATCTTCTACGCCTCTGCAGCATTGGGGCTGCTGACAAAAGGGCTCGTGGCGATCGTTTTGCCCGGAGGGATAATTTTCTGTTACATCATATTAACGAGAAAATGGCGGCTTATGCTTGACGCCCTCTATCTGCCTGGAATCGCACTCTTTTTCGCCGTCTCGGCTCCCTGGTTTTATTTGGTCAGCCGCGCAAATCCCGACTTCCTTTATTTCTTTTTTGTACGCGAACACTTCCTGAGATATGCCACGAAGATACACAACCGTTACGAGCCTTTTTGGTTCTTCATCCCGATGATACCGGCCGGCCTTATGCCATGGACAGGTTTTTTTCTATCCCTCTTCAGCAGGGAAAGCATACTTCGCAGCCCGGCGGACAAAAATATGAGAGACGCCAATATTTATCTTCTCTCTTGGTTTGCCGTTATATTTGTCTTTTTCTCTGTTTCAAGCTCAAAACTCATACCCTATATAGTCCCCTGCTTTCCTCCCCTCGCTATTCTTATAGCATCTGACATAGACAGAATGGCACGGAGAAAAAAATGGCACGGCAGGGCCCTAACACTTTCTGCAGCAGTGGCAGTCCTCTTCTCGGCAGCCCTGATTGCCTATACGATAATGGGGGGCAGAGTTGACCCCGTCCAGGCCCTCCCTTGGGCATTCGCTATATCGGCAGGACTTATGGCAGGTCCATTTCTTGCGATAATTTTGACCTCGAAGGGAAGGGCGGACTATGGGAAAGCGCTTCTCTCCCTTTCTCTCTCCGCTCTGCTTTATATAGCGGCACACTACGGAGTATATGACATAATGGGTAAAACTCGTTCCACCAAGGATATATCCGCTGTGATAATGGAAGAGAAGAAGGATGACGAGACAATAGCCGTTTACGGTGAAATACTTCAGGGCATTCCTTTTTATACAAAGCAGCGGGTGATGCTGGTCAACTGTCTCGGCGAACTTGAGTTTGGGGCAGAAAAGCCGGAAGGCAGAGGGTGGTTCCCTTCGTCCGAAGAATTCCTTCCGGAATGGAGTTCGGGAAGTCGGAAGTTTGCTCTGGTAATAGAAAAAAAGAGCATACCGGAGCTCTTTCCGGACGGCAAGGCTCATGAGACAAAGGCTATAGACCACGGAGACTATATGATTTTTTTCAACAGGAGGCCTGACAGAGATGAGAGATGAGTTCCTCCCATTCGCAAAACCGTCCATTGCCGAAGACGCCATAGAAGACGCGGTCGAATCGATGCGTTCGGGATGGCTTGCCATGGGACCCAAGACCGTGCGCTTCGAGGAGGATTTTTCAAAATATACGGGGGCAACCTGGTCCCTCTCCCTCAATTCCGCCACAGCGGGGCTCCACACCGCTTTGATGGCGCTGGACATCGGGCCCGGAGACGAGGTCATCACGACTCCGATGACGTTTGCCGCAACCCTGAACACCATAATGTTTACGGGAGCAAAACCCGTTCTTGCGGACGTCGACAGGAAAACACTCAACATCGATCCTGAAAACATTGAAAAAGCGGTCACAGATAGGACAAAAGCCATCATCCCTGTACACTTTGCGGGAATGCCCTGTGACATGGACAGGATCGAGGCCATAGCTCAAAAGCATGGACTTGTGATAATCGAGGATGCCGCGCACGCGCTTGGCGCATCATACAAAGGGAAAAAGATTGGTTCTGACCGAGGGAAAGGCAGAGTGTCGGTATTCAGTTTTCATCCCACAAAAAATATCACCACCGGCGAGGGCGGCATGTTGTGTACGGAAGACGCCGAGGCAGCCGAGAAAGCCGCTGTTCTACGGCAAAACGGAATGTCCAAGGGGGCATGGAACAGATATTCGGCAAAAGGCAGCGCGAACTACGATATATTCTTCCCCGGCCTGAAATACACCATGATGGACATACAGGCTGCAATAGGGATCTCCCAGCTCGCCCGCCTCGAATCTTTCAATAACAGAAGAAAAGAGATCGTATCCTTCTACATGGAGAGGCTTTCCTCTGTAGACTCCCTCATCCTCCCCGAACCGGCCCCCTATGAACATGAGCACAGCTGGCACATATTCACGCCGCTCATCGACATAGACAGGCTCGGCATAACAAGGGACGACTTCATGTCGGAGATGAAAAAAAGAAACATCGGCACAGCCCTGCACTATCAGGCCATACACCTGTTCACCTACTACAGCGGGGCTACCGGCCTCAAAAGAGGGTCCCTGCCGGAGGCGGAATATGTATCCGACAGGATAGTCTCCCTGCCTCTCTTCCCCGCCATGACGGACGGCGACGCACAGGATGTCGTTGAGGCGATCTTTGATATCTGCGGAATAAAAGGCTGATCCATGAACCCCGATATCTCGGTCGTAATTCCCGCGTACAACGAGGAAGAATCGCTCAGGCCGCTCTTTAAGAGCCTCTATCCCGTCATGAAGGGAATGAAAAGGCCTT
The DNA here is from genome assembly GCA_964482015.1 of uncultured Synergistaceae bacterium. GTDB lineage: Bacteria > Synergistota > Synergistia > Synergistales > Synergistaceae > Caenicola. The sequence continues at coordinate 16,694 of CAYZYF010000011.1, forward strand.
TTGAGATCATCTTCATAAACGACGGGAGCAAGGATTCCACCCTTGGGATACTTTATGAACTCCACCTCTCGCATCCCGAGGTAAGGGTCATAGACTTAAACGGAAATTTCGGCCAGCACATGGCGATCATGGCCGGTTTCGAGCACGTAAGGGGCGATATCGTAATTACACTCGACGCTGACCTCCAGAACCCCCCCGAAGAGATCCCAAACATCGTGGCCAAAATGGAAGAGGGACACGACCTTGTCGGCACATACAGAATCGGCCGACGTGACCCGGTGTTCAGGAAGGTCTCATCCAGACTTGTAAACAAGCTGACCAATAGGATAGCCAGGCTCGACATAAGGGACTACGGCTGCATGCTCAGGGGCTACAGCAGGAGGATAGTCGATATTATCAACATCAGCAGGGAAACGACGACTTTTATACCCGCTCTGGGACAGAAATTCGCCGCATCCCCGATCGAGATACCCGTTGCGCACAGAGAACGCGAGATGGGAACCTCAAAATACGGACTTTTCCAGCTGATAAGGCTCAATTTTGACCTCATGACAAGCTTCTCGATAGTCCCCCTGCAGTTCGTGACCATGGCCGGGATGCTTATATCGGTTTTCTCGTCGCTTCTTGTCCTCTACATGCTCCTGAGACGCCTCTTCCTCGGCCCGGAGGCAGAGGGGCTTTTTACACTGATGGCGATTCAGTTCATGCTTACGGGAATAACGCTTTTCAGCCTCGGCATCACAGGTGAATATGTCGGCAGGATATACAGAGAGGTCAGCCGCAGACCAAGATACTCGATCAGGAAGATCTTTGACCATGAAAAAGAATAACAGGCCACCTATAGTTGTCTTCGCCTACAGCGAGGTCGGCTGCGTCTGCCTGGAAACACTGATCGCAGACGGCGCATATATAGTGGCTGTGTACACCCACGAGGATGATCCCGATGAAAATATCTGGTTTCGCTCGGTTAAAGAAATAGCGCAGAAAAACTGCATTGAGGCCCTGACTCCCCCGAGGATCGGCGCGGAAGAGATTGACCACCTGAAAAAACTGGCCCCCGATCTGATCCTCTCATTTTATTACAGAGCCATGATCCCAAAAGAAGTTTTGGCAATACCCAAACTCGGCGCCTACAACATACACGGCGCCCTTTTGCCCAAATACAGGGGACGGGCCTGTGTGAACTGGGCCATGATAAAAGGAGAGCGGGAGACTGGAGCCACGCTCCATGTAATGACGGAATTCGCCGACAGGGGCGACATTATCGCTCAAAAATCCGTCCCCATCGGTTTTGAGGATACCGCACATGATGTATTCTTAAGGGTAGCGGAGGCCTCGGGGGAGATACTGATATCCTCTTTGCGTTCTCTTGAGGCCGGAAGTGCGATAAGATATCCTCAGGATGAATCCAAGGCGACTAAATTTGGAAGAAGACGGCCGGAAGACGGCGAGATAAACTGGGACAGCTCCGCCCTTGAGATCTATAATTTTGTGCGGGCGCTCACCCATCCCTTTCCCGGGGCGTTTACGCACTGGGACGGCATTAAGCATTACATCTGGAAGGCCTCCCCGGAGACCGGCAGGTGCGTGCCGGGTGAAATATGTTCAAGGTCGCCGCTCTTGGTGGGAACGGGGGATGGACTGCTTAGGATACTCAGAATAGAGCCTGAGGGCGAACCTGAAAGGGATGCGTAAACAAATGAAAATACTTATTACCGGCGTAAACGGCTTTATAGGGACACACCTTCTTGAATCTCTTTGTAAGAATGATGGGATCGAAATCGTAGGGTTCGATATAAGGTCGGATTTTCTGTCCCGATTTACGGAATGTTCAAATTTCAAATTCACTCAGGGCGACATCTTCAAAGAGGAAAAATGGATGGAGGAACAGGTTGAGGCATCAGATCTGGTGCTGCCCCTCGCGGGCATAGCGAAACCGGCCTACTATCTTCAGAAACCGATCTGGACCTTCGAGCTGGACTTTGAACAAAACCTGAAGATGGTGCGGCTCTGCTCCAAGTACAAGAAGAGGATAATATTCCCCTCCACGTCAGAGGTCTACGGCATGAGCGGAGACAGCGTGCTCAGGGAGGACGAGAGCCCCCTCATCACCGGCCCCATAAATAAGATGAGATGGATCTACAGCTGCAGCAAACAGATGATGGACAGAATGATATTCGCCTACGGACAGGAAGAGGGGCTCCGTTTCACACTTTTCCGCCCCTTCAACTGGGTGGGGCCAAGGCTCGATAATTTCGATGACGCCGCCCAAAACAGGGCCCGCTCCGTTACACAGATGATCTACAACGTGCTCAACACCGGCAGGATAACACTTGTAAACGGCGGCGAACAGAGAAGGAGCTTCACGTGGATCGGAGACGGCATCGAGGGACTGACCGCCATTATCGACAATAAAGACAACAAAGCCGACGGACAAATATTCAACATAGGCAATCCCGGCAACAATTACTCAATAAAAGAGTTGGCTGAGATGCTTATCGAAGAGATGAAAACTTTCCCCCTATACCGTGAGATGGCTGAGAAGGCCGTGCTCGAAGCCGTTCCGGCCGATGCCTACTACGGAAAGACCTACGACGATATGCAAAACAGGCTTCCCTCTATTGAAAAAATGGAAACACTTCTGGGATGGCGGCCTAAAACAGAGATGAGAGAACTGCTCCGGATGACCATAGCATGGTATGCGGAGAGGGAGAGGACGATTTGACCAGACTGGCGCTCAAGGTCGACATTGATACGCTGAGGGGATACATGGAAGGCCTGCCCTCCATGCTCAACCTTTTCAAAAGGCGCGGCATTACGGCGTCAATATTCTTTTCATTCGGCCCGGACAACTCCGGCAAGGCGATAAAAAGGATTTTCAGGAAAGGGTTCATATCAAAGATGATGAGGACCAGGGCGCCCTCGACATACGGATTCAAAACTATGATGTACGGTACGCTCCTCCCTGCTCCAATGATAGTACCCTCCTCTCCGGACATCTTCAGGCGCGCCTTTGACGAGGGACATGACTGCGGCGTACATGCCTGGGATCACGTCTACGTGCAGGACAGCCTGAAAACGATTTCAAAAGCGGAATTTCTTTCTCTTTTTGAGAGGTCCGCCGAAATGTTCGAGGACCTCTCCGGAGAAAAACCAAAAAGCTGCGCGGCGCCGGGCTGGCAGGTATCCTCTGTAAGCCTCGAGGTCCAGAGCGGCCTCGGGCTCATCTATTGCAGCGACACAAGGGGTTATTCTCCTTTCCTGCCCGTTTACGAGGGCGTAGCCTACGCTCCGGTACAGATCCCCACCACCCTGCCTACGATGGACGAGATACTGGGACTGCCAGGGATCGATGACGAAACTATATCAGACGTCTGGCTGAGCGAAATTAAGGGCGATTTTAACGTCCTTACAGTACACGCCGAGATGGAAGGGATCTCCAAGATCGACGCCTTTGACCGTTTTCTGGAAAAAGCCGGAGCGAACGGAATTGTGTTTTGTACTCTCAACGATTTTGCGCGGGACTCCAAACCGGAGCGCCACTCCGTAATATCGGGAGAGCTGACCGGGCGGGCCGGAACTCTCGCACTTCAGGGGGAAAAAGAGCTATGGACAGAATAAGCCTCCTTCTATTGCTGGCTTCGGCCATTACGAACGCGCTCGGAAGCACAGTAATGAAGCACGCATACGGCGGCGATGCTTCCCTGGTCGACTCAGGCCTTGTTTCAGCTTTCTTTAAAATACTTTTAAATCCATGGATAATTCTTGGGCTGGGAATGTTCGGCATCTCCTTTTTTCTCATGGCCGCCGCCCTCTCCAGGACGGATCTCACCCTTGCATACCCGATGATGTCGGGGCTCGTCTATCTGATCCTGCTTTTCGTGGGCTTTTTTATTTTCAAAGAGAAAATAACCGTTGTGAGAATAATGGGCATCGGCGCAATACTGCTTGGCATCACGATGCTGACGATAAAGAGCTAAGGAGGGCATTCTGCTGTGAAGATCTGTTTTGTCGGCACCGGATATGTGGGGCTGGTCACAGGCACATGTTTTGCCGAAAAAGGCAACGAAGTCTGCTGTGTGGATATTGATCACAAAAGGATAGAAGATCTCAAGAAGGGGATCATCCCAATATACGAACCGGGATTGGAAGAACTCGTGAAAAAAAACATGGAGGAGGGCCGGCTCTCTTTTTCGACCGAAATAAAAGAGGGCCTTAAAAATGCGCAGCTCTGCTTTATCGCCGTTGGAACCCCTCCCGCCGAGGACGGCTGCGCGGATCTTGCGCAGGTGCTCAGTGCGCTTGACGGCATTGGAGCCAGCATCGATCACTCTTGCTTTATCGTTGTGAAATCAACGGTCCCGGTTGGCACAGGCACGCTTCTTTGGAAGAGGATCAGGGCCCACATGCACGAAAGGGGCCTTGAAAAGATCAACCTTGAGGTACTTTCAAATCCCGAATTCCTTAAAGAAGGCATGGCCATAAAGGACTGCCTCCATCCTGACAGGGTCGTTGTCGGAGCGGTATCTGACGAGGCCCGCTCTATAATGCGCGAACTGTACGCTCCTTTCGTCTCCGATGACAGGCTATTCTTCATGGACCCTTCGTCTGCCGAGATAACGAAATACGCCGCCAACGCAATGCTTGCATCGCGGATAAGCTTTATGAACGAGATCGCCCAGCTCTGCGACAAGGTCGGAGCAGACGTGATCTCCGTCAAAGAGGGAATAGCCTCTGACAGGCGTATCGGACGTTTTTTCCTCAACGCGGGCTGTGGATACGGCGGCTCCTGTTTCCCCAAAGATGTACAGGCCCTTTGCAGGATCGGAGAGGGACAGGGACTTGACATGACTATGGCCTCGGCAATAGACAAGGTCAACCGCAAGCAAAAGGAGCTCCTGCAGATCATGGTCAGGGAGAGGTTCGGGAGCAACATGGAGGGACTCAACATCGCAGTGATGGGACTGGCTTTTAAGCCTCACACCGACGACATGAGAGAGGCTCCTTCAATATCTCTCATACGGGGTCTCCTCGACTGCGGTGCATCGGTAAAGGCCTATGATCCTATAGCAATGGAACAGGGCGCCGTGATACTGCCGAAAGAGGTGAGCTTCGCCGCGGACATCGAAGAGCTCTTAAATGATGCGGATGCCGCCGTTCTCGTGACAGAGTGGCCAGAATTTACTGCTCTTGACTGGCAAAAACTTGGACCTCTCATGCGAGGCAGGGTAATTTTTGACGGCAGGAACATTTACAGCCCGACAGAGATGGAGCAACAAGGTTTCGAATATTACTGCATCGGAAGAAACCGCAGACCGGAATGCACCGCGCGGGCCCCAAAAAAGTTCCCGCCGCTTTAGGTTTATAATAAACAGGACACCATCCTAAATCGTCGTGGAAAGGACGGATCAAAATGACTTATCGCTCAAAGGATCTCGAACTTTTTTCAGGCAAGGGGTCGTCCTCTAGAAGGGCAATATACAAAGGTTGCGGGTATGACGACGGCGACCTCTCCAAACCCCTGATAGGGATCGTGAACACGGCTAATGACGCCGGACTGGGACATGTCCATCTTGACAGGCTCGCAGCCCGAGTAAGGTCGGGCATACTCCAGGCGGGGGGGACCCCGTTCGAATTTGGGACTATAGCTACCTGCGGCGCCGTTCCGATAGGAATGCCCCATTTCAGGTACGAACTCGTAATCAGAGACGTGATAGCATCGTCAGTTGAAATAATGACGGGAGTCCAGCTGCTCGACGGACTGGTGCTCCTGGCCTCGTGCGACAGCATAATACCCGGGGTGCTCATCGGGGGGATCAGGTCCGACGTGCCGTGCATCATGCTCACGGGCGGACCGCAGGAGGTCTGTAAGGTCGAGGGGCGCAGCGTGGTGATGAGCGAGCTGGATCAGCTTGTATTCGGCGCCGATTACGCAAGCGACGAAGCCCGTGAAAAGATCGGATACCTCGAGGATCACGTATGTCCCGGTCCCGGCGCATGCTCGCTGATGGGCACAGCAAATACCATGCAGATACTGGCCGAGGGACTGGGCATGGCGCTTCCGGGCTCCTCAACCGTTCCGGCGGTCTCGGCTGAAAAAGAAAGGTTCGCTACACAGACCGGCAGGCGAATAGTTGACCTTGTCAAAGAAAACATAAAGCCAAAGGACATTCTTACAAGAGACGCATTGCTTAACGGGATCATTCTCACCATGGCACTCGCCGGTTCGACCAACGCCGTACTCCACCTTCTAAGCATCGCGAGGGAGGTCGGGGTTGAGCTCAGCCTCGATGATTTCGACAAGCTCTCGGAAACGATACCCGTGATCAGCAGGGTCATACCTACGGGGAAAGCCACTGTCGTAGATCTTTTCAACGCAGGCGGAGTTCCTGCTGTACTGGGTGAGATGCGCGAGTACCTAAACAATGACGCTATCACCGTTTCGGGGCACACCATCGGCGAACTCAGTAAAGTGAGAAGGTCGTCAGACCATTCCGTTTTGACTACGGCGGAAGATCCGGTGTTTAAGAACGGCGGCATCGCTGTCATAAAAGGGAACATCTCCCCCAACGGGGCGATATGCAGGACAACGACCATCTCTGAAGAGATCAGGCTGTTCGAAGGTCCGGCCAGGATCTTCCACTCCGACGAAGAGGCACACTCTGCCGTGGTCTCGGGAAACATCAAAAAGGGCGATGTCGTGGTGATCAGATACGAAGGGCCCAGGGGCGCGCCGGGAATGAGAGAGATGATGATGACTACGGACGCCCTGGTCGGGATTGGGATGGGACAGGATGTCTTCGTCCTGACCGACGGGCGTTTCTCTGGATTCACCGAGGGTGCCGCCATCGGACATATATCGCCGGAAGCGGCTGTAGGCGGCATAATCGCGGTCGTTGAAGAGGGCGATAAAATAAGGATCGACATTGC
>CAYZYF010000011.1:23723-31002 GCA_964482015.1 uncultured Synergistaceae bacterium
TAATATGTGAAAGATAACGCTTCTGATAATTTTTACTTTTCTGTATCTTCCCCACAGGAGGCAATAATACATTGCTTATAGTCCGGATTGGGTATAGCATCCCTGGGATGCTTCATTATTCGGACGGAGGAATCGTGAATTGAAAAATCATCTTGTCAGTACAAAAAGATGGATAATCAAAAAAATAGCTGAATCTTACTGGAAAGATAATTTCAGGCAGGCCATAAAACGGCTGCCCTTTGAAAGGATACCTCCCGGATCGGATGCAAGATACCGCTGCTGCGTTTACAAGGAGAGGGCGGTCGTCAGGTCGAGGGTGCTCGCCGGACTCGGCTTCAGCGTTGAAGCCGATGATGAGATGACATCTCTTCTCGAGTACGCCGCCGCAGCGCTGAGAAGAAAGCGCATCGAGGGACCTCCCCTTACAATAATCGATATAGCGTGCAAAGGATGCGTCAATGCAAGATACTTCGTGACCGAATTATGTCAGGGCTGTCTGGCAAGACCATGCGAATCGGTCTGCCCTTTCGGTGCGATAGCCGTGATAGAAGGACACTCCACGATCGACCTGGAAAAATGTAAAAACTGCGGCAAATGCAGGGATGCCTGCCCATATCATGCGATCTCAAAAGTATCCGTACCCTGTGAAGAAAATTGTCCCGTAGGAGCAATTTCCAAGGGAGAGCATGGGGTTGCGGAGATAGATTTTACAAAATGCATAAGCTGCGGATGCTGTGTCGCGGCATGTCCCTTCGGTGCCGTCCTGGAAAGAAGTCAGGTGGTGGACATACTGAGAGCCCTCAAAAGCGATCGGACCGTTACGGCCCTGATAGCCCCAGCTCTCGTGGGGCAATTCGACGCTTCACTCGCTCAACTTGTTTCCGCCATGAAACAGCTTGGATTCGCAGATGTGGTAGAGGTCGCCAAAGGAGCGGAGAGAACTGCAAGGGAGGAGGCGGAGGAGCTGAAAGAAAGGCTCTCGAGGGGAGAGTCTTTCATGACTACATCATGCTGTCCCGCTTACATACAGACTGTCCGCAGGCACGTGCCGGAGTTGATACCCCACATATCTGACACCCCGACGCCAATGCACTACACCGGGGAAATGGTCAAATCAAAGAATCCACAAGCGCTGACCGTCTTTTTAGGGCCTTGTGTCGCTAAGAGAAAAGAGGCTTTGGAGGATTCCTGCGTGGATTACATCATGACCTTTGAGGAACTTGCCTCCGTTTTCGAGGCAGCGGGGATCGATCCCTCAAAGTGTGAAGAGGATAGGAGCTACGACGGAGCTTCGGCAGAAGGCAGGGGGTTCGCCCTGAGCGGCGGAGTCGCCGCCGCCGTCCAAAGCGTCATCGGAGAAGAAATGGAGATACGCACGGCATGCATCAACGGAACTAGCAAAGCCGAGATCGCCAGAATGAGAGCTTACGCCAAAAACGGAGGCCCGTTCGATCTTCTTGAAGTTATGACCTGTTCCGGCGGGTGCGTAAACGGAGCGGCCGTTATCACAAGAAGGCCGAAAGCACATGACAAAATAAGAAAATTTATATCCGAGAGCGAAAAGCTAAAGGCTGTAGAAGTATAGAGGCCGCAAGAAAATATTCAGGAGACAATGCCGGCGCCCTGTGGCGCCGGTATGTTTTTCGCGGTCAAGATTTCGCAGAGGAGGTGCTGCATAACGACAAAAACATGTCGCTGCATGATACACACAATAGAGACAAGATAAGCAAGAACAAACTTCCTGCGCCCACTTTCTGCTTTGGCTATTGACACTTCAGAAATAAAGAGTATCATTCCACATCGTATGACTAATCTAATTTCTATTTATGAAGGATGCTAGTTCATTTTTAGCACTAAAATTAAACTTTTTCGATATTTTCTTGAAGTTTTCTTTAGCATATGGCACAATATTCTGAATATTTATATAGTTAAATCAACCTAAGTTGATTTTCTGATATAAAAATAAAACCAGAAAGGGTGTATGTCATGACTGCAACATGTATCGTATGCGAGGCCCAGGTCGAGCTGCCCAATGACTGCTGCGAGGGAGAACTTTTGGTCTGTTCGGACTGCGGAACAGAACTTGAGGTCGTAAGCCTTGATCCGATCGAGATTGAGGAAGCTCCGCAGGTCCAGGAGGACTGGGGAGAGTAGCCTTGTCGACTCTGCGGATATTATTTACTAGGCTCCGTGCAGAAGAAAAGCTTCTGCGAGACGCGGCGGAAAGACAGAACATCCCCTGCGTGCTGCAGAACGTTTCTGAAGCCTGGTATGGAGATGATCCCTTCTGCGACAAGGACGATGTTGTGCTTGCAAGGTGTATCTCACACAATCAAAACGAAGCTGTGGCGCTCATCCTGGAAGCTCAGGGCATCAGGGTCGTCAACAGCTCATCCGTCATGTCGACGTGCGGAAATAAGCTCAGCACGAGCATAGCCCTTACCCGGGCGGGAATAGCCCAGCCTAGGTTCAGGACGGCCTTTACGCCCGACGCGGCTTTGGAGGCGCTTGAAGATCTGGGTTACCCCGCCGTCTGCAAACCTGTCAGCGGAAGCTGGGGAAGGCTTTTGGCCAAGATCAACGATCGGGAAGCGGCTGAGGCCATATTCGAACACAAGTCTATGCTGGGTGTCGCCCATAACACCTTTTATATCCAGGAGTACATCGAAAAAGGCAACTATGATGTAAGAGCCTTCGTGACAGACGGAGAGCCGATCTGTGCCATCACAAGGCAAAGCCCTCACTGGATAACAAACACGGCAAAAGGCGGAGTCGCCTCAAATCTGCCTATAGACGATGAGATCGGATCCGTACTTAGATCTGTGCATGAAGCTATCGGCGGAGAATTTCTCGCGGTAGATCTTTTCAGAAAAGACGGGAGATGGCTGGTCAACGAGGTCAACGACGGAGGAGAGTTCAGAAATTCCATCGAACCCACAGGAACTGATATTCCTGCGGCCATAGTCAATGCCGCATGGGGAAAGAGACCGTCATGACGAATATCATGACCGTCATCACCTACGCAGGTTCTAAACAGAAACCGGCAAATAAGTGCGGGCACGGGATAAAGCGTGCTTGCATGATGGGCCGTTTGCTTTTGTCGTACAGTCAGCAATAAACTATATCTGACATTACGCAAAAACCGGCCCGCTGCCTAAAGAGGAGCGGGTTTTTTTATTGTCGGAATTACAAGAATTGGAGGAAACTAAAATGAGCGGAAAGATACCCGTGATCGTATGGGGAGCTACAGGATTTACCGGGGGAGAACTCCTAAGGATAATAGCGCGCCATCCCGGCATGGAGATCGTAGGGGCCGTTTCAAGAAGCAAGGCAGGCACTCCCGTCGGCGCAGTGCACCCGCACTTGCGTTTTGCCTATAGGCAAATGAACTTTATCTCCCCCGAAGAGGGGGCCGAGAGGGAGGCCGAACTGGTCTTCCTTGCCCTTCCCCACAAAGCGGCTGCTGAGATCGCCGAAAAGAGGATATCCGCGGGACAGAAGGTCGTCGATCTTTCTGCCGATTTCAGGCTTCGGGATCCAAGCCAATATAAAAAATGGTACGGGAATGATCATCATTGCCCCGACCTTCTGTCAGAGGCTGTGTACGGACTGCCCGAGCTGCACAGGTCAACGATGGCGGGAAGCAGGCTTATCTCCGGAGTAGGATGCAATGCTACTTCAGCAATACTTGCACTTCTGCCGCTTGCACGTGCGGGCCTTATCGAGGAAGCGAGGATAGAATGCCGAGTGGGCTCTTCAGAGGGAGGAGCGGAAGCAAAGGAAGGAAGCTCGCATTCGCTCCGCAGCAGGTCCCTGAGGGTCGTATCGCCTTTCCGGCACAGGCACATGGCGGAGGTCGTACAGGAATTGGGAGTGCCGGGAGAAAAAATCAGCATGGCCGTAACGGCTGTGGAGCTCGTCAGGGGCATACAGTGCATCGCCCATGTCACTCTCTCCGCTAAATTGAAAGAAGCGGACATTTGGAAACTTTACAGGGCGCAGTGGTCCAACGAACCCTTTGTCTCCGTTTCACCGGCAAAACCAGCCCATTTCAGGATACCCGACCCAAGGTTTGTACTTGGAAGCAACTGCGCTCTCACCGGATTCGCCCTCGCAGAGGACGGACGCAGGATGATCGCGGCCTCGGCGATAGACAACCTGCTTAAGGGCGCGGCCGGCTCCGCGGTACAGTCGGCGAACATAATGTGCGGAACGGAAGAAAGCGCGGGACTTGAAATGATGCCGCTCTATCCGGCCTAGCATTTCAAATTACAGTCACCGAAAACTATATGGAGATTTGGAGGAGAATACCTTGATAGGAGTAGTTAAAATAGGCGGCGCCGAGGGGAATCAGCTTGCCCCGCTAATGTCAGAGCTGGCCGCCAGAACTGCAGCGGGCGAACGCTGGGTGCTCGTCCACGGCGCAAGCGGGATCATGGACAGGATTTGCAGAGAGCGCGGCATTGAGATCAGGATGATAACGAGTCCTTCCGGTTATAGGAGCAGATATGTGGGAGAAAAGGAAATGGCTCTTTTCAAGGAGGCGGCACATGAATACGGAGATAAGATTCGGAACGCTTTAGCCGAGTACGGAGCCGCATCGGAATTTTTAGACCCCGAAAATACTCAGGGGGTTTTCGCAGATAGAAAAGATATCCTGAGAGAGTACTCCGGCGGAAGAACTCGCATTCTTCGAGGAAATTTCAGCGGTACGGTCACCTCGGTGATCGGGGAAAAAATAATTTCTGCCGCGGAAAGGGGCGTTATCCCGATCCTTCCCCCGCTCGGACTGGACAATAAATCTAACCTGCCGCTGAACATCGACGGCGACCGCCTTGCCGCTCATGCGGCCAAAGCCGTCGGCGCGGATATCCTCGTTATTCTTTCGAATATTCCTGGATTGATGAAGGATATAAATGACCCAGGATCGCTTATCCCCTCACGTTCATCGGCGGGATCATGGGAAAAGCTTGAAGAATACGCGGCTGGCAATATGAAAAGAAAACTGCTGGCCTGCCGCGAGGCGTTTGATCTAGGTGTTCCGTCGATATACCTGGCGGACGGCAGAGTGCCGGAACCGCTAAAAAACGCAGAAAGGGGGGACGGGACATGCCTAACTCGTTAAGCACGCTCTACGGCGGAAGAGGCATAGCTCTCACGCATGGAAAAGGCAGCAGGGTTTACGACACGAGCGGCAGGGAGTACCTGGACTTTTTCAACGGACATGGGGCCTCCCTCTTCGGACACTCCCATCCGCTCCTGTGCGAAGCATTGGAGAAAGCATCAAAGGGAATATGGACAAGCGGGGCGGGATTCGACTCTCCGATCCGTGAAGAACTCGCCGAGAAACTGGGTGCCCTTGTGGGAGAAGGGAACGTCTTTCTCTGCAACAGCGGGACAGAAGCGATCGAAGCCTCTCTTAAACTCTCCCTTATCCTCAGAAAGGGCCGAGGGCGCATATTGGCATGCAGGAGAGGCTTTCACGGAAGGTCACTCGGAGCCCTCTCTGTGACATTTAACCCCAGATACAAGGAGCCGTTCTCAAAATTTTTAGGAAAAGTTGAGCACTTCTCAGTTGACGAAATCGCAGAAAATATAGACGGTGATACTATAGCCGTCTTTGTAGAGCCGGTCCAGGGCGAAGGCGGAGTATACTCCATGCAGCCGGAGACGGGAAGAATGATAACAGAGGCATGCCGGCTCCATTCCGCTCTTTTAGTGGCGGACGAGATCCAAAGCGGCCTGGGCAGGTGCGGTGCCATGCTTGCAAGTTCACTGACAGGACTGGATCCGGACATTGTCTGTATCGCCAAAGGCCTGGCGGGAGGTCTTCCGTCAGGAGCTGTAATATGGAAAAAAGAGCTCGGTGACTTTACTCCTCACAGCCACGGTTCCACGTACGGAGGCAACGAGCTTACATCGGCGGTAGCGCTCGCAGTGCTCTCAATGGTCAAAAACGACGGACTTTCCGCAAAAGCTGAATCATCGGGAAATTATTTCCGTTCCCTTCTCGCATCGATCAAAAGCGATCGCATAAAAGAGGTTCGCGGGATGGGACTTCTAAACGGAGTGGAGCTGGACATCCCCGCCGTCGGGATAGTAAAGTCACTTCAGCTAAAAGGCATGCTCTCGCTCACTGCCGGCCCGCGGACCCTGCGTTTTCTGCCCTCCTTTGCCGCAAATGACGATGATTTCGATAAAGCGGCAAAAAATCTTTCAGATGCATTGGAGGAGTGTTGATAATGGGACTCCCTGAATCGGCGAGGCTGCTTGCCGACCTGGTCGCAGTACCCAGTCCGACCGGACACGAGGCCGACGCGGCGAGGATGCTCGCCGACAGGCTCCCCCGCTTCGGCTGGAGCGCTTCGCATCTGGATGGCGCTGGCAGCGTCGTAGCGCACAGGGGCACCGGTGACAAGGAGCTTGTGCTGCTGAGCCATATAGATACAGTCCCAGGTGGCCCAAAGGTGGAGATTTCCGAACAGTTGATCAAGGGCAGGGGAAGCGTAGACGCAAAGGGACCCTGCTGCGCCATGGCAGTGGCGGGCGGGACGGTGGCTGTTCCCGACGGCTGGAGGATCACGTTTGTCGCCGCCGTAGGCGAGGAGATAGACTCAAGGGGCGCCAGGTTCAGGATGCCGCTCCATTCGCCGGAGGCCTGCGTGATCGGCGAACCCACAGGCAGCGACGGAGTGGCTCTCTCATATCGCGGGCGGATCCTTTTTGACATAAAGGGTGAGGATGACGGAGCACACAGGTCGGGAAGCCCCGGCCCCCTGACCGAGAGCGTTATGGCCGCATCCTCGATCATTGATATCACAAAAAACATGGGCAAAGGCTACTCAGTAGCCATCATGGACATGGAGGGGCACGAGGCAGGCAGGAGGACCGCTACAATTACAATGGACCTCAGAACCCCCATCGGCGCCGACAGGGAGGATCTTGAGCTGATGATCGCAGAAACCGCCGAAGCCTTTGGAACGCGCTCTGAGATAATCGAGTACGTGCCCCCTTACGGTGTGCACAAATCAGACCCTGTGATAAGGGCATTCAGGAACGCGATAAGGGAAAATGGCGCAAAACCGCGCGTGCTGGCCAAACAGGGCACCTGTGATTTTAACGTCCTCTCCCCCTGGGGCTGTCCCATGGGAGCTTACGGACCGGGAGATTCGATCTACGACCACAGTTCAAACGAACAGATCCCGGTATCGGAATACCTGAAGGGCATTGAGGTCCTTAAACTCGCCCTTCCCAGGATAATGGAGTCGATCTGAGGCAG
>CAYZYF010000012.1:0-30755 GCA_964482015.1 uncultured Synergistaceae bacterium
GCGTAACCGTTCACAGCGGCTATTGTCGGCTTCTCCATCCCGGCGAACTGTTTCACCCAGGGGGCAAATTTTTTCATGTAAGCGTATCCCTCATTTGCTCCAAAGCCTTCGGAAAACCTCCTTAGGTCTCCGCCCGCGCAGAAGGCCCTTCCGCTGCCCGTTAAAACAACAGATCTGATAGACGCATCACGAGCTACAGTCTCGGTCGCATCGCAAAGTTCCTCAAAAAGCATGCTCTCAAGGGCGTTCATTGTCTCAGGCGAGTTAAGCCTGATCAGAGCAACACTTTGGTCCTTTATCAGCTCAATTTTTTTATATTCCTTCATCTCAGTCTCCTTTGCCTGCAGAGCCCTTCTGCAGGATTTTCATTTTGATAAAACGCTCAGGTACTTGTCTCCTCTGTCTGGCTGAACAGTTATTACGATATCGTGAGGGGGGAGTTTGCGAGCCTCAGCCAGTGCGGCAAATACATTTGCCCCCGCAGAGATCCCGCTGAAGAGTCCTTCTTCAGCCGCAAGCCATCTCGCAGTTGCTAGCGCTTCATCATCGCCGACCTTTTCAAATCTTGTTACCACACTTTTATCCAGGTTCCCAGGAATGAAGTTGGCCCCAATACCCTGTATCTTATGCGGACCACTCCTACCCTCGCTGACAAGAGGACTGGAGGAGGGTTCGACCGCAATTATCCCTATATTTGGGAATTTTTTTAGCAGAGCTCGTCCGATTCCGCTTACAGTTCCCCCCGTCCCGAAGGCACAGACAAAAGCCGCGGGCACGGCGCCTTCGGGCAGCTGAGAAATTATTTCGGGACCCGTGGTGACCTCGTGCGCCCACGGGTTCCCCTCGTTTGAAAATTGGTCAAGAATAAGCCCGTTCTTTTCCTTCAGCAGCAGATCATGTGCCCTGTTGACCGCCCCCTGCATGCCTTCCGCCGCAGGAGTAAGGACAAGTTCGGCTCCGTAAGAAGAAAGGATCGTCCTTCTCTCAACTGACATTGATTCCGGCATGGTCAGCACGACTCTCAATCCCATCGCTCTTCCCAGCAGGGCCAGGCCTATCCCTGTATTTCCACTCGTAGGCTCGATGAGAACCGTCTCTTCCCTCAGCCTGCCTTCTTCCTGAGCTTTTTTCAGCATTCCCCACACAGCCCTGTCCTTAATCGAGCCTCCCGGATTTGAACCCTCAAGTTTCATCCAGACATCGGCTCTCTTCGGCGAACTTTTCAGTTTGTAGAGCGGGGTATTGCCTACCAATTTAAGAATATCCAGATCATCTATCTCGATCATCTTAGTCTTCTTCCATCGCTATTTCAAAGACTCTTCTTATATCCTGCTCTTTGACGGACCCTTCGTGTACCTTTACGCCATCCACATAAAATGTCGGCACATAGTAGTAGTCATATCTGTCCGCTTCCGCCGGATCTTTTTTCTCATCCGTCATCGCAAACGGAACGTTCCCATACCTCTTATCGGATCCAATCAGCGCAGATATGATTTTAAGGGCTTTTTGGCAATGGGGACACGATTCAAACATGAACATCCTTACTTCTTTCAATGTAACTGCCTCCTTTGATTCGATATATTGATCATCGGATTCGGGCGATTCCGAACTTCTGCTCTAAGAGGAGGGGAAATCTTTTTTGCACTCTTCTATGGCCATTCTTTTGGCAATCTGATCCGCGACAAAGTAAGCTACCGACTCGAGGGCGTACATATCCCCCTTATATCGTCTGGGTGTGTCTATTCCCAGAAATCCCCACAATTCACCTTTTATGGTAATGGGAATCGCGTACATGTCCTCGATCTTTTGTCGCGTAAGCCGCTCGTAGTCATCCGGTTGGGACTCTCTGATATTCTCTACGTTCTCAAGGAAAAACGGCTTATTACTCGTGAATGCTCTGTGCCAAAGAGTGGATCTGCCGATCGGAAAATCCGTGAACGTCCCCATCTCTGGGGAGACGCCTTCATCCAGCCATTCGTTTGTCATGCTGATGGTCAGCCCATCGTTATTCCGTCTCATCATATAGCTCCTGTCCGCCCTGTAGAGTTCCCCTACGCGCATAAGGATAATATTGATCGATTCTTCAAGGCCGGGAGCATAGGTCATCTCTCCGATCCCCTGAAGCAATGCCCTGTCGATCTCAGATCTGGCAGCCAGTTTTTGCTGCAGCAACTGCTCATCTGTAAGGTTTATCGCCCACTCTATCCTTGCCTGCCTGCCATCCCAATCGATAAATTTGTCCTTGAGCATATAATGATTGCCCGTTTGAGGATCTGTGCGTTCCCACACATAGTACTTATCCTTAGAGAGAAGGTCCATCGTACAGAATTGACAGGGCCTGTCAGAGCCGAATAGGAATTTATGGCATTTACAGCCTCTGTAATCTCTCTCTGCGTTATCGGGAAGAGATCTCCCTGCTTTATTCAAATAGAGCAGTTCGTAAGTTTCGGCATCACTGACATAGACGATCTCGTCTGCCTCATCAAGTACAGCCTCTCTGTTTTTTATAACCGAGATGCTGTCCCAATATTCAGACCTCTCCCTCTCCCTCAGAGTAAAGAGGCTGACCGTATCTGATATGGTCTTTATTATGTCCTTTTCTTCAGGAGAAAAGACATGCTTCTCTTTGAAGTACTCAAAACCGAGCACGGCCCGCCTTCTGTCCTTCTCGACAATATAACAGAGCATGGCCGATTTTACGCCCCTTTCACGCATATTGTCCTTTTCCAAAAAATCGGGAACACCCTTCTCGACGTCGGCACAAATTATTATTCCGTTTTCATCAAGGTGAGGTTTGATCATCGGCCACTCATCGGCAGAGACAGGGCCTCCGGGCTTCAGCGCTTCCACGCCATCGTCGCACCACTCATACAAAATCTCGTAGTAAGTTTGGTCATCTGAAAAAGCGGATACCTCTATGCGCCCCATTTTAAAAGATTTGCCTACAAGGTCCAGAAGTATCGGAACCGCGACATCCACGTCGTCGTATTGATAAAAAAGCTTAAGTATATACTCTGCCACATTTTCCCTGAAGTTTTTCTGGACGAGCCCGTGAGTGGAATTTATCTCCGTTATTTCTCTAGGCATTGATGACAACATAAGCTCACCCTCTTCTTCATCTGAGAAGAAGACAAAACGATTCCCGCCGGCGTGTTTTGAACGGTAGAGTGAGATGTCGGCCTTACGCATGAGCTCATCAAAGCTGCTCCCATGTTCGGGGAACAGGGAGATCCCTATGCTGCAGGTAATGCCGTGCCCTATCTCGCTCTTTCGGAATGTATTTCTGAAAGATTCCAGTATCCTCAGGGCTTTCTTGGTTATGATAGAATCATCTTTAATATTGGACATAAAGACAACGAACTCGTCTCCTCCGATTCTTCCTATAATGTCAGAATCCCTGAAAAGAGTCTTGATCGTATGGGCTAGTTCGCTCAGTACGGCATCTCCATATAAGTGTCCCCGTGTGTCGTTTATCTGTTTAAAGGAATCTATGTCAAGAAGGAGCATACCCCCGCGTCCCCGCCCGCCTTCAATGAAGCGCTCGATAAGATCTTTCGTCGTAGTTTTATTGTAGAGCTGTGTAAGGGGATCGCGCATCGCTATCTCCTCAGCTTGCAGGAGGCGTTTCTTTTGTTCGTCTATATCATTTAGCACACCTACGACCTTAATCGTCTGTCCCGTCTCATCGAGTATTGACGTCATTGAGATTTTATACCAGACGAGATCCCCGAACCTGTTTGTAAGTCTCGCCTCATATACGCCTTCCTTCAGGCCCTCTTTCATCTGTTCGAAGAGCGCGATAAGTTCATCGGCATCATCCTTTGAAAAGGTGCTTTTACCAAGCAGATTATTTGGAAAGTCATCATCGCGTTCGCCGATATCGAAAAAATCTAGAATGTTTGCCGAGTGCGATACCTTTTTTGTTTCGGCATCCCACTCGAAAAATATGATGTTGGTGATCTTTTTTACTATATCAAACTGTTCTTTGCTTATGTGAAGTTCCTCGTCGGCCAGTTTTATGTCTGTTATATCTGAGATCGTAGCAACGATTTCAATCTCAGCATCCTCATTTTTTACGAACTCCACACTGAAACAGACCCACCTCGGATATCCACGGAGCGTGCCAAATTTAAGCTCTGTCTCAAATGGCTCTCCTCCGACGATTTTATTTTCGAATTCTTTCCTTTTTCCCTCCTGCAGCAAAGAGAGCACAAATCCAAGCACATCTCCTCCATACTTGCCCTCGAAGTCCTCCGCAGAGACGTCAGCCAACTCGTAGAACCCTCTGTTGGCCGAGACAAGCTTCCATTTCCCACCCGAATGATAACAGCGTACTATTCCGCCGGGCATATTATCGTAGACCAATGAAAGCTCTTTGAACGCGTTTTTGGTTATCTCTGAGTTTCGCTTCATCGCAGTAAAGAAATAGAAAGCAAAGCCCAAGAAAGCCACCAACAGGGTCACAACGAAAACGATGCCCCTGAAAAAGTAGCCAGATGCAGCAGAAAGAACGACATCACGCGGGACAGAGGTCAAAAGATACATGCCGGAGACACCGACCGGCGTGTAACTTACCACCTTATCGCCAATTTTCAACCGATATATCATCCTGCCGGAAAGGCCGGCTTTCATATCAGCCTCGATCTGACTATAGTACTTCTCCGCTGCCTCGTCGGAAAAGGGGGATGAAAAAAGATCCCTGAGGTCCGCTGCCTTTTTATTTTGAGCGTTCTCAGATCTTGCCAGTATAAGTCCGTCCGCCGACAAAAGGTAACAATACCCCTTGCCGTCAAAAATATCGAAGGTAACCGTCTCATTCAGCCTGTCTGTGTAATATCGTGCCAAGAGCACACCTATGGCCCTGCCTTGATGGATGATCACGGAGTTTATTGAAAGGTGTCCGCCGTATGCCGATTCGGTGACCCTGATGTCAGAGCGGGGCAGGTTGTCAGACATCATATTAAGGAAATACTCTTTTTCCTCATCGCTGCCGACCTTGCCAAAATACATAGAGCCCTCTTCGTTGATGACGTAGAGCACTCCGAAAGATATAAACCAATTTTGTTCCCTGACGAACCTTATCGCCTCGGGAGAATTAAGCACCGGTGTTAGCCTTCCGAGGGTTATCGATATGCTTGTAACGAAATCTTTGTTTATGCTCAGGTTTTGCCTCAGCATAGCGACGTTGCGCTTTTCTATATCCCGGACCGATGCGAAGACATCCCTTTTTGTGTTCTCGTAAGTACGGTCAACAAACAATGCGGATGAGGCGACAAACACAACAGTCGCAGCCACAGCAGCAAAGACCAGTGTTTTTTTGTTAAGTATCTCACCCTTTGGCAATTACTGATCCCCTCCAAGAACTACAGGTCATCGGCATACAGGTTCACTGCCGATAGCGGCAGATACACACAGACGACAGAGAAGGCCATGATGTTCTATCAGTTATCGTTGTCGGATCAGCCATCCGATGTAACTCGCTCCATTAATGTGATTATATAGCCTTATCGCGAATAGGTGGAACAAAAACCGGGTAAAAACAAATACGGCCCCACGTCACAACGGGGCCGTATCCGACTCAGATCACTATGTTCCGCGCATTCCGAGGCTTTTAATATTAGCTCTACAGTCCCCTATGAGCTCAATATAACCTCAAGGACACCCCCGGCTATGGCAAGTGCTTTATCTGTTATGCTGAAGCAGTGTTCCCTCTCGCCGCGTGGGTCCACATCCCCTATCTTAAGTCCTTTTTTCGCAAATACCGAAGGATGGATCAATCCTCGGACTATACCGTCTATCTGTGAACGTACAGGGATACCATTGACTCTCGCGACAATGTCCCCCGGTGCGACGGCATCTCCGATGCCCCTCTCAGGAACAACATATCCCTCGTCCGGCGACCTCAGAAGCCTCTCCGTTGTGTAGCCCCTTATAAGTCCTGGTACACCTGTGTTGGGAATGGCCGAACCGTTTCTGATGACCCTGCCGAGGTAATGCCCGCGCTTTGTCTCAACAACGGCGTGAACACAATCCGGAGCAGAAAAGCCCGGACCTATAGCCACGACAATGGGCGCCATATCTTTTTTAGTGCCTAGGTTGCGTTTCGCCATTATCGCGTCCACCAGAACATCTGGCTTGAGCTCTCCTATTGACGTCCCGTCCGGATCTACCAGCAAAGAGACTACGTTCCTGTCATAGCTGAAATCATCCAGAGATTCCAGCCTGACAGCCTTCATGTCCTCAATGACGATCTCTCCGTCAAATATCGCCGATGCTACGGATACGGTCCTCCTAACGACCAGAGGTGCCGGGATCTCCAGTGCGAGGACGGCATAGCCAACCTTCCAAAGCCTGTAGATCACCCCGGTGGCCAGATCCCCTCCGCCACGGACTATTGCAAGTCTTTTCTTCGCCACAGCGACGCACCTCCGACCTGTAGGCAGATCACAGTATGCTTATCTTCAGGACATCACACCTGAGGCACCTGCCGGCCTCTTTTTCTACCTGTTCTGAACTGAATCCTTTTTCTACCTCACAGAAACAGCCTTTCCTCTCATCCGGCGTTAACACCGGCATCAGTTCACGGTCTGTCTTTGTCTCATCGACAGGTTTGGTGAGCTCTCTTTTCAACGTCTTGATGTCGATCACCTGACCGTCTCCGCCCAGATACCTGTCGATTGATGAGGCGGCCTGTTTGCCTCTGTTTGCCCCAGCGACCACCGAGTCAGGCCCGGATACGCAGTCTCCGCCGGCGAAGATCCAGGGAGTATGGGTAATGCCGTGGTAAGATGCTCTAAAGACGTTGCCGCGGATCTCAACAAGGCCGCAGTCATCGCAGACGACGTCGCAGCTTAGTGCCTGACCGATAGCGCATATCAGCATGTCAGCTTTGAGAGTCGTTGTGACGGCATCATCGTAAGAGGGGGCAAAACGGCCGGAAGCGTCAAAGACAGAGACACATTTTTTAAAGACGACTTCGCTCACCGCTCCGTTATTATTTTTAATGACCTTGGGCCCCCATCCGTTGATCACGTTCAGACCCTCTTCTTTACCTTCGGCCACCTCTTCTTTATGGGCGGGCATTTCATCAGCTTTCTCAAGGCAAACAAGGGAAACCTTAGACGCTCCTAGCCTGATGGAGGTTCTGGCACAGTCCATGGCAACGTTCCCGCCTCCGACAACCACCACTTCTTTTCCACTTAGGTCACTCTTTTCATCCAGGCGCTGAGAACGAAGGAAGGAAACTCCCGACATAACTCCTTCGGAATCTTCACCTTCAACGCGAAGTTTTCGGTCCTCATGGTCTCCTACAGCAAGGTATACCGCCATATATCCCATGGACCTAAGCTCCTCAAGCCTGACATCCACCCCTATTCTGGTGCCTGTCACGAACTCTATTCCCATTTCTCTGAAGACATCAAGCTCACGCTCAAACATGTCCCTGGGCAGACGATATTCAGGCAGACCGACGGCGAGCATGCCGCCTATCACATCAAGCGCCTCAAATACGGTGACAGAATAACCTTTTTTCTGCAGATAGAAGGCGCACGTCAGTCCGGAAGGGCCCGATCCGACCACTGCGACCCTCTTGCCGTTGTTTGGTTCCATTTCGGGCAGCGGGAATTTACCTTCTTTTTCGTATAGGGTATCCGTAATAAATCTTTTTATGCCCCTGATGGCGATCGGCTCGTCTATTTTGACCCTATTGCAAAGATCCTCACAGGGATGGTTGCAGACCCTGCCGCATGTCAAGACAAGAGGAAGCTCTGTCTGAATGACCTGATAGGCCTCCTTATACATGCCTCGCCTGGCGTAGTCAAGATAAAGCGGCACTTCGACATTTGAGGGACATGCGTTCTGACAGGTATAGCGCATACAGTGCACATACGCCGTTGGGTCATGCCTCTCATACAGGCACTCAGTACAGTACAGACACTCTGTTATCCTGTCTATGCGCCCGTCCTGAGCCTTCTTGACCCACATAGGATCTGCTATCAACGGTCTGGCAAGCGCGACCATGTCGGCTCTTCCCGATGCAATTACCTCATCCGCGAATTCGGGATTTCCAAGTTTACCGACTGTGACAACCGGAACATCAACGCATTTCTTTATTTCCTCGGCGAGGTAAACATTCGGACCGTCGGGGTATTCTATTGTCGGTTTCCCGCGCTGGTCGGAATAGCCCTGTACAGGGGCATCATCAAATCGGACACCGGCGGAAATATCCATACAGTCGACCCCGTTTTTGACCAATTCCTGAGCGAATATCCTGCTCTGTACGATAGTGTTCCCTCCCAGGACAAACTCCTCCGCACTTATTCTGGCAAATATAGGGAAGTCCGGACCGACCAGCTGCCTGACTTTCTTGAGGATCTCAAGGTGGATGAACATTCTGCCGTAGACATCTCCGCCAAATTCATCAGTCCTGAGGTTTGTTCTCCTGGAAATGAAATCCGCCATGGTGTAGGTGTGGGCATAGTGAAGTTCTATGGCGTCGAACCCCGCTTCATAGGCCCTCCTGGCTCCCTCTACGAAATCGTCAATTATCCCGTAACACTCTTTATTCGTAAGTTCGTGTGGTTTCATCCCGACTCCGTAGATCGAATGAGCGATTTGAAGTCCGATCTTGCAGCCCTCCTCATGGACCGCGGCGATCAGCTGCTTAAAGCCATTTATGTGCTCATCCTTGCTAATTTGAAGCCTAAGTCCCGCGTGGATATATTTTGAGCTTACGCTGGTATGCTCAGTCATTATAAGGCCAACTCCAGAACGGGCCCTGTCCACATAGTGCTTGACCGTGTTCTTGGAAACAAAACCGTCTGGCCCAGCTGAGTTGGTGAACATGGGAGACATGATCACCCTGTTTTTAAGCTCCATTTTGTTTATAGTTATCGGAGTAAATAACCCGATCCTCTTCATTTGACACACTCTCCCTACTTTGTGAAAATAATATTTAAAATCTCTTATATGAAAAAATCTGCGGTGGGCGAGAAAAGTTGCCCAGCACAGATTTTTTACGCCTTAACTTTTAAAAGTGCCTGTTATTTGCTGCCGGTCTCCGCCTTACGAGATCTGATCTTTTCAGCCGCTATCCTTATGGCATCATAGAACTGGATATAACCGGTACAGCGGCAAAAGTGGCCGGAGAGCTCTTCTCTTACGTCCTCCTCTGTGGGGGACTCATTGCGCATTAGCATCGACTTCGCCGACATCACAACGCCGGGGGTGCAGAAGCCGCACTGTATCGCGCCTGCTTCCACAAAGGCTTCCTGGATAGGGTCAAGCTCATCATCGTTGGCAAGCCCCTCTATGGTAAGGATGTTCTTCCCGTTCACTTTCAGCGCCGGGATCAGGCAAGAGTTGACAGCAACCCCGTCGATAAGGACCGTGCATGCACCGCACTCGCCCTCTTCACATCCTTTTTTTGTCCCTGTCAGGCCAAGATCCACCCTGATAACATCAGCTAGACTGTGAGTCGGATCTACATTGATACACACATTTTTACCGTTTACAACACATTTAAGTTCCTGCATCTGTATCACTCCTTAAACCAGGGCCAGAGAGGCTTCCTTAAGAGCCTGTCCCACCAGGTCTCTCACCAGGTTCTTTCTGTATGCCCCCGAACCCCGCTGCAGCGAGTCACGTGGAGACGCCTCTTCTCCCGCCAATTTTGCCGCTTCTGCAAAAACATCCTCGCTCGGCTTTTTACCGGTTAGGAAAGCTTCCGTCTTCTTGGCCCTAAAGGGTACAACATCAACGGGAGCGGCAACTACGAGTGCCTCGGCAATGTGCCCCGTCTCGTCGGCCCTGATCGTTACGGCCACGTTTACCACAGGAAGAGACATAGCCTCACGGGGAGATATACGCTTGAAAGACGTACCGTATCTGCCTTTAGGAATGTCTATGAAAATCTTCGTCAGTACTTCTTTGGAAGGATCTACAGAAGATACCCCAACTTTTTGCGGGAGCTCGCTTATTTTCTGTACCCTGCTTCCCTTCTCGTCCACTATCTCACAGCTCGCGTCGAGTGCGGTCATGGGCACGACGGAGTCGGCGGCAGGCTGCGCGCTTATTATATTTCCTGCGAGGGTCGCGACGTTGCGTATCTGAGGAGAGCCCACGTTCCTGCAGCCGTCCGACAGTGAGGGGAAATATTTTTTGACCGTTTTGTCGGCCGCTATCTCTGCGTGTGTCATCGCGGCGCCTATAACAAGCTGTTCTCCCTCGATTTTAACAAAGCGCATCTCCTCAACTCCGGAAACATCGACAAGCACCGAGGGCGTCACCTTTTCATCCTTGATCCAAAGGGACAAGTCCGTAGCACCGGAGACCAGTCTCGCCTCGCCTTTATGCTCCGAGAGCATTTTTACGCACTCTTCCACGTTGTGCGGGAAAAGATATTTCTCGACTTTTTTCAATTTGCTTCCCTCCTACCAAATCCAAAATCAAAATACTGCTGTGCGATCAGCAAAGCTAGAACGCCCAAACCGATATAGTCCGAAATTTTTTCGGGATACATAAGTAGAAATCCTCCTATGATCAGGATCAGCCTTATCAGCATCGGTATTTTCCTTCTCACGAAGCCTTCAAGTCCGGCGCAGAGGATCAAAACACCCAGTACCGCCGTGAAGACGATCCATATACTTTCCAGACAGAAATTATCCGGAGTAACCATCAGCATAGGCTGGTAGACGAATATGAACGGTACGGCAAAGGAAACAAGCCCAATGCGACACGCCTGCCAACCAACTGTCGCAGCATTGGATCCGGATATTCCTGCGGCGGCATACGACGCCACAGCAACAGGGGGCGTGATCGCCGACAATGTCGCGAAGTAGACTACGAACATGTGTGCTTCCATGGGCTGCAGACCAAGTTCGTAAAGCGACGGTATACATAGTGCGGCTGTGAGGCAGTAAGCTGCAGCTACAGGCATTCCCATCCCGAGCAGGGTACATATAGCCGCGGTAAGGATCAGTGCCGAAAGGCTGCTGTTGCCGCCAATGCTGAGGATCATGCTCGCAAGTTTACCACTCAGACCAGTCGTCATAAGACCAGCTATTACACACCCCGCAACGGCGCAGGAGAGCGAAACTATCACAGACGATTTTGCCGCATCCTCAAGGGCACTCAGTATCTTTCTAATACCCATCCTTGTTTCTTTTCGGGCCCATGATGCCGCGATGACCGATGCTATACCTACAACCGCCGAAAGAGTTGCGGTGTAGCCCTTCATAAGCATGGCAACAAGCACGACGAGAGGCAGAAGGAACACCCATCCTTCTTTCAGCGTTTGCCACAGGGAGGGGAGCTCATGGGGCTCCAGGCCAACCAATCCGTCCCTCTTCGCCCTGAAATGAACGATGAGCAAAAGAGCGAGATAATAGAGCACTCCGGGGACAAAAGCTGCTAGTGCTATGTTCTTGTAAGGGATACCCGCCATTTCGACCATGAGGAAGGCCGCGGTTCCCATTATTGGGGGCATTATGCCGCCCCCCGTCGCTGCGACCGCTGTGACCGCACCTGTAAAGGTGCTGTCGTAGCCAGCCTTTTTCATCATAGGTATGGTAAATGAGCCGGTCGTCACAACGTTTGCCGTGGGGCTTCCGTTGATCATGCCAAAAAGCCCGCTGGTAATAATAGTGACTTTCCCTGCACCCCCTGCGTAACGGCCCGCAATGGCCATAGAGAACTTGTAGAAGAAATCACCCGCGCCGGACGCCGCAAAAAAGGCACCGAACATGACAAACATGAAAACATACGTGGCCGCTGCTGCTATCGGCGAAGAGTAGATGCCGTTAGTGGTAAACACCAGCTGGTCAAGCACGTCGACTGCCATGAGTTTTCTGTGGTAGAGGATTCCGGGAATCTTATGTCCCCAGAAAGCGTAAGCCAGGAAAAGACAGCCTATTCCCGGCAAAATTATACCCATGCACCTTCTGGTCAGATCGATAACAGCCACTACGGTTATGATCCCTACTATTATCTCCAGTGTCGACAGCTCGTCGACCTGCGGCATACGTGTCAGGTACGTCTCCATGTTGCTGACGTAAAACAAGCCGCAGAGCAGAACTACCAGCGCATAGAGCCACTGCAAAGGAGGGACCCTGCCCTCTGTCTCACAGGTGCAATAAGGCGTGTACATGATCGCACAGAGGATCATGATGAACATCAGGTGAATGGCATAGTGAGTCTGAGGTTCGATGGTCAGGAACGTCGACTGCGCAAGCTGGTAAACGGACATCAGGATCGCCACGACTGTTACGGCTTTCGCATCTCTTCCCTCGAACAGTCTTTTCTTTCCCTCTTGTGTACAAATACTCCAGAAATTCTTCAATTAGAGCACCTCTGTCTTGTCTGTATAGGCAGCTAAATTTAGCCGGCGTTTTTTGTTCCGTGAAGGGCCCAGTACATTTTTTCGGGGGTTATGGGAAGATCTCTGATCCTCGCCCCGCAGGCATCTTCAATGGCATTCGCTATCGCGGGCGCTGTAGGAATGAGGGTGGGTTCGCCTACACCCTTTGCACCGTAGGGGCCCATTGGATCGTTGGTCTCTATAGCTATCCCTTCGACCGCAGGCATATCCTTTATTGTCATAAACGTATATCCGTGCAGGCCTGTAGTTGCCGGCACTCCGTCTTTGAAGAGCATATTCTCGTATAGACACCAGCCTATGCCCTGAGCAACTCCTCCTGTGATCTGTCCCTGAAGCCCCAGTTCGTTGACCGTTTTCCCGACGTCATGTACGGCTATGACGCGCAGGACCTTCACTTTGCCGGTAGCGGTGTCAACTTCCACTTCAACGCCGTGGGCGCCGTAGGTATACGCACTTGAATAGTCTCCGAAGAAGTTTGCGTCCGCACCTTCGGTCGGAGGCTCGTAGGTAATGGTTGCAGACAGCGGCATACCGACGTTGGTCCTGATAGCCTTAGTCGCAACATCCTTTATCGTTAGAAGTATGGAGGGGTCGCGGCTGCATTTTACAAGTCCATCTTCTATAAATAGCGTATCCTTCTGGCGCGATGTCATCTTGGCCGCAAGGTCCAGTATCTGTGAAAGCAGCTGCTCACAGGCCAAAAAGACCGCCTTGCCTCCGAGAGTGGTGACACGGCTCGAATAGGTACCCATGCCGAACGGGCATACGTCCGTATCCAGCGGCATCACCGTTATCGTGTCGATCGGAATTCCAAGCTTCTCCGAAGCTATTTGGGCAAATATGGTCTTTGCTCCCTGTCCCATGTCCGATTCGCCTGAGAATACGAAAACCCCGCCGTCTTCGTGCATACGGACTGTCGCGCCGGAGCCGTCAAACTTTTCGCCGCCGCGGTTGCCGGAGACGTGCGTCATGCACGCAACGCCAATTCCGCGTTTAATACGGCCGTTCTGCTCTTCTGCAGGAAGCCTGTTTTCACGGATCTTTTCGCCCGCAATCTTCAAACATTCCTGCAGTCCGCAGCTCTTTATTTTCCACTTATGGAGGGTGATGTCACCCTTTCTTATGGCATTTTTAATGCGTACTTCCACTGGGTCAAGGCCGATCTCACGACAGCACTCGTCGATAAACGATTCGACGGCGAAATGGCTCTGGCTGTTCCCATACCCCCTGAACCCGCTCGTAGGTATAAGGTTCGTATAAACAAGGTAGGAGTCACACTTGCTAGATTTATACCTGTAAAGACAGTCCGTCCTCATTGATAGGTTAAGAAGCACCTTCGGGGCGGCCCAAGAATAAGCGCCGTTGTCACCGATGATCGTCATCTGTTTCGAAACAAAAGTTCCATCCTTCATCATGCCAAGCTTAACTTTCATTCTCGGCGCGACCCTCGGACGTGTGGTAAGCTGCTCTTCTTCCCTCGTCAGAAGGACCTTTACGGGCCTTCCTGTCTTTTTTGCCAGCACCGCGGCAATCGGATGGAAGTTTCGTATCCATATCTTGGCGCCGAAAGCCCCGCCGATGAACGGACATTTCACAGTAATCATCGATGGTTTGATACCAAGTGCTTTAGCTATCTCATTCCTGCACTGGAACGCGGCTTGAATGCCCGTCCAAACTGTGAGACGGCCGTTAGATTCCCACTGTGCCACAGCTCCGAACGGTTCCAAGTAGAGACCGGAGACCCTATGTGTGCTGAACTCCTTTTCAAAGACGTGGTCACAAGAGGCAAAATCCTCTTCTACATTCCCGCGCTCGATATGATATTCCCTTGCAATGTTGCGGGGCTTGTCGTCGTGCACAAGAGGAGAGTCCTCTTCCATGGCTTTAAGCGGATCGTCCACAACGGGAAGCACCTCGTACTCCACCTTTATCAGCTTGAGAGCTTCCCTTGCTATCTCTTCAGTGTCCGCCGCCACGGCCGCGACTTCGTCTCCCACGTAACGTACCTTCTCGACTGCCAGCATATCAACGTCGGCGATCTCCATGCCAAACTTATTTTGCGGACAATCCTTAGCTGTGATCACAGTTCTTACTCCGGGGAGCTTCTCCGCGGCAGAGGTATCAATGGAAACGATACGCGCGTGAGGATGGGGAGACCTCAATATCTTACCTATGAGAAGCCCCGGAAAAGTCATATCATCCAAATATTTCGCCCTGCCGGTCACTTTATCTACGGAGTCAATAAAGTTTTGTTTGGTACCGATACTTTTAAACTGTTCCATATGCATACCTCCACTGCTGATTATTTCGAATCGAGTTTGTGTACTTCAAAAGGCCCGCTCCCGGGACCGCCGTCTCCGACGACCGTCATTTCGCCTGAAACAAAGATCACCGCTCCGCGGATCATACCGCGCTTTAATAGGTCTTCCGCTCTCCTCTTTCCATAAAAAAGAGCTTCACAGACGCTCTCTTTTTTTAACTCCCCGACACGCTTTGTAACAAGAAGTCCTCTTATATCCGTATCGGGATCTATATCCTCCGCCAGGCATCTGAATACGGCGGGATCATCGCTGTAACACGAGTTAGCGATGGAAGTGGCCGCCGCATCAGCCAGTGAAGAAGATGCCGCAAGCGCCGTGACAGCTGAAGCAATGCCCCTGGTCAAGCTGCGCCCGCCCATCCCGCTGGTCGCGATCCCCCTGATCTCGCTGAAAGACCGAACATCCAGACCGTGGGTCTTATTCCCAAGCCTTATATCGCTGATCAGCGCAGCTTTTACAGACTTTCTGCCTGACTCCGATATACTCCAGGCAATATCCCCTCCGTTGTTGACCATGGCGTAGTCCGACCCGTTGGCGCATATTTCCTCGACCGCTAAATCAGACACCGTGCCCGCAACTGCGGCAAGCGGCGTAAAATCAGGTTCTTCCAGCATCCCGACCGATCCGATCATTCTTAAAACGGCATCCGGAAGACCCTGTCGGATCTCGTCAATGTTAATGTCAGAAATAAATTTTCTAATAAGTTCGATGTTCTCTGTCAGACCGTCAAATACCTCCAGCACTCTTTCGGCACCGGCAATCGCAGCCTCCGTTAAAGGCAATCCTTTTCTTTTGGCCTCCAGCGTCATGGTGACAGGACCATGATCGACAAGGACGATGCCCTCACCTATTACGTTATAGCCCACATCGGATCGTTTCAAAATTTACCGCCTTTGATCATCTTGTCTGCGTATATCGCGGAGTGACCGTAACTCGGCCACGCCGCGATAATCGTATAATATGGTCTCTTACTTATTTTCTTTGAAGAACTTGGCAGCCCCCGGATGCATGGGTACAGGCTCAACGTCTTTAAGATCAGTTAATTTCAGACCTTTGAGTGAACCGTGGATGTTGCGGAAGTAATCAAAATTGTCTTTGATCGATTTCAGTACCGCATAGGCCTCGTCGTCTGAGAGATCTGTGTTGGTGAAAAGTACGACAGTCGCGCCGACCGTGGGTACATCAGCCTTGAGGAAGCTGTACGCGCTCTTCGGTATCGTTGTTGAGTAAGTCCCAAGGGCCTCATTGACCTTTTTCTGGCCTTCTGGGGTCATAGGAAGGAGGTTGAGCTTCAGGGTCGTGCTTGCATCGGTAACATGGCTCGACGGGACCTGGATAACGTTGCTGTAAGCTTCGATCTTGCCGTCTCTCATGAGGTCAAGCGACGCTCCCATGTTGCTGTTACCTATTTTTCCGCCCATCTTCTCAAGTTCTGAGGCTTCGATGCCCTCGGCCTTCATAACTTCTTTACCAACGATATCCATGAAAGAATCCTTGGTGTTGAAATAGACCTTGAGGGGATATTTTTTGTTTTTAATATCGGCAAAGGTATTTATCCCGCTGTCAGTCTTGATAACAAAGTGCTCGACCGCCTCTTTGTATAAAACACAAAGCGCTCTCAAATTCTCGATCTTGGTTTTAAAGGGAGGATTTGCCTTTGATGCCATGTGTATCAGCTGAGCGTGAGCTATTCCGAGTTGAACCTTACCTCTTGAGACAAGAGCTATGTTAGCGGCTTCCTGTCCGACTTCATAAGCCGTGTTGGAGCCGGGATAGCTGCGCCTGATAACCTCTCCAACACCTTCTCCGATCGCCGCCCATGCTCCGCCGATGGAAGCTCCGCATATGGCCAAATCCACCTTTTTGACGTCAGCAGAGGCGACATTCACATCCCCCGCAATAAATGCGAAGACCATTAAAAACATGATGATTCCGACAGTGATCCTTTTCATTGCATTTTTCCTCCTCTCAGATTGCGTGCCTGCGGCACTCTATTTTTAACGTGTGAACACATTAAAAACCTTACGTTCTCAGTCCTTAAGTTCTGTAAACTCGTATCTTCCTTCAGCCAGGACATCCTCCTTCGTTCTGATCGCGTGCACATGCCCTTTTATTTCCTCATACGCCTTTACTGTCATTGTGTATTCGATCGGAGCAAGCACCGCCGGAGAAGCCGTATAGTTGAATGGGTGGTCCACCATTTTTTCTACATCCGCAAGGAAGGTTATTCCGCCTCCGGGCATGACGTAGGTCGGTGCTCCCGCGATCGTCAGGTTGGCATCGCCGCTGTGAACCGCCTTGGTGATCCGAATAGGATCGACTGTCACACCGGCTCTCGCGCTTCCCCCGACGCCCGCATAGTACATTGCAGAGACCCTGCTGTCTTCGCAGCAGCCCGCGGCCATTTTCCTGAATTCTTCCAGCTCCGGGGAGATCACGGCAGGCTTCACTGTTCCGTCATCCTGGATCTCGAACAAAGCGATCTTACGCCAGGTGGTCTCGGCGACCAGGATCTTCATGCCGGGCTTGGCTATGCTCATGTCGATATCTTTTATCGCCTCAATGGGGTCGCTGATATTTGTTCCGCCCCAGCCGTCCCCATGGTCAAAGAAATAACGCCCGTTTGTGGCAAGGCGTCCTACCGGCGTCACTCCGCTGTAAGGCTTCTGCTCCGCACCGGCCGGATGTTTTGTGAAGAGTCCCGTAATATGGTGGTCAATGATTATGGCCTCGTCAATAAGCGGTGCAAGCGTACGTGCGAAAAGTCCGCAGCAAGCCCCGCCGCAGCCCACTCTCATCTTATCGTCGACTTCTCCGTTGATCACCGGATGTTCTCCGACCTGCAGTTCCAGTTTGCAGCCCCCATCTATGGTCAGTCTGACTTTTTCCTTGTTGCCCAGTTCGGCCATAGTTTTAACAACGTACATGCCATCGGGGCCCTTGACTTTGTTGACCCCCCCAAGGACAAGGATATGGGAACCGTATTGCTCGGTCGTAACGATGCCGACCGGACGCCCATCGCGCCGGACAACCGCGCCCTCGTCACCGATGTGCGCGTTCGAATCTATCTTTACCATCATCGAACTGTAGGACACAGGAGCTTCTGTAACGACCGTAACAACATCAAATCCATCCCGTTTTTCCATAACTATATAGGGAGCAGGCTTATAATCCGGGTAGGCGGCGCCCGCGCCTACAGCAGTGACTATAGGCTTGGCGGTAACTATTTTCTCCGGGTCGATCTTTGTGTTTGTCGGGATCTGTAAAGGCCTGACCAGAGTGAGTTTTCCATCCTCATTTTTGAATCTCTTGCATGCGCCCTCCTTCTCAAGGGGTATCCTGCATTTGACTCCGCAGTTGCGGCAGAGCAGGGTATCAGGTTCCACGGGGCCTTCTGAGAGAGCGTCAAACTTACAATATTTGATACAGGTAAGACAGTGAACGCAATTATCGTTCACAACCGCCTTCTTATCCTCCACTCTTATCGCGTCCGAGGGACAGACCTGCTCACATGCCTTGCATCCCACGCACTTCGCGACGTCAACTTTTATCATTGATTACACTCCTTCTGGCAAAAAGGCTTTTTTCACAATCTGAAACAAAAGTTTCCCCGACAGGAAGGCTCTGTATGAACCCAACGCTGTCGGGGATAAGACGTTTTTAGATGGTCTTCTCCATTCTTGCTTTAAGGATAGCCAGTAGACGTTCCTGTTCGTTGTTTACGATCATTACGCCTTCGTCGACTCCCATACCGGGCTTACCGGCCATGGCAAACGGTTTCGTGGCGACAGCAAGGTTGACGCAGACAAGAGCGGACTTGTCGGTCTCGTTGCATGTGCCGCCCTGGTATGCCAAAACTCCGTTCTTTTTGCAGTAGAGGACAGATTCGATTATGTTGTTGATGCCTCCGAGGTCTATGGTTTTGACCTGGACCATGTCGGCGCCCTTGGCATCAACCCATTCCACTATCTCTTCATACGTGTTGGCATACTCGTCTATGATGAGTTTGAGTCTGCATCCTGCATCGTCAAGACGCTTGCGAAGATACTTCATGCCCTCAAGCTGTTTGTCGTTAGATTTGAGATCGATGGGCATCTCAATGAAAACCTCGTATGGTTCACAGGCTTCAGCTACCTTGAGAAGATATTCAAAAACCTTGTCAAGGTCATCGTCGAAGGCGTAGCCCATGCAGCCGTATACGTCGTAGCGCATGACAGGCTTATAGTCGGCGTCACCTATTTCGGTGATACGGTGATTTACCCATTTGATCCAGTCGAGGAATTTTTGTCCGTCTTTGCCGAGTTTCTCCTCAACATTGTTTATCAGGCCATGAGGCATCATTCCGACCTTTTTCAGGATCATCTTGTCCACGTTGGTATAGCGCTCGTCTCCCGACTGTGCGTTTATTCTGACCGGAGTAAGATCGCGCTCAAGTCCATATTCGTCGATTACGACTTCGCACATCGTAAGTTTGCGTTCGTGGGCTACGGCCTCAAGTATGGCCTGGGTAACACCGTAACGGATGGAGGCAGGGAGCTGATGACCGTCAAATTTCGCGCGGTCAAATTTTTCCGCCGTTGATTTGAAATCTTTGATGTCCATTCCTTCAAAATAAGGAATGACATACTTCTCTATCTCTTTTATAAGCGCATCTGCCGTGTTGGGGACTTCTCTTCCGCCGCTGGCCGCATACTGAGCCACCGCACAGTCTCCATAAACGATCTTGCCGTCCTCGAGGACGAACATTACTGAAACCGCAACTCCGGGCTGCCTGATGGACTTGAAGCCCGGTGTGACAGGATCTCCCTTGTAGACAAAGCCGTCCGATTTAGCTCCGGCCTTTATAGCCTGTTTGTCATCCATATAGAACCCGGTTAGCGCTTTTGAACAAATTACCTTTTTGACCTTCATCTGAGACCATTCTCCTTCTGCTTTTTATCTTAATTTCGACACTGTTTTGTGCAACGATGGGACCACTGATCAGCGGATCACCTTTCCGTCTTTGGCGACCAGTTGACCTCCGATGTAGACCCGCTCCACGTTTTTCAGAGCAGGGTACTCAGTCACCACGATGTCGGCGGTATAGCTCTTCTTCAGTAGGCCCAAGTTGGGAGCAAGGCGGGGCAGTACTTCGGCGACCCTTGACGTACCCTGTCTTACAGCCTTGGCAAGGCCAACGAGTTTTTCTTCCATAGCTGCGTGCTGTATCGCCTCCAGCATAGAATCGCTTTTACCCGCTGCGAAGTCAGTCGAAATGATATCCACCAGATCGTTTTCATAGAAAGCGAAAAGGTTTTCCGGTGTAGCCACAAGGGCTTTAGCTCCCCAAGGATCATGGACCGCGGCATCAAGTATGACACCTGGGAACTGCTTGAGATAACGACCGTTCTCTACAGACTCATCCTTTGTAAAGAGATAGTTTGAGTGGCAGCAGATAAGGGTGTTAAGACCCATTTTAGCTATTTCGTGGACAATATACTTGGAGGTTGGCGCATTGTGTATCATGAGAGGGACATCATATCTTTTGGCAAGGTCCGCTGCCTCACGGTATCCGTCAAGAGCGACCTTTACAGAGGCAAGCGTAGTCTTATAAACGATCTCTTTGGTCTCTTCAGGGGTAAGAAAGCTGTCGAGCTTCGCCTCTTTAAGAGCTTCGGCCACACGGTCACGGTCGTAGTACGATTCTTCAATGTAACGACCAAGCACTGAAAGCTTCATCGCTCGCGCCTGAAGATAATCTATATCTTTTCCTTTGCGCTCTTTGACCGCTCTCGGTATGTAAAGGTAGTCCTGGCCGCCGCCGCCGAGCGTATGTCCGCCGCCGACCTCTCCGATGCACACCGCACCTTCGGAGAGCATCTTCTCGACTGTCATCTCTTTATGCTTGGGAAGAAAGCCTTTTCCATCACAGAGCTCTCCCGCGTGGTAATTCGTCGGAGCATGGGTAGTGGCAGCTTTGATCCTTATCGGGTGCTCTTTCTGAGTCTCTTTGACCTCATCCATCGTGACAAATCCATCGATGTTAAGGACCGTCGTGTGTCCCTGAAGGAGGCTCCTGTCCAGATGATCCATGATGAAATCCTTACCATAGTTGACACATCCGCTTGCGAACATCGGCCCGAAGGTTATACCGTGCTGGTGATGGTTGATCATCCCAGGCATAACGCATTTTCCTTCGCAGTCGATCACTTCTTCGGCGTAGGACTCTAGGTTTTCGTCATAATACAGGTTGACGTCCATTATCAGGCCATCCGCTTCGATCACGTTGGCTTTCTCCAGCACTGTCTTTCCGTCACCGGTAACGACTGTACCGTTCTTAAAGATCTTCATTGCACTACCTCCCGATATTTGTAAGTCTTTATTAAGCTTCAAACTCAAATTCAGCGCGGCGAGGATCGAAACAGCACCCCAGCCTCATTGATACAACTCTTATCCCGCTGGCACGCTGCGGCCCGACCTTTACAAAGGTAGCAAGAGCCGTCGTACCTCCGCCCAATCCCAGAGCTCCATATCCGGACTTGTTCACTCCATCGGTGATTCTTTTTTCCATCTCCGACTGGACAGAAAAATCCCCCTTTGCCATCGCCTCCATGCTTAATGAGGCAGCCTCAAGGTTGGTCCTGCCGATCCCGAAGGACAGGATACAGGGCAGGCATCCAAGAAGTTTGGCTCCCTCGGTGGCCCATTCGATCATCTCGTTCACGACCGTATCGACCGAATGCTTGTGAAAGACTCTAAGTGTCTTGCCTCGGATCTCAGGTCCTCCTCCGTACATCATGAGGGTCAGGCGTATCTTTTTTCCGGGAATATTCTTTATCTGAATAGGCGCCATTTTTACGTCGCCTGAGTCCTCGGAAAGGCCGGCCGATTGGCTGATCCGCTCGTTGTCATCCCCCTTGACCGCCATAGGGCGGCCGGGAAGCCTGCGCAAACCCAACGCGACACCCTCTTCAATTGCACTGAAAAAGCCGGCGGGCACAGCGGCATCGTCACCCACTTCGACAAGGATATGGGGTATCCCGGTGTCGTCGCAGAGGGGAAAAACCTTCTCCTCCGCTATCTCAGCATTTCTTATAATATTTTCAAGCACCCACTTTGACTGCTCGCTCTTTTCGTTCTCCGCAGCCCTTTTATATGCCTCAATCTGATCGGGCCTGAATACTGAACTGGCTTCGACAAGCGTCTCTGCGGTCTTTTCAACGATCTCTTCTCTGGTCATCATCCTAATTACCTCTGCTTATTTATTTGTCTATTTGTCAAAAATTGATTCGCCGTTGGCTATGGCTACGATAGCGGGGAAATTCTCAACTTCAAGTTCATGGAGAGCCTCCATACCCTCTTCAGGGAATGCGACCACTCGTCTCGCTTTTATCGTCGATGTTAGGTAAGCGGTCATTGGAGGGGTCACAAGGAATACAGAATTGTACTTCTTGAGCGCTTCCGTGGTCTCCCTCTTTAGGCTGCCCTTGCCTATATGCAGCTTTATTCCCGCTTCGGAAAGAGCTGGGATGCTGCCCTCAATATCCACCTTGTTGCTGGAAGTCGGCCCAATTCCTGCAGGGCTGACCGCGGTGTGGAAGACCGCACCTCCTGAAAGATGGATCCCTTTTTCTTCGCAAGTTCCATCCTCGATACATTTCACGATTTTAGGCAACACGGCATCCCTGCCGGTGAAGATCTTTCCGGTTATCTCGACCATGTCATAGATCTTCAGTTTTTTCACTGTTTCATCTGTAACAGGTACTTCAATATGCATTCTACTTTCTCCTTTTTACCCCTTTACGTATCCATGTTATGGATATATTATCTTCTATGTGGTTATTGTATGATACATCATATTTATCGCCAGTGTCAATAAATATCTTTGGCATCCACAAACAACGTTTGGGATCGTAAAACATTGGAGAAAAAAGTTCTGATATAATTGAAGGAATACGGAGGTGGAGATTATTTCCAGAAAAAAAATAACTGCGGAAAACGGAACACAATCGATTGAAAGGGCTCTTTCCATATTGGATTGTTTTTCAAGAAGTATCGAAGATCTCTCTTTGACCGAGATATCAAAACTTGTGGCCATTCCTTATTCGACAGCGTCCAGAATCACGGGGATCCTGGAGAAAGAAGCTTTTTTGTACAGAGATCAGCAAACCAAAAGATTCAGTCTCGGGAGAAAAATTTATTCTCTGGGCTATTGCGCCAAACACACCGACTACATCATTAAAATCGTATCTCCATATCTTGAGAATCTGAGGGACGAATTTGGAGAGACCGCCGTCGTATATATCAGAGAGGGCTCATATCGCATTCTGCTGGAAAAAGTCTCCGCGTTCCACAACTTCAAGTTTTCACCCACGATAGGTTCAAAATACGTAATATGGGCCGGAGCCGGGGGGAGAGGCTTTCTCGCATTTGACGACCCCGAGGATCGGGCAAGGACAATTGCTGAAAGCAGGCCGCTGACACCTTTCACTACCGTTGATAAAAAGAAGATGATGAGGGATTTGTATCACACGTGCAAGTATGGCTATTGCTTCTGTAAAAACGAGTACCAGGAGGGCTTCTCGTCGATATCAGGTCCCATTGTGGACGGGACCAATTCCGCTCTGTGCACTATTGCCGTCACTGCTCCTACAACAAGGTTCAGCGACACGATCTTGGAGGGACTTAAGGATAGGATCCCCGAATATTGCATTGAGATATCCAAATCGTTCGGATGGACTGATGACCTTACGGAACCGGGCCTCGTGTTTAAAAGTCCGTCGTTTGAGAGCATCCTATCCGAGCTCGGCTACAATGACCTTTAATCATTAACTTCACGTAAAATCATACTACTTATGGTGTGCCCGGCTGCGTTCCGGACCGGGCACACTAATTTTTTTAGGAAAAAAGCCGGATGTTAAATTATCTTAAGGAGCTTTAGCAGAGATTCCTGGGTTTTCCGGATGCGAGCACCTCCATATGACATCCGCCAAGCTGATAGTATAGACATTTTCGGCCGGCGCAGGGACTGCACGGTATTACGGCCGACAGAAGAGACATTTTTTTATCGCCAAACCCTATGAAACAACACTGCGTCTTACGCGGCTTCATCATTGAATTACCGTGGGCATGCACGCCTATTGTCTCCGCTGTTTCTGCGGCGATTTCAATTTTGTCCATGACTGACTGAGGCACACCTTTGAACCCGGGATATATCTCCGATGAAATAAACTTTACGTGATCTTCCTCCACTTTCCCCCCGACCCACTCCAACAGAGTTCTGTGCATTCCGTAAAGGGCCAGCGAACCCGTCACATCCAGAAGAAAACCTGACATCAGGGTTCCCCTGCCCGACATAAGTTCGGAGCTTTTCTTTTCAATACCCTCTCCAACTGTCCAGACAATAAGTGCGGACATCTTTTCTTCAAGAATGCTGTCACCCAGAACATCTCCAAAAACGTTTTGCATGCGTCCGGCGTCCATAAGAACTACGGACGCCTTGGGATCAAACAGCTCAGGCTCCCACTGCTCATTCCATTGAGGTATAAAATCTTCCAGATATCTGAGCTTGTTCTCTCCCAGTTTTGCGTAATGTTCGAGCAGAACAGAAAAGTCGACGGTGAATCCAGGCCCTTCATGTGCGATCGGTCCCTCTGCCTGCTCCTGTAAAAACTCACTGTAAAAGATCCTGATTTTTTTCAATCGTGACCACCTCTCGGGAGAACTCACTCAAAGATCATCGACCGGATAAACCGCTTTTGAAAATCTGGGAGGGTTGAGAGCTCGACGTACTTCATTCTCCCCGCAGTAATTTCCGTTTCATCGTAAAAATCTGATGAGGCAAGTGCGGCACAGGCCCCAAACCCGGATGAATTGTAGATAAAATGCACCTTATCGCGGCCGGTTCTAGGTAAAAGGCCTATAGTCATGGCGCTTTCTATATCTATGTTGCTCCCGAATGCTCCGGCCAGAAGAACTTCGTCAATGTCGGAGGCTGTAATGCCCATACGTTCCATCATGACCTCAGTCCCAGCTTTTACAGCGCCGAGCGCTAGCTGCACCTCACGAACATCTTTTTGGGTTATAAAGACAGGGCGGACGGGATTGGTGATAAGAAATCTGTTCATACCGTTTTCGTCAAAGCTCAGTCGGAATTTCATCCTTTTATCCGAACACTCGTTATGTGCTATCATCCTGCCCCGCGCATCGATGATATTTTCCTTAAAAAGCAGCGCCACTGCGTCTATGAGCCCCGATCCGCAAAGTCCGACAGGAAATTCGTCTCCAATGGTTCGGTATGTGACGCCCTCGTCGGTCATTTTTACCCTTTCGATCGCACCCGTACTCGCCCTCATACCCTGGCTGATCCTCGCGCCTTCGAAGGCCGGACCGGCTGCAGTAGCACAGCAGAACATCTCTTTATTGTTTCCGATGACCAGCTCATTGTTAGTCCCTATGTCCACCAACAGCCTGATCGGAACCTCCTTGTCCACAGCATGGGAGGCGATACCGGCAACGATATCCCCGCCTACGTATCCTGCAACGTTCGGAAGCACTTTTACTATGCCGTCGGGTGCGATCGAAAGGCCGATATCCTCCGCGGCAATGGGCGGGTGTGCGAGAAAATTAGGTGTATATGGACTGCGTCCTATGGTTTCAGGGGATATGCCAAGGAAAATATGCTCCATGACCGTATTGCCTGCAGCCACGACCTCCGTCACATCCTCCTTTACGGCACCTACCGATCCTGTCAGAAATGAAATGGCAGCCCCGATTTCATCTACGAGATTTTTCTGCATAATTTTGAGCGTTTCGGGTGTAGAAGAGGAGGCGGCAATTCTGGATATGACATCTGCGCCGTACGAAACCTGCGGATTGAGAAATGAACGGCTCCCTATCACCTGATGTTTCTCCAGATCCAACAGATAACAGACCACCGTAGTCGTTCCTATATCTACGGCTACACCAAACCCTTCTCTATCGGGATCCCAACTGCCGATGATCCTTTCCGATGTGCCCTCCAGTATCCTGTTCCCCGATTCATTTACAATATCTATTACATTGACTGTGCCGTCTCTCCTTATTATGGCGCAGCAAGCCAAACGAACTCCCATCTCGATCTCTTCTTTTTTCAGAACCGCTTTTTCGCTTTGTGTAAGAGGGTCGAGGAATTCATCTCCGCGGAGAGCCAAAATCCTGCACTTTCCGCAAATGCCAATGCCTCCACAGTGCCTCTCGATCCTTATTCCCGCCTGGACAGCTGCTTCCATCACGGTCTTGCCATCCGCAATCCTGGTTTCGACTCCCTGGGGAGAAAAAAGTATCGTATGCACGGACAGGCTCATTAAGACCATCCCTTCGCGAATGATAGTACTTCGTCCCCTATTTTTCCATTCATGTAATCCTCCGCCGCTTCCGCAAGGATCTCAAGCCCTGCCTCCGCCTCCTTATCCGTTATAACGAGAGGAGGCTGGATACGGAGAGTGTTTTGGCCCAAAAACGTTAGTATAAGACCTTTCTCCCAGGCCCTGTAACATATCTTGGCACAGGCATCCCTATCAGGAGAACCATCTCTTTTGATTATATCCTGTCCTATCGTAAGTCCGAGGGCGCGAGTTTCTCCGAAAATAGGGATCCTTCGTTTTATTTCGCCAAGCTTGTCCGTGATCTTAGCTCCCATTCGCTCCGACCGCAGCATAAGCTCTTCATCCTCGATCACGGAGATAGTTGCAAGCGCAGCCCGACAGCAGACAGTGTTTGCCGCAAGAGTGAAGCAGTGTCCAGGATCCCTCAGCGAGTCTGCGATCTCCTCTCTCATTATCAGTGCGCTGAGCGGCATTCCCGAGGCCAGAGATTTAGCTGTAGCGATAATATCAGGGACCACTCCGAAGTGTTCTATGGAGAACCACCTGCCGGTGCGCCCCATCCCCTGCTGCACCTCGTCAGATACAAAAAGTATGCCATTTTCGCGGCACAGTTCCGCAAGAGCCCGGACGTAACGTGCGGGAGGGATCACTATACCGACATCGCCGCCTATCGGTTCAAATATCACAGCTGCCGTCTCTTCAGGCGGCAGATAGAGCTGAAACGCATTTTTGATCTGCTCAAGGCACCGAAGCGAACAATCCTCCGGAGTTTCTTTCCATTCACAGGTCTCGCAGATCGGATAGGCAAAGTGATGAAAGCCGGGCAGCATGGGACCAATGCCTCTCCTCATGTTGAGCGAAATAGCCGAGGCGGAGAGAGCTCCGTAAGTACAGCCGTGATAGGACGTCAGAAAGGAGATTATCTCGCTCCTGCCGGTGTATTTGCGGGCAAACTTAATTGCACCGTCAATTGCGTCAGACCCGGAGAGACCATACGCAACTTTTTTTTTGAAATCTCCGGGAGTTATGGAGACAAGTTTTTCGGCCAGTTCCACGGATGCAGCTTCGTACATATAGCCGATCGTATAGCATAAAAGCTTCTCCGCCTGTTCCTTTATAGCCTGCACTACCTTGGGATGACAGGTCCCGGTATTTAGCGCGGCTGCGGAAGCGGAAAAATCTATATAACTGTTTCCATCTATATCTCTCAATGTGGCTCCGACTCCCGACTCTACAACAAATGGATAATAGGGAGACCGTGAACAGGGTGAGAGGATATCCTCATCTCTTTTCACAGTTTTTAAACTTTTTAAAATGTTTTTTGGCAACGCCCTCACCTCATCATATAGAAAAATACAGGCGAAGCCGGACACCCCGAGCTTCGCCTGACTTAAGCCAACTTGCGGACCGCCTTACACAAAGTTAATTCGGTCCGGCTATCAGGCTTCCTGTTCCAATACGTGAAAGTTTATATCCGTACGCTTTTCCACCTTGTCCTCGCCGTTCTTGCCCCAGTATATGCCTATTCCCATATAGGTCATCACTATGGCTACGATCGGGTTGATCCAGTTAAGGAAAGCGTATGGCGCATAAGCAAGCGTAGGTACTCCAAGCGCCCCCGCCTGGAATGCGCCGCATCCGGTCCAGGGGATAAGGACAGCGGTCAAGGTGGCGGAATCTTCCAGCGTACGCGAAAGCATCCTCGGAGAAAGTCCTGACTTTTCCACAGATGTCTTGAACATGCGTCCGGGAACGACTATGCCCAGATATTGATCGCCCAGAAAGAGGTTACTGGCGAAGCAAGATACCACGACCAGCGTGACAAATCCTCCGACTTTGCGGACCTTGAAGAGAAGAGGGTTGAGCAGTACTTCGAGATAACGGCAGCTCTCCATGACTCCGCCGAGCACGAGGGCTATCATTATCAGCGAGAGTGACCACATCATGCTGTCAAGTCCGCCCCTGCTGATGAGGCTGGAGATCAGCGAGCCGATCTCATGACCAAGTTCGGGGGTGATCCCGGTTATGTTAAATTCAGCCATCACCGCGGAGACCTCTCCGGCTCCGGCTTCCGCCAGCTTGCTTGCAACTGTCGAATGATAGCCGTAATGGATCGCTTCGAGGGCGTCACCCAGAGAGAACCCCTGAAGCATGGCAAGCCCCGAGGCCGCGAATGTACCGGCCATCATGCTCGGCAGAGCCGGACATTTGGTCAGGGCGAGCACAAGAACGATGAGCGGGGGAACCGCTGCGTACAGGGGGTTGATGTTGAACTCGGCCGCTAAGATCTCCTGAAAAGCCTGGATCCGGCTGAATTCAAAGGCACTCGTATCGCTGGCATAACCAAAACCGAGGACTATAGTAATTATCGCTACGATCACGTATGTCGGACCTGTTGTCCACATCATTGCTCGGATATGGTCGAAAAGATTGGAGCCGGCGACAGCGGGGGCAAGGTTGGTCGTATCGGAGAGAGGCGACATCTTGTCACCAAAATATGCTCCGGAAACAATGATACCCGCAGTGAGCGGCGCGGGTATACCGAGTCCGGCCGCTATGCCTATCAGTGCGACC
The DNA here is from genome assembly GCA_964482015.1 of uncultured Synergistaceae bacterium. Lineage (GTDB taxonomy): Bacteria > Synergistota > Synergistia > Synergistales > Synergistaceae > Caenicola. Next base: position 28,617 of record CAYZYF010000012.1, read on the forward strand.
CCGACCGTTCCTCCGACCCCCCACGAAGTTCCCGTTGCCAAAGAGACCAGAGAACATAGAAGCAGCGTTGCGAAAAGAAATATTCCGGGAGAAAGAAGATTGAAGCCATAATATATCATGCCCGGCACCACTCCCGCCTGCACCCACGCGCCAACCAACATCCCTATGGCTATAAGTATAAGGAGAGCCTCTATCGAGGAGGCGATCGAGCTGCTTATAGCCGCTGACATTTCATCCCATTTGATACCAATGACAAATTTGCCCACCAGCCCCGCAAAGATCGCTGCGACCGCGATCGGTACATGAGCATCCAACCCCAGGCCCAAAAGACCGTAACCTATGATACCCGCAATACCTACAAACGTAATTAAAGCCAATCCGACACTTGGTCTTTTTACCGTACTGCTTTCCATCCTTTTACCTCCCATTCTTTTTCAAAAATCGTTGCCATTTGCTTTTTCATCAACTAAGCAAAGGACTGCATCTGCGGCTTCAGTCCGTTGAAAGATAAATTCCGCAGAAAAGCCAAAAATAAGTTTTAACCGTTAAGCCTCTTGTCTATTTGTTTCTTCAATTCTTCGGCCGTCGGGATAATGTTGTCGAAGACCACCTCATTGTTTATTAACATGGTCGGAAGAGTTGAAACTCCGAGGGCCTTTGTCCTCTTTATGCCCGCTGCGCTCTTAATAAGAGACTCCCTCCAAGTAAGCTTGTCTCCGTAATGAGGGGCTATGTCCTTTACCGCTTCGCACATATACTGGCAGGGCGCGCAGCCTTCGGAATCCAGTGTTACGATTTCAATGAAAACTTTTCCCGGCTCTATAACGACATCTTCAAAGACGTCTCCGGATTCTTCAGCCTGAAGCAATGCGTCCTCAAGAGAGAGGAAACCTGAAGTATCGGAGGGCTCTTCGCCGGTTGCGACGTATTTTCCGACTGCCTCAAGATTATAAAAGGGAGTGTCATAGGGAAGGTCGCATCCCGGGGAGAGTATGTACCCTGTAGTCCCTCCCACTTCAATTCTCATTTTAACATCATCGACGCTCTCTTTCGGAGAACCGAACAGAAGTGTCGTTGTGAGAGGGATATTCCCCTCGAAGCAAACCTTGTATTTGTCCGCAAGTCCTTTTACGAAAGCAAGGTCTACCTGCTCGTCAAAGGCTATCGCGTCTGGAGCACACTGCATCATCAGTTCGATGTTTTTTGTCGCGTTGCCGCAGCAAAAGAGGGTAATTATACCGTTTTTGCCGTGGACTTCGTCTATCACCGGCTTTACATAGGGTGTCACGAAAGCCTCAAAATGCTTCGGCGAGATCTGGCTGGTCATCGGGTCTACCACCGCTACGACATGTGCTCCGGTCTCCATGTACCATTCGCCCATCCTGCGCGTGATCTCTGCGCAGTATTTGAGTATTTTGTGCGCCTCGTCCGGCTTTTTTATCATGTCCATTATGAAAGCCGCACCTTTTAGATGAAGGGCGAGGGTAAAAGGACCGCAGCAAAGTCCGAATACGGCAGTTCTGTCACCGATCTTCTCCACCAGTTTCCGTGTGGCGTTAAAGAAAACGGGAAGACGTCCCTTGTCCTTTTCAAATTCCGGCAGGTCATCAATTTCCTTCCCCTGCGCAAGGACATGCCCCGTTACAGCCGGCGGGTTGTTCTTAGACCAGTGAAGGCCGCAACCGAGCACCTCTGCTTCCGCCTGAAGGTCGAAAGCCGAGCATACACCATCTGCATAATAGCGTTCGCCTGCGGCGCAAACCGCTTCAACGAGCAGATCCTCATCCTTCAGAAGTTTTTCTGCGTCCGTCCCGATGAGCTTGGCGACATGCACACCCGTGAAGGGGACCCATGGGACTCGGTCCACTTCTTGAAATTTCAAGGCTCTCAGAACTCTTTCTTTACCCGTCAAATTCCTCACCCCTTGTAAATTTATAAAGGCATGCGCAAAGACAGGTTTGCATCAATGCGCACGCCGCAGATCCGGCTCTTTTAGTAGGGGAACTCGACTCCCATCTTACAGAGTTCGTCCCTCATACGTTTGTACTGATCAACAAACTCTTTGCGCGGCACAAGATGTCCCATGTCGTAAACTTCCTGGATCTTTTTGCCGTAGTTGTCGATCGGGATAAGTTTTTC
>CAYZYF010000013.1:0-29177 GCA_964482015.1 uncultured Synergistaceae bacterium
CCTTTGAGACGCCGGCCGAAATAAGAATGGCGGAAAGGATGGGAGCGGACATCGTGGGCATGTCGACCGTTCCGGAGGTCATTGCGGCCAACCATATGGGGATCAGGGTCTGCGGCATCTCGTGCGTGGCTAACGCCGCCGCCGGCATTTCAAAAGAGAGGCTGACGCACAGTGAGGTGCTCCATACCATGATGGAAAGTTCAGGCTCCTTCTCTGAGCTGATATTTGCATTTATGAAAGAATTGAGATCGTGAGCTTCAACGCGATAGAGTTTATAGAACGCAAGAGGGACTGCGGCAGACACAGAGGTGAGGACTTTAAGCGCTTTGTCGGTGCGGTCATGGAGGGTTCAGTCCCCGATTATCAAATATCGGCCTGGCTTATGGCGGTATATCTTAACGGGCTGGATGACGAAGAGACGATGGATTTCACGGAAGCCCTTGCGGGATCTGGAAATATGCTCAGTTTCCCGTCGGAGGAGCCCGTACTGGACAAACACAGCACCGGCGGAGTGGGGGATAAAACGACTCTCGTGCTGATCCCCCTGGTTGCTGCGTGCGGGGCACGGATATCAAAACTGAGCGGCCCCGGCCTTGGCTATACCGGCGGCACAGTAGACAAGCTGGCCTCGATCCCGAAGATGGAAACGCACCTTGACGAAATAAGCTTCAAAGAACAGATAAGCAGGGTGGGGTGCGCCATATCCGGACATTCAGCCGGCCTCGCCCCGGCAGAGGGCAAATTTTATAAGCTGCGAGACGTTACAGGAACGGTTCCATCTATTCCCTTGATCGTTTCAAGCATAATCTCCAAAAAACTGGCGGGAGGCGCCCACGGTTACCTGTTCGACGTAAAGTGCGGAAGCGGAGCCTTTATGAGGGACGTGAACAAAGCTGAAAAACTCGCTCTCAAACTGGTAAACGTCTCAAAAAAAATGGGGAAAAAATGTGTTTCTGTAATCAGCGACATGGAAGAGCCGCTCGGTGAATGGGTCGGCAACTCGGCGGAGGTTTTTGAGGCGATAGAGACGCTCTCAGGCAGGGGGCCCTCTGACACGGAGGAACTGTGCGTCTATCTCGGAGGGCAGATGCTGCTTCTTTCGGATAGGGCCGAAACGGCCGAAGAGGGGCGTGAGATCGCTGCGGCGGCGCTTGCAAACGGTTCGGCCCTTAATAAATTCTCTGAACTGATCACAGCACAGCGGGGCGATGCATCGGTGCTCGACGAACCTGAAAAATATTTGCTTAAAACCTCGTATTCCTTCGATATCAAATCTGACGGGGACGGCTTCCTCGCCAGGCTTGACGCCCTCAGCATAGGCGAGGGGCTAAGGGCGCTCGGCGGGGGACGGCTTACCCGGGAGGATGCCATAGATCCCTATGTTTCTATAAGGCTGATGCACAAGTGCGGAGAGAGCGTCAAAGCGGGCGAGACGTTGATCAGAGTACACTACAATGAGAAAAAACAGCTAGCATCCGCGCTCCCTTACCTTGAAAACTGCTGGGAGATCAAGGAGAGAGCGGAAAAAAGAAAGCTTATAATCGAGACGATCAGGTGATTTCGTATTGAAATTGAGGGCTGTTTCTGTTAATCTGTGACAGGCGGCACGGAGGCGAGTTTCAGCTGGTGCTGGGCCCGGACTTCAAATCCGGTGGGGGTCGGTAACGCCGGTCCCGGTGTGTTCGATTCGCACGCGCCTCCGCCATGTGATTGATGGGGCTGCGTGGGATCTCAGGATTTCACGCGGCTTTTTTTGTGTTATCATAAACTTCCGTAGGGATGTGATTCTGTGTTCATTACCTTCGAGGGAATCGACGGAGTTGGAAAGACCACGCAGGCCGCGCTTTTGTATAACTGGCTTCGTGAAAATAGAAATCGTGATGCCGTCCTTACGAGGGAACCCGGCGGGTGGCCCGGGGGCGGTCCTCTTCGCGACATGGCTGTCGGCGGTACGCTGAAACATCCCTGGAGCGAGGCTTATCTTTTTATGCTTGACAGAGCGGAGCATGTGGCTTCGGTCATAGCGCCGGCCCTCGAGTCGGGGAGGGACGTTATCTGCGAAAGATACCACGATTCCACTCTGGCTTATCAGGTTTGGGGCAGAGGGCTTCCGCTTGAAATTTTTGTTGAACTCGCGCGGCTGTCGGCATTTCCGGTGCCGGACCTGACCATCCTGTTCGACATAACCCCGGAGATCGCGCTTGAAAGGGTAAGGTCACGGGGACTGCCGGATTCTTTTGAGCAAAAGGGCCTTCCCTTCATGTCAAGGATAAGAGAAGGGTACCTTGCGCTTTCAAAACAAGATCCACGAAGGTGGTTCGTCGTTGAATGCGCCGAAAAGACCGGAGAGGAAATATTTGATGCCGTGACCTGCGAGCTCTCCTCGAGGAGGGGTCTTTTTGATATTTGATACGGACGGCCTGCTGAGTTCTTCACAGGGCTGGAGGGAGCTCTCTGCCGCGGTGGAGGCCAAAAGATGCCCCCAGTCGGTCTCTGCCGCCGTTCCCGAAGCGATGCAGAAGCTCTTTGTAGAAAAATACGGCAGGCTTATTCTGGGGGACGGTCCCCTGTGGAAAGACGGGAACCACCCTGATAAGCTTGATGCGGGGAACATTACGACACCGCCTTCAATAGCGGAATGCAGGACTTTGCATGGAGAGCTTGGGCTATACCCCCTCGCGGCGCAAAGAAGGCTTGCCGTTATCTGGTGCGCCGATAAGCTTTCTATCGAGGCGTCAAACAGTCTGCTCAAACTCACGGAAGAGCCCCCGGAGCGTGGCTGCGTGCTGTTCGTATCAGAGGAAAACAAGCTTATACCGACCATAAAAAGCCGTGTTTGGCCGGTACGGATAGATTTGCCTCAGGAAATGGCGGAGGCGAAGCCCCATCCATCTACGGATGAGGAATGGGCAGAGTGGCTCTCTTCCGGCAAAAAAAAGGAGCCGGAGGTGCTCTGTCTGGAGATTGAGAGCTGGATCAGGGATCTTGTCAAAAAAGGAGATTTTATCGGTGCATCGGAGCTTGACTCCATGGTCAGGCTGATGGGTTCAAGACGGCTTTCCGTGCCGATGATACAGGATCTGGCCGTTATGGTCATCAAGGAGGAGGTCCCTTTTGGGAAAATATTTGGCGATTTTCGGTAAGCCGAGATATCTCGGCATTTTGGAATACAGCGGAGAAGAAGAGCCGGCAAAGGGTTCGTGGGTAGTGGCGGAATCACACAGAGGAGAGGAATTAGCCCTGATCGCCGGTCCAATCACCCCCGAGCAGGAGCATGAATACAGGCTGCTCAGGAGTGCCTCCGAACATGGAGACGGCGGTTCCAAAGCGATGGAGCCGCTTGTGACCGACCTGACGTTTATTTCACACGCCGGAGAAGAAGACCTGGCCACCGCGGAGGTCTACAGGGAGGAAGAAAGGGGCATTTTAAAGAATGCCAAAGAGCTGCTTAAGCTTCACGAACTTGATATGAAGCTTATCGACGTAGAATTTCTGCGACAGAGAAGAAAGCTCTTTTTCTACTTTTCATCCGAGCAAAGGGTGGATTTCAGGGCTTACGTGCGGGATCTTGCCAGAGAATTCAAGACGAGGATAGAGCTCAGGCAGATAGGGGTAAGGGACGAGGCAAAGATAATAAAGGGCCTCGGCCCCTGCGGTGAACCATGCTGCTGCAGCTACTGGCTCAACCAGTTCGCTCCTATATGCATAAAAATGGTCAAAGAACAGAACCTTGCGCTCAACCCCACAAAAATTTCAGGGATCTGCGGCAGGCTCATGTGCTGCATGTATTATGAGCACAATGTCTATAGAGAACTATGGGAAAGGCTTCCCAACCCGGGGACCAAAATTAAAACTCCGAACGGCAACGTAGTCGTTTCCGGAGTGGAACTTCATTCCGACAGCGTACGCTGTTACGTTCCGACCAGAGGAGAGATCAAGATCCCGATAAAACAGTTTGAGGAATTCAAGGAAACTGTCATTTCAGGAAAGGAATGGATACTGCCCGAACCGGAAGAGGTCATTCTGCCCGCGTTTGATGCGGACCTTTTCGAACGTCTTGGAGGTTCCAGGGATAAAAAATCGAAAAGAAGACGCGAAGACCCTGATCGTGAGGGCGCCAGAAAGGGAAAAAAGAAAGAACAGGCACCTGCGGCTGAAACAAAACCGGCGGGTCCGAAACCCGCTAAAAAGAGGAGGCGTCCCAGGAAATTCCCATCGGCTCCCAAAGAAGAAATAAAAGAAAAAACCAAGAAAGAGACGCCCCAAAAAACCGAACAGCAGCCCATGCCTTCGGGGGAGAGGCCGAAGGGCGGCGCGCCTAAAAATAAACCGAGACGCCCCCGGCGCAGAAAGGGAGCCGACACAGCTAAAAGCGTCAGACTGGACATAGAGGAATAGGAGGAGCATCTTGGACCTTTTCAAGGATCTGGCTAAAAAGCTCAAATACACCGGCAATAAATGGACTCAGGGTATATCCAACCTGTTTTCGGATGAACCGATAACCGACGAATTTTGGGATGATCTTGAGGAGCTGCTCATCTCAGGCGATGTCGGAATAGATCTTGCGGAATCGCTCATAGAGAGGCTCAGGCAAAGATCCATCGACGAAAGGATAGCGAGGACGTCCGAGCTTAAGTCGCTTTTCTCATCTTTGCTGACAGAACAGCTATCCTCGGTAAAAGGTATGGGGCTTCCACTCGACCTTAAGGGAAGGCCGGCGGTGATAATCCTTATCGGAGTAAACGGAAGCGGAAAGACGACTACTGCGGGAAAGCTTGCCGCTCAGCTTAAAAACGAAGGGAAAAAAGTCCTTCTTGCCGCGGCGGATACCTTCAGAGCCGCCGCAATTGAGCAGATACAGGCCTGGGGGAAAAGATCGGACGTCCGCGTCATAGCGCAAAACCCAGACAGCGATCCGGCCGCCGTGGTATTCGATGCCGTGACGGCGGCTAAGGCGGGCAATTATGACGTTGTTATCGCAGATACGGCAGGCAGGCTGCACACTAAGTCCAATCTTATGGAAGAGCTGGCCAAGATCCACAGAGTCGTCAGCCGGGAAGTGCCGGAAGGTCCCGCAGAGGTCTTCATAGTCCTCGACGCCGTGACCGGTCAGAACGGCTTTGCCCAGGCTGAGACTTTCAGCAAAACGATGCCGGTGACAGGCATCGTGCTCACAAAATTCGACAATACATCTAAGGGGGGCATCGTTCTCGCCATTGCGGAAAAACTCGGCCTTCCAATAAGGTACGTCGGGCTGGGGGAGGGCATAGACGATCTTCAGCTCTTTGACCCCGATACATTTGTAAAAGCTCTTCTCGATATGGAAGACCTCGATTGATACGGTTCGGAGCGAAAGACCGATGACCGTTCACTCAAGAGATCCGCTGGTAAAAAAAATATTGGCTCTTTTGGTCCCAAGGGGCGATGAGGCTATTTTTTCAATGGCTAAGGAGCTGCTCGCCGAAGTGTGGGGAAGTCCCGAGCGCGTCAGCCCCTTCATACCCTTTACATGGACTAATTATTACGATGACATAGCTTTAAACTTAGACAGATGTTTCTTTTCATACCCCGGGCTTTTTAGGATGTCCGAGCTGGCGGATTGGAAACTCCTGACATGCAGGCTCGAAAAGGAGACGGGAGACTCCAGAAGAGTGAACCTGGATCCGGGCGCCCTGGACGGAGCGAGGCTGCTCCTGGCCTCCACTAAAGACCAAGGGCACAGAATATATCTCAGGGACGGCATCTTTGCCGAGGTTACCCTATGCAGAAGAAAGGGCGGCTGGGAAAGCTTTTGCTACACGTTCCCCGACTTCAGAAGCGGCGTCTATTCAGATTGGCTTGAGTCGGTCCGCGGAGATTGGAAGAGCGAAAAAAGAAAGTTAAGCACGGAGGGATCCGCATCATGATAGAACGTTATGAGGTGCCGGAAATAAAGGCTATATGGAGCGACCAGAACCGCTTTCAAAAATGGCTTGATGTCGAACTTGCCGCCTGCAGGGCGTGGAACGAGGCCGGAAAGATCCCGGATGAAGATCTCAAAAACATTCTGGAAAAGGCCTCTTTCAGCGTAGGCCGAATTAAGGAGATAGAGGAGACGACACAGCACGACGTCATAGCTTTTGTGACGAACGTGGCGGAGCACGTGGGGGAATCGGGCCGCTACATCCATCTTGGGCTTACCAGCAGCGATATACTTGACACGGCATCATCCCTGCTTCTCTCAGAGAGCATGGATGAGGTGCTTAGGGCCCTCCGCTTGCTCCACGAGGTTCTAGGGGAGAAGGCGGTAAAGTACAAGATGACCCCCTGCGCGGGAAGGACTCACGGCATACATGCAGAACCGACGACCTTCGGGCTCAAGCTGCTCAACCATTACGCACAGATAGGCCGTGATATCGAAAGGATATCGGGATCAAAAAAAGATATCATGACAGGAGGACTCTCAGGTGCGGTCGGAACATACGCCAACTGCCCCCCTTCAATAGAGGCGAGGGCCTGCGAGCTGCTTGGGCTGACTCCTGACCCCGTATCGACCCAGGTCATACAGAGAGACAGGCACGCACGCCTTGTCAGCGATACGGCCCTCTGCGGGGCCTCTCTTGAGAGGCTTGCGCTGGAGATCAGGCACCTTCAGCGAACGGAAGTCCTGGAGGCGCTTGAGCCCTTCAAAAAAGGACAAAAGGGTTCATCTGCCATGCCCCACAAAAAGAACCCGATACTCAGCGAGAGAGTCTGCGGAATGGCGAGGCTCCTCAGGGCATACACAATTCCGGCGCTGGAGAACGTCGCTCTGTGGCACGAGCGCGATATAAGCCACTCTTCTGTCGAGAGGGTGATGTGGCCCGACATCTTCCACCTCATCATCTATATGGCACGCACTGCGACCAAAGTAATAAAAGACCTCAGCGTAGATGCCGAAAAAATGAGAGAGAACATTGATCTTACCGGCGGCCTCCTCTTTACCGGCAGAGTTCTTGTGGAGCTGGTCGAAAAAGAGGGCATCAGCAGAGAGGATTCCTATGCCATTGCCCAAAGCAACGCCATGAAATGCTGGAAGGAGAGAACGCCTCTCCTCGAACTTCTGAAAAAAGACTCGAGAATAAACCGAATGACGGGTGAGGAACTGGAATCTTTATTTGACTTGGAGTATTATCTTAAGCATGTGGAAGAGATCTTTAACAGATTTCCCGAACTTAAGGGTCTGCCTTCCCAAAAATAATTACAATACGGAGGAATTGCAAATGGCTGCTCCAGACAGAAATATTGCTCTCGAAATGGTTCGTGCTACGGAAGCCGCGGCTATGGCTGCGGGACGGTGGATGGGACGCGGGGACAAAAACGGAGCCGACGACGCGGCCGTCAACGCCATGCGATTCATGCTGAACAATGTCTACATGAATGGCGTGGTAGTGATCGGCGAAGGAGAGAAAGATGAAGCACCGATGCTCTTTAACGGTGAAAAACTCGGAACGGGAGACGATCCGCAGGTGGATATTGCGGTAGACCCCATTGACGGGACCAGGCTGACGGCCCAGGGCCTGCCAAATGCAGTGAGCGTAGTGTCATTTGCGGAACGCGGAACGATGTACAACCCTCAGCATATTTTTTACATGGACAAGATAGCGACCGGCCCCTATGCCGCGCACGCGATCAACATAGATGCGACTCCGACGGACAACGTCAGGGCGGTCGCGCGGGCACTCAGAAAATCCGTCGAAGACGTAACGGTCATAGTCCTTGACAGGCCCAGGCACGAAGAGCTCATAAAGGAAATACGTTCGATCCACGCAAGGATAAGACTGATCCCCGATGGAGACGTCGCCGGAGTTCTTTCGACCTGTAAGCCCGGATCGGGTATCGACCTGCTCATGGGTGTTGGAGGCTCTCCCGAGGCTGTTATAACTGCCTGCGCGGTAAAGTGCGTCGGCGGAAACATGCAGTGCAAGCTGTGGCCCAGAAATGACGAAGAGCGAGCTTTGTGTGAAGAAAAAGGAATGGACCTTAACAAAGTCCTCCACTTAAACGACCTTGTGGCCTGCGAGAACGTTTTCTTTGCCGCGACTGGCATCACGGATGGGGACTGGCTCAAAGGAGTTCGCTACGAGGGCGAAGTGGTCCACACGTCGTCACTTGTGATGAGGGCCAAGAGCGGCACGATCCGTTACATAGACGCCATCCACAACGTACAGAAGCTTGATGAGATAAGCGGCATTAAATACGGCGCACCCTCCTCCGCGGTCTCCTTCCTATGATCTGAAGATACTCAAATCGAACCTTAAGGCAGCTCCCTGCGGGGCTGCCTTAATTTTTTGCCGAAAAGGGCTGAGTATCATAACAGCACAAAGTTTACGCAGGCAACATTTGGAAAGGGCTGAAAAGCGCTGCAAAGCACTTAGGTACGGATCTGCCAAGCCGATGCTTGACATTAGAGCTTCAAGTGTTAACCTTAGATCAGCAGATCCACAAGTATATGCGAGGGGGCGATCTTTTGGGGGAGATCGATCGAATCGCTGAGCTCCTGCGTCACTATGAGCGGGATCCCAGGCATTTGCTTACTGTTCTTTTAGACATCCAGGACTTAGAAAACCACATATCAAAGGGCGCTATGCACGCTGTCTCGGAATATTTAGGTGTTCCGGAGAGCCGTGTTTATGCCGTTGCAACCTTCTATCGCACGCTCAGCCTGAAAAAGAAAGGCAGAAAGATCATCCGTGTCTGCATGGGGACCGCATGTCACCTGCGGGGTTCTGCCGCCGTACTGACAGAACTCGAAAAGCGGCTTGGCATCAAGGCCGGAGGCGTTACCGAAGATGGAGAGTACACGCTGGAGACCGTCAACTGTGTCGGCGCCTGTGCATTGGCTCCGGTCATGACCTGCGGCGATGACTCTTTCGGCAGGTTAAGCCCCTCCAAAGCCGCCGAACTCCTGGGAAAGGGGGCTCTCAAATGAGGTTTGAGACTCTTCCCGACTTAAGATCTTACAAAGAACGATTATCCCAAAATATGAGGCACAAAAAAGATATATGGATCTGCGGAGGTCCGGGCTGTGTGGCTAACGGCAGCGAAGCGGTAGCGGAAGAATTCGCTAGAGAGATCGAAAAAATATCAAAGGATCCGGAATATCGGGTCCGACTGGGCTTTGATGTTCCCCTGGGAACGGAATTAAGAAGCGGCCTTACAGGCTGTATGGGACCTTGCGAGGGCGGTCCGATCGTCCGTGTTGAGCCGGAGGGCAGATATTATCAAAAAGTGGCGCCTGCCGATGTCCGGGGCATCCTTAAATCTCTCGCCGAAGGTCGTCCATACGCCGAAAAAGCTATGTACGGCCATGATGGCAAGCCGGCGTCCGACCCGATCGCCGACAGGATCCCATTCCTTGCGGGGCAGAAAAAAACTGTACTGGAGAGGATGAGCACTGCCTCTCCCCTTGAACTAGAGGATTATCTGGCGCACGGGGGATATTCCGGGCTTCTAAAAGCACTGGAAACCATGTCGCCTGAGGAGGTCTGCGATGAAATAAAAAGATCGGGCCTCAGAGGGAGAGGAGGAGGGGGATTCCCGACCGGCCTGAAGTGGGAGTCCTGCCGCGCGTCGTCACAAAAAGAACGCTACGTGATCGTCAACGGGGACGAAGGTGACCCCGGAGCTTTCATGGACAGGGCTCTGATGGAAGGAGATCCTTTTTCTGTTATCGAGGGGCTCACGATCGGCGCATACGCCGTCGGCTCCGACAGGGGCTTTATCTACGTAAGGCATGAGTATCCCCTTGCGGTCAGAAGGCTTTCAAACGCGATAAAAAGGCTTGAGGAGGCCGGCTTGCTCGGCTCGAACATACTCGGTACGGGCTTCGACTTCAGCGTTGAGATATGCAAGGGGGGCGGGGCCTTTGTATGCGGCGAATCAACGGCGCTGATGACCTCTTTGGAAGGACGTCCCGGAGTGCCGAGGGTTAAGTACATAAGGTCCACTGAAAGAGGGCTTTGGGAGCGCCCCACGGTATTGAACAACGTGGAGACATGGGCAAACGTTCCCTTCATAATTTCAGAGGGCGCAGGGAAGTTCAGGGCCGTCGGCACAGAAAACAATTCCGGTACCAAGATCTTCGCCCTTGTCGGAAAGGTAAAAAATACGGGATTGGTCGAAGTCCCCCTGGGCACGACCCTGAGGCAGGTCATTTTCGATGTCGGAGGCGGAGTAGCCGGAGACCGGCCCTTCAAGGCGGTACAGACCGGAGGCCCCTCCGGAGGGTGTCTTCCAGCTTCAATGCTTGATACCCCCGTAGATTTTGACAGCCTTAAGGAAGCGGGCTCAATGATGGGATCAGGCGGGATGATAGTGATGGACGACAGGAGCTGCATGGTCGATATCGCACGCTACTTCATTGACTTCCTTGTGGAAGAATCCTGTGGAAAGTGCGTCCCGTGCAGGGAAGGTCTGAAAAAAATGCAGACGATCCTCCACGATTTAACGGAGGGAAGGTCGATGGAAGGCGACACAAATGATCTCGCCGAACTTGCCGAAAGCATAGAGGACACGGCCCTATGCGCTCTCGGGCAGTCTGCGGCTAACCCCGTCCTATCCACGATCAAATATTTCCGCGATGAATACGAAGAGCACGAAAAGGGCCATTACTGCAGAGCCGGAGTCTGCGCCGGGCTGTTCAGCCTGGAAATAGACGAAGAAAAATGTGTCGGCTGCGGCGCCTGTTCGAAGAATTGTCCGACCGGAGCGATCACAAGTACCGAAAATAAGAAGTACCTGATAAAGCAAGCGGAATGCATCAAGTGCGGAGCTTGTTTTGATGCATGTCCCTTCTCGTCCGTAAACATAGTAAAAGAGGTGAGCATCGATGGTTGAGATCACGATCAACGGTACACCTTTAGCGATAAAAGAGGGCACAACGATCCTCCTGGCGGCCCAATCGATCGGGGTTGAGATACCTGTTCTCTGCAGCCATGAGGGGCTGACTCCCGACGGCAATTGCAGGCTTTGTTCCGTCGAGATCGAAGAACACGGGAAAAAGAAGATCGTTGCATCGTGCATGTACCCGATCACAAAAAGCATGTCGGTTGAAACGGAGAGCGAGCGTGTTTTAAGGGCGAGGAGGACGGTGCTTACGCTTTTAGTCAACAGAAATCCCAAATCTCCCGTAATACAGCAGCTCTGTCAAAAATACGGCGTAACTCGCGAAGAGAGGTTTGCTTTTGAGCCTGACCTCTGCATCAGGTGCGGCCGCTGCGTAAGGGCCTGCGAAGTCAACGGCACCAAGGCGATAGCCCTTGTCGGAAGGGGATTTGAGAGGCACGTCGCCACGCCCTTCGAAAGAGAGACCGGGGCCTGCATAGGTTGCCTTTCGTGCGCCACAGTATGTCCCACGGGGAAGATCACTTACGAAGAAACGCCGGGGAAGCGGAAGATCTGGCATAAAACGTTTGATGTGCTCCGGTGCAAAAGGTGCGGAGCCTACTTTGCCACAAAGGAGATGCTCGATTGGGCCGGAAGGCATGAGGATGATCGTGATTACTGCGACCATTGCCAAAAGTATATCGAAAGCGTTAAGTTTTTGACCCAGGCACAGAAAAGCCTCGGAGAATAAATATCTGTCCTTCGACCCGCGTCCTCTCACGAAGAGAGCGCGGGCATCGGGCAGCGGGAGCGATCCCGCCGCCTGCCGTTTAGCAAAGAAGGAGGCCTCTGCAGGCCTCCTTTTGTCTTTACAACCCCGACGAACCGCGGGGATCCTAAAAAGCGCAGGGAGGAATACGGCATGGAAATGATACTTTTAACATCGCCGGATAAGTGCATCGGCTGCGGAACGTGCGAACTGGCCTGTTCGCTGTCCAAAAACGGAGAGTGCAGGCCGGCGATATCAAGGGTCAACGTCTTCAGATTCGGAAAAGGTAAAAATGTTCCCATGATGTGCTTTCAATGTGAGGAAGCCGCATGTGTCGCGGTATGCAAGACCAATGCACTGGTACGGGACGAAGAGACTGGAGTCGTCAACGTTGACGGGGACAAGTGCATCGGCTGCAGAATGTGCGTAATGGCATGTCCCTTTGGCAACATCGCCTTTGACAGGGTCGCCAAGGTCGCGATCAAGTGCGACCACTGCGGGGGAGAACCCCTGTGCGTCGAGTTCTGTCCGACCGCAGCCATCGAATATCTCCCGGCTGATACGGCGACACTAAACAGGAAAAAAGAATTTTCTGCCAAGATGAAGCAGGCAATTGAGGAGGTGAGGTAATATGGCGGGCTGGATGGGAACAATACTGAGGGTAAACCTGACCGAAGGAACGGTCAAAAAAGAAGCGCTTGACATGAAAGCGGCGGAGAAGTATCTTGGCTGCAGGGGGCTCGGCGCCTATTACTACATGAAAGAGGTAAGGCCGGGGGTCGATGCGCTCGGGCCGGAGAATAACCTTATATTTGCCGCCGGAGTGCTGACAGGCACAATGGGCTCAAGTACCGGAAGATATGAAGTCGTTACCAGAGCGCCGCTCAACGGTGTGCTCGCGGGGTCAAACTCCGGAGGCTACTGGGGGCCCGAGCTCAAATATGCCGGCTATGACATGATAATATTCGAGGGCATATCCTCCAAACCCGTCTACCTGAATATCTACAACGGGACTGTGGAACTTTGCGACGCCTCCGGTCTCTGGGGCAAAAACGTGCCGGATACGACGGCTGCGCTCCTTGCCAAGCATGATCCTGATGCCAAAGTCGCCTGCATCGGGCCGGCGGGTGAAAACAAGGTCCTCTTTGCCAACATCATGAACGACGACCACAGGGCAGCCGGCCGGAGCGGCGTGGGTGCTGTAATGGGCTCTAAAAATCTCAAGGCCGTGATCGTTCGGGGAACGCTGGGCGTAAAGATAGGGGACAAGGAGAGGTTTCTCAGTGCTGTCAGGTCCAGCAGAAAACTGCTGAAGGAAAACGCCGTCACAAGCGGCGGCCTGCCGGCCTTTGGGACCAACGTGCTGGTCAACATACTCAACTCCGTGGGATCCCTTCCCACAAGAAATTTCAAGGAGGCTTACTTTGAGACCGCGGACAAGGTCGGTGGAGAATCTTTGGCCTCCACCAGGATGTACAAGAACAAGGCGTGCGCGTTTTGTTCCATCGGCTGCGGAAGGGTGGCCTGGAGCGAGGGCAAGTATGCGGGAGAGGGCGAAGGTCCGGAGTACGAGTCCGTCTGGTCGTTCGGTCCCGATTGCGGTATCGATGATCTCGATGCGATAAACAAGGCCAATTTCATCTGCAACGAACTCGGCCTGGACACCATATCGATGGGAAGCACGCTCGCCGCCGCTATGGAGCTCTACGAAAGAGGAGTGATCAGCAAAGAAGAGGCTGGGCATGAGCTTAATTTCGGAAACGCCGACGCCCTCGTCGATCTAGTTGAGGCCACAGCCTACAGAAGAAACTTCGGAAACGATCTGGCGGAGGGCTCTTTCAGGCTGGGCGAGAAATACGGGCATCCCGAGGTCTCTATGACTGCGAAAAAACAGGAGATGCCGGCCTACGATCCGCGCGGTATCCAGGGCATAGGGCTCAATTACGCAACATCAAACAGGGGAGGCTGCCACGTCCGCGGTTATACGATATCGCCCGAGATCCTCGGATTGCCCGAGAAGCTCGACCAGCAGTCCATTGCGGAAAAACCAGCATGGGTAAAGGGCTTCCAGGACCTTACCGCTGCGGTAGATTCAGCGGGCATGTGCCTCTTTACCACATTTGCCCTCGGAGCTCCCGCCATAGCCGAGGAAATATCCGGAGCCTCCGGTTACGAAATCACTCCCGACGAACTTGTCCTGGCAGGGGAAAGGATATATAACCTTGAGAGGCTCTACAACCTGAGCGTGGGGTTCACAAAGAATGACGACACCCTTCCTGCAAGGCTGTACAACGATCCCATACCCGCCGGACCTATGAAGGGCAAGGTAAGCCGCGTGCCTGAGATGCTGCCTCATTACTACGAGGCCAGGGGCTGGGACGAGAACGGCGTTCCGACGCCCGAAAAACTTGAGGAGCTTGGGCTCAGGGAGTTTATGGTCATCTGATCGAAATCCCTATATGCGCTGGGCACTGACGAAATTCTCGCCGATGCAGAGGGAGGGGAGGCTGTATCCATGATAAAGGTCGGTTTTTTTGCCGGTATCAGGACCATTACGGGAGTCAAAGAAGTTTTGATGCCCGTGAGACCGACGCTTGCCCTCCTTATGAAGGACCTTTGCGCAAAATACGGGCGTGCCTTCAGTGACTTTTGTATGGACGGAGAAATAATATCGAGACGGGTCAATATCCTCGTAAACGGGCATCACATGCTCCATCTGCAAAAGGACGAAACTCCGCTTAAGGATGGGGATGACGTAAGGATCTTCCCACTCATCGGCGGAGGCTAGCCCAAATCAACAAATAACAAAAACGCCCCTGGGCCTCAAGGCCCGGGGCGCACTCATTGCAGGCTTTATATCTGTCTCTTCCAGCGAGCGCCCTGCGGGGTATCCTCTATGATTATGCCTTTATCGGCCAGCATGTCCCTGATCTCATCGGATCTCTTAAAATCCTTGTTTTTCCTCGCTTCCGCCCGTTCGGCGAGAAGCGCATCGATCCGCTCATCCGACTCGGCAGGCTCTTCGGGGAAGAAGCCGAATACGTCGTTTACGTCGTCGAAAAACTTCCTGGCCGCGCTCAGTCCGATCTCACAGAACATATCGCTCTCGGTCAGGTGCACATTCACCGCCCTGACGACATCGAATACGCAGCCGAGTGCTCCGGCGGTGTTAAAATCGTCGTCCATAGCTTCTTTATAGCCCCGTGAGGCCTTTTCCACCGAGGCTGAAAGAGCGTCGTCCTTTTCACAGGAGCTGCGGTTTGAAACGGCGAACTTCAGGTCTTCGTAGCAGTTGTTGATCCTTTCTAGCGCGCTCTGCGCCTGGTCAAGCCCTTCCTTGGAAAAATTGATGGGGGAGCGGTAATGGGCGCTCAGAAGGAAATAACGAAGGACCAGCGGATTGTATTTTTGACGGATATCACGGACGGTCATAAAGTTCCCCAATGATTTGGACATTTTTTCTTTATCGATCATGATGTAGGCATTGTGCAGCCAGTATTTGACAAATTGGCAGCCCGAAGCGCATTCGGACTGGGCTATTTCATTTTCGTGGTGGGGGAAAATAAGGTCGCTGCCTCCGCCGTGGATGTCTATCGAGTCGCCGAGATACTTAGTTGCCATTGCGCTGCATTCGATATGCCACCCCGGACGGCCCTCGCCCCACGGGCTCTCCCAGAAGGGCTCGCCCTCCTTGCTTGCCTTCCAAAGAGCAAAATCAAGGGGATCATTTTTTTTCTCATCAACATCGATCCTCGCCCCGCTTTGAAGCTCGTCGACACTCTGCTTTGAAAGTTTGCCGTAATCTGGAAAACTGGCGACTGAAAAATAGACATCTCCGTCCGTCACGTAGGCGTGCCCCTTTTCTATCAGGGTCGAGACTATCTTTATGATCTCATCTATCTCGTGAGTGGCCCTGGGATTGACCGTCGCCCGCCTGATGCCCAGTGCGTCGGCATCGCGGAAGTACTCTGCGATAAACCGTTCCGCAAGTTCGCTCACCGTGATCCCCATATCAGCGGCGCGCCGTATCATCTTGTCGTCTATATCGGTGAAATTCTGGACGAACCTGACTTCGTACCCTGAGCTTTCGAGGTATCTTCTAAAGACGTCGAAAAGCACGAAAGGGCGCGCGTTGCCTATATGAAAAAAATCATAGACGGTAGGACCGCAAACATAAAAACCCACCTTGCCCCTCTCTACGGGTTCAAACAGTTCCTTTTTTCTCGTAAGATCGTTATATACTGTCAGAGCCATCTAGGCACCTCCTGAATGCTACTTTGAACATACTATGATATCCTATACTATGAGCTTTGCATCAGCAACTATGGAAAGGATCTTTTTATTGAAAAGAGAAGAACTTCTGACACATATAAAGTCTTTCCCCGACAAGCCGGGCGTATATATGATGCACGGCAGCGACGGCAAAATCATATATGTCGGCAAGGCAAAATCCCTCAAAAAAAGAGTATCATCATACTTTCGTCACTCCAACTTTGCCTCGCCGAGGCTCAGAAAACTTGTCGGGTCTATAGACGACATATCTATCATCAGGACGGAGACTGAGATAGAGGCCCTTATCCTCGAGAACAGGCTTATCAAGCTATATCAGCCCTTTTTTAACGTAGACCTGAAGATGAACGAGAGATACGCTTTTATAAAGGTAACATCGGAAAAATTTCCGCGCATAACCGTTACGAGGCACAGGCAGGAGGACGATGCAGTATATATAGGTCCATTTGTCAGAGTCTCCGAGGTCAGGGAACTGCTCAGGCTTGTGGAACGATACCTGCCCCTGAGGTACTGCGCCGCTCCTATCGATAGGCCGCTTAAAAACAAGCGGCCCTGCATGAGATATTCGCTTGGACATTGTCTCGCCCCGTGCGTCGGGCTTTGCACGGAAAAAGAGTACAGGGAGAGAGTCGCCGATGTCATCATGATGCTCCGGGGGCAGGGGCTGGAGCTTGTTGAAAAGCTCAGAAAAAGAATGGACAGGGCAGTAAAAGATTTGAATTTTGAAGAAGCCGCTGTGCTTCGAGACACAATAAAGGCGATCTGGAGGGTCAGCAGGCAGCGCAACAACATCCCCGACATAGATGCGGGGCGCGATAATTTTTGGGAGACCCTGAACCGCCTGCAGAAACTGCTTAGGCTCTCCGTTCTTCCGTGGAGGATAGACGGCTTTGATATCTCGCACACCTCCGGAGGCGAGACTGTGGGCGTTGCCGTAGTCTTCGAGCAGGGATACCCGAACACTTCGCTCTACAGGCGTTTTAATATCAAAACAGTCGAAGGCGTCGATGACTTCAGGTCGTTGAAAGAGACTCTCTTACGGCGCTATAAAAGGTCCCTTGACGGCGATGAGCCGCTTCCTCAGCTCATACTTATCGACGGCGGCCCTGTCCAGCTTGAGTTCGCCGCAGAGGCGCTTAAAGAACTGGGGCTGTCCGACCTTCCCGTGATCTCTCTGGCGAAGGGACAGGAGGAAATATTCGTCCCGGGACAAAAGGAACCGCTGATATTGGAACGGACAGACCCCGCGCTCAGGCTGCTTCAGTATGTAAGGGACGAGTCTCACCGTTTCGCCGTCACCTCGCACAGGGCGGCGAGAGGAAAAAATATCAGAAGAAGCAGGCTGGAAGAGATACCGGGAATAGGCAGGGCGAAGGCGGCGAGCCTCATAACAAAATTCGGAAGCACAAAGGCTATAATGGAAGTCGCCGAGGAGGAGCTTGCCTCCGCCGAGGGCATTGGTCCCAAACTTGCCCGGCGGATCAGGGAGCACCTCAAGGCAAAGGCCGAAGGGGAGGCACAGGATTGACTTCGATCAAACAAAGGCGCGAGGATGAATACTACATGAGGATGGCGCTCTCGCTCGCTTTAAACGGCGGTCCCGCGGTCAGCCCCAACCCGAGGGTGGGGTGCGTGATCGTCAGGGATTCCGCGGTCATCGGCAGAGGCTGGCACAGATGCTGCGGTGAGCCTCATGCTGAAGTGGAGGCCGTAAAAGATGCCGGAGGAGACGTCAGAGGAGCAAGGGTCTATGTCAACCTTGAGCCCTGCTGCCATTACGGCAGGACTCCGCCATGCGCCCCTATGCTTGCGGAGAAAGGGATAGCCTCGGCGGTGATCGGGATGACCGATCCCAACCCCGATGTAGATTGCCGCGGTGAGATGATACTGAGAGAATCGGGCGTCGAGGTAATAAGCGGAGTGCTTGAAAAAGAGGCAAGGTGGATCAACCGCGGATTTATCAGGAGAATGAAAAACGGAAGGCCCTGGATAACCGTTAAAACGGCAGCATCGCTCGACGGCTCGATCTCACTCCGCGACGGCACGAGCAAATGGATAACTTCGAAGGCTTCTAGAGAGAAGACCCACGCTTTGAGGGCCGCTTCGGACGCGGTCATAACCGGTGTCGGAACGGTTATAGCCGATGATCCTCTTCTTACCGTGAGGGATGCCGATGGAGAGACCCCCAGAAGGGTTGTCCTGGACAGGAACCTGAGGACGCCCTTGGATGCGGCTATCTTTAAGGGGGGCAATGTTATCTTTTTTGCCGGAAAGGAGGCCCCTGAGGCCAAAGTTCACGCGATAAAAAAGAGGGGCGCCGAGGTAGTTCGGATCGAAGCTGATAAAGAGGATGAACTGCGATTCGTTGTGGCTAAATTGTCGCAAATTGGTGTAAACTATCTGATGGTCGAGAGCGGGCCGAGGCTCACCAGCTCTTTTCTGAGCTCCGGGCTCGCCGACGAAATATCGCTCTTTGCCGCCCCCAAGCTCCTGGGCGACGGAATGAGGTTTACTGAGTTTCTGAGAACGCAGACACTTGATCGGGCCCTCAGCGTAAGGGACCCCGAGGTCTCTCTGTGCGGCGGCGATATATGGATCAGGGGGGTGCTTTCATGTTCACCGGACTTATAGAAGAGGTAGGCGCCATAGCCTCGGTCGATCCTAAGGGAGACGTCTGGCAGCTGGATATTACGGCCCCCGGGATGTCGGGGGAACTTAAGGTCGGCGACTCCGTCTCCGTCTCGGGATCCTGCAGCACCGTGACCCGCTGCGGCAGCACTTCCTTCGCAGTGGAAATAATGGAAGAGACACGGCTCAAGACCAAACTGGGTAAACTTAATAAGGGAGCCCGGGTCAACCTTGAAAGGGCAATGCGCCTTGATTCGAGGCTTGACGGCCACCTTGTCTCAGGCCATATAGACGGTTTGGCAAAAGTGCTGAGCATAGAGGCATATCCAAATACCCGAAAATATTTTTTCAGCGCGGATGCCGAGATCCTCTCCATGATAGTGCCCAAAGGATCGGTCACCGTAGACGGAATAAGCCTGACCGTCATCGACGCCGGATCAGATCGTTTTTCCGTGGGGATCATACCCACCACACTGTTGGATACCACCCTCTCCGAGCTAAGGGTCGGAGATGAGGTAAACATAGAAACGGATATCATAGGCAAATATATAACAAAATTTCTGAGAGCCCGTTTTTCCGGAGACGAGGAAGATCCCGGAGCTAAAGATCCCCTGACTTGGGGGAAGCTTGCGGAATACGGGTGGGTCTAGGAGGACATGCATATTATGTTCAACACGGTCGAAGAAGCTGTAGACGATATCAGACAGGGGAAAATGATCATCGTCGTAGATGATGAAAACAGGGAAAACGAAGGCGACCTTGTTATGGCAGCCGACTGCTGCCGCACTGAAGACATCAACTTTATGATCAAAAACGCGAGGGGATTGGTCTGTGTTCCCATCGGAGCAGAGCAGGCAAAGAGGCTCGAACTCACTCCCATGGTCGAGCACAACACCGATGCACACTGCACGGCATTCACCGTCACCGTCGACCACAGGCAGGGCACCACGACCGGAATATCGGCGGCGGAGAGGGCAGTAACAGCGAAAGCTCTTGCGGATCCCAAGTCAAGGGCCGAAGATTTCAGGAGGCCCGGACATATTTTTCCGCTTATCGCGCGAAACGGCGGTGTTCTCAAAAGGGCGGGGCACACCGAGGCAGCAGTTGACCTCGCGCGTATGGCCGGCTTCAGCGAGGGCGGCGTGATATGCGAGATCATAAACGAAGATGGCAGCATGGCGAGGCTTCCCCAGTTACTTGAATTTGCTCAAAAGCATGGAATGAAGATCATCACCGTCGAAAGCCTCATCCGCTATCGCGTGATAAGAGAAAAGTTCGTGCGAAGAGAGGCCACAGTACACATGCCGACGATCTGGGGAGATTTTACCTGCCACGCCTACACCAGCCCCTACGGAGGCAATCCGGGCGAGGTACACCTGGCGCTCGTGAAGGGTGAGGTCCGCGGAGTGGACGATGTCCTTGTGAGGGTCCACTCGGAGTGCTTCACCGGAGACCTGCTGGGATCCCTCCGGTGCGACTGCGGCCCCCAGCTGCACGTGGCGATGCACATGATAGAAGAGGCCGGAAGGGGAGTTCTCCTTTACATGAGGCAGGAGGGACGGGGGATCGGGCTGCTGGCGAAACTAAAAGCATATGAACTTCAGGAGAAGGGGCTTGATACCGTCGAAGCCAACCTTGCCCTCGGATATTCTCCCGACCTAAGAGATTACGGAGTCGGAGCACAGATACTGGCCGACCTGGGGCTGAAAAAATTCCGGCTGATGACCAACAATCCGGTCAAGATAAAGGGGCTTGCCGGCTACGGCCTTGAGATCATGGAGAGGGTCCCCATAGAGATAGCACCCAACAAATTCAACGAAAAATACCTTAACACCAAGGTAAGTAAAATGGGGCATGTCCTCAGCAACGCCGCTTGCCAGGGACACGCCAAACAAGAAAACTGAAGCTTTTAGGCGGCTTCGGGCGTGCAGAAGGGCCGGATCGCCGCGGCCGCAGAATATTCAAAAAAGGGGAGAATAAGATATGAAAATAGTACAGGGCAACATGATCGGCAGCGGACTTAAGTTCGCGATCATAGCGTCAAGATTCAACGAACTGATAACCTCCAAGCTGATAGAGGGCGCGAAGGACGTTCTGACGAGGCATGACGTCCGTCATCAGGACATTGACATATACTGGACTCCGGGCGCATGGGAACAGCCTGTCATAGCCAAGGAGCTTGTCCTCTCCGGCAAATATGACGCCGTTATAGCTCTGGGAGCGGTAATAAGAGGTGACACGACCCACCACGAATACGTGGCGGGAGAGGCGGCCAAGGGCCTTGCCCACGTCGGTATCGAACATAGGGTGCCCGTAACGTTTGGTATCCTGACCTGCGACAACCTTGAACAGGCCCTCGCCCGTTCGGGAAGCAAAGCGGGCAACAAAGGGGCGGACGCGGCCCTCGCAGCCCTCGAAACTGCAAACCTTCTGAAAGAAATAAGAAAAGACAGGGGAGCTGACGTCTGATGCTTGACGTCAAATGGGTCAGGGAGCATCGCGACGAAACGGCCGCCATGCTCTCCTCCAGGAACAATGATTTTCCCCTGGACAGGTTTATTGAGCTTGATACGTTAAGGCGCGAGGCGCTGGCGGAGGCGGAGGCGCTCAAAGAAAAACGGAACGCGGGAGCGAAAGAAGTCGGCCGTAAGAAAAAGGCGGGCGAAGACGCAGCAGACCTGATGGAAGAGATGCGCCTCATCGGTGAAAAGGTGAAAGAGCTTGACGACAGGGTCGGAGAGATCCAGGCTGAGCTCGATGACCTTGCCCTCAGGCTTCCCAACAAGCCCCACCCGTCCGTGCCGGTCGGCGCAGACGAAAATGACAACCTTGAGGTAAGAAGGGTAGGCACTCCCAAAGAATTTTCTTTTGAGCCAAAACCGCACTGGGATCTCGGTGAAAGTCTCGGGATCATGGATTTTGAAAGAGGCGTCAAGCTGGCGGAGAGCCGCTTTACCGTCCTGAAGGGCGCCGGTGCGAGGCTTGAGAGGGCGCTGATGAACTTTATGCTCGACCTGCACACGAAGGAGCACGGCTTTTTGGAGATCGCGCCGCCCATACTTGTCAACACAGCGGCAATGTGCGGTACGGGACAGCTGCCGAAATTTGCCGATGATCTCTATAAATGCGTAAACGACGATCTCTGGCTTATCCCGACATCCGAAGTGCCTCTTACCAACATCCATTCAGGCGAGATTTTAAACGAAGAAGAACTGCCCAAATACTATACTGCCTTTACGCCCTGCTTCAGGCGGGAGGCGGGCAGCTATGGCCGTGACATGAAGGGAATGCTGAGGCAGCACCAGTTCAACAAGGTCGAGATGGTAAAGCTGAGCGTGCCGGAAAAAAGCTACGATGAACTTGAACACATGACATCCTGTGCCGAAAAGGTGCTCGCCCTTCTCGGGATACCCTATCGTGTCGTCTCTCTTTGCACCGGCGACATGGGATTCGGCGCGGCAAAGACTTACGACATCGAAGTCTGGCTTCCCAGCCAGAATTGCTATCGTGAGATCAGCTCATGCAGCAACTGCGAAGATTTTCAGGCCAGAAGGATGGGGACCAGGTACCGTCCTGCTGCCGGAGGCAAGCCCCGCTTTGTCCACACGCTCAACGGGTCGGGCATCGCCATCGGAAGGTGCCTGATCGCGGTAATGGAGAACTATCAGAACGAAGACGGCAGCATAACGGTGCCGGAAGCGCTCCGTCCCTACGCGGGGGGAATTGAGACTATAAAATAGCCCATGACCGACACGGCGTGAATATTATTTTTGACCGCTGCTGCGGGCTGAGTCAGGGGACACCCTAAACCCCTGACTTTGTTCTTTTCTCCTTTTTTTATGAGGGCAAACATGGTAGGATAAACCCGATGCAATAAAGCTTTGCAGAGTAAACGGAGGAAGGTCTCGTATGTTCGAAAGCAATTACTCTTTAACAGCCTTGCTTGTACTTTTTGTGGCGATGCTCTGCATCTTTATACAAAGGTTCTTCAAAAAATACCTTGAGAGCGACCAGTATTACTACCTCAAGGACATTACGCTTGTGGCTGCATGGGCGCTGTGCGGGATCTGGGCGCCGGACAGGCCGCTGAAGATCACGATAGCGGCGGGTGTGGCTGCGGCGTGCGTAGGATTCTGTCAAAAGGTGACAAAAGGCAAGAACCTCAGATTTCTTTACTTCATAGTTGGCCTAGGATTTTCGCTCTTCGGGCCGAGAATTGCATTTATAGAATTTGCGCAGGGCGAATACTACTACCTTTCATACTTCGCCTCGATCGCGATAAGCACCCTCTGGATAGGCATCTTTCCGATATTCTTTCAGGAGATAGACGAAATACCGGGTATGTGCGGGCTTCTTCTGACCGTAAGCTGGACCCTCGTCTCAGTCGTCATCATGCTCTCCTCTCAAAACCTGAGAGAAGCAGTCCAGCTTTGCATAATAGGGCTGATAATGATCCTCGTGTTCTGGAGCAGGCACATACATGCCTACAGAAGGCTTACCGAACCGCTTACGGCCCTTTGGGGGACGCTCTTTGCCGGACTTTCGATCTTCGGTGTCAGCAAAGGGGTCGCATTCTACACGCTCGCGGTGCTTCCGTTGGGGCTCTTTATGCTGCCTCTCGTCGAAACTTCCATAAGCGTCGTCAGCGCGGTTTTTTCTCCCAAGCCGACGGGCAACCTGATCCTTTACAGAAGGCTCTTAGGCAGGGGCATGGATCACGCCTCGTCCGTCCATACGGTCGTAATGGCATGTGCTCTGATCGGATGCCTCGCGGCACTGGCTCAGGTCGGACTGGCGAGCTTCCTTGTGCTGATCGTCGCGACATTTGCTCTGTTCACCATCACGTGGGCCTTTTACAGGATAGTCGCAGTTACGGACAGGAGCCGAACCAGGAGGCCCGGCCTATGGGGGATCAGGGTCGACAACATATCCTTGAACTACGCCATTACTCAGGTCCAGCACTGGATCAACACGGGCGGCGCCTCGTACATGATAGTAACTCCCGATGCACTGGCGGCGCTGAGAAGCAGGACTGATGCGAGGTACAGGCGCATAGTCAAAAAAGCCGGCCTGGTCCTTCCCGACGGAGCCGGCCTGATAGCAGCCCTCAGACTACTGCGCACGCCCATACAGGAGAGGATCCCGGGCGTGGAATTTACCGAACACATCTGCAAACGGGCCGCTTATGAGGGCTGGGGAATCTGGCTGCTGGGCGGTGCTCCCGGCATAGCCGAGGCGGCTGCGGAGGTATTGAAGGAAAGATATCCCGGCCTGCAAATAGCGGGAACGAGGGACGGCTATTTTAAAAAAGAAGAGACTGCTCAGATCTGCCGCGAAATCAAAGAGAGCGGAGCCAAGATACTCTTTGCCGGCCTGGGGGTCCCCAAGCAGGAGTACTGGCTTGAAGAAAACCTGTCGGAGTGCGGAGCGACTGTCGGAATGGGGATCGGCGGCACTATGGATGTCATATCGGGCAAACTTGCAAGGGCTCCGGCCATATGGCAAAAACTCTGTCTTGAGTGGCTCTACCGAACGGTCCAGGAGCCTTGGAGATGGCGCAGGATCCTCAAGCTTCCTGTTTTTGTCTTTTGGGTCATTCTGACTGCGCTCCATCTTGACACTTTTGTTCCAGACGAGGACCAACCTGAGACGGTCCCCGATCGCGCGGAATAATTTAAAGTTTATACGTAGTTTTATCTGGTTATTCTAACCTGGCAGTTATATACTAACAATTTAAATATTGCTTTAATGTCTTTATCGAAGGGATGATTTATCAATGAAAATGGACAAGCTTCTTAAGCAGGCTCAGCGTATGCAGGCTGAGATGGCGCTTGCGCAGGAAGAGCTGGCGAAAGCGGTCATTGAGGGCGTATCCGGGGGCGGCATGGTCAAAGCGAAAGTAAATGGCCACGGTGAGGTCATCTCCCTATCCATCTCTCCCGAGGTCGTCGATCCGACCGATGTCGAGATGCTTGAAGATCTCATCATATCGGCCATAAAGGACGCACTCGCCCAGAGCAAAGAAATGTCCTCTGACAGGATGAATTCTATAACCGGGGGAATGGGCGGGTTTCCCGGTCTGATGTAGCGGTTTATGTCGGCGTCTTCTCTGCCAGCTCCCGTCTATAAACTTATAAAGCTATGGAGCAAACTTCCCGGGATAGGTGAAAAATCTGCCCGCAGGATGGTCTTTTTTATTTTAAAACAAGACCCCCGGTGGGCAAGAGATTTTGCCGATGCTATAAGGGAGGTCAAAGAACAGATCCGACACTGTTCCGAGTGCGGAGGCATAACGGACATGGACCCTTGTCTGATATGCAGGGACAAGATGAGAAACCGCAAGATCATCTGTGTGGTCGAAAGCGATGAAGACTGTATCTCAATAGAGCAGGCCGGGATTTTTAACGGTCTTTACCACGTGCTCGGAGGACGTTCTTCCCCGCTTGACGACCAGGAGATCCCGGAAGAGAGCATCATAAAGCTTAGGGAGAGGGTCTGTGACCTCAGGATAGAGGAGATCATACTGGCCACGGCCCCCAGAATTGAGGGAGATTTGACGGCCTTTTCTGTACAAGATGCGCTGGAAGGCATACCTGTAAAAATATCGAGGCTTTCCTACGGCCTTCCGGTCGGAGGCAGCATAGGCTTCGCCGATAGAGTAACACTGCACATGGCACTTGAATCACGAAAGGAGATGAAGAACTGACAGAGGCCTGCAGGCTGTAATTTTTAACGGATCAGAAATAGAAAACAAAAGATTGAGAAAAGATCAAGAAAGGAGAGAACAAAATGTCGACCGCAACAGGACTTTCGGCAATAATGAAAAGATTGGTCAGAGCAGTCATGATCTTTATTTGTGCCGCCGCCGGCTATCAGATATCCAGAATAGCGATAGACCAAAACTGGTGGCCCGCATTTACTCTGCTTCACCCAATAACAACAACGGTCTTTATTATAATACTGTCAGCATTTTTCGGCTTTATTCTCGCTCCGCTGTTCTGGTTCAGCGTCAGTAAATTCGCACAGTTCACCGAATCAAGACTCCAGAATACGAGTGTGCCCGAACTTACAGTAAGCCTTCTTGGGCTTATACTTGGGCTTTTGCTGGCAAATCTTATCGCTCTTCCTGTATCCAGACTGCCCGGAGGGATAGGAGTCTACATAGCGGTGCTGCTCAATGTGGCACTTGGCTACCTTGGGCTCCGCTTCTTCGTCAAGAGGAAGGACGATATCTGGGCCGTGATCACCAATATAGGCGACATAAGGTTGCGGCTCCCAAAACGCAAAAAGAAAAACGGCGTTTCCGACGAGAAGGATGCCGAGCTTGAGACATCCTCTGACTATTACTATTCGATACCCAAGGTCCTCGATACCAGCGCGATAATCGACGGAAGGATCCTTGACGTCGCGCAGAGCGGTTTTATTGAGGGAACCATAGTCCTTCCGAGATTCATACTCGCAGAGCTTCAGGGAGTGGCTGATTCGACCGACCCTCTCCGCAGGACGAGAGGAAGGCGCGGGCTCACCGTAGTTACGGAGCTTCAGAAGGTCGAGGCGCTCAACATCGAGATCCCCGAAACTACCTTAAAGGACCTCGAAAGGGATAAGGTGGACGAGGCTTTGGTCGTGCTTGCCCGCAGGCTCAACGGCAAGGTAATAACTACAGACTACAACCTCAACCAGATAGCCCAGATCGAAGGAGTCTCAGTCCTGAACGTAAACGACCTGGCCAATTCGCTGAAGCCCATGCTTCTGCCCGGAGAAAATGTCGAAATTGACATCATCAGGCTGGGCAAAGAATCCCATCAGGGGGTCGGATATCTGGATGACGGCACGATGCTCGTAGTTGAGGACGGATACAGGCACATAGGCGAGAGGGTAAAGGTGACCGTTACATCCATGCTCCAGACATCTGCCGGAAGAATGGTCTTCGGCAGGATCAGACCCTAAATGAGCAGGACTTCCTGGTCCTTCATAATCGTTGCGGGAGGTTCCGGAAGCCGTATCGGCGGCACGCCCAAGCAGTTCAGGCTGCTCGGCGGAACACCCCTCTGGAAGTGGTCTGCGCGTGTCGCTGAAAAACTGTGGCGGGACGGTCTTGTAGAAGAACTTATACTAGTACTGCCTGCCGAGTCGCTTACTGCCTCCGATTATGCGTCCGGCCTGGACATACCCGTAATAACGGCGGCCGGAGGCCAAACAAGGTCGGAATCCGTGGCAAACGGACTTAAAGAGGCGAAGGGCTCCCATGTTATGGTGCATGACGCCGCGCGCCCCTTTATCACTGAAAAACTCTGTATCGACCTCATGGAGGCCGCTGCTGCCAACGGATCGGCGGTCCCTCTTCTAGAGGCAAAGGACTCGCTTAAAAAGCACTCACAGGGAAAACTGATATGCGTAGACAGAAAAGATTACCTGATAACACAGACTCCCCAGGCTTTTGAAAAGGATGGCCTCACAGAGGCGATAGGCCTCTATGGCTGCGGCGGTACGGACGAGGCCGAAGCCTGGACGGCGGCCGGCAGGGAGATATTCCCCGTAGAAGGGCTGGAGGCCAATTTTAAAATAACTACCGAGCACGATTGGGAGCGGGCTATTTCCCAGGTCGAAAACAACAAAGAGCTTCGTACCGGCCATGGCTACGACATCCACAGACTTGTCCAGGGGAGAAGGCTCGTCCTCGCCGGCATCGAAGTCAAAAATTCGGGGATCGGCCTCCTAGGCCATTCGGATGCCGATGTAGTGCTTCATACGGTCATGGACGCCCTGCTGGGAGCGGCGGGCGCGCCCGATATAGGCACCCTCTTTCCCGCTTCGGACCAAAAATGGAAAGATGCCGACGGCATGGAACTTTTAAAAACAGTTGTGGAAAGGGTCCGCTCTTCAGGATGGAAAATAGAATGGGTGGACATTACGCTTGAAGCTCAGTCCCCAAAGCTGGGGCACCTGGTGCCGCTCTTTGTGGCAAATGTATCGCCGCTCCTCAACGAAGAGGACGGCAGGCTAAACTTCAACATCAAGATAAAATCCGCGGAAGGCTGCGGTGCGGTCGGAAGAAACGAATGCATGGTCTGTCACGGAGTGGCGACCCTGTCAAGGCGGCGGCCGGCTCCGGACTGATGGGAATGCCCCGGAGAGGTCTTAAGCACCGTGAAATATGATTCGGAAAAGGGAGGTCAAAAGATGCCAAAGAAACGTCAAAGAGAAAAATTCGTTGATTATCCGGGCTTTACATTCGACGATGTCCTTCTGGTGCCGGGCTACAGTGAAGTAGTCCCCTCGCAGGTGGATGTCTCCACTATGCTGACGCCTCAGATATCTCTCAACATACCCATTTGCAGCGCCGCCATGGACACCGTGACGGAGGGAAGGCTGGCAATTACCCTTGCCCGTGAGGGCGGCATAGGAGTGCTCCACAGAAACCTCCCGATTGAAAAGCAGGCGATTGAGGTCGACAAGGTCAAGAGGTCCGAGTCGGGCGTAATAGTTGACCCATTCTATCGCCACCCTGAAAACCTTGTGCGGGAAGCCGTTGCACTCATGGAGCACTACCACATTTCCGGCGTGCCCGTGGTCGATAAGGACGTAAGGCTTGTCGGCATCATCACAAACAGGGACCTCAGATTTGTCACAGACCTAGACCAGCCCATCTCAAACGTAATGACCAAGGACAACCTTATAACTGCGCCCGTCGGAACAACGCTCGAGGATGCCAAAACGATCCTTATGGGCACCAAGGTTGAGAAATTGCCGATAATCGATAAGGACGGAAAACTTAAAGGGCTTATCACAATAAAGGATATACTTAAGGCGCGGGCCTTTCCCAACGCCACTAAGGACTCAAGGGGACGACTCCGTGTCGCGGCTGCGCTAGGAGTCGGTTCGGATGCCTTTGACAGGGCTGAGGCACTCGTAACGGCAGGTGTAGACGTCATCGTAGTAGACACGGCGCACGGACATTCCAAAACAGTGCTCGACATGGTTGCCGAACTGAGAAAAAAATACAGTGACCTTCCGCTGATCGCGGGGAACATAGCTACCTCCGAAGCGGCTGAGGCCCTTATGGATGCGGGTGTGGACGCAGTTAAGATCGGCATCGGTCCGGGCTCTATATGTACGACAAGGATAGTGGCCGGCATCGGGGTTCCCCAGGTGGCAGCTGTTATGGGCGTTGCGGACACAGTCCACAAGAGGGGCAGAATGGCGATCGCGGACGGAGGCATAAGGTACTCCGGCGATATAGTCAAAGCCCTTGCCGCCGGCGCCGACGTCGTCATGATAGGCTCGCTCTTTGCCGGAACCGAGGAAAGCCCCGGCGAACCCGTCATATACAGGGGCCGTTCCTTTAAGAGCTACAGGGGAATGGGATCGCTCGGCGCAATGAAGGGCGGCTGCAGCAAGGACAGATACTTCCAGGAGGGCTCGACTGAGGACAAGCTCGTTCCCGAAGGCATCGAGGGGATGGTGCCGCACAAGGGCTCTCTCTCGGGCGTCGTATACCAGATGGTGGGCGGTGTCCGCTCCGGAATGGGCTACGTAGGTGCGGCCAACATGGACGAGCTCCACAGAAATTCCAGGTTTGTCCAGGTAACGGCGGCCTCCATGAAGGAAAGCCATCCGCACGACATAGTCATAACAAAAGAGG
>CAYZYF010000014.1:0-27519 GCA_964482015.1 uncultured Synergistaceae bacterium
TTTGCGATCGATTTGCCATTGACTCCCCAATTGACTCTCCAATTGTTATCATTTTCGGCGATAAATTATTCTCCCGAGGGGTGGATATTGTGACAGGTAAAAAAGAGAGACAGATGTTTGGTACGGACGGTGTGCGGGACGTTGCCAATACTGGGATGATGACTCCCGAGACCGCTATGGGACTTGGCATGGCTTTTGCCAACTTTCTCAGGGCGAGGGGGGGAGATCCCCGGATAGCCGTGGGCAGGGACACCAGACAATCCGGCAGGATGATCGAGGCGGCCCTGAGCGCCGGGATCACCTCGGCCGGCGGTGATGTGGCCATAATCGGCGAGATCCCCACGCCGGGAGTAAGCCATGCCATAGTAGCCGGTTCATTTGACGGAGGGGCTGTGATAAGCGCGTCGCATAACCCGGCCGAATATAACGGCATTAAGTTTCTGGACGGTGAGGGGTTCAAGCTTTCCGATGAAGAGGAACTTTTGATAGAGGAACTGTTTTATAGGGGCAACGGAACTAAAAGGCCCACTCACGGTGCGATAGGCACCATCAGAGAGGCCGGAGAGTTAAAAAATGAATACCTAGGCTTTCTCAAGGGGCTCATGGATGAATTGAAAAATGATGATCTCTCTCTTTCGATAGACGCTGCGAACGGCGCGGCATCAAGCCTGGCGGCACAGTTGTTCGAGGATTGGAAAGGAAAGGTCTCCCTGTACGCGCACGAACCCGACGGAATGAATATAAATTCGGGGGTCGGGGTCACAAGCATGGATTTCCTTAAAAAAAGGACAACGGAGTCGGGTTCGGAGCTTGGGATCGCCTACGATGGAGACGCAGACAGAGTGCTGATGTGCGATCAAAAGGGCAGGGTCATAGACGGCGACATAATGCTGTGGGTCATCGGACGCTGGCTTGCCTCAAAGGGCAAATTGGGCTCGGGGGTCGTAGCCACCGTGATGAGCAACATGGTATTGGAGGATCTTCTGAAAAGAGAGGGGCTGGAGGTCTTCCGATGTGCCGTGGGGGACAGGTATGTGCTTGATACCATGCAAAAGGAGGGCTGCAGGCTCGGAGGAGAGCAATCCGGCCACATCATAGCGCTTGATTACGCCAATACCGGAGACGGGCTCTGTTCGACCATATTGTTTTTGAAAGCCGCACACGAGCTTCGAGAGGATATTTCTACCCTGGCTGACAGATTCGACCGCTATCCGCAGGTCCTCAGAAATCTTAAGATCAAGAATAAGGGAGCGATCTTGGACAGCCCCAAGCTCAAATACGCCGAAGAAAAAGCTCAGGGCGAACTTAAAGGGAAGGGCCGGATGCTCATTCGCCCTTCGGGCACCGAACCCCTTATCAGGATATTTGTTGAGTCAAGAGATCGTGCCCTTATGAATGAGATGGTCGAGATGCTTGAAAATACCATCCTGGAGATCTCAGGGGCATGAGTATCAGGGATGAGAATTTCAGGCCGGTAAAAAGAGCAGTCTTTCCTGTCGCAGGCCTGGGCACCAGGTTTCTCCCCGTCACAAAGGATATACCGAAGGAGATGATGCCCCTTATCGACAGGCCACTTATACACCACGGCGTCGATGAGGCTGTAGCCTCGGGCTGTGACGAGATGATCTTCGTCACAGGCACGGGCAAGGAGACCATCTTTCAATACTTCCAGCATTCGGCCGAACTTGAAGAACATCTATTCAGAACGGGAAAGGCCGATCTGGCAGATCAACTGAAGAAGATCCCTGAGCTTGCGGATTTTTATTACGCGTTTCAGGAGAAGCCCCTTGGACTGGGGCATGCGGTGCTGTGCGCGGAAGCGCTCTGCGATGATGATTATTTTGCCCTTTTGCTGCCCGACGACGTCATGATCGCCGAACCGACCGTTATAGCCCAGCTTGAAGAAGTCAGAAAACGTCATGGGGGTTCGGTATTGAGCCTCGAGCAGATAAAAAGGAGCGAGACTTCGAGATACGGCATCGTGGATGGGGAGGAAATAGAGCCCGGGGTTTTCAGGATCAGGGGGCTGGTGGAAAAGCCCGATCCGGAAAGAGCTCCCTCCGAATTTGCGATCATGGGAAGATATGTGCTCTCACCGTCTATTTTCGCCCACCTAAAAAGGATCGGCAGGGGTAGCGGCGGGGAGTATCAGCTGACCGACGCCATAGCCTCCATGCTGGATGAAGAGCCGGTCTACGGCGTCAGATACCGGGGCAGGAGGCTCGATTGCGGTGTCAGGGAAGGCTGGATAAAAGCCACTATAGTCAAGGCGCTCCAATCTCCGGAGCTGAGAGATGTCGTGATCGAAACTCTTAAAGAGGAGTTAGGGGATCTTAGCGGACTGACGGGATAGGCTGAGGTGTGCCCGGCTCGTCGGTAAACGGGAAATAGATCCTTATGTGCGTAACTTCCTTGTAGGCATAGTCATTCCTGCCTGAGACCGGCGGAATGGTCTGCCATGGACCTCCGTTCTGCCTTATCAGGATGAGAGATCTTCTTCCGTAGGTCGACCAAATGTCCCACATTATTTCACCCTTCGAAGGTCCAGGCACGAGAGCCCCCTGAAACAGGGGATATGTGCCCCCCATCATGGACCTTCCGTCTGCCGGCGCAATTATCATCCACTGGGTCATGTCCCACGCGCCCTGCATTTCCTTGGACAGAAGGGCGTGATCCCACGGGATCACCTGAAAGCCGCCGATCTCGCCAAGGGGCGAGGAGCTGAAGTCCATTACGCCGCAATGATTTGCCCTAAGAGCCCCCTGCCTTTGAAAGAGCGTGCCTTCGAAACGGCCCGTTCCGGCCATTGGCCTGACCACTCGGGCTGCGGTCCTGTATCCGTCCTTGTCCCAGAGGATCAGCCGGCCTCCAGGCCTGTTTTCGATATCCGCCATATAGGGGGCCTCACTTTTTTGCACCGAGATTATAAGGGTGTCCCCCTCTTTTGGAAGGGCTTTCTCTGAAAAAGCGGTCATCTGCGTAGAGTTTTTTCTTATTATGCCGATCTTGGATCCCACAGGGGGCGCCCATGCCCCAAAAATGCCGGTACCTGCGACAGAGGAGAGGACGAGCGAAGCTCCTGTTCCTGCGGCGGGGGCGATCGTCTCCTGAGGAACAAGGCTCATGGTCCTGCCCTTGTCTTTTTCAACGGATACGAGCATATGGATCGCGTTTACGGCAGAGGCACAGACCTCCCCGGGAACGCCCCATGCGCTTGCGCTGTAGCTCGGCCATCTTGTCCCCTTAGGCAAGGCAATTACCCTGCCCAAAGGGAACAGGTCTCCTTCGGGGGTCGCCGCAGCGGCTTCTCCTCCGACCACAAAGGGGATACTGATCTTATAGAGCAGGTTGTGATCTTCCCGAACGAGGGCGTCGGCGGGAAAGGCAAAGGCAGTAAATAAAACAAAAGCGGCACTGACAGCCGCTCGAGTGAGTTTTACGAAAGAGGTCCTTATCCTCATTTTTTTTCAGGCTTTTTTTCAAAGCAGTCAACGCAGAGGCCGTAGAGAAAAATCTCCGCGTTATCTATCTGGGCGATCTTGTTTCCCGACGTGACTGCGGAGTGGAAAAATCCCTCTTCGTCAATTTTAAGGTCCGTAAGCCCGCCGCAGCTTTTGCAGAGAAAGTGCCCGTGAGTGAGGGTCGTGGGGTCAAAATATACCCTCTTATCGTCTATGCTGAGTATCTTGATCAGGCCGGCATCGGCAAAAAGCTGCGCCGTACTGTATACTGTCGCCACTGACATACAGGGATATTTTTCAACAAGTTCCTTATATAATACGTCCGCAGACGGATGATCCGTCCTTCCTTCAAGAAGCTCAAGTATGGCCATGCGCTGAGTGGTTATCTTAGCGCCCCGTGATTTTAGAATAGCCTTGGCATCCTCTACTGTCCACATAAAAATTCCCTCCGAATTGAACATGACCCGAATTTGTATTCATTATAAATCAGCCGCCCCGAATTGTATATAAATACGTGGACAAGTTACGCAAGTTAAGCAATTTCTGAGTCTGCCCGCTGAGTCTGTCAACTGAAGCCGGAGTTATGGCCCGAATATATTTTCTGCAACTATTTTTTAAATTTTTAACGCCCCATGTCCGCTTGCTAATTTTTCGAAAAACGAGATATAATGTCCCGTGCACGTTATTGGGGTGTAGCCAAGAGGAAAGGCATCGGACTTTGGATCCGCGACCGATGGTTCGAATCCATCCACCCCAGCCATTTTTCTGACCGAGTAGGCGGAAAACGCCTTCTCACTGTTTGGTCTGTTGCTGATTTTGTGAAATTATCAGCTTCTATATGAAAGGAGCAGTGGTCATGAGGCGGGAACAGGATAAGTTTTGTGTGTTGGTATTGGCGGCCGGCAAAGGGACCCGTATGCGCAGCAAGACACCCAAAGTACTTCACAAGCTGCTTGAAGAGCCGCTTCTTTATTATCCTCTCTCCGAACTGAAGTCCGCCGGATTCCGAGATGTATCCGTCATGGTAGGGTTT
This sequence comes from uncultured Synergistaceae bacterium, assembly GCA_964482015.1. Lineage (GTDB taxonomy): Bacteria > Synergistota > Synergistia > Synergistales > Synergistaceae > Caenicola. Next base: position 4,495 of record CAYZYF010000014.1, read on the forward strand.
GCCGGCGAATCCGTGGAGGAGTGGCTCAAAAATGAGTTTGCGGAAGCGGGGGTACTGTGGCAGAGGGAGCAGCTCGGTACGGGGCATGCTGTAAAGCTCGCCCAAGGCTGGTGGAAGAACTTTGAAAATGTTTTGATCCTGCCGGGAGACACTCCCCTGATAAAAGGGGAGACCCTCAGAAAGTTCGTCGATGCGCACATTGAAAAAAATAACGTGTGCAGCTTTTTGAGCTTCGAACCCCAGGATCCGACAGGATATGGAAGGGTCATCAGGGACGGGCTTTCCGTAAGGATCGTGGAGCATAAGGATGCGACACTTGATGAGCAAAAGTGCCGGGAGGTCAACAGCGGCATGTACGCATTCAGCACCGCGGCTCTTTCTGAGGTGATAGACAGCCTCAGGAGCGATAACAGCCAGAAAGAATATTATCTGCCGGATGCGGTCTCCCTGATAGAAAAGAGCGGGGGGCAGACAGACGCCATAAAAGCTTCCGACGCAAACGAGTTTCTAGGCATAAACGACTCAATGCAGCTGGCTCACGCCGCCGACGTTCTGAGAAAGAGGATACAAAAGGGCTGGATGGAGACCGGCGTCAGGATCCTTGATCCTGCTACGACCTGGATAGGCCCCAAGGTCACGCTCGGCGAGGATATGGACATACAGCCGAACGTTCAGCTGTGGGGAGCTACAAAGGTTGGCAGCGGGGCATGTATAGGAGCCTTTACCGTGCTTTGGGATGCGGAACTGGGAGATGACGTCAACATTATCGGCTCCGTAAGGATAAAGGGCAGCAAGGTCGGCGACGGTGCCGAAATTGGGCCCTACGTCTACATCAGAGATGGCGCCGAACTCGATGAAAATGTTCACGTGGGCAGGTTTGTCGAGATAAAAAAAAGCAGGATAAGAAAAGGAGCCAAGGTCCCTCACCTTTCATACGTGGGGGACGCCGATGTCGGAGAAAAGACGAACATCGGAGCGGGAACGATAACGTGTAATTTTGACGGGAAAAAAAAGAATCTTACAAAAATAGGCAACAATTGTTTCGTGGGCAGTGATACAATGTTTATCGCACCGGTCACCTTGGGCGACGACGCGACCACCGCTGCGGGATCCGTTATCACCCAGGATATTCCGGACGGTGCGTTGGGTGTGGCCAGAGCCAGGCAAAGGAATATCGAGGGATGGAGTTCCCGCAGGAAGTGCTCCAAGGGAGGAGAATGAGATGTCTGCAGGGTTAAGGGAGGTCAAAATTTTTTCTGGGAGCGCTCATCCGCAATTTGCCGAAAGCATATGCCTGAACTTAGGCGTTCCGCTTTCAGCCTCAAAGCTGTTCAGGTTTTCCGACGGTGAGATCGGCGTATCCATAGAGGAAAGTGTGAGAGGCGCTGACGTCTACGTCATACAGCCGACGTGCGAACCGGCAAACGAACATCTTATGGAACTGCTCATAATAGTTGACGCGCTCAGAAGAGCCTCCGCTTACAGGGTTAACCTTGTGATACCTTATTTCGGATATGCCCGCCAGGACAGAAAGACCCGTTCGAGAGAACCGATCACGGCCAAACTGATAGCAAACGTACTTGAGAAGGCAGGAGCTGACAGGGTGATCACTGCGGACCTCCATGCGGGACAGATCCAGGGCTTTTTTGATATACCGGTCGACCACCTGACCGGGATCCCGCTGCTTGCTTCATATTTCCACCGTACCCTTAAAAAAGAGGTAGAGGAAGGGCGTGTGACGGTCGTATCGCCCGATATAGGCGGGGTGGTCCGGGCAAGAAGGTTTGCCGAACAGATCGGCAATGCGGACCTCGCCATCGTCGACAAAAGACGTTCACATGAGGTTACAAACGTTTGTGAAGTTATGGAGATAATAGGCAACATAGACGGCAAGATCGCGGTACTGGTCGACGATATCATAGACACCGCAGGCACCATGGTAAAAGCCGCGGAGGCGCTCCATAAGAGGGGAGCAAAGGAGATCTACGCGTGCGCGACCCACGGCGTGCTCTCGGGGCCCGCAATTGAAAGGCTGAAGCCCTCTCTTATAAAGGATGTTGTGGTAACGGATACGATACCGCTCTCCGAGGAGAAAAAATTTAACAGGCTGAAGGTTATACCGATAGCCCCGCTTTTTGCGGAGGCTCTCAGAAGGATCCACTCCGAACATTCGGTAAGCATTCTGTTCCGCTGAGTCCGGGCAGGATAAGTTTTCGACCGCTGCTCACGCGGGCGGACATGATATAAAGAAGAGTGCAAGCATATATTATCTGAGGAGGAAACATCTTATGGCGCCAAAAAAGATTGAGAACAAGATCGAATTTACACCGAGAGAAAAAACAGGCACGGGAGCGTGCAGAAAACTTCGCGCTAAAAGCCTGATCCCTGTCGTCCTGTACGGTCCCGAGCATAAAGAGGGGCTCCCCGGCACCGTTTCAGAAAAGGAAATAGCCCATATCGCAAACAGCAAGGCCAGGGAAACTACGCTTCTAGAGCTTGAGATGCCCGCGGGCGACAACTGCACCGCGCTTATCAGGGATGTCCATCGTCACCCCCTGAGCCGCCGCATACGCCATATAGACCTTTATCAGGTTCTCAAGGGCCACATGATAAAGGTCGAAATCCCCATAAGGATCGAGAACAGGGAGCTTTCGCCCGGAGTCAAAGAGGGCGGCCTGCTTAACCAGATAACCAGGGCGGTAATGGTCGAAATAAAGCCCAAGGATATTCCCGAGGACATCGAAGTTGATGTAGCTGAGCTTGTGGTCGGTTCTGAGATTCTGGTCAAAGACCTTAAACTGCCCGAGGACTGCGTCCTGATAACTCCTGAGGACTCTTTGGTACTGCACATAATGGCGCCCAGAGCCGTTGTCGAGGAAGAAGAGGAAGAACTTGTCGAAACCGAAGAGCAAGAGGTAGAGGTAGTCGCCAAGGGTAAGGCAAAAGAAGAAGAATAACGGCGGGAGAGATCTCATATTGCCATGAGGCTTGTGGTCGGGCTTGGGAATCCCGGCGCGGAGTACGCCTGGACAAGGCATAATGCCGGCTGGCTCATAATCGATTCCTTTGTGCTGAGGCTTGGGCTTTCGGAGCCGCAGGCGAAGTTCAGAGGGGCTTTTTGGGGTCCCATTATCCATAATGGAGAGAGGATCTCATTCCTTAAGCCCTACACATACATGAACCTCAGCGGTTTTTCCGTGGCCGAGGCCGTCCGTTACCAAAACATTGACCCTGCGGACGTGCTGGTCGTCTATGACGATGCCTCGCTGCCCTTCGGAAGGCTCAGGCTGAGGGAGAGGGGCTCCGCGGGCGGACAGAAAGGGATGGCGTCGATACTGGGCGCCCTCAAGACGCTGGATGTGCCCAGACTGAGGATCGGAGTGGGTGTGCCCGGCGGTCCTATTGACATATCCGATTGGGTGCTGGGCAGGATCCCTTCCGAACAAAAAAGACTGTGGCATAAGCTGGAGGACGCAGCTTGGGAGGCGTTTAGGCTGTGGCTTGAAAATGACATGCAGAAGGCTATGAGCTCTGTCAACGGCTTAAAAATTGATGAAGAGGAAAAAGCGTGACTAGAAGTCGCGCTTTTTCTTGCTGCGGCAGCCATGAAAGAAAATAAGACAATTAACGAACAGATCAGCGGCCTGTTTGGACTTGACGGCGACTGCTGGCACCGTAACAGGGCGATCCAACTGCCCTCCAAGGGCGCGATGAGGAGCTGGATCCTGAGAGATCCGGACGCGCCGCTTCTTATCATCCTTCCCGACCAAAGGCAGGTCCGTGATCTGGTAGCGGACAGCGAGATCCTTGGGCTTCTGCCGAAGGCCCTGGTACTTCCCGAAATGCCCCTTACGGAGGACGAATCAAAATTTGAGGCGGCAAAAGTCCGCCGCGGGGGGATCCTAGCCAGCTTCAGGCGCGAAGGCGGGACCCTTGCCGCAACGCCGGCCTCCCTTATGGCGCCCTTTTCGGAGGGCGGTGAGATCTTTGAGGTCAGGACAAAAGATATCCTGCCTAGGGATATGCTCCTTGACAGGCTTATGCGGACCGGTTATGAAAGGGCCGAACTCGTATGGTCTCCGGGCCAGTATGTCTCCAGAGGCAATGTTTTCGACCTTTACAGCCCTTCGGACCCCTTTCCTGTAAGGCTGGAGTTTTTTGACGATGAAGTTGAAAGCATAAGGTTTTTCGATCCGGAGACGCAGAAAAGCCTTCGTGAGCTGAATGCCTGTCAGATCAAAAGCCTCAGGTCCCCCAAAGGGAGCGAGCTTGAGAAACACCTTCCCGATGGGATGAAAGTAATTTTTTTCGATCCCAAGGGGCTCGATACTACCGCAGAGAATACAGTCTGGCTTTGGCAGAACCTAAGCAATGAGAGCCATGAGCCGGTGGTTTGGAAAAAATGGGAAGATCTATGTTCATTCTTCTCGAAATATAAAAGGGTAAGGGTAACAAGAGAGGTAAAAAATGCATATTGCAGATTGTCGCTGAGGCAATTTCCGCATTTCAGAGGCAAAATACGCAGCGTTGAAAATTTTTGCTCGGACCTTGTAAAAGAGGGGTACAGCATTGAGATCTTCTCAGAATCGGAGACCTACCTTGCATGGGGCCGATCCAAAGGATACGGGGCCTCAAAGGGCATCCTTTCCGAGGGATTTATAGATACGGCGCTTAAGAAAGCAGTTATATCCGACCTTGAACTGACGGGGGTATCTATCGCCAGACAGCGGTCGGAGAGCATGGCCCCCCGTGACTGGGGAGACGGCCTTATCCCCGGAGAATGGGTCGTTCACGATGATTACGGCGTCTCGGTCTACTCGGGACTGAAAACGCTGGTGACCGATGAGGGTGAGGAAGAATACCTTATCCTTCAGTTTGCCGAAGAAAAACGCCTTCTTATCCCGGTCCTCCAGTTTTATAAAATATCGCCATGGACTCCTCTCCCCGGGCAGGAGGCCGCTGCCGACAGCCTCAGGGGGACTTATTGGAAAAAAGCCTCTGTAAAGGCGAAAGAAATGGCGGAGAGGGCGGCGGCGGAGCTGACAAAGATCTACGCTGCAAGAGAGCTGACAAAAGGTTTCACGTTCCCCAAAAATGATGATCTGATGAGAGAACTGGAAAACGGTTTCCTCTATGTTGAGACGGATGATCAGATAAAAGCCATAGCCGACGTTGAGGATGATATGGAAAGGCCTGTGCCGATGGATAGGCTGATAGTCGGAGACGTCGGTTTTGGAAAGACCGAAGTTGCGATCAGGGCCGCCGGCAAGGCAGCCTTCAGCGGCAAGCAAACGGCTGTCCTGGCGCCGACAACGCTCCTTGCACAGCAGCATTACGAAACGTTCTCGTCCAGATTTGGGAGCCTTCCCGTAAGGGTGGAGGTCATCTCCAGATTTGTCCCTGTTTCGGAACAGAAATCTATCTTAAGCGATCTCGCTGAGGGGAAAGTCGATATTATCATAGGCACACACAGGCTCCTCAGCTCCGATGTGAAATTCAGCGACCTCGGCCTGATAGTGGTGGATGAAGAACACAGATTCGGCGTGATGCATAAGGAGCAGCTTAAAAAGAACACTCCGGGAGTGGACGTCCTGATGCTTTCTGCCACCCCCATACCGCGTTCGCTCTCTCTCTCCCTTGGCGGGCTCAAGGACATGTCCATGCTCCAGACGCCCCCTCAGAGAAGGCTCCCGGTGCTGACAGCAGTCAGGCCATGGTCTGAAGATCTGGTAAAAAGCGCCGTCCTGAGGGAAAAAAACAGGGGCGGACAGGTATTTTTCGTACACAACAGGATACAGGATATACACGAACGAACGGTCCTGCTGAAAAGGCTCTTCCCAAAGCTGAACATTGCCGTGGCGCACAGCAGGACCCCCGAAGCTCAGCTTGAGAGGACAATGATGAAATTTTCTGCGGGAGAGATCGATATACTTTTGTGCACCACCATAGTTGAGAGCGGTTTGGACATACCGATGGCCAACACGCTCATAGTCGATGACGCGCACGAACTTGGGCTGGCTCAGATGTACCAGCTCCGGGGACGTGTCGGGAGAAGGGAGGAGCAGGCATACGCCTTCCTCTTTTATCCTCTCGACGCAAGGCTCTCCTCAGAGGCGAGCGAGAGGCTGGAGGCGATCGCGGAGCTTGACGAATTCGGTGCGGGATACAGGCTGGCGCAGAGGGATCTGGGGATAAGGGGGGGCGGTGACATAATCGGCATCGCCCAGCACGGCAATTCTACCCGAGTGGGCTACCAAAAATACTGTGACATGCTTGCGGATGAGATAGCCTCCATAAGGGGCGAAAAGAGAAGGGAGGCCGAGGTCGAAATCGCGTTTCCCGCCTCCATACCCGTCGATTATCTTCCCCAGGAAAACCTGCGCATAACCCTCTACAGGAGGATGCTGAAGGTCGACTCAAAGGAAGAGGCGAAAGAGCTGAAGGAGGAGACGGCAGACCGCTACGGCAGGCTTCCCCCGGCGCTCGGCTTCCTGATGGACCTCACCTGCGTCAGGGCCGCCGCGCCGGAACTGAAGATAACAAAGATCGTCTGCAGCGCGGGCGAGACCGTCATCCAGGGAGATCCGAACGGCGGCTGGAGAGACCTGGTCCCCGGAAGTCCGTGGATGAAAAAACTTGACGGCCTCGTCGGTCCGGGAGGATTTCGGGGCATTATGCAATTGGCGGAACTCATAAGGCAGAAAACTGCTTAAATCTGATAGAATATAGCGGTCAGGGGGCGGAATTATGACCGAACGGTCGGACGTTGGAGAGAAATTCGTCAAGCTGGTCGAAATAATGGAACGGCTGAGGGCTCCGGGAGGATGCCCGTGGGATATAGAACAGGACTATCTTTCGCTGAGGCGGTATATTTTGGAAGAAGCCTACGAGCTGATCGAGGCGATCGAAGGCGAAGATCCCGGCAACAGGCGCGAAGAGTGCGGTGATCTTCTGCTTCAGGTGCTTTTCGTATCCTCCATAGCCAAAGAGCTCGGAGAGTACGACATATCCGGAGTCATAGAGACCCTCTCCGAAAAGCTTGTCAGGAGGCACCCGCACGTCTTTGGGGAGACCGAGGTATCCGGTTCCGAAGAGGTGCTTAAAAACTGGGAACAGATCAAGGTCGGCGAGCGTAAAGAAAAGAAGGCCGACTCATCGCTGCTGGCGGGGATCCCAAGAGGGCTTCCCTCGCTTCTGAGGTCCTACAGGATGCAGGAAAGGGCTGCGAAAGCAGGGTTTGACTGGCCCAAGGGCGACCTGTCCCCGGTTTTGGACAAGGTGAGGGAGGAACTTGCCGAATTGGTCCTGAATATTGATAGCGGAGCCGATCCGAAGGATGTTGAGGAGGAGCTCGGAGACCTGCTCTTTGCCTCGGTCAACCTCTCCAGGCACCTGGGTTTTGATCCCGAAGCGGCACTGCATAAGGCCTGCGAAAAATTTTCAAGCCGTTTCAGATATGTGGAAAATGAGGTTTCCGCCTCCGCCAGGAGCTGGAAAGAATACACTCTTGAAGAGCTGGATCGCTTGTGGGAGCTTGCGAAAATCAGCTGAAAGAGGCAGAGGAAGGCCGAACGGCCCGTTATGCCCGGCAAGGCCGAACAGATCGTTCCCTTCACTGAGGTCGTTGTTGATTCAGCCGTGCCGTTTTTTGCACGGTTCAGATAAAATAGGGGGTATTTTTATGACGGTTCAGGAAAAAATAATGAATGCTATCACAAATGAAGTTTCGCCCGCGCTCCAATCACATGGCGGAGATGTCACCTTCATTAAATTTGACGAAGAGAGCGGAACGCTCTACGTTGATCTTGTAGGTTCGTGCGGAACTTGTCCCTTTGCTCAGGAGACACTGCGAATGACGGTGGAATCCGCGATCACACGGGCCGTTCCCGAAGTGAAGTCGGTCGTTAGGGCGTGACCGTACAATTTGGCTGATATCGGTGAAAACATAAAAAAAAACGACCAGGCGGACGACGCGGCGCTGAAATCGGTCGGCGAATCGGTCGTGCGCCTGCTCTCCGGCCATGACGATATCCTTAAGATGGTGGAGCGGGCCTTTCCGGTCAAGATCTATGCCAGGGGCTCGAATCTCAATATCATCGGGGATGACGCAGATCTTATAAAAAGGCTGGAAGGGCTGCTGGTGCAGTTTGCTGAGCTGGCCCTGAACGGGCAGAGGCTCTCGGGCGCCGAGATACGCTACGGCATAGATCGGATCAGGGACGGAGAGACCGTAAATCTCAAGTCGCTTTTCGATGAGGTCGTCTGCGTGAGCAACAGGGGCAAACCTATACGCCCCTACACAAACGGACAGAAGGATTACACTCAGGCGATAAGGGAGAACGACGTTACCTTCGCGATCGGTCCCGCAGGGACAGGAAAGACATACCTCGCCGTGGCCCAGGCCGTTGCGTTTCTGAAATCGGCAAGGGTAAGCAGAATAGTGCTCGTAAGGCCGGTCGTGGAGGCGGGCGAGAGGCTGGGCTATCTCCCGGGAGATCTTGCCGACAAGGTGGAGCCCTATCTCAGGCCCCTGTACGACGCATTTTACGAACTTCTGCCCTCGGAGAAGTTCAACAGGTACTTCGAAAAGGGGATCATAGAACTGGCGCCTCTTGCCTATATGAGAGGAAGGACCCTTAACGACTGCTTCATAATTTTGGATGAAGCGCAGAATACGACGCCCGAGCAGATGAAAATGTTTCTGACACGGCTCGGCTTTGGTTCCAAAGCGGTAGTTACGGGCGACGTGACTCAGATAGACCTTCCCCTGAACAAGCAATCGGGGCTGAAGCAGGTACAGAAAATTCTGGACTCTATTCCCGGCATCGCCTTTGTGCGGCTGACCGATCGTGATGTCGTGCGCCATGAGATAGTCCAGCGGATCGTGAGGGCTTATGAGGAACATGAGCAACGGGGAAAAGAGACAGGCTCCGATTAAGAAATTAATAAGTCAGGTAAAACGCACCCTCGACCTTAAGGCGGACGGTACGAAGTACGCGGCCTTCAGGCTTGTCCTGCTCACTGTCGCCGCGATCCTGATAGCGGGCAACTGGCTGATCTTTGACAGGCTCCAGAACTACCGCATCGGCTATCCCTCGCCTAAAACATACTTTGCACTCACATCATCAAGGTATGAGGACAGGGGGGCGACCCTTGAGCTTAGGCACAAGGCAGCGTCGCGCATTATGGACGTCATCGTCCAGGATGAAAGCATTGCCCTTGATGTCGCAGGCAAGATAGAGCGCTTAAGATCCGGCGACTATTCTTCAGTGATTAAAAAACCGCTTCTCGACCTCTTTACGGGGCTTTCGAAGCTTTCCAGGGAGAATATCCTCGCGGTAGTCATCAACACCGCTGAAAAGACCAGAAATAAATCTCACGCAAGGGAAGAACAGACCGCGCTGATATGGAAGGAGCTTGCCGCTGCGAGGCTGACCCAATCCGATAAAAATGTGGCCTTTCAGGTACTTGACCATTTATTGACGCCGTCGCTCGACAGCGACCCCGAAATGGCATCCAGGCTCAGGGATGACGTGGCTTCACAGATACTGCCGGTGATAAGGGAGGTGCGCCCGGGAGCCGTTCTCGTACAAAAGGGACAGATCGTCACCCCCTCCATTGCGAAACTTCTGGAGTCGCAGGGATATCCGGACTCCAAATTTCCGCTGAAGCACATTTTCTTTGTTCTCGGCGCCATATTGCTGTGGAGCATTTGGCCGGCATGGATCGAGGGCGGCCTGAAGGAAAAGCTCTCGATCCGCCAATGGGTCTACATTTCGGTCATACTCTCCGTGGCCTGGACCCTTGAGATCATGTTCTCCCGCATAGGCGGGTACTCTATGGCAGTCCTGGGCATGACAGGATGGCTCTGCCTTACCCTCCCCGTATCGCTCTCCTATCATATTGTGCTCGGCGGCGGCATCATCAGCGTTATGATCGCATTCGGCACGAATCCCGGGACAGTCGCTCTCGGGTGCATTCTGGCCTTTTTCTCCGCCGGGATGGGGAGGATACTTTTTATCGATTCCCCCCACAACAGGGTGACTATATGGAAAAACCTATTCTTTCTCGGGCTCTGCCTGGGGGCGGTATCGCTCACCGTTCACTGGGGGCTTGGGCTTTTTTATTCTTATCAGCTGCCGATCCTTTCAGTCGCATTCAGCCTGTTCTGGAGTACGCTCGTAATTGCCCTTCTGCCGATCTGGGAAAATCTTTTTGATGTGATATCCCCGCTTCGCCTTCTTGAATTGAGCCATCCTTCGCAGCCTCTCCTGAAGAGGCTTCAGCTGGAGGCTCCCGGCACATACCACCATACCCTTATGGTGGGCATACTTGCCGAGGCTGCTGCCGACAAGCTCAAGATGAACGGGCTTCTGGTCAAGGCGGGAGCTTACTACCACGACATCGGCAAACTGAAGAACCCCCGTTATTTTGTGGAAAACCAAATGCACGGAGAAAATATACATGACGAACTTGCCCCCTCACTTTCAGGGCTTATACTTATATCGCACGTACGCGACGGGCTTGAGATAGCAGATGAAAATAAACTGCCCAAGACCCTGAGAAGGTTTATCGCCGAGCATCACGGCACTACGGTCCAAAAATATTTTTATGAGAAGGCCCGAGCCCTTGACAGCAGCGCGACGGAGGAGCAGTTCAGGTACCCCGGTCCCAGGCCCCAGTCTCGTGAGACCGCTCTTGTCATGCTGGCCGACTCCGTCGAGGCAGCCGTGAAGGCAACCAACAAAACTTTCGACAGCATACGCGACCTGAGGCTGCTCGTGCAGAAGGTAATAAAACAGAAGGTCGACCTCGGACAGATGAAGGATGCAGACTTTACCATGAGAGAAATGGCCGTGATAGAGGCCTCATTCATAGATGTGCTGAGATCCACTTATCATTCTCGTGAAGTTAAGGCGATATCGGAAACGGTAAGGGAGGCTATCGAAAAGAAAGGTTTAGTGACCGCAAAATGAGGGCGGCATTGAGAATAAAAGGGCTCGATCTTATTGAGAAAAAACTGGGCGCCGCCGCGTCAGGCTTTGTACGGGGGACGGAAGAAATTTTTTCCTCAGCCCTCAAAAGGCTCGTCCCCCTGCCGGAGGCCGACATGGAGGCCGAGATCTCCCTCTCGTTCGTTAAGGACGAAGAGATGAAAGATCTTAATAGAAAATATCGGGGGATAGATTCTTCAACGGACATCCTTTCATTTCCGCTTTGGGAAGAAGAGGGAGAATTTGCCCCTCCTGAAGGGTGGGATCCCATTCCCCTGGGAGACCTGATCATATCGCCGGAGAAGGTCGCGGAGAACGCAGCTGATGCGGGGATAAATTTCGAGAACGAACTTGTGACTGTCCTCTCGCACGGACTTTTGCACCTTATAGGCTTTGATCACAGTGATCCAGAGGAAGAACGTTTGATGTGGGCGGAACAGGATAAAATGACCGAGGACTTTTTTTCGGGGAAGAGGGAAGGAGGACGAGCTTTGTCAGACATTTGTTTTGATGCAGAAAACCTCCTCAGCGAGGCCGCTAACGCTCTTTCGAACGCCTATGCCCCATATTCATCATTTAGGGTGGGGGCTGCGATCCTCTTTAGGGACGGGTCGGTCATAACCGGGTGCAATGTTGAGAACGTGAGCTTGGGGCTTTCTATCTGCGCGGAAAGAAATGCGATGACGACAGCGGTCGCGCTCGGAAAACTTGACCCGATCGCGATAGCGGTATCCGGAGCGGATGGAGTTTCCTGCCCGCCCTGCGGAGCGTGCAGGCAATTTCTGTCGGAGTTCAACGACGAGATGAGCGTGGTCTTTGAAAAAGAGGGAAAGACCCTGGTATACAGCCTCGATGAGCTGCTGCCCGTGAGGTTCAAATTTCGCCCGGAGGTGGGCAGAAAATGAACGGCTTAAAAATCGATAATGAAGTATCTGTCTACAGATGCGGTTTCGTGGCGCTCGTCGGCAGGCCCAACGTCGGCAAGTCGTCGATCATCAACACCCTTCTCAAAGAAAAAGTGGCGGCCGTATCATCCAAGCCGCAGACGACGCGAAATGCCGTCAGGTGTATCCTGACCACCGAAAAGGAACAGATCATATTTGTAGACACCCCGGGGATCCACGAACCCCGGCACCATCTCGGCAGCTTTATGCTCAATGAGGCTAACAGGGCCCTCTCGCAGGTGGATATAATCTGTCTCGTAGTCGAGGCAGGCGATACCCTGATGGGCAAAAAAGAGAAGCTGATACTGGAGACGCTTTTGAAATCAAATCTTCCGATAATCCTCGCTGTCAACAAGATCGACAAGGCATCATCCGAGGAATCATTCTGGAAAACGCTGGAATTCTATGAGTCGCTGGTGCCCCTCGCCGCCGCAGTCCCGATATCAGCGAAAAAAGGGACCAATATGGATGTTTTTCTGGAAAAAATCAGTGAAATGCTCCCCAAGCAGCCGCCGATCTATCCGGCGGACATGCTTATGGATACTACGGAGAGGTTCCTGGCTGCGGAGATCATAAGAGAAAAGATCCTCAACTTCACTGAGCAGGAGGTGCCGCACGGTACAGCCGTAGTGGTGGAGGAATTCAAGAGTCCCGAAGAATATCCCGAACTCAAGACATGCGAGATAAGGGCGACGATAATAGTCGACCGCGAAGGACAGAAAGGGATCATTATCGGTCTCGGAGGGGCGAAGCTTAAGGCGATAGGCACGGCGGCACGAAGGGAACTGGAAGATAGATTGGGGTGCCCCGTCTACCTTCAGCTCTGGGTGAAGGTCAAGCCCGGCTGGAGGAAGTCTCAGGAAGAGTTAAGACGGCTGGGGTACAGCTTTTGACTACGCCCTTCGGAACGGACGGCCTTTCCCAGGGTTATTACACTAATGTGGGCACGGTACTGCAAAGAAGGGATGCCTCGGGGGAGGGGCGTTCCCTTCTGATTTTTTTAAGGGACCTCGGTCCCAGATGGGTGAGCGCGCCCGGATCCGCGGCGAAACATAGGTTCGGCGGAGCGGTGGAGCCGCTCGTCTGGTCACGGTATGATCTCTACCAAAGCCCGACAAGACTCTACCTAAAGGGCGCCGAGATCAGGGAAGATTTTGTTTCGCTCAGGGGGAGTGCCGAGAAGCTGAGGGCGGCTCTTAAATTTTATAAGAGGCTGCCGAGGCTTGTGATGGTCGGCCACGAAAGCAATAAGATCCTGACTCTACTCTGGTCGTCCTTGACATTATTGAAAGAAAACTGCCCTATTCAGGCAGTCGAGTTCAGGTATGCGTGGAGGCTGCTTAGGGAGAGAGGTTCGGCTCCGTCGCTTAGGTACTGCGTCAAGTGCGGCGACAAGTTGTCTTCCGGTGCAAAATGGTCGGCTGACGGGCTTCTGTGTGCCGCCTGCGGAGGATCCGGGCATGGAGCAATAGACATCTCCGATCTCGCCCTGATCCAAAGGGGCGCGCTTCTCAGCCACGAAAACTTTATAGCCTGGTCGGGCTCCCTGCCCGAGTCAAAATTGGCTTTATTCGAAGAAGTCTCCGGGAAACTGGTTACTTTTTTCGCGGATTTGGATTAGAATTTACCGAATATAGCTTTTGTCGTGACTAAAGGAGGCAGCAAAGAGTGAATTTTCAAGAAATTGTCATGCGCCTGGAAAGTTTTTGGGCTTCGCGGGGGTGCGTGATCCAGCAGCCTTACGATGTTGAGGTCGGAGCGGGCACAATGAACCCGGCTACGACGCTTAGGGTCCTCGGCCCCGAACCATGGCGCGTAGCCTATGTGGAGCCCTCCAGAAGACCTACCGATGGCAGGTATGGGGAGAACCCCAACAGGCTTCAGCACTACTATCAGTATCAGGTCATAATACAGCCTGCTCCGGACAATATTCAGGAGATGTACCTCGACAGCCTGAAGGCCCTCGGCATCGACCCCGCCGAACATGACATAAGGTTTGTCGAAGACGACTGGGAAAATCCGACGACAGGCGCGTGGGGGCTCGGCTGGGAGGTCTGGCTCGACGGCATGGAGATCACACAGTTCACATACTTCCAGCAAATGGGATCTACGGACATGGATGTCGTGCCTGCGGAGCTTACCTACGGAATAGAGCGCATCGCGATGTTCGTCCAGAAGGTCGATAATGTTTACGACCTCGAATGGGTGGGGAACGTCAAATACGGCGATATCCACCATAAGGGAGAGGTCGAACACTCCACCTACAATTTTGAGGTCGCCGGAACGGAGATGCTCTTTCAGCTCTTCGGCATGTATGAGGCGGAGTCCAAAAGGGTCCTTGAAAAAGGGCTTGTCCTTCCCGCCTATGATTACGTCCTCAAATGCTCACACACGTTCAACCTGCTCGATGCGAGGAATGCGATAAGCGTCACCGAACGGACGGGCTACATCGGCAGGGTGAGGGCGATCGCCGGAGCCTGCTGCCAGGCGTACCTTGACCAGAGGTCCGAGATGGGACATCCTCTAATGGGAAAATTTGATGCTTTCGAAAGCAAAGAGAGGGGCGAAATATAATGTCGGCAAAAGATCTTCTTTTCGAGATAGGAACGGAAGAGATCCCAGCGCGCTTTATGCCCCGCGCCCTCTCCGATCTGAGGAGTTACGCGGAGGAGGAATTCGCCTCCGCCCATATTGGGCATTCGGGGATAAGGGTGGAATGCACGCCGCGCAGGCTGATCCTTTTTGTTGAAGGCCTTTCCGCTCTCCAAAGCGACAGCGTGGAGGTGGTAAAAGGGCCTCCTCGGTCACAGGCTTACGATGCGGAGGGAAAGCCCACCAAGGCGGCCGAAGGATTCGCCCGCAGCAGGGGCGTGAAAATAGAGGACCTGACGATCCAGACAATTAACGGGACAGATTATGTGGCGGCTGAGATAAAAGAGCAGGGGCGCGAGACGTCACTTGTCCTGCCGCAGATCCTTGAGCGGCTTATAAAAAAACTTTCGTTTCCCAAGAGCATGTATTGGAACGACCCGGCCCTCCGCTTTGCCAGGCCGGTCAGGTGGATCGCGGCCCTCTACGGCGATGAGCAGGTAGATGTGACCTTCGGCAGGGTAAAAAGCGGCCGCCGTTCAAGGGGACACAGGTTTATGGGCGCCGCCTCGGTCGAGCTGAAAGATCCTTCCGAATACGGGAAGGCGATGAGGGACAACTTTGTAATAACTGATCCCGAAGAGAGAAAGCAAATGATACTCGCAGGCTTAGCCGAAGTGGAGAAGGAGCTTGGGGCCAGGGTAGAGGTGGATCCGGACCTCCTTGAGGAAAACGTCCATCTAAACGAATATCCCGTGGTGTTTTACGGGAGTTTTGACAAAGAATTTCTCGATATCCCCGAAGAAGTGCTCGTCCTATCAATGGCGAAGAATCAGCGTTATTTCCCCGTAAGGGAGGCTGAGGGCAGGCTGATGCCAAACTTTGTCGGTGTCAGCAACAACATCGCCAAAGAGATGAGCGTAGTCAGGGAGGGTAACGAAAGAGTCCTGAGGGCGAGGCTCTATGATGCGGACTTCTTTTGGAAGGAAGACCTTCAAAAATCGCTTGACAGCCTTACAGAGAGGCTCAGGCATGTCACATATCAGGAACGGCTGGGCTCGGTCTACGACAAGGTGGTCAGGGTAAAAAAACTGGCCTTGATGCTGGCCGGCGAACTTTGCCTCAAAGAGTCCGTGCCGGCGGTGGAGAGGGCGGCGGAAATTGCGAAGGCCGATCTAGTCACCAATATGGTATATGAATTTGCCGATGTCCAGGGCGTAATGGGGCGCGAATACGCGAAACGGGCCGGAGAGAGCGAGGAAGTTGCAACGGCTCTTTATGAACAGTATCTCCCCAGATTCGCCGGAGACAGCATCCCTTCGGGAGTCGCGGGCGCCGTGCTGGGTATGGCGGAGAGGTCCGACACCATCGCTGCCATATACAAAATAGGACAGGGCCCGACCTCATCGCAGGATCCCTACGGATTGAGGAGGGCGGCCAGGTGTATCAACGAGATAATCTGGGGCCTCTCTCTCGACATAGACGTAAGCCATTTGCTGAGTGAAGCGGCGCTGGCGCTCGAAGCGGACGGAGAGACGCTGGAGAAGATCGGAACCTTTATGCGCCAGCGGCTTCAGGTCCAGCTCAGGGAGAAAGGCTTCAGGCACGAGGTTGTGGAACTTGTCCTTCAAACCGTACCGGGACGCCCCCTGCAGGCTTACAGGATGGCCGAGGTTTTGGAGAAGGAGAGTGACGAACCCTGGTTTGCCGAGCTTATAACAGCGGCGGTAAGGGTAAAAAATATTCTGGACAAGTCCGAAACGCTGCCCGGCGAGGTGGACCCGGGGCTGCTCAGGGAAGATCCTGAAAAAGAGCTTTACGATAAGCTGCAGATGCTCACGGAAAAAACCAGGGGCTCCGTCGAGGCGCGTGACTGGGAGAGGCTTGCCGAGATACTCGCCGAACTCGCGCCCGCTGTGGCGTCATTTTTTGACGAAGTTCTGGTCATGGCCGAAGATCGGGATATACGGAAAAACAGGCTGGCGCTGCTTGACAAATGCAGGGATCTTTTCCTGCTGGTGGGTGACTTCAGCCTTTTAAAATAGTCCGAATGATATTAACATTAGACAGGTATGTGTGACATTCAAATTTGGGAGGTTACATGATGCTCGAAGCTAAAAAATATATCTATGATTTCAGTGAAGGCGACGCAGGTATGAAGATCCTTTTAGGCGGAAAAGGGGCTAACCTTGCTCAGATGTGGAAAATAGGGCTTCCGGTCCCTCCCGGTTTCATACTGACGACAGAGGCATGCCAGGAGTATTGGAAGGAAAAGGATTTCATACTCAACATCTGGGACGACGTCAAATCCGCAGTCTCAAAGGTTGAGGGACTTGCCGGCAAAAAATTCGGAGGCGATAAAAATCCTCTTCTCGTATCGGTCCGTTCCGGCGCGCCGGTATCGATGCCCGGCATGATGGATACCATACTGAACCTCGGGCTGAACGACGAGACGGTCGTCGCCCTTGCCGAGGCAGCCGGCGACGAGCGCTTTGCCTACGATAGCTACCGCCGTTTTATCCAAATGTTCTCGGATGTGGTCATGGGGCTTGAGAGCGCAAAGTTTGAGGCCAGGCTGAGCGAGAAAAAAGAGCAAAATGGAGTCACTGATGACAGCCAGCTCTCGGCAGCCGCATTGAAAGAGCTTGTATCTGAGTATAAAGAGATTGTGACTGCGGCGGGGGAGGTCTTCCCGACGGACCCGTGGCAGCAGCTCAGGCTGGCCATAGACGCCGTCTTCCGAAGCTGGAACACGCCCAGGGCCATAACATACAGAAAGATCAACAACATTCCGGATACTTACGGTACCGCGGTCAGCGTGGTAACCATGGTCTTCGGCAACCTCGGCGATGATTGCGGCACGGGGGTCTGCTTCACCAGGAGCCCGTCCACAGGCGAAGATAAGCTCTTCGGCGAGTACCTCATCAACGCTCAGGGCGAGGACGTTGTGGCGGGCATAAGGACGCCGATGGAAATCTCAAAGCTAGAAATCGAGATGCCTGAAGTTTACAAGGAATTCTGCAGGATCGCCAAGCTGCTGGAGGATCATTACAAGGACGCGCAGGACATAGAATTTACCGTGGAAAAGGGCAAGCTCTATATCTTGCAGACCCGAAACGGCAAGAGAACGGCCGCCGCCGCGGTCAAGGTCGCAATAGACATGTTCCGTGAAGGGCGCATAGACGAAAAGACCGCTGTGTCCAGAGTGCTTCCTGATCAGGTCGAACAGCTCCTTCACCCCCAGATAGACCCGAAAGCGAAGATAGTCTCCCTCGCAAAGGGGCTGCCCGCCTCTCCCGGGGCTGCACTTGGGGTCGTCGTTTTCAATGCCGATGAAGCGGCGGAAAGGGGCGAGAACGGAGAAAAAGTTATCCTTGTACGGCCCGAGACGACGCCCGATGACATTCACGGCCTCTTTGCCGCGCAGGGAGTCGTAACGGCTCACGGCGGGATGACCAGCCACGCCGCCGTCGTTGCCAGAGGACTCGGCAAGCCGTGCGTTTCCGGAGTCGAGAGCATAAAGATAGACTTTGACGCTGAAGTTTTTACCGTGGACGGCAAAACTGTGAAAAAGAACGACCTTATAACCATAGACGGCACTAAGGGGATCGTCATTGAAGGCAGCGTCGAGCTGGTGGAACCTCAGTTCGACGATGACTTCAGCGAACTTCTCAGGCTTGCGGACAGGATGTCCAACCTTGAAGTCTGGGCAAACGCCGACACGCCGGAAGATGCAAGGAGGGCCAGAAACTTCGGAGCCAGAGGCATCGGACTATGCAGGACCGAACACATGTTCATGGCTCCCGACAGGCTTCCCGTAATGCAGGAAATGGTCGTCGCCGAAACCAAGGAGGAGAGGGAGAAACATCTAAGCAAGCTTGAGAAGATGCAGGAGGAAGACTTCCTCGGCATATTTGAGGCAATGGACGGCCTGCCCGTCACAGTGAGGCTGCTTGATCCTCCTCTTCACGAGTTCCTGCCTAAGCTCCCCGACCTTGAGAAGGAGCTTGCCTCGCTTCCCAAAGACTCTCCCCGGGCGCTGGCCGTCAAAAAGACTATGGCCAGAGTCTGTGACCTGCGCGAATCCAACCCCATGCTCGGCTTCAGGGGCTGCAGGATAGGCATAGTCTACCCCGAGATCTACGAGATGCAGATCAGGGCAATAATTACGGCGGCCTGCAAGCTTGTCAAACAGGGGAAAAACCCGATCCCCGACATTATGATCCCCCTCGTTGCAACAAAGGAAGAGATGAGGATCCTCAGGGAGATGGTTGACAGGGTCGCGCCGGAGATAATGGGGGCACAGGGCGTTACGGTCAAGTACCACGCCGGAACTATGATAGAGCTCCCGAGAGCGGCTATGGTAGCGGACCAGCTCGCCGAGCACGCGCAGTTCTTCAGCTTTGGAACGAATGACCTCACCCAGACGGCCTTTGGTTACTCAAGGGACGACGCCGAAGGAAAGTTCCTCGGACAGTATATATCAGAAGGCATACTGCCCCAAAATCCGTTTGCCGTCCTCGACCGCGACGGAGTGGGAGGGCTGATGGAGATCGCCGTCACCGGCGGCCGCAAGGTAAACCCCTCGATCCAGCTTGGGATATGCGGGGAGCACGGAGGCAACCCGCTGAGCGTCGCCTTCTGTCACAAGCTGGGACTGAACTACGTAAGCTGCTCGCCTTTCCGCGTCCCGGTATCAAGGCTTTCGGCTGCGCACTCCGCCCTCGGCATCCTAAAATGACGCAGTGATGCCGTTTTCCCGGCGCGGCTGCATCGCCGGTCCCGTTAATGTATAATTACGGCAGGGCCTGAGGCCCTGCCGTTTTTTAACGACATCGGCAGTTCGGGAGATGATGATTTGAACGCAAGACTTCGCTGGGAGGATACGGAAAGAAAAATACTTTCGCCATACGCCGCATTTTCCTCCGCGAGCAAGGGCAGGCAAAGACCGGAGGAACCCTGTTCCGTCAGGACATGCTTTCAAAGGGACAGGGACAGGATCATACACAGTAAGGCATTCAGGAGGCTCAAATACAAAACCCAGGTCCTTCTGCTGCCCGAGGGCGACCACTACAGAACAAGGCTTACCCATACGCTTGAGGTGTCGCAGATAGCGAGGACCATAGCCAGGGCATTGAGGCTCAACGAAGACCTCACGGAGGCTATAGCGCTGGGGCATGACCTCGGACACACTCCGTTCGGGCACATGGGTGAAAAAGTGCTCGACGTTCTGGCCAAAAAACATGGATTGCCCGGTTTTCATCACGCTCTCCAAAGCCTAAGAGTGGTGGATGTGCTGGAGAAGGAGGGAAAGGGGCTGAACCTTACCTGGGAGGTAAGAATGGGGATAGTTCAGCATTCAAAGGGCCAGGTAGACGTTCGCTCCGGCTATGACCTTGCGGATCCAAGTTCCCTCGAGGCCTGGACGGTGAGGATATCGGATTCCGTCGCATACCTCAACCATGATCTTGACGATGCCCTGAGAGCCGGGATCGTATCGGTATCAGAGATACCTGAGGACGTAATTTCCTGCATCGGAAATACCCATGCGGGAAGAATAAATTCTCTTATAACGGACCTGCTCGACAACAGCACCGAGCGGCGCCTCTCGTTCAGCCCTTCGATGCTCGCATCTGTAGAAAACCTCAGGACGTTCCTCTACGACCGGGTCTACAGAGATGCCAACGCACAGATGGAAGATACCAGGGTGGAACACGTCCTGACCGCACTGTACAGGCACTGCGCCGAGAAAGTAAGCGCCGATCCGCAGAATATAATAGATTTCATATCGGGGATGACGGACAGGTTTGCCCTGCAGCTCTTTCAGGACCGGTATGTGCCCTCGCCCTGGCCGTCAGGGCGAAACCATCAGTGACCGGTGATTTTACTCTATGATGTTGTACCTTTTTAGCAGCTCCTGATACTTGGCCTCCATCTCGTCAGCCTCGCTTACTCCCTTTTTATACTGCTCTGCATTTTTATCGGGAGCTTTGGCGCGGTCGGTGTCAGGCGTCTTTTTCGCGGTGACCGGGCCCTCTGACGGCTCGGGCAGGCCCCCCTCCGTCTCAGGCTGCTGAGGCAATCCCTTCATGGCATACTTGTAGTGCGTCATTTCATCGTCTATCGGGGCAAGGATGAGCTGAGGAGCGTTTTCGTCACCCCTTGCCGCCGAGAGGCTGCCTCCGTGCCACGGGCACTGGGAGGAGGGAGCGTGGCCGGCAGGGACTAAAATGTCCGTCGCCGGGCATTCGGCAGCGGCCAGGAATCCTGTTTTTTTACAGACTCTGACCGACTCTACCCCTGCGTCCGGGGGGAGCACAAAGGAGTTCTGAAGTTTCATTTTTTTGACGGCGAAGCTGACAAATTCCTTCCACACCGGAACGGCCGCCACGGTACCGGTGGTTTTTCCTCCAAGCGGGGTATGATCGTCGTTACCGACGTAGACGACGACCACCAGGCCGGGGATCCCTCCCGCAAACCATGCGTCCGTCCAGTCATTTGTGGTGCCGGTCTTGCCGAATGTCTCGTAGCCCTCGATCCTAGCCTTTGCGCCGGTCCCCCAGACAGCAACCTGCTGAAGCATTGACCTCCCCGTTACCGCTGTGGTCACAGACATCGCGTTTGTTAGCCTGGGGCCGTTTTGTTCTACCGATTCCCCGTTTTTTCCCTTAACTTCCTTAATGCCGTAAGGTTCGACCCTATAGCCGTTATTCGCGAAAGTCGAGTAGGCGACGCACACCTCAAGAGGGGTCACGCTTGCGGTGCCCAGGGCCAGTGAGAGGTCCTCGGGCAGGTGGGGCGTCGTTATCCCCATCCTCCTTGACATGTCGACGATCCTGCTTACGCCGTCGATCTGCGCCAGCCTAACCGCGGCGGTATTTATCGAACGGGCGAGGGCGTCCATCAAGGTAACCTCGCCGTCATACTTGCCCCCGTAGTTTCCCGGTCCCCATCCGTTGGGAAAGAGGAGAGGGGCGTCCAGCAGATGGTCCACCGCCCTGTATCCGTTTTCCAGCGCAGTCGCGTAAACAATTGGCTTAAAAGCCGATCCCGGCTGGCGAAAAGCCTGGGTCGCCCTGTTGAACTTGCTTGCGTCAAAATCCCTTCCGCCTACGAGCGCCAAGATCTCTCCCGTGTTTGGATCCATCGCTACCAGTGCGCCCTCGTGCTTCATCGCCGCGACGAGTTCCTCCGCCTTCTTCTGAAGGTCCAGGTCGATCGTCGTATGTACTTTCATGCCCCCCCTGTAGACCCTGTCTGTCCCGTAGCTCGGCAGGAGCTTGTTAAACAATATGTAAGAGACAAAGTGAGGGGAATCTTTAAGCGAGAGGCTGCTCTTTCTCGTCTCCCTCTCCGTCAGCTTAGGCGACTCGTTTATGCAGGCCTGGTAATCGGAGCGGGAGATCCAGTCGAGGTCGAGCATCCTCCGCAGGACATAGTCCCTTCTTGTCTTGGATCTGTCCGGGTTTCTGAAGGGGCTGTAAGTCTCCGGAGCGGCAACGAGCCCCGCAAGCACGGCAGATTCGGTTATGGTCAGCTGTCCCGGGCTCTTTGCGAAATAGCTTTTGGCTGCGGAATCTATCCCGTAAGCTCCGTGCCCCATATATATTGTGTTCAGATACATCTCCAGCAGCTGGTCCTTTGTGTATATCCTCTCCAGCCTAAGCGCGAGTATCGCTTCCTTTATCTTTCTCACCACGGTCTTTTCCTTTGTGAGGAAGAGGTTTCTGGCGAGCTGCTGAGTTATGGTGCTCCCCCCCTGACGTGCGCCCCTGTGGAAGATGTCAACGATACCGGCTCTCATAATAGAGACCGGCCTTATTCCGGAGTGTTCGTAAAACCTGTTGTCCTCCGCCGCCAGGATCGCCTTGACCATCCAGGGTGAGATCGCATCGAGCTTTACCCAGTTCCTGTTTTCCTGAAACAGCCTAGTTATGACCCTCTCATCCCTGTCGTAGACGATGGTTGAAAGGCTCGGTTCGTGGCCGAGGATCTCCTCCGTTGAGGGGAGGCTTACCGATACATCCTTCAGGAAAAGGACCAGGATGACTGCAAGGGCGGCGGAACAGACCGCGGCGAACAGCAGCAGGTTCGAGAAGATCCTGCTGAGGAAGGATCTTTTCTTTTTCCCGGTCTTCTTGTTTTTAAGAGAAAACTTCTTATCATTGAATTGCTTCAAAGGCATATATGCAATGGCCTCCAGTCTGAAATGAGAGAAAAATCGGCGTATCCGCCGCGATGACATATTTCATTTTCTAAGTTTCGTAAACAATGGAATTATATCATGGTATTTGTCGTCCCAAATATTGAAAACAGGCTTGCATTTTCCGCAAAAGCGTAGTATATTACCTCCTGTCGCCGTTGCAAACGGTATTCACCGTTAAACGTCGACCACGAACCTTGCCAACAGAATACAGTACGTAAGGAAATAAGCGAACGAGATCAGGTATCAAACGGAGAGTTTGATCCTGGCTCAGGACGAACGCTGGCGGCGTGCT
>CAYZYF010000015.1:0-27036 GCA_964482015.1 uncultured Synergistaceae bacterium
AAACAACAGATTGATGTGCTGCATGATGATGCGCGGGACCGCCTTTGGGGTTTATAACGGCAGTCGGCGCGGCTGATCTGGCGCGCGACACGGGAAAAAACTACAAGGGCAGTCCATTTTTCAGATGGGCTGCCTTTTTTGTTACATAAAATATAGAGGGGGCGGACAAAAATGCCGATAAAGATTCCGGACAGCCTGCCGGCGACACAGACACTGCTAAATGAGAATATATTCGTAATGCATGAGTTAAGGGCCGCGAAACAGGATATAAGGCCGCTTCAGGTTGCGCTGCTCAACTTGATGCCTACAAAGATCGAGACTGAGACCCAGTTTGCAAGACTGCTTGGCAATACGCCTCTTCAGGTTGAACTGACGCTGCTCCAGACCGCTACGTACGAGGCTAAGAACACCAGCAAAGAACATCTTCTTTCGTTTTACCAAACGTTTGATCAGATTAAAGACAAAAAGTTCGATGGACTTGTGATTACCGGAGCCCCGGTGGAGCTGATTGAATTTGAAGACGTGGAATATTGGGACGAGCTTTGCGGGATAATGGAGTGGAGCAAGAGGCACGTATACAGCGCTCTGCATATTTGCTGGGGCGCTCAGGCAGCACTTTACTACCATTACGGCATAAAAAAGCATCTCCTGCCCGAAAAGCTTTTCGGGGTTTTCGAACACGAGGTCGAATACAGGAACTCGATGCTTTTCAGAGGTTTTGACGATGTATTTATGGCGCCCCACTCCCGTCACACGACGATACTTCGGGAGGACGTGGAGGCGGTTCCCGAACTTCAAATCCTTTCCTCTTCAGAGGAGGCCGGAGTTTACGTCATAAAGACAGAACAGGGCAAGCAGATCTATATAACGGGACATTCAGAGTATGATGCAGAGACTCTGGAAAAGGAGTACCTGAGGGATAAAAACGCGGGGCTCCCTATTGATGTTCCGAAGAACTATTACCCGGAGAATGACGATAGCCGCAGTCCCCTTGTCAGCTGGAGAAGCAGCGCCAACCTTCTCTTCATGAACTGGCTGAACTACTTTGTATATCAGACTACGCCTTACGAGCTTGACGCCATAGGTACAGAGAGGGAAAACGACTGGCTGGAAGGGCGATAAATCTCTATTCGCAGTATCGACATTTCGTCAGGGCTTCGCGCGGCCCTCGTTCGAAAGGTTCAGACAGACGATAGCTCATCGCTCCCTCATCGGAGTATCTCTGCCAAAAGTCTCTCCGCAGCCGAAATTATCTCATCCTCCGTAGCGATGAGCGATTCCAGGGTCAGAGTGCCCTTTTTTTCAGCCTTTACCGAGAGGCTGTAGCCTGTCACCGGGTGGTGTTCAAGGGCGGATCTTTGGCCTAATATCGGAAAAGTCCTGTACGTAGCCCCGCTTCCAAGAGAGCCGTCGTCGGAGGAGAGAGGTTTTTCAGCGGGAGACCAGCCTTTGTCTCCTGAACCTTCCATCCACACTGCATGGAAAGGTATACCGTCTGAGCTGCGATAGTCCCGTTCCAGCCAGTAGCCCCTGCTGCCCGATACAGTGTCAAAAACCGTCTTTCTGAGTTCACCGTTGATCCATCCCCCGATTTCAGGCAGGGCATCGGTCATCTGGGCGAAGCAAAGAGGCGAATGTGTCAGTACAACAAACAGGACGAACAGCATTATAAAAAATTTTTTCATCTGAGGCACCTCCGGTATCGTCACATTATACAGCGAATGTGGAAAGTTTCTCTTTCAGGGCATATAATGCCTAAGGCCGGCTGTGCCGATGAACTGAACAGAGGGGATATAAAAGTTTTGAAAAGCTTTGCAATAAAAGTTTTTGGCTGTCAGATGAACTCCTATGACGGAGACAGGATAAGGACCTCTATGATCCACATGGGATGGAAAGAACTTTCGGAAGAAGAGGCCGACCTAATAATCCTTGTTACCTGCAGCATAAGAGAAAAGGCTGAACAGAAGGTCGCAAGCGAGATAGGACGCTATGATCTTAGGTACAGAAATACGGGAAGACCTGCTGTGGCTTTGGTCGGATGCATGGCTCAGAGGATAGGCCTGCGGATATCGAAAAAATTCCAATGTGTGAGACTGGTCTCCGGACCGAGGCATCTCGGACTGGTTCCCCAGGGGATAGAAGATGCGCTTGCGGACGGATCAAAGAGGTTTTTCATGGACGATGACCCAAGGGCGCTTAAAGATCTGGAGGTCGTTCCCACAGAACGGACAAATCCTTACAAGGCCTATGTAACGATAACCTATGGCTGTGACAGGTTCTGTACCTACTGTATAGTGCCGCATGTGAGGGGCAGGCTTCAATCGAGAGACCATGCCGGGATAATTAAAGAAGTAGGAGAACTCGCAGCTTCAGGAGTGACCGAGATCACCCTGTTGGGACAGAACGTGGACGCATACGGAAAAGACAGGGAAGGGGAGTATGGCTTTGCCTCTCTCCTTAGGGATGTCTCGAAAACAGAGGGCATAAGGCGTCTGCGATTCGCCACATCCCACCCCAAGGATTTCGATGGGGATATACTCAAGGTAATGGCCGGCACTCCGTCCATCTGCAGGGCGATCAACCTTCCCGTTCAGTCGGGAAGCGACAGAGTGCTTAAAGCGATGAACAGGGGGTACACCAGAGAGAGATACATAGAGCTGGCAAAGCAAATTCGCTCGGCGCTCCCCGGCGTGAGTCTTACTACCGACCTGATCGTCGGCTTCCCGAACGAGACAGAGGATGATTTTAAGGAATCCCTTGAACTGCTCAAAGAGCTGAGATTCGACATAGTTCACTCTGCCGCATACTCTCCGAGGGAAGGTACGAAAGCGGCGGAGATGGATGGACAAATCGATAACAGAGTCAAGGCGGCGAGGCTCAACGAAGTCAATTCGATACAGTCCGCCATTGCTTTGGAACTGAATAAGGAATATATCGGCAAAGAACTGGAGATATTGATAGACGGGGAGGCCCTCAGAGGCGAAGATGCCCTTCAGGGCCGCACTGCAACGGACAAGGTAGTGATCGTCAAGGCCGGCAAAAAATATCTTGGAAAATATGTTGATGTTCGCATCGTCAGGGCGTCTCACTGGTCGCTCGAGGGAGAAATCGTCACTTAAAGGAGTCTTTGAAATGTTTGGAAGGAACGGAAACAGACACAGCGTGCTGCTGCTTGTACTCGGGCTTGTCTGTTTTTTGTCTGCTGCGGTGCTCATCCATTCCTTTAAAGGCAGGTTCGGACAGGACACCGTCGGGAAAATAACGGTAGATCTGCAGCCGGGCTCTGAAAAGACGACCGATTCAGAACCTTCGGAAAAAACTCCAAGACAGGTTGCCGCGGTAACCGAAAAGGTGCCGGAAGAAAAGAGCGGTGAATGGGAAGTATACATCACAGGGGCCGTCATAAGCCCGGGCGTATATGCAGTGCCCGCTGGATCAAGGATACATGCCGCCCTTAAGGCGGCCGGCGGTTTCTCGGCGGAGGCCGATATCGAGGCTGTGAACCTGGCGGAAAAACTTGCCGACGGCTCGCATATCAGATTCCCGGCAAAAGGAGAGGCTCCAGCACCTGAAAGAGTCGTGCAGGACGGCGTATCCAACCCTTCTGCCGTTTCGGCAAGGGCCCCCGGCCCTAAGGTAGTAAACGGACTCGTGGACATCAACAGCGCCGGCTCCGCCGAATTTCAGAGACTGCCGGGTATCGGCCCCAAAACAGCCGACAAGATAATAAATTACAGGGAAAAAAACGGTGCATTTGCGAGGAAGGAGGATCTGCTCCTTATAAATGGCATTGGACCGGCAAAGTACGATGCCCTGAAGGATCTTGTAACAGTTGAAAGGTAAATTCAGCGGACCCATATCATCGGCACCCGCTTTTGCCGTTTTGCTCGGTGTCTCTTTTTCTGTCGGGGCGCACGGCATGGGCGTACCGCCTTTTTTTTCGGTCTTAATATCCCTATTGGTCGCATCCTCCTGGATCTTTCTGGCCTCTTCTGAAACACCGGACAATTTTCTTCCTGTTTTGTCGCTCCTCCTCTTCATGACCCTTGTCATATCATTCTCTCTTGACCTGTTGATGGATAAGAAAAAAGAATTTTCCCCGTCCATGGCCACTCCCGCTAAAGTGATCATGATCCGTCCGTGGGGCAAAAAAACGGCTCTCCTGCTTGATACGCCGTATGGCAGGATGGCTGCGTATACCTATGGTGCCGCGGAAGTTTCGGAGGGCAGCGAAGTCGACATCAGGGGCGTTGTTTTCGACTTTAAGAAAACGGACGGAAAGAATTCTTTCGACGAAGGGCATTTTTGGCGTTCGAAGGGAGCACTTAAAAAGCTTACCCTGCTTGAAATAACGGAGACAGCTCCACCGTCCGGGATCTTCAGGTGGAGAAATATCCTGGAGAACAGGATCAAAGAGAGCTTGCCGAGACTGATGTCGGGCTATATGCTTGCTCTGACAGTGGGCAAGCGTGACAGGGCTTTGGAAAAGAGCCATAGGGAGGCGGGCACAGTTCATCTCCTTGCGGTTTCAGGATTCCATGTCGGTATTATGGCTTTCTTGGCGGCACTTTTGTTGCCTAAGGGGAGAGTCAGAATGGTGGGAACATCTTTTTTTGTCTGGTCTTATGTGCTGTTTGCCGGTTTTCCTCCCGGCGGAGTCCGAGCCGCGATAATGCTCCAGATATATCTTCTCGGACTGTTTCTTGGAAGGTCTCCGAGCGCGTTCAACAGTGTCAGCGTAGCCGGACTCATAATGCTGCTTCACAACCCATGGACGTTTTACGATATTGGATGGAGACTCTCCATGTTGGCGGCGCTTACCCTGTGTGCCGCCGCACCTATGATGCAAAGGGGAGCATGGGGAAAAATGGTTGGTTCAGCAGGCGTATGGGTCGTGACTGCATCACAGGCAGCGGCAGTCTTTGGCGAGGTGCCGACCATTGGGCTGGCTATTAATATCCTTGCTATCCCGCTATTCTCTCTGCTCTTTCCGATGGTTCTTTTTTGTTCTCTGCCGACACTTTTGGGACTTCCGTCTGCGAACCTGCCCGCTTTGTTTGGCGAATATCTCCTTGAGAGCTGGGAGATATTTTCGGCGGCAGCCGTTGATCTGATGCCGTTGAGCGTTCACTATGTCCCGATCCTGGCAGCCTCTTCCGCGATATTTTTTTTCGGCTCGGCATTATTTGCGTCGGGTGCCCCGCCCAGGAGGGTCGCGACGCTCTCCGCAATGTTCGCGTTTTTGACGCTTTTCTTTATTTGATCGTTGTGTTGTAAAATAACAGGGTTGTGCCAAGCGTGTGTTTCTGTCGGCCCCTTCGGAGGCAAAAACCATGGACGGCCGGCCACAAAATTAAGAAACGGAGGGATGCCCTGTGTTGCTGGTTCTTGATGTTGGAAACACAAATACGGTTATGGGTATATACAAGGGCAAGACTCTGATCCACCACTGGAGACTGACCTCCAGAAAACAGACCGCGGATGAGGTCGGGCTTATGATACTGGGACTGCTCGGTGCTTCCAAAATCACTTTGTCGGAGATTAAGGCCGTCGTTTATGCCAGCGTTGTACCGTCGCTGGATGAGATGTTCGCCGAAGGACTGAGGAATTATGTTGGCGCTCCCTGCCTGAGGGTAACTCAGGAGATCGATACGGGGATAGAGGTCAAAATGAAAAACGCCACTGGGCTTGGCGCTGACAGACTTCTTAATGCGGTTGCGGGAGTGTCTAAGTACGGCGCACCTCTCGTTGTGGTCGATCTGGGCACGGCGATCACCCTTGACGTTATCTCCGCGGAAGGGGCATATATTGGAGGGACTATAGCCCCTGGCATGGAACTAGGGATGGAGTCCCTCTTTTCGCGCACGGCTAAACTGCCCCAAATAGCTCTGGAACCGCCGGGGCATTACATAGGCGGGGACACTGTTGAAGCGATCCAATCGGGTCTGGTCTACGGTACAGTAGGGCTCATAGATGCGCTTCTCAGGGGCATCTTCAAGGAGATGGGAGCGCCGTGCCGCGTGGTTGCAACGGGAGGACATGCCCCTATACTGGCTGAGCTTTCTGACATAGTGAAAGAGGTAGATCAGTGGCTGACCATAGAGGGTCTCAGGATAATTTATGAGCGAAACAGCCCGTTGCCGGACGCAGGTGTTTGATCCGCGCGTTTCCGGCTATCCCCGCAGGATAGGCGGCATAGAGGTTGAAAATCCCGTCTGGCTTGCCCCGTTGGCCGGTATTACCTTCGCATCGGTCAGGCGGTTTTACAGGATGTTGGGTGCCGGGCTTGTCCATACCGAGATGGTCAGTGCTCTGGGGCTGTTTCACCGCGGACGGAAAACGAAGGAGCTGCTTCATGGTACAGATGACGAGCGGCCGGTGGTCCTCCAGCTATTCGGTTCGGAGGCTGATGACATAGCCAGGGGTGCGGAGGCGGCCCTGCAGATCAGAAAGTTTGATGGTCTCCAGATAAATATGGCGTGTCCCATGCCTAAAGTGACAAAAAGGGGCAGCGGCTCAAAACTTTTGGAACGTCCGGAAGAATCTTCCAAAATTATAAAATCTTTAAAGCAAACGGGACTTCCAGTATCGGCAAAGATAAGGATCATGCCCCATGGAAGCTCGGTTACGACCTGCGGCATGTGCGACCTGCTCTTGTCCTCGGGTGCAGATTTGATTTTTATACACGGCAGGACCGCGGCACAGAGGTATGAGGGTAAGGCTTTGCGTGAACCTGTAGAAGAAGCGGCTCGCATGTTTCCGGGAATGATCGGTGGGAGCGGTGATTGCTATACGCCTGATGACTTTATGGACTATATTGACAGAGGCTGTGCCGCGGTGCTTGCGGCGCGGGGTATCCTGAGAGACGTCTTCCTTATATCAGCTGTTCTGAAAGCACTGGGGGCTGAAGTTCCGGACAGCTATCGTTATCCGTCCCTCGATTTTCAGACCGAACTCCTTCTCGAACTCGGCCGCAGCGTCTATAATACCGAGGGACAATCTCAGGCTCTTATGATCTCAAGAAGGATGCTTGCAGCACTTTTTAAGGGATATCCCGGCGCATCAGTGCTGAGACGCCACGGGGCCCTCGCGCGGACATGGTCCGAGATGGAAGAGATCCTCTTTTGTCGGCAGCGGATCATGGAGAAGGCGGTGCCGGATCTTACAAAGGAAAATTTTCCGAGGGGAGTCATAGACCAATACTGACATACGAACCTCTTGGAACGAAAATATTTTAAAAGAACAGACAAAATAACAGAGGAAGTGATCCGTTTGGCGGAAGAGATAAAAAAAGAAGAAGAGCGACAGAAGAGCATAATGCCTGAAGAGGAGATATTTCGCCAGCGAAAAGACAAGCTGCTGAGGCTGCGCAGTGAAGAGGGATACGACCCATTCCGACAGGATTATTGGGAAGTGAAGCAGACGCTGTCTTATGTGAAGGAGAAATACTCCTTTCTGAAGGACGAGGAGTGGTCCGAAGATGTAATACAGACGGCCGGCAGAGTGCTTATACTGAGGCGTCACGGAAAGACGGCATTTGCCACATTTGAGGATGAGCACGAAAGGCTTCAGCTTTGTTTCCAGTACGACCTTCTGGGAGAAAAGGATTATACGTTCTTTAAAAAATGGATAGATGCCGGAGATTTTCTCGGTATAATCGGAGTGCCTTTCCGGACGCAGCGGGGAGAGCTGACCATAGCGGTCAAAAGCTTCACCCTTCTTTCAAAGGCTCTCAGGCCGATGCCGGAGAAATGGCATGGGCTGAAAGACATGGAGGTCAGGTATCGCCAGCGTTACATTGACCTGATAGCAAATCCCGAAGTCAGGGAGGTCTTTCGCAAAAGAACTAAGATAATCCAAACTTTCAGAAAGGTCCTTGATGCTCACGAAACGCTGGAGGTCCAGACTCCGATACTGTCGACCATAGCGGGCGGAGCCAATGCACGGCCCTTCGTAACTCATCACAACACGCTTGACATAGACATGTACCTCAGGATCGCCACGGAACTTCACCTTAAAAGGCTGGTTGTGGGGATGCTGGGCAGAGTCTACGAGATAGGTCAGCAGTTTCGCAACGAAGGCATGGACATGAGACACAATCCGGAGTTTACCTCGCTCGAGGTCTACTGGCCCTATGCAAACTACGAGGACATGATGGATCTGGCCGAGGAGATCATAGTTGCCTGTGCGGATGAACTCGGAGGCAGGGTGATCAAATACGGAGAAACTGAGATAAACCTTAACCCTCCTTTTCGCAGGGCGACGATGACAGAGCTGGTTACAGAACATGTAGGCATAGACTTCAGCGCCGTTTCGGACGAGGAAGCCCGAAGACAGGCGGTTCTGCGCGGATTTGAGATCAAACCCTCCGATACGAGATTTGACATCCTCCCTATTTTCTTTGAGGAGTACGTTGAGCCCGAACTTATACAGCCTACCTTTGTTCTCGGGCATCCGACTGTCATTTCTCCGCTCTCCAAGAGAAACAAGGATAACCCCGATATAACGGACAGATTCGAATTGTTTATAAATGCATGGGAGTTCGCAAACGCTTTCTCGGAGCTCAACGATCCCCTGGATCAGAGAGAACGTTTCATGCATCAGGAGATCAAAAAAAGCGAGGGAGATGAAGAGTCTCATCCTTTTGACGAGGACTTTATAAACGCACTTGAATACGGACTCCCGCCGACCGGTGGGATGGGCATAGGGATAGACAGGACCGTGATGCTCCTGACCAACTCGAAAAGCATCAGGGACGTCATCCTCTTCCCCACAATGAAGCCGAAGGACTAGAGTGATGGAAGAGCCGGAGGTCATCAAAAAAAGGGCAGAGGAGCTTCGCGCGGAATTAAAACGCCACGCCGGTCTTTACTACGTCGAAGACGCCCCGGAGATATCCGATACCGAATATGATCTCCTGTTGAGAGAACTCATCGCCATAGAAGAGAAATATCCGGAACTTGCCTCGCCTGATTCCCCGACGATACGTGTCGGCGGGCCCCCAAAGGAAGGTTTCATCAAGGTGCGCCACAGCGAGCCGATGATGAGTCTGGACAACGCCCTCGACAGGGATGAACTGAGAGCGTTCTATTCTAAGATGAATCAGATGCTGGGTACAGTGAACGCGGAGGTCCTTTGCGAGCCAAAGATAGATGGCCTTGCCGTTTCGCTGACGTACGAGGACGGTATATTTTCGAGAGGTGTTACCAGGGGAGATGGCCGTGTCGGTGAAGACATATCGGCGAACCTTAGAACTATCAAAAGCCTGCCGCTCAAACTAAAGATCGGCAAGAATGGGGTCTTGGAGGTTAGAGGCGAGGTGTGCATAGACAAGAAGGGGTTTGCCGCTCTCAATGCAGCCAGAGAAGAGGCGGGCGAACCGCTCTTTGCCAACCCCAGGAATGCGGCTGCGGGCAGTGTCAGGCAGCTGGACCCAGGGATTACTGCCCTAAGAAACCTTAAAATATTCTTGTACCAGGTAGTGGACCCGAAAAAACACGGTTTAGCCAGCCAGGAGGAAATGCTCGGATGGCTGAGGCACGCAGCTCTTCCTGTTCAGGAGGGGGAACGTCTCTGCACAAACCTGGAAATGATCGAAGAATACCTGGACAAATGGGGAGAAGAAAGGTTTCATCACCCGATAGACACCGATGGGGTGGTCATCAAGCTTAACAATATAGCGGCGCGGGAGACACTGGGCGCCACTTCCAAGGCTCCCAGGTGGGCGATCGCCTACAAGTTCCCGCCGGAAGAGAAGTCAACACGGGTCTTGGATATAGAGATTACTGTCGGACGCACGGGAGCCCTGACGCCCACGGCTGTGCTCGAACCGGTAAGGCTTTCGGGAACGGTCGTAAGAAGGGCCGTACTTCACAATCAGGATGAAATAGACAGAAAGGACGTGCGCGTAGGAGACTGTGTCCTCGTCCACAAAGCAGGGGAGATAATTCCCGAGGTACTGAGGGTCGATACAGATAAAAGGCCCGAGGGTACAATGCCCTATGTGATCCCCGGGGAATGTCCCGTCTGCGGTTCAAAGGCAGTGCGACTTGAGGGCGAAGCCGCCATCAGATGCACCAACAAATCCTGTCCGGCTCAGGTCAAAGAAGGGATATTGCATTTTGCATCAAGGCAGGCTATGGACATACGCGGACTCGGAGATAAAATTGTAGACCTACTGACGGAAGAGGGGCTGATAAAGGATCTCGCTGACCTTTATGGGCTCGACGAAAAAATGCTCATCCCCCTTGAAAGAATGGGTGAAAAGTCGGCCCGCAACCTGATAGATGCGATTGAGAATTCTAAAAAAAGACCTTTGGGATCTTTGATAAATGCTCTTGGGATCAGGAACGTGGGGGAGAGGACCTCCAACGACCTGGCCGAAAGGTTCTTGTCTCTCGACGCGCTTGTTGAGACGGCAACCCTTAGGCCTCACGAACTGGAGCTTACGGACGGGATCGGCTCCGTAATAGCGCAATCCCTCAGGGTCTTTTTTTCGGAGCCGCACAATGCCGACGTCATAAAAAGGCTTAAAGAAGCGGGAGTGAATACAATACAGGAACCGCAGCGGACGGGGGATGAAGAGGGAGCTCCGTTCAGGGGACTGCGATTTGTATTGACCGGTACCCTATCCTCCATGTCACGCCACGAGGCAGCGGCTAGGATCAGGGCATTGGGAGGCAGGACTACAGATTCGGTAAGCAAGGCGACCGATTTTGTAGTGGCGGGCTCAGAACCCGGCAGTAAGCTCACCAAGGCCCGTGAATTGAATATAAATATCCTCGAAGAGGACGATTTTATAAAAAAACTTAACGAAGCGCACTGATATAGCGCTCCTTGCGGTTTGGAGGGATCGGTAGTGACGGATAAAAATCGAATGGACGTGACTGTGCTTAAAGAGATCCTGAATTTTTCATGCATAGACCTGTCGGAGGCGGAATACCCGAAGGTAGTAAGCAGGGTCAACGAAGTGCTGGAAATGTGCGACGAAATGCATGAACTTGATCTTGCAGGCACGCCGCTCTTTGAGTGGGAAGAGACGGGCCCTTTTTTGAGGAGAGAGGATCTCCCACGCGGCTGGAGCGGCCGTGACTCCTTTATGGAGGGGGCCCCCGTGAGCGACGGGGATTTTTTTAGGGTACCGAGGATCCTTTCAGAAGAAGACAGGGCTGAGGCGCAGGGGGAGTAAAAATGGAATTTTATAAAATGTCCGCCACTGAAATATCGGAAGGCGTGAAAGCTGGCAGATGGCGCGCCTCCGAAGTTCTGGCGGCCCATTTGAAGAGGATAAAAAAAATTGATAAGCGTCTAAACGCGATCGTTACGCTTTCGGAAGAGAGCGCGGCAAGGGCCGCCGATGATACGGACAAGTCGGTCCGCGAAGGCAAAGACCCCGGACCTTTGGCGGGCGTACCCTTTATAGTGAAGGACAATTTTTGCACCGAAGGTGTTAAAACGACGTGCTGCAGCAGGATGCTCGAAGGATGGGTGCCGGAGTACGATGCCACATCCGTGAAAAAAATGAGAGATGCCGGTGCAGTGCTCATCGGAAAAGCAAATATGGATGAGTTTGCCATGGGAAGCACCACAGAAAGCTCGTTTTTCGGGCCGACCCTCAATCCGAGGGATCTTAGCAGGGTGCCCGGAGGCAGTTCGGGGGGAAGCGCGGCGGCGGTCGCCGCGGGGTATTGTCCTGTAGCATTGGGCAGCGATACAGGCGGATCCGTCCGTCAGCCGTCGGCCTTCTGCGGCGTACACGGCATGAAGCCCTCCTACGGACAGATAAGCAGATTTGGCGTCGTAGCCTATGCATCGTCCCTGGATCAGGTCGGGCCCGTAACCAGGGACATAAAGGACATGGCCGCAGTAATGGATGTTCTTGCAGTGCCGGATGAAAATGACAATACCTGCTTATTTTACGAAAGGCCGTCTTTTTCCTCGTCGCTGTCGGATGGTATAGAGGGAAAGAAGGTTGCCGTCCTGGGCGGTTATGATACCGGCCTTGTGGACCCGGCTATTCTTGACGGCGTAAAAATGGCTGTAGAATATTGCGGGTCTGCGGGAGCAGAGATCGAGGAAGCAAGACTGCCTGTGACAATGAAGCATTCCGCCGCCTGTTATTACATGACGGCATGGGGTGACGCCAGTTCTAAGCTTGCCTGCTTTGATGGCATGAGATACGGCCATCATGAAGACGGGAAAAACCTCTTTGAAATGTATAAAAACAGCAGGACAGGTGGATTCGGCGAAGAGGTGCGTAAAAGGATACTCATCGGCACCTGCATACTATCCAAGGGGTTCTACGAAGACTATTACCTCACGGCCTCCAAAGTCAGACGGATCATAGCCGACGAGTGCGTTCGGCTCTTCGAAAATATTGATGCACTGATCTGCCCTGTCTCTCCGTTTATGCCGACCAAGGCGGGCATGGCTGAAAAAGATCCCGCCCGCATAAAACTGGGAGACGCCTTTGCATCTCTCGCTAATCTTGCCGGTATCCCGGCTATAAGTCTCAATATCGGTTTCTCAAACGAAGGGCTGCCTCTTAACATACAGCTGATCGGCCCCCGTTTTGGCGACGCCGGGCTTCTCTCTCTCGCATCTGTCTTGGAAAAAATGGCCGGCCGGCCGCACGTAGCGGAGATCAATGAAGAAGGGGGAGCGCAATGATGGGCAGGGAAACAGTAATAGGACTTGAAATACACCTGCAGCTCAAAACAAAGACTAAGCTCTTTTGCGGCTGCTCGACGGACTATATCGGCGCCGTTCCCAACACAAACGTCTGTCCCGTCTGCCTTGCCGTGCCGGGAACACTGCCGCTGCTAAACGACCGTGCGGTTGAGCTTGCAGTCAGAATGGGGCTGGGGCTTGGTTGCTCGATAAACGACAATACAAGGTTCCACAGAAAGCATTACTTCTATGCAGACCTCCCCAAGGCGTATCAGATCACGCAGTACGAATATCCCATAGCCGTAGGCGGCCATGTGGACATAGAGGCGGGAGGAAAAGAAAAGAGGATCAGAGTCAACCACCTTCATCTGGAGGAGGATGCGGGAAAGCTTGTCCATCCCACTGCCGACGGCAGACTGACCGGAGCCTCATATTCGTTTGTAGACTACAACCGCGGCGGCATGCCGCTCTCGGAGATAGTATCGGAACCGGACATGGGCTCGGCCGAAGAGGCGATCGCTTACATAACTCAAATAAGACAGCTGGCGAGATATCTTGATGTCTCTGACGGAGAGATGGAGTCCGGTTCGCTCAGGGTCGATGTAAACGTTT
Organism: uncultured Synergistaceae bacterium; assembly: GCA_964482015.1. Taxonomy (GTDB): domain Bacteria; phylum Synergistota; class Synergistia; order Synergistales; family Synergistaceae; genus Caenicola. Next base: position 13,282 of record CAYZYF010000015.1, read on the forward strand.
CGTTAAAAAACCCCGACGGCAGCCTGGGTACGAGGGTGGAGATCAAAAACGTTAATTCACTGCGATCCATCGAACGTGCCCTGGAATTTGAGATCTCACGCCAGAACAGGATCCTCGATGAAGGCAGTGCGCTTGTCCGTGAGACGAGGCTTTGGGACGATGCCGCCGGTGTGACGAGATCCATGAGGGGCAAGGAGGGCGAGCGGGATTATAGGTACTACACGGAGATGGACCTAGCTCCTATCTCTGCCGGACCGGATTACGCCGTGGCGATAAAAAAGAGCCTGCCCGAGATGCCGTGGGCAAAGAGAGAAAGATTTATAGAACAGTACTCCCTCTCATCCGAGGAGAGCCATAGACTTACGGAACTGAAGGAGGTCGCCGATTATTTTGAGGCGTGCGCGGCGGAGGGAGCTTCTCCGTCCAGATGTGCCAACTGGGTGCTGATGGAAGTCCAGCGTGTTTTGAGAGAGACAGATACGGATATATCTACGTTTCCGGTGGACGCCTCCGAGCTAGGGAAACTTCTGCTTAAGGTGGAGAGCAAAGATATCTCTAATACCCAGGCAAAGGACATCCTCTCCCTTATGGCCGAAAAAAAGATATCGCTGGACAGGGCGATCCAAAGCAGTGCTACTGCGGTCGGCAAGATCACCGGACCTGATCTTGAGGCTGTCGTGAGAAAGATCATAGAAAGCGAAAAGGATGCGGTCGGAGACATAAGATCCGGCAAAGACAAAAAAGGTTCGAAGGCCAAGTTCCTCTGTGGACTCGTAATGAAGGAGACACGAGGTTCCGCCGATCCTGCCGAGGTCGCGTCACTGGTTGGATCTTTGGTGGAATAAGTTGACACGGCCGATTCGCCGAGATTGACTTAAATGCCCGTCAAAGGTTATTATCAGTGGGTTGTGTGAATTTTAAAGATGTCCTGTCACCTGACATAGTATATTCAGCTTCAACAGAAGGAGTGAAATACATGGGGATACGTAAACCCGAGGATATTCGCAGCATCGCTCTTATTTCACACGGAGGAGCGGGAAAGACATCACTTAACGAGGCTTTTCTCTTTAACTCAGGGCTTGTCTCGAGGATCGGAAAGATCGAAGACAAGAATACGGTATCGGACTTCGACCCAGAAGAGCAAAAGCGCGGCATATCGATAAGCACCTCCCTTTCTACAATACCGTTCAGAAATAAAACGATGTACGTGCTGGATACGCCGGGATTCGCGGACTTCGTAGGCGAACAGCGCTGTGCCATGAGGGTTGCCGACGGAGCTGTGGTTCTGGTAAACGCCACTGCGGGAGTCGAGGTCCAGACTCAAAACGTGTGGGAATTCGCCGAGACGTTTGAGACGCCGGCTATCTTTTTTGTCAGCAAACTTGATAGGGAGAATGCCGATTTTCACAGCGCCGTCAAGGATATTCAGGAGAATATTTCGGACAGGGCGGTGCCGCTCTGTCTTCCCATAGGCAAGGAACTTAACTTCAAAGGTCTGGTCAACGTGCTGACCGGAAAGTCGTATATGTATAAAGGTGACGGCAGCAAAGAGGCCGTCGAGGGTGATGTTCCCGCTGATATGGCTGATGCCGTGGCATCAGCCCGTGAAACTCTTATTGAGAGGGCTGTTGAGGCTGACGACGAGTTGATGATGCGCTACCTCGAGGGTGAAGAGATCTCAAGTGACGAAGCCCAGGAAGTTATTCGCAAGGCGGTATGCGCCAGGGCAATTTTCCCCATAATTCCTGGTTCAGGCACCGGAAATATCGGAGTGAGTCAGCTTATGGATGCCGTCGCGGACTATATGCCCTCCCCGAAGGATATGCAGAATAGGGCGGCGCTGAAGGACGACGAGGCGGTCAAGGTCGCGCCCGACGAAAACGGCCCCTTCCTCGGGTTTGTCTTCAAGGTCATGGTCGATCCCTATGTCGGCAAGCTCTCCTTTGTAAAGGTCTTTTCCGGTTCGCTCACTGGCGATCAGACGATCCTTAACGTAACGGAAGGTGAAGAAGAAAGGGTCAGTTCGTTCCGCTTCATGAAGGGCAAGGAGAGCACCGAGGAAAAAGAGATAATACTCGGGGACATCGTAGCCATTCCTAAACTGGAGAGCACTACGGCGGGTGATACCCTTGGAGCCAAGGGAGAAGTCCTGCGCTTCAGGCCGATACAGTTTCCACAGCCGGTTTACAGTGTGGCGGTCCTTCCAAAGAGCCGGGCGGACGAAGACAAACTTGGCACTGCTATCTCAAAAACCCTGAAAGAAGACAGGACGCTTTCATTTGTTAAAAATCCCGAGACGGGGGACGCAGTCCTTTCCGGAATGGGGGATATGCATCTCGATATAATGCTGTCAAAGATCAAGGAACGTTATAAGGTCGATCTTGAGACACGTACGCCAAGAGTGCCTTACAGGGAGACGATAAAAAAGACGGCCCGTGCTCAGGGGAAACACAAAAAGCAATCAGGTGGCCGTGGGCAGTATGGAGATGTCTGGTTCGAGCTTTCGCCCCTTGAAAGGAACTCCGGCATCCAGTTCGTCGATAAGGTAGTGGGCGGTGTCGTGCCTAAAAACTACATACCGGCTGCTGAAAAGGGTCTGAGGGAGGCTGCCCAAAAAGGCTATCTTGCAGGCTATCCGGCCACAGACTTTTCCTGCGCCATTTATGATGGTTCGTACCACGACGTCGACTCATCGGAAATGGCCTTTAAAATAGCCGCCTCACTTGCCTTTAAGAAGGCTATGGCTGACGCGATGCCGGTCCTTATTGAACCCGTCATGAACATTGTCGTCAAGGTCCCGGAAGACTGCCTGGGCGACGTAATGGGAGACTTCAACAGCAGGCGCGGGCGCATCATGGGAATAGACAGCGAAGGCAAACTGCAGGTCGTAAAGGCGCAGTGTCCGCTCTCTGAGATGTTCCGCTATGCGATCATACTTCGTTCTATGACTTCGGGCAGGGGAACGTTCTCAATGGAATACTCACATTATGAAGAGGTCCCCGGAGAAATAGCCAGAAAGGTGATAGAGGCAGCGGAAAAGGATCGCGAGGAAGAGGAAGAATAGGAAAGAAGCACCTTTGGCACTCAATCGTTGCGCCTTGCGCGGGATCCGTGACGCATGCACGTGTCTCGGATCCCGCGCTTGCGCGTTTTGTCCTTTTCCCCCCATCGTCCGAAAACGCCGGCTCGGAACCTACGGAGGATAGGTTCCCATGAGAATCTCAAAACAGATGCTGCTAATTTTTTTAGCAAATTACGGCATCATCTGTTTCTCAAACATATATTTTCTGTTTGGCCCTTTCTACAGCTCTATCGGGGCATCTCCCAGGGCAGTCGGCCTTTTTCTGAGCGTCTTTTACATGACCATGATAATATGCAGGCCGCTCGGCAGCTGGACCATGGAGAGGCTTGGCATAAGGAGGGCGCTCATAGGAAGCTCTATCATGTCAGCTGCCGCAGCGGCGGGCATTGCGCTCTCCCTCTCCGCCCCCTCCGTCCTTTTAACGTTCAGAGCGCTCTCCGGAGTTAGTGCAAGCGTATTTATAGTATCCACGATCGCCTATCAATCGATGACCTTGAAAGAGAGCAACAGGGGGATCGGCTTCGCACTCTTCACGAGCGGATCTATGCTTCCCATGGCGACGATAGTTCCCTTGGCCGAGTTTCTGCTAAAGGGCGGACATTCGACCCTTTACGTTTGGTTGCCTGTACTCGTGGCCCTTATCTGCCTTGCGATCAGCCTGAAGATAAAAGATGTTACGTCAAGCTCACGAAAAAAACGTGTCTGGGGTGCCTACCGGGATATGCTCTCTCATCCCGGTGTCAAGACGCTCTATGTCACGGCATTCCTCACGTCACTCGCCGACGGAGCCACCCTCTGTGCGGCGGCTTTGGCGGGAGAGAGGGGAGTTGCGGTCTCGTGGTTCATGGTATCCGCAGCGATATCTGCCGTCCTTATAAGAACGGTAGGATTTAGGGGGATGAACAAAATACCGAGAACCCTGCTTACCGCACCGGCGGCGGCGCTGATGGGATTCTCGCTTTTGTGCCTTTCTTACAGCAGATCGAACGCGTTCTTTCTTCTTAATGGGACTCTGTTTGGATTGGGGATAGGCGCCGGCTTTCCGACCGGGCTGTCGATGATAGGCGACCTGCTCTCTGTGGAATATCATCCAAAGGCGACGGGCTCATTTCTTCTGGCCATGGATATCGGTTGGGTAGTTACCCCTCTTTTATTTGCTTTTCTATCCCCTTTTCTCGGCGCGGCGGGCTCCTTTAAGCTTATCGGAATCTCAGTACTGCTCTCATCGACCGCCGTACATTTTATGTACTGGGTGCCACTTTGGAAAAAGCAGATCTCCCACGCACAATAAAAAAGACCGGAAGGCTTAGCTCCCGGTCCGTCATACTCCTCGTTCTTTTTACGCTTACTTAGACTTTTTTTCGGTAATATATTTGTCTATGGCCTCCGCCGCGTCCTTGCCCGCCCCCATTGCGAGGATGACTGTCGCAGCTCCCGTTACGATATCGCCGCCTGCATAAACTCCGGGCACAGAAGTTGCTCCGGTCTTGGGATCTGCCACTATGTAGCCCCACTTGTTCAGTTCCATCTCGGGGAACGTAGAGAGAAGCACCTTGTTTGACCCCTGGCCTATTGCTTCGATAGCGCAGTCCGCTTCGATAAAGAACTCGCTGCCTTCGATCGGCACAGGACGCCTGCGTCCCGACGCGTCGGGCTCACCGAGTTCCATCCTGATGCACTTGACGCCGCAGAGGTCTCCCTGTCCGTCGTTTACATACTCTGTCGGATTGGTGAGCCAGTTGAATATGATACCCTCTTCGACGGCGTGATGGTATTCCTCTATACGTGCGGGGAGCTCTGTCAGTGAACGTCTGTAAACAACGGTTACCTCATCAGCACCCAGCCTTTTCGCAGAACGTGCCGCGTCCATGGCAACGTTGCCGCCTCCGATGACAACCACCTTGTTGAACTTCTTGATGGGCGTGTCATGGTCAGGGAATTCGTAGGCATGCATGAGATTTATCCTGGTCAGATACTCGCTGGCTGAGTAGACTCCGTTAAGCGTCGTGCCGGGTACTCCCTGGAAGTGCGGGGCCCCAGCGCCCACGGCGATGTAGCAGGCGTCGTACTCTTCCATTATTTCCTGCATCGTTATATTCTTGCCGACGACGGCGTTGCATTCGATCTTTACGCCGAGTTCCTGCATGGCATCGATCTCCATCTTGACGATGTTCTTAGGAAGCCTGAATTCCGGTATCCCGTAGATAAGAACACCGCCCGCGGCGTGAAGGGCCTCGTAGATCGTTACATCATAGCCTTTTTTCGCAAGGTCTCCGGCGACGGTCAGCCCGGAGGGACCGGAGCCAACGACAGCCACTTTCCCCTTTGAAACAGCTGCCGTTTTATCTTTCTTGCCCTCTTCTTGCGCATACTTCCAGTCCGCTACCAAGCGCTCAAGTTTCCCTATGGCGACAGGCTCGAATCCCGGCATCTTTCCGACTGTACATACGCCCTCACACTGGGTCTCCTGAGGGCAAACCCTTCCGCACACCGCGGGCAGGTTCGTGTACTTGTCCATGATTTCAGCGGCTCCGGCCATATCGCCCTCTTTAACGCATTTAATGAAGCCCGGTATATCGATAGAGACGGGGCACCCGGCTATGCATGGTTTCGTCTTGCACTGGATGCAGCGTCCAGCCTCTTTCATTCCTTCTTCGAGAGTGTAGCCGAGGCAGACCTCTCCGAAATTGCTTCTGCGTTCCTCGGGATCCTGTTCCTTGATCGGAGTCTTCCATTTAGAGAATGTTACTGCCATGACGTTCCACCTACTTCAGCTTCGAATTTATCCATGGATATCTTTTCCTGATCTTTGTACTGGCGCAAACGCCCCATAAACTCATCCCAGTTGACCTTGTGTCCGTCGAACTCGGGCCCGTCGACACAGGCGAAGTAGATCTTGTCGTCGACTGTGACTCGGCAGCAGCCGCACATTCCAGTGCCGTCCACCATAAGCGGGTTCAGTGAGACAACTATCGGAAGTCCGAGCTCCGCAGCCATCTTGGCGCCGAATTTCATCATGATCGAAGGCCCGATACACCAGCAACGGTCGATCTTTTCACCGCGCTCAACGACCATCTTCATAGCTTCAGTAACTACGCCCTTCATTCCCTCTGAGCCGTCGTCCGTAGTGATGATCAGCTCGTCAGAATATTCGGCGCATTCTTCTTTCATGACCACCAGTTCTGACGTACGTCCGCCAAGAATAGTGATGACCTTGTTTCCGGCCAGCTTAAGCTCCTTGATTATTGGATAGAGGGCTGCTATGCCAACGCCGCCGCCCACCATGAGCACCGTGCCAAGCTTTTCTACCTCGCTGGGCGTTCCGAGCGGGCCGGAGATATCTCTTATCGAATCTCCCGGCTCAAGACAGGCCATAGCCGCTGTTGTCTTTCCAACGACCTGGAAAATCAGGCGGATAAGGCCTTTTTCCCTGTCGTAGTCGGCTATGGTGAGAGGGATCCTCTCTCCCTTCTCGTCAACGCGAAGAACGACGAACTGTCCTGCCCTAGCGTGTTTCGCTATCCGATCGGCCTCGACCCAGATGTCGAATTCTTTGGGCGCGATCTTCTGTTTTGAAACTATCTTGAACATAACGTACCTCCTCTAAGGATGCTGTAAAAAAACTTCCGATTTCAAATTTATAAACACACGCTGTTAAATCTATCTCAATTTGTGAATAATTGCAACATCGTAAAGCATATAATCACAAACCATCCAAAAAAGAAAAAATGCAACAATGGTTCGGGCTTGATCCTGAAAGTATGTAAAGGTAATATGACGGCGGTTGCTTTTATTTTAATGTTGCTGTGATTTTTACGTATAATGTCACGGTAAAAAATAAAATCTCAAAATAGGAGTTATAATAAATAAAATCCAGCCTTTACTGGCAAACGATACTGTACAAGGGAGCGATCAATATGGAAGTGAAAGTATATTCGACAAATACATGTCCGTGGTGTGACAAGGCGAAAGAGTATCTTTCGTCGATCAACGTAGCCTATGAGACGGTCAATGTTGCCGCTGACAAGGCTGCCGCAATGGAACTCGTTAAAAAGACCAAGCAGATGGGTGTTCCAGTCATTCAAGTGGGGGAGAAGTACATCGTTGGATTTGACAAGAACGGAATAAATGACGCTCTTAAAGAGGCCGGCCTGTTGAAATAAAAAAATCGGAAAGGTCGTGTCTCCATGAAAAAAATCTCGCTCAGTTTTTATTTCGGGGGGGCGCTAGGCTGGGAGAACGTCCCTTCGGATTCCTTTGGCGGAACGTATGGAGAGCTCTCTGCCGATGCGGCGGATTGGCTGAACGAGGCTTCGCCTGAGGACGAGGGGCTTGGTTGGCTATTCCTTCCGGAAGCCGATACGGCAGAGATTAAAAACGCAGCCGAATGGCTTTCCGGCTACGATTATGTCATTCAGGCGGGGATAGGGGGTTCGGCGCTCGGGAACCTGATGGTGCATCAGGCGCTTCTGCCCGAATTTCATGATGCCGAATCTGCCCGTCCACGTTTTTTTCTAGCTGATAACCCGGACCCGATGAAAATTGAGGCGATCTGGGAAGAGGCCAGAAAGGGAAGCGTAGCGCTGGTCGGAGTCAGCAAATCCGGCGCTACGGCCGAGACAATGGCTCAGTTTCTCTGGTTCAGGCAGGAGATGAAAAAGCTCGGCCGAGAAGCAGACAGCGATATACTGGTTATCACCGATCCTAAAAAGGGAATATTCCGCTCCTTTGCCCGCGAATCCGGGTGCAGGGTGCTCGACCTCCCTCCCTCCGTCGGAGGAAGGTATTCAGTTCTCTCATCGGCGGGACTTACATCGGCGTGTGCCTTGGGAATAGACATAGACTCACTTCTTGAGGGTGCACGCGAAATGAAAGAGAGGCTTCTCGAAAGAAGTTCGCTTGCATCGAACCCTGCCCGTCTTGCATCATCGCTGCACCTCTTTCACGAAAACAAAGGGCGTCCGATGTCTGTTATAATGCCCTACTCAAGCAGGATGTCATATTTTGCCGAGTGGTTCGCGCAGCTTTGGGGAGAAAGCCTTGGAAAGAACGGCATTGGCACAACTCCAGTAAGAGCGCTTGGAGCCATTGACCAACACTCACAGGTCCAGCTTTACACGGACGGTCCCGACGATAAGTTTTTTACCCTAATAAACATCAAAGACCACGGAGCAAAAATTTTTGTCCCAAAGACAGACCTGGACTCTCTTGAACCGCTTTCATACCTGGAAGGTGCGGAGGCAGGGGAGATGCTGGGCATGGAGGCGATGAGCACTGCGGCGGCGATCATGAAGGCCGGGCGTCCGCTCGTTTTGATAGAGCTGGAAAAGCTCGACGAAGTTTCGTTGGGCGCCCTTATATTTTATTTTGAATATATGACCGCCATGACGGGCAGGATGATGGGCATCGATCCCTTTGACCAGCCTGGAGTAGAGCAGGGCAAAAAATATACATACGGACTCATGGGGCGTGAGGGATTCGAGCCTGATGCGAAAGAGGCGGAGGAATGGTTTAAGAGGGCGTCAAGCCGCTCTCTCGTGATATAGGAGGGCAGACGACCAATTGGTCCTTGTCCATGCCGGCTATATCGCATATATGGTTTAAAGGACGGGTTTTCAGTCCGAAATCTTTAGCCTGATAAACTCTCCCTGCAGGTTCCAGCTTTTTTCCTGTACGCTGTCAAACTCACCCGGCTGTTTCCACGGCAACATATTCGCGATCCCAAACGGATCGACGACCGCGATGTATCTTGAGCCGCTGTCATCAATATAAAGGTAAACGCCCTCGGGCTGTTGCGCTGCCATATTGCCGCCTCCGTGTGCCTCTCTTTTTGATACGACATATATGTTACAACATTAAGGCGGTTCAGACCAGTTCGCCGCGACCGGAATAGAAAAAATAGGCATGTCGGATGGTGACAATGTCCGCCTCATGACACAGTCCGCATTTCCCACAGCCGGAGGGTCTTGCCTTCCGGTCAAATTTGCCAAAGATCCGGACCGCTTGGGCATGCGGGATCTCCGCTAAGGTAATAAAAAACTGCGTGAAATCCTAAGATTCCACGCAGTCCGTTGTTTTATCTGTATCAGTGTCACAAGTACTGCGGACTAGCAGCCTCCACCACAGCCGCCACCGCCTCCTCCTCCGCCGCCACTACCCCCTGAAGAAGCGTTTTGTTTGGCGTTTTTGACTTTGTTGACGCCGTCCTTCCCGGGACAGTTATTTTTTTCCGTTTCACCAAATATCTCTGGGATCCACATCCCCTCTGAGGCAGCGGCCGCTTCGACCGCTACCCTTATATATTCACCGCTTTTTGCGCCGGCTGCCACATTGACCAAATTAACGGCGGTGGCTATTTTAGTTAAGTCCTTGGTATCTGTAGTTTTCTCTGTCACAGAATCGATGAATCCGATTGTTGCGCCGACTATATCAAGGCCTCCGCCTACGATAGCTCCGACTAAGACCACGCCGCCAACTACGGCAGCCCCGGTGGTCACCGCCCCCATGGCCAGTGCGGCGCCTCCGACGACAGCCCCCCCGGTCAAGGCTATCTTGCTGGCCAAGTAAGCAGCCGCGGATGCGACCTCTCCCGCCTTGGCGACGCTGGCTGTAGTCATGGCGGCATTGGCTTCGTATGCCGCGTAATCGGCCATGGAGGAAAACCCGACATCCGCGGTCGCATTCGCGATGCTGTTCAATCCGGCTTCAACGCCGCTGAGAGACCCAGCGTCCACAGCATAGGCAGGAGTGGCCATTATACGGCTGAGGGCTATGGCAAAAAGGGTCCTCTCCCCTTCATCCATTTCAGTCATTGCTATTTTGGCCATTCTGATATTGCTGGCATACCTCTTCGCGCTTGATCCGAGGTCTTTCATCAGCAGGCTCAGTTCAAAGCGCATGGCCTCCAGTTCCTCTTGAGTAGGAGCCTTTGCACCTCTGTATTTCGCGTCATATTGTGTCTTATAGAAATAACGAAGCCCCATCTCAGCGTCGACAAACGCTTTGCAGTAAACATCATGTTCTTTAGCGATAAGTCCCAGCTGTTTTGCCTTTAGGTCCTTTCTATACAATATGTCCATTCCGCCGGCGGGAACAGAGGCAGCGCTTTTAGGTGCATTAGCCGACGCAGTCTTCGCGGATGCAGCAGGAGCCGCCTTTGTCGCCGGCGTCGGTTTGGACGGAGCGGCAGCATCCGCTCCTGATGCAGGAGCCTCATACTTCGAAGAAAGTGCGGCCTCTGCAAAAGAAGCCAGAGAAATCAAAGAAATGGACATTATTAAAACAATCAAAAGAGCTTTAAATTTCATCTTCATAGTATGATCGCACCTCCTCTCAATCAGTCGTTTTCTCGGACAGGGCCTTGTTTACCTCATTTATCAAAACAGCTGCGATAGTCCCTTCTTTCACGGGCAGCCATTTCTTGCTGCCTTCGCGGAAGACCTCATTGCCGTTCGCATAGACGGAGGCAAGCTTGATGTTGTACGCGCCCTTTTTTGTGTCAAATACAAAATAATCCATCCCATATTCGAGAGGTGATTTCTGATGCTTTTTTGGCAGCTCTCCTCTGACCAAAACCTTACCGGCATCCGAATATACGCTCTTGATCCAGAAAGAGATCACTCCTTGGTTTTGAATGATGTTTGCCCGGTTTACATACATATCGTAGTTGCCGTCCCTGTACGCACGCACAAACTTGGCCTCGGCACCAGCGGCGCCGCCGAATAGCACGGCTGCTGCTACAGATAACGCCGTGAAAATAAGTATTGGTTTCCTCATTACTGACCCCCCCTCACTAATGTATTGAGCAGCTAAATTATCACACAAAACAAGCGGTTTTGTATATACCTAACGTAACCAAAAAACTGCATGAAATTCTAAGATTCCACGCAGTCACTCGATATGGTTATCCCTCTTATTGTCTCCGTTGAAAGAGAAAGAGGATTTCCGTTGTCTCCTACTAGTTTTCAAACGGCTCTATTGGTTTGAATATCCCTGTTTTCGTCATTTTTCTGCGGATGTCAAAAGAACCAAATACCTCTATCGGGTCCAAAAGCTCTATCTGTTCCAGATTTATGTTTTCCCATCCGGACCTGTCAACTTTGACACTGTACAAATATTCGTCTTTGATATGTCCGTCTGCACTTGAAAGACGCTGTGAATATCCTGAAATTAGGACGATGTTGATCTGATCGAGCGTATTAAATATTGTCCCGCACAAAAGCATTCCTATTCCATGGATATGCCTGGAATAATCCTTTCTCCGCTGAGTTTCGCTCTTTTCTTCCTCAACAACAGTTTTTCTTGTTCCGTCTCCTCTGACGACATTCGTTACTTTTGGCATATCTTCAATTTCGGGTAAATCAACGTCAAGCATTACCATATCATTTTTTATTTCAAAGGAAATATTAGTCTCTCTGGGCCAGTCTATGATACGAAAAGCAACTTCAATGGCCCGATCGGGATCCTCGTGTGCGCCTTGCATAATAGTCTCAAATTCTTCTTGTAATTCATCCTGTTCCTCTTCAAAGCGCCGCTTTTTCGCCTTCCACTGAGCGAGCTCCGTGTTATTAAACAGGGCCTGATGTTTGCTGATAATTCTCTTACGGCTGTACCACGCCGCGATCCCACAGCCCGCTATCGAACCGAACGGCCCCGCCGCTGCTCCTAGGATCAGAAAGACCGTTCCCCATATAACCGGATACCAAATTGCGGAGGAGGCGGGCTTAAATATTGGTTCAACCACGTCAAAGGTCTCTCTGGGAAATGAAATAAGATCGTTAACACCCGGAGTTTTATAACCGATATTAATAATACTTTCTATGTAGTTATTTGCATCTTCAGCCTCCGAATATGGATCAAAAATGCCTTCAGATCCTTTAGTAATTTTGGATGTTTTTGAGGTTGATTTCGATTTTGGCCCGGACGGCTTTAATATTCTTTCACGCATGTATATGCCCGTTCCGGGCAGGCCGACATTTGAATACACCCCGTTTTTACTTAATGTAACTCTCGCCCCTGTAGTTCCGAGCGACGCGCTTACTCCGCTTTTGCTGAAATTAAGACGTACCCCGGGAATGATTTTCATTGATTTTCTAAATCGCAAACCCATATCGCTACCTCCATTTTGCAGTCTAAGTGGGTCACAGTGGCTATTTATCATTATATGCGACTGCTTAAAAAAGCAAGAAACCCTGCCGTGGGCAGGGTTTCTTGTGTATATGGAAACTTGTGGATTATTGGCATGGTGGGCGATGTTGACATCCAGGTATCAAAAACAAGCGTTGTTATTACAAGTGTTTATAAATATTTGACCTTTTTAAATTTAAAATTATACGGTATTTTTACTATAAGTAATTAAAGAACGTCATTCTTACCAAGATCTATTGAATCAGTTGTTGTAATGAAAAACGAATCGTTCTATTATTTACTCTGCAGGCAGTTCCTTTTTCTTTCGCGACTCCAACTGTTTAATACTCTCTTGCGGAGTAGGCAAATTTTCTGGCATTTCGTTGCCAAATTCAGAGATGGTTTTACGAATTTTTTTGCCGACCTCATAGTGAATTTTATTGGCATCAGCCTTATTGTCAATTCTGTCGCGGCGAAGCTTAGCTTCTGTCTGAGTTGCTCTGAAGAGGTTGGCGGCAAGTTCTTCGCTTCCCATGTGATCAAGAATCTCCTGGCTTTTCTTAAGCTTTTTATGTTTGTGGATGTCTTGTTTTTTCATTCCGCCGTAAAGGCCCTGATAGCCTCGGTTTTGGAAGATTGCATAATCCATAGGCAGGATAACTCCGGCTTCCTTGGCAGCAGATGCAAGACCTTTATTATGCTCTTTGATCTCTGCCCTTAGTTTTAAACGCCTGTCATCTTCGACTTCCTGACGGCGTGTCTGCAGGGCAAAATAACTGTGCCCCTGTGCGACCACTTCTTTTCGAGGGTCTGCGCTTTGAACTATAAGGTAACATGCATACCTTGATAAATATACTGACCTTATTTGTCTTTGCGCACTCTTAGGAAGCTCGATCATTTCGGTGACGTCAACGAAATGATCGTCTACCTTCTGGCAGCTATTTATACAAGCCTGTTTAGCTTTTTCAATTACTTCTTCAAAGTTCCGGTAGTCGCTATATTCAAGAGCCTTGGACAAGTCGCGGCTACTCCAAAACTCCGCTCCATCAGAATCGGTCTGTTTGATATTTTCAAAAATGCTAATTACAATTAACCTCCTCTTCACAGCGTGGACGGGCTGCGTCGTTTGCAGGAACCATAGCCCCTTTCCACGGTTTCCTTAAGGGTGATCCCTATCTTGGACTTACTCAGGTTGCCGCATCCGTTGCGGTGATATTTGCTTCCGTTGGACCTGATATCAAGGATCAATCCCCGTCCATTCGAAAGGCTATATGGTTTTTCTTTGGGTTTTGCGTTTTTGATGATGATTTCAGCCAGAGCCATAGTATCCCCTCCACCGTATAAAATACCGTGACCAGGTGATGTGTTTATACAAATAATTATACAGTATTGAATGGATAACAGAGGTTATTTATAGTTATCTATGACTGCTTGAAAAAGCAAGAAACCCTGCCGTGGGCAGGGTTTCTTGTGTATATGGAAACTTGTGGATTATTGGCTTGGTGGGCGATATTGGGTTCGAACCAACGACTTCCACCGTGTGAAGG
>CAYZYF010000016.1:0-2177 GCA_964482015.1 uncultured Synergistaceae bacterium
AGAGCGATGGGCATACAAGTGTATTCTAATCACAGAATTTTGCGAACATTAACATTCTTTAGGTTAGTAGGTCCGGATGTTTTATAAAAGGCCGGCGGGGGCCGGAGATTTACCGGACCCCGCCAGCAATTTCGTTTCGGTACGGCCCGGCGGTCTTCGCCGTACCATATCGATCATTGCCTTTTAGGCCATGAACATAGCGATGTCTTCGTCCACCGTGCCTATTCCGGCTATCCCGAACTTGTCCACAAGCACGCTTGCCACGTTAGGCGAAAGGAATGCGGGAAGGGTCGGTCCGAGATGGATATTTTTCACACCGAGATAGAGGAGAGCAAGAAGCACAATTACGGCCTTCTGCTCATACCAGGCTATGTTGTAGGCTATCGGCAGCTTGTTGACATCATCAAGCCCGAAGGCCTCCTTCAGTTTAAGCGCGATTACGGCAAGCGAGTAGGAATCGTTGCACTGTCCTGCGTCAAGTACTCTCGGTATGCCCCCTATGTCCCCCAGGTCGAGCTTATTGTAACGGTATTTGGCACAGCCGGCCGTGAGGATTATGGTGTCCTTGGGAAGTTTTTTGGCAAATTCAGTGTAATATTCCCTCGACTTCATCCTGCCGTCGCATCCGGCCATAACAAAGAATTTTTTGACCGCTCCCGATTTGACCGCATCAATGACCTTATCTGCAAGAGCAAGGACCTGGCTGTGAGCAAATCCGCCCACTATGGCGCCCGTTTCGATCTCTTCCGGCGCAGGGAGTTTCTTAGCCATTTCTATGATCTCGGAGAAATCTTTCTTGCCTTTGTCGTCGGGGACGATGTGTGGGCAGCCGGGGAATCCGGACGAACCCGTTGTGAATATGCGCTGCCTGACCTCTTCGCTCTTCGGCGGAACTATGCAGTTTGTCGTAAAGAGGATCGGGCCGTGGAATGTCTCAAACTCTCCTACCTGCATCCACCATGAACCGCCGTAGTTGCCCGCGAAGTTATCATATTTTTTAAACGCGGGGTAGTAGTGAGCCGGCAGCATCTCTCCGTGGGTGTAGACATCCACTCCCGTTCCCTTTGTCTGTTCCAGAAGCTGCTCAAGATCCGTGAGGTCGTGCCCTGAAATAAGTATCGCAGGATTTTTTCTGACCCCGATATCGACCTTGGTGATCTCGGGGGCACCGTATTTAGCGGTATTGGCCCCATCAAGCAGAGCCATGGCTTTGACTCCGAACTCACCGGTCCGAAGCGTCAGCGCCACCAGTTCATCCGCGCCGAGTCCATCGTCCAGAGTAGCGGCAAGCGCTTCGTATATGAACGCATAAATAGAGAGATCTTCTTTGCCGAGATTGAGCGCGTGCTCAGCGTAGGCGGCCATTCCCTTAAGACCGTAAGTGATCAGCTCTCTCAGGGACCGCACATCCTCGTTTCCTGTGGCAAGGACCCCGACAGAGGCCGCCTTCTCCAGCATCGCTGCTTTTGTATCCGCTTCAAAAAGAGCCGCATCGTGGAAACCTGCCGCAGCAGCCTTTGCCTTCAGGCCGTCTCTTAAAGAGATCGCTTTTGAGACCTGTACCTCGATGGCATCGGGATCAAAGTTTGCGTTGGTTATCGTCATGAAAAGGCTTCTCAGGACCTCGTGGTTGACCTCCGGAATTCCGGCAGGGTCAAGTTTGCCCTTGACCACAACTTCAGATATCCCCTTGAGCGCGTATATCAGCAGATCCTGCAGTTTTGCGACCTCTTCGTCCTTTCCGCAGACTCCCTTTACGGTGCACCCTTTGTTTAAAACCGTTTCCTGACACTGAAAACAGAACATGCCCATATATTTTCCCTCCTGAGTAATATTATTTCCGGTCGCTATTACGCCCCGGCGATTTTCATACCGTACTTGACTGCCTCTTCTTTAACATCTCCATCGGGGTTCCACTGGTGTCTGAAGCCCTCTTCGTCGATCAGGTCAAAGCCCGCGGCTTTCATTGACTCGGAGATGACTTTCGTACCTTCTCCGCTCCAGCCGTAACAGCCGAACGCCGCCGCTTTTTTGTTTTTGAACTTAAGTCCCTTCATCAGGTGCATAAAACCTGCGACCGAGTGCAGCGTACTGTTCCCGACAGTTGGAGATCCAACAACGACGGTTTTGGACTTAAAAACCTCCGTTATGACGTCATTGTCGTCGTTCTTCGCAAG
>CAYZYF010000016.1:2277-25230 GCA_964482015.1 uncultured Synergistaceae bacterium
ACCTCGGCCAGCTTCTTTCTGAGGATCGCGCTGAACGGGGTGAGGATATTGGCATAATATTTGATACACTCGTTGAAAAGTTCGCACTGGTCCACAAGGTCGTTGAAAAGCATTTCCGTGGCGTAGTGCTGTCCGAAAGCATCGTTGCTGAACAGTATGTTGTCTTTTGTGAGATAGGCGGCCATACTGTCGGGCCAGTGGAGCATCGACATCTCTACAAACACGATTTCTTTGCCGTTCCCCACGTCCAGCTTATCGCCGGTTTTGACAACGCGGAAGTTCCAATCTTGATGATACTGGCCCTTAAGCGACTTGACCGCATTAGCCGTGCAATAGATCGGGGTGTCCGGAATATGCTTCATCAGTGCCGGAAGCGCCCCGCTATGGTCGACCTCTCCGTGGTTGGCGATTATATAGTCTATCTTGTTGAGATCGATCTCTTTGCTGAGATTTTCGACAAATTCCTCTGCGAAAGGCATCCATACCGTATCGATCAGCACGGTTTTTTCCTCTTCCACCAAGTAAGAATTATATGTCGATCCTTTGTGCGTAGAATAATCGTCCCCGTGGAACTTCAAGAGCTCCCAGTCGACTTTACCGACCCAAGAAACGTTATTTTTTAAATGTTTTTTCATCGCTATCACACCTTTCCGAAGTTGTGAGAAAATATGTGCGATCACCTTGGCGCGATACGCACAGCAAAAATATCAAATGTTCGGAACTCGCGCATCAGCACAAAACACATACAAAGATCTCCGCCGAATTAAGATTGCTTCTGTGCACCGGTTTTCAGCATCTCTATCGCGGCACGGATCTTTACCAACCCCCTTTCGGGATCATCTTCTCCGAGGACTGAGGCCTCCATGGGACAAATGCCGGTGCCCTGCCTGTTTTTTATGTTTGTTGAAAGTTCCGTTCGACTTAGGGGTATTTTTTTAAGCCGCAGATACTCTGCCGCGGGCAGGCTCATAAGCTCAGCATGGACGCCCTTGACCCTAGCGCACACGCATAGCATGGCAGCAGCCTTCCCGATCACCTTATCTACCACGAAAGAACCCTCCATGCCGTCGGGTTTTTCGGTGTACAGCTTCATAAGAGGGGCAATCCCCCTGCCGGTTTCTATATCCGTGATCGAATCATCTTTTATGAGCACACAGCAAGCCTCGCCCGCGGCGATTATGCTTCGTGCATCCTTGAGAAGAGCTTCGGATACGCCAGGCGTATCTCCTGTCATCGACTTGTCGGTCATCCAAACGACCTCACTTCGAAATACTTAACCAGCGGGGGCACCAGCAAAAATTGTACCGCCACTCCGGGCAAGCCCGTAAGGACCGATTGCGCTGCAAGGGCGAAAACCAATTTTCCGCTGTTGAGGCTCAACAGAATCGCAAGAACGGTACCATTTACTATCCTCCCGGGCACCACGGAGAAAAGCAGCGTCCGATAGGGCGACGCACGCCTGATCCTGTAAAGCCAGCCGCTTACCGTTCCGTACACCAAAAGTTCACAAATTAGGACGGGCAGCATGGGGAACGTCGCCGGCATCCCGGTGAGCATACTGGAGAGGGTGGGCGTGAGCAGCCCGCAAAGCATTCCGTATCTCGGCCCACAAATCATGCCGCACAAAAGCACCGGTATGTGCATGGGCAGAAATATAGTTCCCTTAATCCCGAAAGCATGACCGGCTGCAAAAGGAACGATCAGTCCCAGCGCGACAAAAAGTCCTGACAGGACAATTTTATGTATTTTTTGGTCCAATATACTTCTACCTCCGATAAACTGTGAGGTCCTCCGATCCATACGCGCAGCAGCACCCAAAGCCGCGGACGGCCCAATCTCAGGAAGCAGGACGGATGATCCGAATTTTACATCCGCAATACTGTTTAATGATATCACATAGGTCCTGTCAATTAGCCGGTCATGAGGAACCCTGCCCCGGCTTCTCCCTCCGGATCTCATCTTCATTCTCAAGCCGATACCTAGGTTCGTTTTTAGCTTACGTGCCCATCGAGACAGGCCCCCAAGATCCTCTCGGGGGCCTGTAAACCTTCGGTATTACCGATAAATGGCGGGCTCGGCCGGAGTCGAACCGGCGACCTACGGCTTAGGAGGCCGTCGCTCTATCCTGCTGAGCTACGAGTCCGCACCGCAAAGGGTAGTCTATCATGTAATATCTGATAGATGCAACTGTTTTGATCGTCAAATACCGTTAAATTGCTCATTTTCTGTCCATGCAAAAAGTATGCCGGCGTTCTTTAGCTAAGGCCGGAGAGATATTCTCCGAGAAGGGCCAGCCCCTTTTGGAGAAGCTCGGTGTCGCCGAAGCCATAGCCGAGCCGGAAGCATTTTTTTTCCTCAAAACAGTCTCCGTGACAGAGCAGAACTCCGGTCTTTTCATAAAGGTCGCTGCAAAGCGCGATTTCATCAACGTCGTAGTCATAGTGGACCAAAACGGTCGTGGTAAAACTCTCTCCAAATGTCGAAAGTTCGGGTCTGGCGGCTATCCACTCATCGGCTATCTTCTTGTTGGGCCGGACTATTTCCCGTGCCCTGCCGAGCATTTTATCATTGTTCTCAAGAGCTATGGCTGCTATGAGTTCATCAAAGACGCCGTTACAGATCGAGTCGTACGATCTCCTGTTCTCGATAATGTCATAGGCTTTTTTTTCTCTGACTACCGCCCAGCCTACTCTGGTTCCTGCCAGTGAGTAGACCTTTGACATGCTGCTCGTGGCTATGCCCCTTTCGTAGAGATCGGCGACGGACGTCATATAGCCGTCCGCGAGCCCTCTATAGATCTCGTCGCAAAGTATGTAAGAACCGTTTTTTTCCGCGACCGCTATTATCCCGAGCAGATTTTCCCTGTCCATCCAGGCTCCCGTAGGATTGTTTGGGTTGGAGATTGTGATCATCTTTGTCCTGCTGTCGGTCAGAGCCGCAAGTTCATCAGTATCGACCTTGTAGCCGTTCTCCTTTTTCAGATGGAGTGGGCGCACCTCAGCTCCGAGAGCTTCCGGAATGGAGTAATGCTGCTGATAGTTCGGCATCACGGCGACGACATTGTCCCCTTTTTCCAGAAGGCCGGTGATCACTGAGGAGTTAGCACCGGTGCCGCCGTGAAAAGTCAGTATCATATCAGGCTTAACATCTTCGTATGTCCCGGCCGCCGCCTCAAGAAGGCGCGGCAGGCCGAAGAAAGCGCCATAGTGCAGGTGGGTTTTAAAAAAATAGTCTGTAAGTTTTTCTTTGTCCTCGCCGCTCAGCTCGACCAGTTCATCGAGCGAGATGGCCTTTACACAGCTGGCCCCCAAATTGAACTTGCAGTGCGCGTCGCGTGGGTTGAGCCATTGCTCCACCTTAAAATCCTTAATCGGCAATTTTTATCTCCCCTTCTGGTACTTTCCTCAAAATAAATAAAATCAGACAGAACGTCTGTCAGCGAACGGTTTTGAAGGTTCCGGCCGTTCCCTGAAAAAGGGCCAGGCTTCCTCCTGTAGGATCAGATCTGGCTATGCCCACCATTACATGGCTGTTCGTTCCGTCAAAAAGCATCATTTGATATATGAGTTTCCTCTCGTCGCAAGAGGTGGAGCCAACGATCTCATAGCCGTGCAGACCGTCTACAGTCGTCTCTTTTTCTGAGATGATGCCGACGCCCTCTCCTCCCTCGATCATTCCAAACCTTTCTCTGGCAAAGGCGGCTCTTTTGTCAGGAGTAACAAGAACGTTTGAAAGCCTCGACAGTACGAACAGGGAACCATCCTCACTCTGTGTCGGGAGCAGTCCGTCTTTGGTGTAAACTATGGCCCCGTCCCTCAATCCGGCAAGTTTAAGGGGAACACGCCTATCCTCAATTCTGCCGACAGCCATCATAGGCGCCGGAGAGGAACTCGTGACCTCCTCCCAATATGCGCTCTTGATCGTTTTAAGGACAGCCTCTCCTCGTACCGGGTCTTTAGCCGGATAGAGACCGTTAAGCATCCAGCACTCTTTTCCTCTGTCAATTATCAGAGTCCATTTTCCTATCGTGCCCGACCCCTTCTTTTGAAAGATCTTCATCAGAACGGCCGATGAACCGTTTAACACAAACTCACTTTTCATTTTAAGTTCCATTTCAGCCGCATCGAGGTTCATCTCATTAAACTCGTTCAAAAGGGCGGGAAACGGCAATCTTATGACCGATGCCTCGAACGAAATTTTTTTGGCCCGGTCAGCACAGCCCGAACGTGTTTTTGAAAATGAACAATTTTCCGGAAGAACTATCAGTACGGGCATATCGAAAACATCACGGTGACACACGCTTTTTTCCACGCACAGCTGAAGGGCTTCTTCTTCCGCCGACGAACACCCTACGGCGAGAAAAAGAAGCAGGAGAAACGACACGATCCCCGATATCTTATAAAACGGCATCACCAATCGGATAGCGCCTCTTCCGCAACATCTGCGTCATCTGAGGAAGCTTTATCCCCCGGCTCATCTTCGTCAAGTGTGCCGGGATCCTTTTCGGGTTCATCCGGTCTGATAGGTTCATCCTCTGTGATCCCCGGTATTTCTGGCAGACCGGGGGCTACCTTCTTCAGAAAATCTCTGAAAAAACCTTTGACTCTTCCGGAAGTGAGGCTTTCGGAAAGAGCCTCAGCTCCGGAAAGCGCGTTCTCTGTGCCTATCGACTGCAGTGCTTCGATCTGTTTTCTCGCGGATCCGTAGTCTTTTGCCCTTATGTGGAGCAATCCAAGCTTGTACCTCGCCTCAACGTTATTCGGTTCGACCTTGACTAGCTTTTCATAATACGAAATTGCCGATTCATAATCCTCCATGCCAAGGCTGCTCTCGGCAAGCCCCTTTATGACCCTCGCATCCGGCCTGAGGCTGTATCTGTCACTTTTTGAGAAAAGCGCCGCCGCCTCATGGTAGCTGCCGGACCGAAGAAATGATTCCGCCTTGACAATGTTTCTCTCTCTCATTGCGGCAACTGCCAAAAGAGCCGTAGCCCCGAGCAGGGTCACCACCAGCACTGCAACGAGCCCGGAGAAAAAACCTCCGTTGTGCCTCATCATACCGCCACCTCCCCGTCAGCTGAAGATCCGGGGCGCCGCCCTATCCGCATTCGGCAGCGCGTACTCTCGATACTTCAGAAGAATAGTTTTGGACTCCAGTTGTATTTTATCAGTTTCATCAGGCCATCGGTACGCTCAATCATGTGTATTCCACAGTAGTCCATGGGGAAGAAAAAAATATCGTTGAGCTTGAAACCAAAATAATTGCACATTAAGGTCCATATCACGCCCCCATGGGCGAATATCAGGATATCTCCGCCGGAGTTTTTTTCAAGGATCTCCTCAAAAGCGGGAACTGTTCTTTTCTGCAGATCAATGAAGCTCTCTCCCTTTGGCGGAGCGACCGAATCAAAGGACGAACCTCTTTTTTCATATATCTCGTTCCACGATGCCCTTACCTCGTCAAAACTCTTCCCTTCCCAGTCGCCGAGGTGTATCTCACGAAACGGGGCAAGCAGCTCGATCTCGCACTTTCTCCCTAGGAGGGAGATCTCCGCAGTATCTACGGCTCTTTTTAAATCGCTGGAGAAAACCACACACGGCTCCACATCCTTCAAAGAGATACCAAGTTCCTCCGCCATCAGCACCCCTTCCTCCGAAAGAGGGTAGTCTGTCGAACCATAGTACAGTTTTCCGTTGTGCGGAAGATCAGGCTTAGCATGTCTGATCAGATAAATTCTTTGTTTTTCTTTATGTTCCAATAACAGCAGCTCCTTATAGATCGGCCTCCGGTAAAATCCGCCAGTTTCGAAGTGTTGGGTGCTTTTTGTCTTCCTTGCCGCCTCTCTCCATATCTCCATCGCAGGCCGAGACGCATTTGCAGACCTCTCTAATTTAGCACAGGGACGCATATAAGTCAGCCTGAAATGTTTGTTTTGCGGTATCGGATCGTTTTGCTTTTATGTACGCGCACTGCCGCTCATCATACTAGTCCGTAAAAAAGGACAATTGAAAAGGAGAGCCTTTCGGCTCTCCCCTCCGCTCCCGTTTTTGATCCGAAAAGCTATACCTCTCTCGGCTGAGCTTTGTAATGAGTGTGGAGCAAATGGTGAGACTTCTCTCCCAGAGGCTTGCCAAGCCAGTTTTCGTAAAGCGCGACGATATCGGGATTTTTATGGGACTGGCGAATTGACATGAGTTCATCAACCTTGTAGACGGCCGCAGTCCTCGCCGCTCTCACGTCAGCGTTTACAGGCTGGGGCTGTCCGCCGCCGCCTATGCAGCCGCCGGGGCACGCCATCACTTCAATGAAGTGGTAATCTGCCTCTCCGGCGCGGATCTTGTCCATGAGTATCTTCGCATTTTTTAGGGTGTGAGCTACAGCAAGCTTCACCGTAACATTCTGGCCGTTTATGGGGACGTCTACCGTGGCCTCTTTTATGCCTTCCATGCCGCGTACCGGCATGAAGTTTACGCCGGGAAGGTCCTTCCCATCGTTAAGCACCGCGTACACTGTGCGCAGGGCGGCTTCCATAACTCCTCCGGTGACTCCGAATATGACCGCTGCTCCAGTGGAAAGGCCGAGGGGGCTGTCATATTTTTCTTCGGGAAGGTTCTTGAAATCGATCCCGGCGCTTTTGATCATCCGCGCGAGCTCTCTTGTCGTAAGCACTGCGTCAACATCGGGTATGCCCGGGTTGCTCTGAAGCTGAGGACGCAGACGCTCGGCCTTTTTGGCGGTGCAAGGCATTATCGAGACGCTGAAGATACTTTCCACAGGAATGCCCTGGGTCTCGGGCCAGTATGTCTTGGTCAGCGCGCCAAACATGCCCTGAGGCGATTTAGCCGTGGAAAGGTGCGGGAGAAGGTCGGGATATTTCATTTCGATGAAGTTGATCCAGCCGGGTGAACACGATGTGATCAACGGCAGTGTACCTCCGTTTACGACCCTGTCCAGGAACTCGTATCCCTCTTCCATTATCGTAAGGTCGGCGCTGAAATCGGTGTCGAAAACCTTGTCAAATCCCAGCCTGCGGAGGGCGGCGACCATTTTTCCTGTCACTATCTCCCCGGCGGGAAGTCCAAGCGCCTCTCCAAGCGCCACACGAGTCGCCGGGGCTGTCTGGACTATTACATATTTCCCAGGATCCCCTAAGGCTTCGAAAACTTTCTCTGTATCGTCTTTTTCGCATATTGCGGCGGTGGGACATACCGCGACGCACTGGCCGCAATACGAACAGGTCACCTGATCCAGGCCGTAGCCAAATGCAGGCTCGACCAACGAATTGAAACCGCGGTTGACGAAATCGTAGACGTCAAGCCCCTGATGCTCGTGACAAGCTCTGATGCACCTGCCGCACAAAATGCACTTGTTCGGATCACGGACGATGCTTGGGTTCGACTCGTCTTTTTGGGCATCACGCTTCTCTCCCGTGTAGGGTATCTCACGGATCCCAAGATCAGCGGCTATAGTTTGAAGCTCGCAATCATTGTTCTTCTGGCAGATCAGGCAATCCTGAGGGTGGTTTGCAAGAAGAAGTTCGACCACCGTCTTTCTGGTCTCCCTCACCAGAGGTGTATTGGTATGTACGACCATACCGTCTGAGACGGGGTATGTGCATGCCGCACCGAGTCCGCGCGCACCCTCTATCTCTACAACACAGACCCTGCAGGCCCCCTCTTTGCTCAACTCGGGGTGGTAGCAGAGCTGCGGAATGTGTATCCCGGCAACCTGAGCAGCCTCGATCACAGTGTAATTATCGGGTACGGATACTGTTTTTTTATCTATGGTTACATTGACCAGTTCCATGTAATGTCTCTCCTCTCAGCCGGAATCAACCGCGGATGATCGCCTTGAACGGGCATTTTTCCATACAGGCTCCGCACCTAATGCACTTATCCGGATCGATCGTGTGTTTTTCCTTGAGTTCTCCGGAGATCGCATCTACAGGGCAGACCTTCTTGCAAAGGCCGCAGCCGACGCACTTATCAGTTATCTTGTAGCCGATGAGGGCGGTGCAGACCCCCGCCGGACATTTCTTGTCGTATATGTGAGCCTCGTACTCGTCCCTGAAATAACGCAGCGTTGAAAGAATGGGGTTGGGAGCCGTCTGTCCCAGCGCGCAAAGCGCTCCCGCCTTGATAGATTTGGCAAGCCTTTCCAGTTTTTCAATGTCTCCGTCTTTGCCTTTGCCCTCGGTTATCGCGGTAAGCATCTCAAGCATGCGCTTGGTACCCTCGCGGCAGGGAGTGCACTTGCCGCATGATTCGGACTGTGTGAAATTAAGGAAGAACTTAGCTACGTCGACCATGCAGGTATCTTCGTCCATTACGACCAGACCGCCTGATCCCATCATCGCACCCGCGGCTATCAGCGAGTCGTAGTCGACGGGCGTATCAAGCAGTTTTTCGGGTATGCATCCGCCCGAAGGACCGCCGATCTGTACCGCCTTGAACTTCTTGCCGTTCATTATGCCGCCGCCTATGTCAAAAATTATCTCGCGCATCGTGATGCCCATCGGCACCTCCGCAAGCCCGGTGTTATTGATCTTTCCCGTAAGGGCAAATACTTTGGTCCCCTTTGATTTCTCCGTTCCGATCTTCGCATACTCTTCCGCGCCGACCCTGAAGATATAAGGCACGTTGGCAAAAGTCTCAACGTTGTTGATGTTGGAGGGTTTGCCCCAGAGTCCTTTTATGGCCGGGAAAGGGGGACGGGGGCGGGGCATGCCGCGCCTGCCCTCTATCGAAGCCATAAGAGCGGTTTCTTCGCCGCAGACGAAGGCTCCGGCTCCTTCCTTTATGTGAAGCGTAAAACTGAAATCGGTCCCGAGGATTTTTTCTCCCAGGAGTCCGGCCTCTTCAGCCTGACTTATGGCCTGTTTCAGGCGTCTGATCGCAAGTGGGTACTCCGCCCGGCAGTAGATGTAGCCCTCATCGGCGCCTATTGCATAAGCACAGATGGTCATGCCCTCAAGTATCGCGTGGGGGTCTCCCTCAAGGAGCGAGCGGTCCATGAACGCGCCGGGGTCACCCTCATCGGCGTTGCATATCACGTATTTTTTGGGGCCGGGCGACTTTGCGCAGAACATCCACTTCATCCCGGCCGGAAATCCGCCGCCGCCCCTGCCCCGAAGGCCCGTCTTCTTCATCTCTTCGATGACCTGTTCGGGGGTCATGTCCAGAAGCACCTTGGCAAGTCCCTCATAGCCTTCGGCACCTATATATTCTTCAAGCGAATCAGGGTTGATATGGCCGCAGTTCTTTAAGACCAGACGATGCTGTTTTTTATAAAAAGGGATCTCATCGTAGTTCGGCACTTTTTCCGACGTCAGCGGCTCTTTAAAGAGGAGACGCGAGACCACTCTTCCTTTAAGGAGATGTTCTTCCACTATCTCCGGCACATCTTCCGGCTGTACACGTGTGTAGAAGGTCCCCTCAGGATAAATTATGACGAGCGGCCCAGCCTCGCAAAAACCGTGACAGCCCGTCTCCACTATGCTTACTTCATTTTGCAGCTTTTTATTTTTAAGCTCAACTTCGAGTTTTGCTATTACGTCCTTGGCTCCGGATGCCGTGCAGCCGGTCCCGGTACATACAAGAATATGAGCCCTTACGAGAGCCATCTTGAATTCCTCCCCCAGATCCTAGTCTTTATTGGGGATCTTCGCGACAACAAGATCCTCAACTATATTTCCGTTAACAAGATGCTCCGCTATTATGCGAGGAACATCCGAAGGGTAAACCGGTCCGTAGGTGACCCTGTCTTCGCCGGGGCGAACTATGTCAAGAAGCGGCTCCTTCTGGCACATCCCGATACACCCCGTCTGGAGGACCGACACATCGTTGAGGTTTCGCTTTGCAAGTTCCTCCAGCACCGCGCTCATCACTTCACGCGCACCCGCCGCTATTCCGCAGGTCCCCATCCCGATTATGACCTGCTTTTGATTGTTTACCCGCGTCTTAGTCTGGAGCTGTGACTTTTCTTTTATTTTCCTAAGATCCTCAAGGCTTTTAATTGTCATTGATATCTCCTGCCTTCCTTACTTATCGCAGTACTTGTCCAACATTGGCCCCACAGCGTCTGCGGTGAGCCTTCCATGAGTATCATCGTTGATCATAATACAGGGAGCAAGCCCGCAGGCGCCTATGCAGGCCACCGTCTCGACCGTGAACTGAAGGTCCGGGGTAGTGACCTGGCCCTCTCCCAGACAGAGCTTCTCTCTTATCGCATTGAGTACGGCCTTGGCTCCGCGTACGTGGCAGGCCGTTCCCTGGCAAGATCTTATTATGTTCTTCCCTCGGGGCTCGAGATGGAACTGGGCGTAGAAAGTTACCACGCCGTATACCTGGCTGATCGGGACATCAATTTCCTTGCTGATCTTGATCAGAACGTCCTTCGGGAGATATCCGAATATCTCCTGAGCCTGCTGCAGTATTGGTATCACACTGCCCTTCACGCCCCGGTACCTGTCCAAAAGCTCGTCAAGCTGCTCCCAGGACTTCTCTGACGTTTTCTCAACCATAAACGTACCCTCCTTAATGTTTCCCGGGCCCTCCAGCCCGGGAAGTCTGTAGCCGTCGATATTCTTCCTCAGACACTCTCGCAGAATCCGCTGAAACGACACAAATATCGCTTCAAATAACGAGAATATACACATTGAGAAAAAATACACTAATTGTAACGAAATTATATAACGGCTTCAGAAATCTTGGCAAGCGCAACTCAGGTATCGTATGGGTACAATGTGATATTCTGCCTTATTTTAAGCAATTTTACGTGCATTAAATCATGTCATGAACAAAACCCGAAACTGAGAAAATGCGAATTAGAATCCCAAAATATTATCTGGTTTTTGTATCAAATTCTCACTTTCTAAAGTGCGGACTTTACGCAAAAAAAATCTTTTTTGTTTTTTTCAGATCACTATTTTTCATAAATTCCTAATTTAATAAAGGCATGGCGAGAAACTCGGGTTAAATCACGATTTTTTGCTAGAAGGAAAGTTTTTCCGGCTTGTAATTCGTATAAATTGCTGATACACTTCTCCGCATAGCGCATAGATTGTGTTTCATTTCGCAAACTTGTCCAAAAAAAGTTTTGGGGGAACGGGGACGGGTGTGCTGTTTCCTTTGGCTTGTTTGTTTTTTGGCTTGATTCCCTGTGGATTTCTCCGCAGGGATGTTTGCGCGCGCAGCCGCTCAAATGCTATTTAGCTACGCGGGCGCGGCATAAACGTTCAAAGGGGGAGACGAAATGTCCACAGCAACAAAAGATGTTGCAGAGGTGACGAAAGGTATCGTCGCGCCTTGGAAGGGCAAGAGGGGCGGTATCATTCCCATCCTTCAGAAGGTGCAGCATGAGTTTGGCTATCTGCCGGAAGAGGCCATGTCTACCATTTCCACGGAGACCAAGGTCGCGCTGGCAGAGCTCTACGGTGTAGCAACGTTCTACGCGCAGTTCCACCTCAAGCCTCGCGGCCGCCATATTATCCGCGTATGCCGGGGAACGGCGTGCCACGTCAGAGGCAGTCTCGGCATCCTCGATAGGGTCATTTCCGAATTGAAACTAGGGGAGGGCGAAGTGACAACTGACGATCTCAGGTTCACTATAGAGCCTGTCGCGTGTATCGGAGCGTGCGGTCTCGCCCCCTGCGTGATGGTGGATGACGATACTCATGGGCGCCTCACTAAAGATAGGGTTCCCGACATGCTTTCGAAGTACGAATAAGCGGGAGGTGACAGAATATGTCTAAGATCAAAAGCTTGG
This sequence comes from uncultured Synergistaceae bacterium, assembly GCA_964482015.1. Lineage (GTDB taxonomy): Bacteria > Synergistota > Synergistia > Synergistales > Synergistaceae > Caenicola. The sequence continues at coordinate 14,044 of CAYZYF010000016.1, forward strand.
AAGACCTGAAAAAACTGAAAGAAAAGGCCGTTGCCGATACTGCAGCCCGCAAAGAAGGTAAATACAGAGTCATAATAGGACTCGGGACCTGCGGGATCGCAGCCGGAGGCAGAAAAATAATGGAAGCGGCCATGGAAGAGATCGCAAAGCGCAGCCTCAAAGACGTATCGGTCGAGACGACCGGCTGCATCGGCATGTGCCAGAACGAACCGCTGATGGACATCGTTCGTCCAGGCGAACCCAGAGTCACGTACGGCAATCTCAGCCCCGAAGATGTTCCCCGAATCATCGCCGATCACCTCGTAAACGGCAACATCGTCGAGGAAAAAGTCATCGGAAGACCTGAATAGGAGGAGTGGGGATATGGCAACTTTCAGAAGCCACGTGCTCGTCTGCGGAGGAACAGGATGTACTTCGGGGGGAGCCGATAAGGTTCTTGGCGCGCTTCGCGCGGGGATAATAGCCAATGGGCTCGAGAAGGAGATCACTGTAGTACAGACGGGCTGTCACGGGATGTGCGAGAAAGGTCCGCTCGTAATCGTATATCCAGAAGGAACTTTCTACACTCATGTTACGGAAAAGGATGCAAAAGAGATAGTTACAGAGCACCTTCTAAAGGGACGGATCGTCGGACGTCTCCTCTACAAGGAACCGATGAGTTCCGATTCCGTACCGCATTATAAAGAGCTGCCTTTTTACAGCAAGCAGGTAAGGCTTGCACTGAGAAACTGCGGTTATATAGATCCCGATTCACTGGCCGAGTACGTCGCGCACGACGGATATCAGGCCCTTGCAAAAGTCCTGACCGAAAAGACGCCGGAGCAGGTCGTCGAGGACATGAAGACATCGGGGCTCCGCGGCAGGGGCGGCGGAGGATTCTCTACCGGGATGAAGTGGATGTTCTGCGCAAAATCCCCCGGCCCCAAAAAATACGTGATATGCAACGCCGACGAGGGTGACCCCGGTGCGTTCATGGACCGCTCGCTCCTCGAGGGAGACCCCCACGCCATTCTCGAAGGGATGGCGATAGGCGCCTACGCGATGGGTGCCGATGAGGGATATATCTACTGCCGCGCCGAATATCCGCTTGCTATAAAGAGATTACTGAAATCGATAGAAGATGCCGAGGAAGCCGGACTGCTCGGTGAAAATATCCTCGGCACGGATTTCAGTTTCACACTGCACATAAAAGAGGGTGCAGGAGCTTTCGTCTGCGGCGAAGAGACGGCATTGATGAACTCCATCGAAGGCAAACGCGGTATGCCCCGTCCCCGGCCTCCCTTCCCTGCGGTAAAAGGACTCTGGGAGAAACCCTCAAACATCAACAACGTAGAAACTTGGGCAAACGTCGCGCAGATCATGCTGCACGGCCCGGAATGGTACGCGTCCTACGGCCATGAAAAGTCGCGGGGCACAAAGGTTTTCGCGCTTACCGGAAAGGTCAATAACACCGGCCTCGTAGAGGTCCCGATGGGAACGACGATCCGGGAAGTCGTCTTCGACATCGGCGGAGGCATAATGGGCGGCAAGAAATTCAAGGCTGTTCAAATCGGCGGACCTTCGGGGGGATGCCTGACGGAGGAACACCTGGACCTGCCGATAAGCTACGAATCTCTGACCGGTGCGGGAGCCATTATGGGATCGGGCGGTCTCGTTGTCGTTGATGAAGATACGTGCATGGTCGACCTGGCGAAATTCTTCCTTGAATTTACCCAGCGTGAGTCATGCGGAAAATGTATCCCATGCCGCGAAGGGACCAAAAAAATGCTGGATATCCTCATCCGCATAACAGAAGGCAATGGGCGCGAAGAAGACATCGACAACCTCATTTACCTGGGGACTCAGATCAAAACCGCCTCGCTTTGCGGACTCGGCCAGACGGCTCCAAACCCCGTGCTCACGACTATACGTTATTTCAGGGACGAGTACGAGGCTCACATCAAGGACAAAAAATGTCCGGCCGGCGCGTGCGCAGCTCTCATCACGATCGAGATCGACCCAGCCAAGTGCGTAGGCTGTACGAAGTGTGTCAGGGCCTGTCCCGTAAACGCGATCTCCGGAACGGTCAAACAGCCGCACACGATCGACCAGAGCCTGTGCATCAAGTGCGGGGCCTGTGTTGAAGTCTGTCCCTTCAAAGCCATCTACAAGAAATAGGAATGAGGTGAGGAAATATGGCTAGCGCAACAATAAACGGAAAAAATGTTGAGTTCCGACCTGGGATGACTATCCTCCAGACGGCAAGGGAGGCGGGCATCTACATACCGGTACTCTGCGAACATCCCGCCATCGAAATTGCCGGAGCCTGCAGGATATGTCTGGTTGAGGTAGAAAATAACCCCAAGCTTCAGACTGCTTGCTCGACTCCGATAATGGACGGAATGGTTATAAACACAGAGACAGAAAAAGTGAGGGCCGCACGTAAAGCCGTCATTGAGCTGCTGCTCATTCGTCATCCGCTTGACTGTTTCAGCTGCAGCAGCAACGGGAAATGTGAGCTTCAGGCAATAGCCTATGATCTAGGCATCGAGAGATCTCCTTTCTGGGAAGAGGGAGATACCTGTAAGGATTTCAGTCTTGATGACAACAACCCCTTCTATATCCGGGACCTTAACAAATGCATCCTCTGCGGACGCTGCATAAGGATCTGCGACAATCTCTCCCAGTATCACGCCATCGATTTTCAGAACAGGGGGATCAATACTGCTGTGCAGCCTCCTGTCGGCAAAAAATTGGAGGAGTCCGACTGCACCTTCTGCGGACAGTGTGTCGCCGTATGCCCCGTTGGAGCCCTTTATGAAAAACCGGCCATCGGTAAAGGCCGTCCCTGGGAACTTAAGACTACCAAAACAGTATGCTCCTACTGTGGGGTGGGGTGCGAACTTCTCGTGCAGGTAAACGAGAAGACGGGAAAGATCGCGAATGTAACTTCCGACCACACCGATATGAACTCCGTAAACAAGGGACGTACCTGTGTAAAGGGCCGTTTCTCGTGGGAGTTCGTCCATCATCCCGACAGACTTACCACACCTCTTATCAAGGAGAACGGAGAGTTCCGCAAGGCTACGTGGGATGAGGCACTTGACAGAGTGGCCGAAGGACTTAAGGCAAACAGGGGCAAGTCTGGATTTTTCTCGTCCGCACGCTGCACAAACGAAGAGAACTACATCATGCAAAGGTTCGCCAGGGAGGTGATGGGCACTAACAATATCGACCACTGTGCCCACCTCTGACACTCCGCCACTGTGGCAGGTCTCGGTGAGACCTTCGGAAGCGGAGCAATGACCAATGATTTTGAGTCGATCAAATCTGCCGATACTATTTTAGTGATCGGTTCCAACACTACAGAGGCGCATCCCGTTATCGGCATGATGATAAAGGAACAGGTACGCAAGGGGGCAAACCTTATAGTATGCGACCCCCTCAGGATCGAGCTCCATGACCTGGCTACTGTCGGGATACAGCAAAAGAGCGGTTCCGACGTCGCCCTCCTCAACGGAATGATGAATGTCATATTGACTGAGGGGCTGCACGACCCCAAATTCATCGAGGAGAGAGTGGAGAAGTTTGACGAACTGAAGGCAATAGTGGAAAAATATACACCTGAGTACGCCGAAAAGATCACGGGCGTACCGGCCGATACGATCCGCCAGGCAGCGCGCATGTATGCGTCGGGACCCAACTCGGCCCTCTTTTATACTATGGGCATCACCCAGCACGTGACCGGTACCAACAACGTCCGTACCTGCTGTAACCTGGCGCTCCTCTGCGGGATGCTGGGACGTCCCGGAACGGGTGTCAACCCTCTTCGCGGTCAGAACAACGTTCAGGGAGCATGCGACATGGGAAGCCTTCCCGCAACCCTTCCCGGATATCTTAAGGTAAGCCTTCCCGCCGCAGCCGAGAAGATAGAACAGATGTGGGGATGCAAGATGCCGGAGGACGGAAAGGTCGGACTCTCTGTCGCCACGATGATAGACGCAGCCGGCAAGGGCGAACTGAAAGCTCTCTACATCATGGGCGAAAACCCGATGGTGACAGATCCGGATACGAATCACGTCTCACATGCGCTGGACAACCTCGATTTCCTCGTGGTACAGGACATTTTCCTGACCGAAACGGCTAAAAAGGCCGATGTAGTCCTTCCGGCCGCGTGCTGGCCGGAGAAAACCGGAACCCAAACGAATACGATACGGGCGGTACAGCTCCTTCGCAAAGCCGTGGATGCTCCCGGTGAAGCCAGGGAAGACTGGGTGGTCTTTGTCGATCTAGCGAAACGTCTGGGACATGAGTGGGATTTCAAGAACGCGTCCGATATTTTCGACGATATCGCGAAATTCGTTCCGGCATACGCGGGGATGAGCCATGAACGGCTGGATAAAAAATATCTCCAGTGGCCCTGTCCCACCCCTGACCACCCAGGAACGACCGTTCTACATGCGGCTAAATTCGCCCGGCCAAATGGGATGGCGACCTTCTCGCCATGCGAATGGAATGCGCCGCACGAATGGCCGGACGAGGAATATCCCTTCATTGCGACTACCGGGCGCAACCTCTTCCACTACCATTCCGGTTCAATGAGCCGCAGGAGCGCTACCGGCAAATTCATCAAAGAGCTCTATGTTGAGATGAACCCCGCCGATGCCGTCGCCGCCGGAATCAATGAGGGCGAAATGGTCACGGTTACATCACGCCGCGGAGAGGTCACGGGCAAAGCGAAGATCACCGGCAGGATCCCGGAGAAGATGGTCTTCCTCCCCTTCCACTTCGGGGAGGCATCAGCCAATCTCCTGACCGCATCGGTCTGGGATCCCACTTCGGAGACCCCCGCCTTCAAGGTCAGCGCTGTAAAAGTTTCAAAGGCTTAAGAACCTTTAACGATAAAACATAGGGGCGGTAAATAAACCGCCCCATTACATAATAACGGAGGCGTTTTTTAACATGAATTTCAAACCACCTGTAGAAATTGCGAAGAGTGCTTGTACAGTGGCGAAAGCCAAGGCAAACCTGTCAATGAAAGCTATGCTCGTAATGGGCTTTCTTGCGGGAGCCTATATCGCTTTCGGCGGCTTTTTAATGACGACGGTTACCCAGGACGTAGCGCAGTATGCTGGGATGGGCATCTCAAAGATGCTTGGAGGCATGGTCTTTGCTCTCGGACTCATGCTTGTTGTAGTAGGCGGAGCAGAGCTTTTCACAGGAAACTGCCTGATGCCGATAGGGATGCTCTCCGGATGCGTATCTTTCCAGAGCGTACTTAAAAACTGGACTGTAGTTTACATAGCAAACCTTATCGGATCCCTCTTTCTGGCGTGGATGATCTATAATACCGGCCTTGCCACCGGCGCGACGGGGGCCAATGCTCTAAAGATCGCAGTTGCAAAGGTAAACCTTTCTACCAGCCAGATGATATTCCGCGGCGTCCTCTGCAACTGGCTGGTCGTCATGGCGGTATGGATGTCGTTTTCGGCCATGGACGTAATCAGCAAATATATCTGCTGCCTCATCCCGATCTCAGGATTCGTTACGATGGGATTCGAACATAGCATCGCAAACATGTACTTCATAGCACTCGGAATGTTCATAAAAGGCGGAGACGCGGCGACAGTCGAACTCGCAGCCGTGGCGCCTGACAAGCTGGCTACCCTTACTTTCGGCGGCTACTGGGGCAATTTGATTCCCGTGACTATCGGCAACATGATAGGCGGTATACTTTTTGTAGCGGTGCTTTACTATCTGGCCTTCTCGGGAGCTCTCGACGAACCTAAAGCATAAAAGTGAAAAACAATGAAAACGCTCCCTCACAGCAATAACCCGACTTTCGATCCGGCCGGCAGCGCAGCGGACAAAAAGCGCCTCCACGCTTCCCTGCTCCTGTTGGCCGGAGGCCGGGGTTCCAGGATGGGGGGCAGAAATAAGCTCTATCTAAAATTTGAGGGTTCCCTCATCGTTGAGGGGACCCTTGAACTCATCGCCCCGCTTTTTGAGGAGACTGTACTCATAGTTGCCCCGGAGGAGTCTTCTCGGGTCATGGACGTGCTTTGTCCTATCATACGAAAATGGGATATTGCCCTTGTTGAGGACAGGATGGGAGGAAGAGGACCTCTTGAGGGACTCTACAATGGCCTGCACCACATGAAAGCAGAGTGGGGATTTCTTCTGGGCTGTGATATGCCCACGCCTGATCCGGAAGTTATAAAAGGAATGCACTCTTTCTGCAGCACTGACAATGACGCTGTTGTAGCTGAGATACAAGGGTTTTTGGAGCCGCTCCACGCATTTTACCGTAAGAGCTGCATCGGCCCGGTCTCAGACACGATAGGACGGGGATACCGAAAAATCAGGCACTTTTACAACGACATAAAACTTACCGTGATAAACGAAAATAAGCTCAGGGAATTCGGCGATTATGAAAGTTCTTTTTTCAACCTCAACACTCCGCACGACGTGGAAAAAATGATACTCAGCCAGGAAGTGAGATAACAATGAAAGAGCTCGCAGAAGGTTTCAAACGCTTTGCGTCAAAAGCGGACAGGCAGCTTTATGGCGATCTTCTTGCGGGGCAGCATCCGCATACCATGATGATCTCCTGCAGTGACAGCAGGATAATCCCGGAACATATATTCGATGCCGGCCCCGGTGAACTGTTCATGCTAAGAAACGTCGGGAATCTGGCCAGGATAGAGGAATCTTCCGTACAGGCATGCATTGATTATGCCGTGAAGCACCTGAAGGTAAAAAGGATCGCCCTTCTCGCGCACAACCAGTGCGGAGCGGTAAAGGCAACGGCGAACAAGGGACACCTGGATACTGAAGGGTTGAGAAAGTGGCTTGAGCAGGAAGAATATGCCGGACCGGATCTTGAGCAGGCCGAGAAGGCACAGGCAGTACGCCAGCTTACCAAATTAAGCGAATATAAAACAGTCAGGGAGGCAGCCGCATCAGGCGAATTGGAGTTATGCGCGCTTTACTTCCGTCTGGATCCTATCTCCATGGAAACTTACGAAGATGGAAAGTGGCGCTCGCTCTGTTAACTTGTTGCCTGACTATTCGGCGCCGTCATCAGAATAGATTTGATAAGAGAAAGAGAGGAGAACATAAATGAAAAATTACAAAGAAATATTGAAAATGGCAGTCGAAAACGAAGTCGAGGCATACGAGTTCTACAGGGATGCCGCTGCAAAAATGAAGGATCCGGCTATGAAAAAAACATTTCTTGAGCTTGCCGACGAGGAATCCGGACACAAAACTCTGCTTGAAGGATATCTCAGCAACGAGATGAAAGAGATGAAGTTCAATGACGAGACGGATTACAAGGTCGCTGAAACCGTAGAGGCCCCCCAGACCCTTTCGACCGATATGGCCTTCAAGGATGCCATCGCTCTGGCAATGAAGAAGGAGCAGGAAGCGATGGAAATGTACCAGCAGTTCGCGGATGCCAGCGCAGAAGCCAAGCAGAGAGAGACCTTCCTTGAGCTTGCTAAGATGGAAAAGGGACACAAGGTGCGCCTTGAGGAAATCTACACCGACGTCGCATTTGTAGAAATCTGGTAAGCCATCCTTTTCACGCGGACCTTACCGAAAACGTAAGCGCTCGCTTATTGGCCAAATAGAGGCGGCGGGAAGCTTTTTTGCAGCCTAAGCAGTTTATAATTATGACAAATCAGCCCCAAGGCCAGGAAATCCTTCTGCCGCCCTCTCCTTTGATGGCCTTTTTTATCTCTTCAAAGGTCGGCGCTTCGAGCATCATCTTTGTGCAGTTGGCCCTTGAAAGGGTATCAAGGGTATGGGAGTCGGAAGACCTTATAAAGACTCTTCCGGGGTAATCTTCCCTCCACCTGGCAGCCTGTGCCGAATCGATCCGCCACGACAGCTCAAAGGCGTCGGCGGGGTAGTCCTGTGACATCGGACCCAGAGCAACAGGATAGGAAAAAGAGGGCCTGTCAACGTGTGCGAGTATGGCGAGCCCTCCGAGTTCCTGAATTTTGGATACTATCTGGTCCACTTCATAGCCGGCACCCTGTATCAGAAGGGTCTCTTCTTCTCTAAGTATGTTGTTGCAATGATCCAGAACGACCTGATAGCCGAAATAATCAACGTCGTTTTTGATCGGCATCATTTTTTGCCAAAGCCACTCCTTGTAAGTCATTGCGATCTCAAGGTCCGGAAAAACAGAGAGTATGTGTATATCCTCCGCGCTTTGGGTCTCAATGCAGGGGAGCACCGTCGGATTACCCTCGGCGGCTTCATAGACTGCCTGAAAGTTATCACAGGTGTTGTGGTCTGATATGCCGATCACATCTATTCCGCCCTGTCTCGCGGCCGAGACGATCTCAGGGGCGCCCATCTCCAGGCTGCCGCAGGGGGAGAGGGCCGTATGGATATGGAGGTCGACCCAGAAAGGCCTAAGCATACTTTAGCCCTTTATGCCCAGTCCCGATAGTTTTTGACAAACTCCAAATATCGACTCCCCGACAGACGCGATGCAAATGTTTTCCTCCCGGCACCGCGCTTCAAGATCCGGCTGAGCCTTTCGTCCGGCCGCAAGTATGATCATGGGGATTTCCTTGAGCACCGCCACCGCCGCTACGTTCAGATGGACCTGGATCGTTACCCACAAGGAGCCGCCTGCAACTGTGCCCATCACAAAGCTGAGAAGGTCACCTACGGCAGCCTCTGTGATCTCCTTCTCCGGATCTCCCGGTACCTGCACATGGGCGCCCAGTTTTTCACAAAGTTCTTTTATTTTCAACATTTTCCCCCTTTTCTTCTAAGCGTGTGAGGCTGTGATTCCGAGAGTTTCACTATTTGGTTCGCCAGTGCAGATATGCTCTCTCTCAATTTAAAAATGCAGTCTGTCACCGAACCATGCCCTCTCACAATTTCCTCAGCCATGGCTTGACAGGACGGCCGTCCGCAGGATCCGCAGTCTATATGGGGCAGTCCGTTATAAATCTCCTTCATCTGCTGCAGTTTCACCATCGCGTCAACCACGTTATCTGAAAGAGGGAGGCGGGGACGTGCCAGGTATTCGGTGGTTACCGGCCAGATATCCATGGTGTAAAGTTCTTCGGCCCTCGAGGCTTCCTTCGGTGTAATGTTCCATTCGGCTTCGATGCTCCCAAGACGAAGGTTCGCAAGAAAACGTGAATCGGCCGCCCCCACCCCCCCGACACATCCGGTATCACAGACCCTGCACTCTATAAAATCAACGCCCCGCAGCCTCCCAAGCTCCAATTCCTGGAGTATGTCGAGTGTATTTCTCATGCCGGAAACGGCCAGGATCGTCAGTTTTCGATCTGAAAAGGCCTGGACATGGCGTGATTCTCCGCCTCGCCTTGCCCATTGTATCCATCTGTTGTTTCTATTCCTCGGAGCCGCCTCGCTGTCAATATTGATATCTCCTGCGGCCATTATGCTCCGGGCCACCCTTCTTACCGTGACAGCGTTGGTAAGAGATGAGGGCCTTTTGCCGTACGGCTCCCTTACCATGGTTATCTTAGCGGGGCAGGGGGCCAGAAGCGTGATAGGAGCGTCGCTGTTCGTCCTCATCCTCCACAGCGTTCCCGCTATTTCAAGAGGGGAAAGGACCGGAACGACCCTTGAGAGCAGTTCGGGAAATTTAGTCTGTATAAGCCTCAAAACTGATGGACAGTAGCTTGATATGAGGGGCAGGGCCGTCTTGGATGATCTGTTGATAAGCTGCGCTATAGCATAGGCAGCGACGTCAAAAGCCTCCTCCGCCTCATCCACAAGTGTCTTGAAATCAAGGGAGAGCAGCACGTTCTCCAGTGCATCAGGTCTGCCATAATGGCTGAATTGAGAGAAAAACACAGGGTCGGGAACTATTGTCGCCCGAGAGGATTCTTTTACCCTGTTCCAGTCATCTTCATAAATGTCGAGAGCTGAACGACAACATGAACGCAGGCATTCACCGCAGTCGATACATAGTTCCTCGATAATGCTGATCCCGCCGTCTACGACCCGAATAGCCTCTGTCGGACATACTCTGATGCAGTTTACGCACCCTTGGCAGGCATCCTTCGAAATTTTTATGCTGTGCTCCACACGATCCCCTCCCTCGTAACAGCCGCCGCAGGACAGGACTTCTTCACCGGCTTGTTAAGCACTCATGTCTCGAACCATATATTTGGCTGATAAAAAGAGCAGAATCGCACGCAGCCCATAGAAGGACCGCGTCATGAGGACTTTATTTGCTGAAAAAAAACGGTTGATTTGAGCATTGTCCCCTCTCCCACGGTAGACTTAATCTCAAAAGCGTCCGAATTTCTCTTTATATTGGGAAGTCCCATACCCGCTCCGAACCCCATCTCTCTGGCTTGGTTGGAGGCGGTGGTATAACCTTCGGTCATAGCTTTTTTGATGTCCGGTATCCCCGGCCCTTCGTCCATGGTTACAATCTCGATCCTGTCCTCTGAAATCTCCGCTTTTAAAACTCCGCCGTACGAGTGTATTACAAGATTCATCTCTGCTTCATAGGTGATGATCGCGGCCCTGGTGCAGACCTCCGATCTTATGCCGAGCATCTTGAGAGTATTCTTGATATTATTGGAGGCCGCACCGGCTACCATGAAATTGTTCCCCTCGATCCTGTATTCCATACATACAGGCGAAGTCATTTCGTTATGCCTCCCGCGATTGTGGGACGTAGCTTGGCTTTACCCCGGCTGAATACAGTTTGCCGCATGCCTCATACAGGCTGCTCTTAGTGAGAAGAACGGGAATACCGCTTTCTTTGGCGAGGCTTACGGTCTCTTCAAGCGGGATCTTGCCCCTGACGAATACTACAGCGGGAAGGTCCAACATCTGTGCCGTCCTGACGATCTGGATGTTGGTCAGCCCGGTAAGAAGGAGCGAGCCGGGCGAGCAAAACGCAAGGACATCGCTCATAAGATCACAGGCATAGGCGAAGGGCACCGATACTTCACTAAGATCGACGTCCGAAGATATGACCTCCGCGTTGATGACCTCTGCCAGTTCTTTTAAATTCATTCTGATACATCCTCCTATGGACTTATATGTGTAAACTTAATCTCGGATTTTCTTAAATCCCGTATAATTTTACATTCTTGCGCAAAAAATAACAAGCTCGGAGCGGCCCCATATTATCTCAAGTTTTTAAGTTAGCTCCGCTCATTGACTTAATCAATAAGGGCTATAAAACTC
>CAYZYF010000017.1:0-24713 GCA_964482015.1 uncultured Synergistaceae bacterium
CTTACGCTCTTCAGGCTTGAGCCGGGGGAAACATGCATCCTTTCCGCATCCTGTGTTCTCAAGCTGATCAGGTTCGAGGTGCTTATCGAAGCGGAGACGGACTGCAGGATACTTGTCATCGGAGCCTCCTTCTTTTCCGAGCTGGCAGAGAGGAACGTTTGGGTAGAGAATTTTTCATACAAGGTCGCGGCGACGCGTTTCTCGGATGTCATGGAGGCTATTCAAAGGATATTCTTTTTAAGCGTGGACAAGAGGCTGGCCGGCTTTCTGCTCGAGGAGGCCGAGACTAGGGGAAGCAGCGTTATCCCGCTGACTCACGAACAGATAGCAAGATATATCGGAAGCGCTCGTGAGGTGGTATCCAGGACCTTGAGGTCGTTTTATGTTCTCGGCGCCGTGGAGCTTTCGAGAAAGGGTATCAGGATAGTTGATAAAAAGCTGCTTCAGAGCATGTCCCGCTGAGTCTATAGGGGCTCTCCCTCTTTTATCTTGCAGATCATCTGGGTCGCGGTGCCCATGGGGCAGCATACGCACCATGATCTGGGCCTGTAGATCAGCATGCTCAGGATCCCCAGTATAAGTGACGTAAGCATGAGGCTGTAGAAGCCGTAGGCGAACTGCACGGCCCAGAGGGGCACGGCGCCTGCCGTTCTGTTTGCCCACTTCCAGGGCACGCTGAACGTCCAGAAGAGCTTCAGCGCTTCGTTCAGGTCAGCCGTACCGGAGAATACAGCCCACGTGCCGAAGATCATGTTGACAAACATCAGCATAAAGAAGACCAGAAAGCCGTAACGGAACCATCTGCTTTTCAAAAATTTTGGCATGTCACGGTTTAGCGATATTTTATGCTTTGCTCCGAGGAGCGCGAAGAGCTGTCCCCTCCCACAGTAGTTGTTGCAAAAACTCTTGCCCCTGCCGAACAGTGCCATGAGGATGGGTATAAAGAAGCAGAGCATTCCAAACCAGGCGTATATTATATTGAAAAAGCCGATCGTGAAATATATGAGGGAGACTATCCACATCTTGTCTTTCCAGCCGGTGTTTTGAACGATCATTGGAATTCTCCCATTGTTATCGCAGAGGCCGGGCATGTGGCGGCGCACTTTGAACACCCCACACAGACATTGGGGTCTACCTCGGCCCATACTCCTTTTTCTACGATGACCGCGCCTGCAGGGCAGACATCAACACACGCGCCGCATGCAACGCACTCATCGCGTATGACCTTTGCTTTTTTTCTTCTTATTTTAATATCCGCAGCCAAATCATCACTTCCCAAATATGCTCAAGCGGCCTCATAATAGCGCCTTCAGTCTCCAAAGTCTGTGACCGTGTCACACGTGGTCTGGGCAATTTCGCCTAATAAAACGGAGAGAGCCGCGCTCTCCCCTATCCGTAGAAAACTTCCTGCTTTTTGTTCGCAACTGTCATACGGACATGTCACCTCTCAGAGAGTCCCCTTAAAAACCAGAATATGGACGAGGCGGCCAGCGATGATGTGCGGTGGTCGAGGTCCAGCGGAGGAGATACCTCCATTATGTCAAGGTATCTGATCTGAGGGCTTCTGCCCGCAAGGTAGGTGATCTTGTCCAGTTCGGGCGCCTTGAGCCCGCTTGGGTTGCTGGCGGAGGCTCCCGGGGCCTCAGTGCTCCTGACCGCGTCGATGTCAAGGGAGAGCGCGACGGTGCGCCCCTTTCTGCTTACGATGCTCAAAGCCTGGAGAAACGACTCCATCACCCGCTCCGAAACTTCCTTGAGGGTAAAAACGCTGCCTCCCTGTTTCTTGAGCCAATTGTAGTAATAGGGCGAGTTATATGGCTCCTGGATCCCGAACTCCACAAATGCGGAGCCCGTAAGAGCCTTGCAGGGCAGCTGCGTAAGTGCCCTGTAGAATGAGGTCCCGCTGTTTATTCCGTTCTCGTCGCTTCTTACGTCAAGGTGGGCGTCCACGTTGATCAGACCGAGGGTATCTTTTTTTAGTTTTGCCCCTGCCGCCAGTCCCGCGAGCCCGGGGTAGGTCAGATCATGCCCGCCGCCTATCAGGAGGGGGATCCCGCCGCGCGATACGATATCCGCCACAGCCGCTTCGGCCGCGAGGTGAACTTCTTCCAGGGACAGGCCGTTGGTATCGATATCGCCTATATCGATGACACTGATCCGGTCAAGGTCCATGTGAAAGCCGGGGGTAAGCTTATAGAGCTTTCTCCTCACGGCGTCCGGCCCTTTGGCGGCTCCCGGACGTCCCTTGTTGGCCAGTATGCCTCTGTCCTCCGGGATACCCATGATCACGACGTCGGATTCTTTTACGGAGGAGATCTTTCCTCTGTGGATGAGTTCTCCGAGCCTTCTGTCCTTAGGGTCGTTTCTGCTGTAAAAGAGGTCTCTGTCCGCTTTCTTAAGAACGTAACCCATAAAGCCTCCCCCCTTATGCGTGACGGCCGCCGCCTGTCATCAGTTTCTTTCCGTTACTTGCTCTTTCCCTGATTGGCCACGGCGGCCTGAGCTTTGGCTATGGCATCGGCGTCACCGAGGTAATAGTGGTGCGTCGCCTTAAGGTCTCCGTCGAATTCATAGACCAGAGGTATGCCTGTGGGGATATTCAGTTCCAGAATGTCTTTTTCCGACACATTGTCAAAATATTTCACGAGCGCCCTTAGGCTGTTGCCGTGCGCCGCTATCACAAGCCGCTTGCCCTCCCTTATCTCGGGAACAACGGCGCTTTCCCAGTAGGGTACCACTCTGGCGACCGTGTCAGCCAGGCACTCTCCCAGGGGGAGGTCGTTTTCTCCGAGCCCCGAGTACCTTGCATCGTTCCCGGGCCATCTTTCGTCATTTTTTTCGACGAGAGGGGGACGAGTATCATAGCTTCGCCTCCATATCTTGACCTGATCATCTCCATACTGTGAGGCTGTCTCCGTTTTGTTCAGGCCCTGCAGTGCTCCGTAGTGCCTTTCGTTTAACTTCCATGAATTTTCTACCGGTATCCACATTAGGTCCATTTCTTCCAAAACACACCAAAGTGTCTTTATTGCTCTCTTCAGCACGGAAGTATAGGCCTTGTCAAAGATGAAGCCATTTTCCCTGAGCACGGTGCCCGCGGAGCAGGCTTCAGAAAGACCTTTGTCGGAGAGGGGGACATCGGTCCACCCGGTAAACCTGTTTTCCCTGTTCCATGTGCTTTCTCCGTGTCTGAGCAAAACTATCCTGTACATGATTTATGTCCTCCCGTTCAGTTCTCGCCGCCCGTAACGACCCTGTCTCCGTCGTTGAGGGTGTTTCCGCCAAAGGTTATTACTTTTTCACCTGTTTTGAGGCCGGATTCGATGTGCACTAAAGCTCCCTGACGCGTCCCGATCCTGACCTCTCTCAGTGCAGCCGTCCCGTTCTCTTCCAGCAGTACATAGTGTCCCGTTTCGCTTTCATGTATCGCTCCCTCGGGAATAAGAACAGAGTTTGCGATCTCTCTTTCAATAATGGAGGCCTGCCCGAACATTCCGGGACGGAGCCTTCCTCCCGCGGTCATGTTGTCCAGCTCTATTTCCACATTGCTTGTTCGCGTGGAAGGATCGACATATTGGTCGAGTTTCGTTACCTTGCCGATAAACTCCTCGCCCGGAAGGGCGTCGAAAACGAGATAGACGGGCATGCCCCGCCTCACCGCGAAAATTTTGGACTCGGGGACTTTAAGCGTAGCTTTGAGCCTTGTCAGATCGGCTATGTCAAATATGGGAGAGCTGGGAGAGATCATTGCTCCCGTCGAAAGGGAGAAATCGTTAAGGACAACGCCGTCCATGGGCGATACCATTATGTAATCGGATCTCGCCGAGCCGACCCGTTCCAGTTCGGCGGCCGCCTGCTTTTCTCTTGCCCTGGCTGCATCGTAGGAGGCTTTTGCGGAGGCATAGGCAGTCTCCACCGAATCGTACTGCTGCTGGGTGCTGAACCCTTCTTTGACCAGCCTCTCGTACCGCTCTAGGTTGGTTTTTGCGTTCATCATCTCAGCTTTCATTTTTTGAGTATCGGCTCTGGACGAGGCCAGCTGAGCGCGGACGGAACCGATGAGCGCATCCTGCTGCTCATGTTCCAGCACTGCCAGGAGCTGTCCCTTTTTTACCGTATCTCCCTGCCTTACTCCGAGCTTCTCCAACCTGCCTGTGACCCTGGGCAATATCTTTACCCTGTTCACGGCGTCAATGGAGGTGTTCTGGACAATGCTTATCCTGACGACTTTGTCCGCGCTGACCGTTTCGACCTTTACTGCGGCGGGCTGTGCGCCCTTATTGTTTTTTGATCCGGTGAAGAGGGCCTCCCTCCTGCTGAATACACCGATGGAGGCGAGCAGCAGCACCGAAACGGCGACGATTATGGCGATCCTTTTTCTGTCGCGGTCTTTTTTCTGATAGAAGCCAACATTATCGTTTGTCATGGTTATCTTCTCTCCCCGGCCCATTCTATGACGTTTCCCTCCGTGACTTTGAGCGCCACTATAGTCAGGAGGTGGCTGTACTGAGATCTGGAGTAATCGAGTCTCGCCGATGTAAGCGAGGTTTGGGCACTTAGGAGGTCAAGCTGCGGGGTGACCCCCTCATGAAATCCGACCTCCGCAAGCCGCAGTGATTCTTCCGCAAGCTCCAGCGCTTTTTCGGAGGCCCTCAGATGGTCGAGGCTGTTTTCAACTTCTGTCCATGCCGTTTCGACCTCCGATTTTATGTCCAGTTCTTTCTGTTCGAGTGCGATCCTGTCCTGCTCCAGAACAGCTTTGGCGGTGATTGTGTTCCCTCTGGCCGTGTTTCTGTCAAATATGGGAACAGCGACGGAAAGCTGTGCCTTCCATGTGTCGTCGCTCCTGTCGTCCTTCAGGTAAGGGCTCACATAGCCGCTTGAGAGGCCGAGAGTTATTTTTGGCATAGTGCCGCTTTTTTCAATAAGGATCTGGTTTTTCTGATACTCCAGCTGCTCTTTCAGTCTCATCAGGTCTGCCCGTGAAGATTCGGCTCTTTCAAGAGACGTTTTTCTGTCGCCGTCCGGCTCCGGAACGGTTAGCGAGCCCCTTATTTCAAGCCTTTTTTCCGGAGGGATACCCATATAGTTCATGAGGGATATATGGGCCGCCTCGTATAGCCCCCTGGCGCCGCTGAGATTTGCCGTGTTCACCGCGAGCTGCTGCCCGGCCCTGATGACCTCAAGGCTGTTTGCGAGGCCCAGCTCCCTCATTCGTTTTATTTCCTTAAGATGCTGTTCCGATGTTCCGACCGCGGATTCCTCCGCCTTTATCCTATCTTTTAACAAAAGCACGTTGTGGAATCTTGCATAAAGCTCTCCTATCACACGGTTTTCGCCGTCGGCCGTCAGCATGTTTGCCATAACGGCGGCCTGTCTGGACTGTCGCCGGAGAGCGGGATCCTTTCCTCCCGAGGATATGACCTGCTCAAGGGAGATCCTGGCCTCTCTGCTGTCATTTCTGGATCCGTCGTTTGTCGTCTCCTCTTTCTGTTTGGACAGGTCAAGGCCGGCTGATACGGATGGGAGCAAAGTGCCGTCGGCCCGGACCTTAAAGGCAAATGCCTTTACTATCTCCTGCCGCAGGGATCTGAGCTCAGAATTATCTTCCAGCGTTATTCGGGTCGCCTCATGAATGTCTATTGCGCCGATATCACCGTTTACGGCAGCTGCTTCACGAGGAAGCTGAAAAAGTATGGCTGTAAGGAGCAGCATTATGATCTTTTTTTTCATTTCTCACTTTCCTCTTTTGAAGTTGAGCGTCCTTGACCTGACGGACCTGTTGAACCTTCTGTACGCCCGGTATCTTTTGATTGCAGCGACGGTCCTGTCTTTCGCATCGTCGAGGATCAGATAGACGACCGGGATGACTATGAGGGTCAGCATGGTCGAGGTAAAAAGACCGCCGATGACCGCTACGGACATAGGCTGACGAGTTTCGCCCCCCTCGCTGAAGGCTAAAGCAACCGGCAAAGAGCCGAACATCGTCGAGATGGTCGTCATCAATATCGCCCTGAGGCGCAGAGGCCCCGCCTCCAGTACGGCGTCGATCTTGTTTCTTCCTCTTGCTCTCAGCTGGTTGATAAAATCAACCAGAAGGATCGCATTGTTGACGACTACTCCCACCAAAAGAATTATACCCATGAAACTCATTACGCTTATCCGGAGATTCGCTAAAAACAGCAGACCGAAGGATCCCGCGGTCATCAGAGGCAGGGAGAACATTACGGTAAAGGGATGCATGAAGGATTCGAATTGTATTGCCATTACCATATAAACAAGGATAATGGCGAAGACAAGGGCTATCATCATGTAGTGGAAGCTGTCCTTCATGTACTCTGAGTCTCCCGCCGGAGTTATGCTGTAGGTGCCGTTCTGCGGAGCGAACTTAGAGAAAACTTCCTCCATTATGAGTATCCCTTCCCCAGGGGAGATGCCCTCGACGTTGGCGCCGATCTGGAGGGATCTTTGCCTGTTGTACCTCTTGATAACGTTCGGGGCCATTCCTATAGAGCTGCTGACAAGGCCCTCCGCTCTGATCGTCTGGCCGTCGTTTGTCCTGATGAGGGTGTTTTTAAGTTTTTCAGGGTCGTTTCTTCCGGTGCCTTCAGCTCTCAGGCGGATGTCATACCTGTATCCCCCCTGGTTGAACGAGCCGGCCTTGTCCCCTCCGAACCATGTGAGCAGTTCATCGGAGAGGTCCCTTATGTTTATATTGAGGTCATCGGCCAGAGGCCGGTTCAGTGCTAGGTTGATCCTAGGCTTGTTCATTTGGAGGTCCGTTGTTATGTCGACCAGTCCCTTGGCATTTTCGGCGAGGTCCTTTTTGATGAGGTCGCCTATCTCCGCGAGGGATTCACTCGTAGGTCCCTGGATCACGAGCGTTATGTCAGAGCCGCCCCACGTGCCCATCTTGATGTCCACGTCGCGGAACGAGGAGAGCTTCCCTCGGAGCTGTCTCATGACCGTCCCCGCGGATTGCCGTTCGCCCCTCTGGATCAGTTCGACATTGATGAATGCTTTATAAACCTCTTCGCCGCCGCCGCTTCCGACGATCCCGTAGGTGTAGGCTACCCTTGGGTCAGCCTCTATTGTATCGACCATGTCCCGGACCACACTCTCAGTCATTTCAAGCGATGAATCTGCCGGCAGCTCTATCTGGACCCTGAGTCGCCCCTGATCTTCC
Organism: uncultured Synergistaceae bacterium; assembly: GCA_964482015.1. Classification (GTDB taxonomy): domain Bacteria; phylum Synergistota; class Synergistia; order Synergistales; family Synergistaceae; genus Caenicola. The sequence continues at coordinate 7,187 of CAYZYF010000017.1, forward strand.
GTCGGGAAAAACTCCGTTCCCAGTAAGGAGGCAAATACTATGCCGAGGGCAAAAAGGAGAAGCGCCGAAAGCATTACCGATTTTCTGTGAGATATGGCAAGGCGCAGAAGGCCGGAGTACTTTGCCTCGACCCAGATGAAGGGGCTTTCAAGCCGTCTTTGGAGAGGGGTGTCGGTCTTTTTCCCGAGGATTCTTGAACATAAAAAGGGCGTAAGTGTCAGCGAAACTAAAAGTGATATCGATATCGTAGTGGCTACCGTAACGCCGAAAGAGTTGAAATAACGGCCCATTATTCCACCCATGAACGCGACTGGCACGAATACGGCAAGAGTAGTTGCCGCTCCGGCCAGGACGGCGAAGGAAACTTCGCTTCCTCCATCCTGCGCAGCCCTGTATGACGTCTTCCCCATATCCCGGTGCCTTGTTATATTTTCCATGACTACAGTGGTAGCGTCCACAACCATTCCGACAGCGAGAGAGAGCCCCATCATAGACATGTTGTTGATCGTTATGCCCATCCAGTAGAGGACCGAGAGGCTTCCCAGGAGGCAGACCGGGATAGTTATGACTGCGATTATGGTGGCACGGATCGTCCTCAGGAAGACGAACATTATAAGCGAGGTAAGGATCACGGATGCGATGATGTCCCAAAAGACGCCGTTCATTGAGCGGAGTATAAATTTCGCGTTGTCCTGGAGTACGGTCAGGCTCGTTCCGGGAGGGGCTGTCCTGTTTAGTTCCTCGATCCTTTTGTTCACCAGGCGTGAGAGGAGGACCTCGTTTGCTCCCTTCTGCTTCCTGATCTGGACCATGATCGTCGGTTTGCCCTCATATATGGCTCCGCTTCTTTTGTCCTTCAGGCCGTCCTCTATCCTGGCTACGTCCCTGAGCCTGATAACGGCTCCGTTACGCAGCGCGATGGGCAGATATTCGAGCTCTGCGGCCGATGAATACTCGCCCTCCAGCCTGATCCCGTATTCTTTGGTAACCGTTTCGATCCGGCCGGCGGGGAGCTCAACGTGCTTTGTGTAGATAGCGGATTTTATGTCTTTAGTGGTAAGGTCGTATGCCTCAAGGCTGTCCGTGTTTATCCAGACCCTTATCTCCCTGTCGCGAAAGCCGGCAAGCTGTATCCCCCCGACCCCTTTTACGGTCTGGAGGCGCTCCGTGACGACCTTGTCAACGTACCTGGCGAGGGTCTTCATGTCCGTCCTGCCGTCATTTTTGACCGCCACGTTCATTATGGGCCTATCGGCCGGATCATACTTGTCGACCTGCGGCGGGTCGGCTTCATCCGGAAGTCGGTTGGCCGCCATGCTCACCTTGCCGCGCACGTCGGCCGCGGCGTCGTCTACGTCCCTGTCGAGGTCGAACTCTATAACTATTACCGATCTGCCCTCGTAACTGCTGGAGCTCATGTTCTTAATGCCCTCGATAGTGTTTATCCTGGCTTCGAGGACGTCCGTAACGTCATTATCTATTATGGCGGGGCTTGCGCCCTCCATTATTGTCCTCACAACGACTATGGGGAATTCCACATTGGGCATCCTGGCGACGCCCATGTTCATGTAGGAGTATGAGCCGAATATTATCAGGGCTATGGTAAATATAAGGACTGTTACGGGTCTCCGAAGAGATATTTCTATTATCTTCATCTTTAGATAACTTCCTTAAGTCCGTTTTTCAACTGGCGAAACATTGATACTATAACTCAAAAAGTCCATTTTTATCCAAAATGCGGTATCATATTTTTTCGTCCGATGCGTGTACGCATCGGGCAGGATATCACAATCGGGCACAGGAAGAGAGCTCCCGCGCCCGATCATGAACGTCCTTCCCCGCAAGGGGGATCAAATGTCGAGATTTCGGACCTCTCGGCCGTGAGCCTCTATAAATTTCCTGCGCGGCTCGACGTTGTCACCCATGAGGATCCCAAATAGCTCATCGGCCTCGACCGCGTCCTGAATCTCAACTCTGTTGACGATCCTGTTCTCGGGATTCATCGTGGTGTCCCATAGCTGGTCCGCGTTCATCTCACCGAGTCCCTTGTACCTCTGGACATCGACCTTTTTGCCTGCCGCCGTTGATTGGAGTTCTTTCATCTCTTTCTCAGAAAAGCAGAAAGTGGCTTCTTTGCCTATCTGTACCCTGTACAGGGGGGGCTGGGCCACATAAAGGTAACCTTTTTCGATAACCTGCGGCATGTAGCGAAAGAAGAGGGTCAGGAGCAGGGTCCTGATGTGAGCCCCGTCGACGTCGGCGTCCGCCATGATAAAGACCTTGTGGTAGCGAAGCTTTTCTTCGTTGAAATCATCCCCCACACCGGCTCCCAGTGCCAGGATGATGTTTCTTATCGTCTCGCTTCCGAGTATTTTTTCCATGCGTGCCTTCTCAACGTTGAGGATCTTGCCCCGCAGAGGCAGTATCGCCTGAAACTCGCGGTTGCGCCCCTGTTTGGCGCTTCCTCCGGCGCTTTCTCCCTCGACGATGTAGAGCTCACAGTCCTCCGGATTTCGGTTTGAGCAGTCCGCCAGCTTGCCGGGCAGGGTCAGGCCGTTCATGACGGATTTTCTTCTGACGAGCTCCTTGGCTTTTTTTGCCGCCTCCCTGGCCTGTCTGGCTCTCAGGGCGCTCTCGACTATCGGCTTTAATATCTCCGGCCTTTCGTCAAGGACCTCCTTGAGTCCTTCGTAAACGAGAGAATCGACGATGCCCTTGACGTCGCCGTTGCCGAGCTTGGTCTTAGTCTGTCCCTCAAACTGGGGTTCCATTACCTTGACCGATATAACCGCGGTCAGCCCCTCCTTAAGGTCGTCTCCGGATAGGTTTGCATCCTTGTCCTTAAGAAGCTTGAGCTTCCTGGCTTCGTCGTTGACCGCCCTTGTCAGAGCTGTCCTGAAGCCGGCCACGTGCGTCCCGCCCTCTATCGTGTTGATCAGGTTGACGAAGCCGTAGAGCCGTTCGAGGTACGAGTCGTTGTACTGGATCGCCACCTCGATCTCAGTTTCCTCTCTCTCTCCCGTGATTAGTATGGGCTCTTTGAAAAGCAGTTCTTTGCCCTTGTTCAGGTATTCTACGAAGGAGGATATGCCCCCCGGATAGTTGTAAGTCCTCTCAAGAGGCTTCTCGGGCCGTCTGTCGAAAAAGTTTATGGTCAGCATCGGGTTGAGGAAGGCGAGTTCCCTGAGCCTTGCTTTCAGTACATCCGCCTGATACTCGGTGCTGGAGAAAATCTCGTCGTCCGGCATGAAATGGACCATCGTTCCCCTCTTGTCCGTCTCTCCGACAACGCAAAGAGGCGTCACAGGGATGCCCTTTTCATAGCGCTGGTGGTGCTCCTTGCCGTCTCGCCAGATGGTCAGCTCGAGGTAGGCAGAGAGGGCATTGACGACGGAAACTCCCACCCCGTGGAGCCCCCCGGATACCTGATAGGCATTTTTGTCAAACTTGCCTCCCGCATGGAGTACGGTCATAACGACCTCCGCCGCCGATCTTCCCGATTCGTGGTCCTCGGTCGGTATGCCGCGTCCGTTGTCTGTCACGGTGACGCTGCCGTCTTCGTTGATCGTGACATCGATAGTATCGCAGAAGCCTGCGAGAGATTCGTCTATAGAGTTGTCCACAACTTCGTGGACAAGATGGTGCAGCCCTCTGGCTCCCTGGTCTCCGACATACATCCCCGGCCGTTTTCTTACGGCCTCGAGCCCTTCAAGCACATGTATGTCTTTTGCGGAGTATTCGAAGTCCCCGTTCATGGCTGAGCCGCCCGGAACACAATTATTTTGCATTTATTCATTTGCCCCTTCCGTAGGTCTGATTCTTTTGATCCATGTAAGCTGTCTTTTTCTGAGAGTCGGGGGAGTAAAGCCGGTTTTCACGACCGAGCCGTCCCTTTTGAGTATCTCGGTGCCTTCGTCGGTCTTGTATATCGCGACCACATCACACAAACAAATCGCGTTATCACCTTCAAGAGGAATAAACATTGGTCAGATCCCCGATCCATCTGTTTTAACCTTATAATTATACCATCTCGATGGTCTGTCTTTATCTTTGGACCATCCGCGGTACGAAAGTGTGGTACGTAAAATGGACGAACTTTACATACTGACTAATTCTCCCGGCGAGGTTTCCGGATGGGTCGTACCGGTCGTCAGGGAACTTTTGTCAAAAAATTTTCCGGCGAGGATCTCCCTCGTCGTGCTCCCCTGTCAGTACGCCAGCGGCATGGAGGCGGAATATGGCAGGGGGATATGCGGTGTGGATGAAGTTTATACCTTCAGGCGCCTGATGAGGGATGCCTCCTGGACCAAAGCCGGCAGAAAATTGGTGCTGCAGCTCGGAGGCGATCCTTTTTTCGGGGCCTTTCTCTCCGCCAGGCTGAGGTGCGGGTGGATGATATACACTTCCAGGCCAGTCTGGAAGTCCCGAGTCGGCCATTATTTTATCCCGGACGCCGCAGCGAAAGAAAAGTTTGCCCTCCGGGGGATCGAACCGGAGAGGGTAACGGCCGTAGGCAACCTGATATTTGACAGCGCCCCCGAGTGCGGGGACGTTGAAGAGGCAAGGAGGATGGTCGGCCTATCGGAGAGCGAAGAGGGCATATCCTTCCTTCCCGGAAGCAGGCCTTTCGAATACAGGGACGGGTTTGCCTTTTTTTCCATAGCGGCTATGGAATTTCTAAGGGAACACAGAAACTATCACGCGTTTCTGCCCGTGGCGCCCACCGCAGAAGAAAATCTAATAAGAGAAGGTCTCAAAGAGGCGGGGTTAAGATGGAGCGGCGGAGAGACCCCCGATGAGGTCCTATGGGACGGGCCGGGCAGGATCAGGCTGATACGGTCCGGCAACTTTGAGGCCATCAAGGCCTCAAAGCTGGCCGTAGCTTTTCCCGGAACGAACAACCTGCAGATCACATCGCTCGATGTCCCGCTCCTTACCGTGATCCCCCTCAACCAAGCGGAGAATATACCTCTTGACGGGCTGCCCGGAATGATCCCGATGTCGGTGCCCGGAGCGAGGGCTTTAAAGAAAAAACTGGTATACTGGTACAGCGGCAGATTAAAGTACGCCTCTTTGCCAAACAGGATAGCGGGGAAAGCCATAGTTCCGGAATACCGAGGCGTGATGACGCCCTCGATGGTAGCGAGGCTGGCGCAGGACCTTATAAAGGATCCGGAGAGGCTGGAAGAGATAGTCAGAGGCTATTCCGAGATACCTGCGAAGCGGGGCGCCGCCGCCCGGATAGCGGAGAGAGTAAACAGCTATTTCGTTTCGTGATGTTCCGATGCGACTTCGGACGGAGCGTCGTTGTTTTGGGCGTCCCGGGGGTTCTCTGCGTGGATGTCATCCAGATAGGTCTTCCATATTCGCATCGCAAGGAAGCCCGACAGAATGCCCGCCGCGAGTCCGACAATGATCACGAGGGGCTTTCCGCGGCCGAAGGCGTAACCGCCAAGCCCGCCCAATGCATAGCCGAAGGCGATGATAGTTCCAAAAGAGAGAAAGAGGACCAAAAGCCGTTTTAGCATGGGATAATTCTATTCGTAAATATATTTATGTCAACGAGGACAGTTTGATTTGATGCCGCCTCAAAATGTGCTAGGATAAAGCGTTTCGATGCCGGACTAAGTTCCATGACAGTGTCCCTCATGACATACCCCGTTGGGAAAATGAGTTACAGCCCTTTATAAGGCACTTCTGCGCGCTGCCTGAGGGGCATGAAGAAAGAGATGGGGCTGACGGAGGCATCGTTCCCGACTTAAATAAATAGAGCATTCAAACCATAGGGAGGTAACATGGAATGACAGGACAGCAAAAAATACCGTCATTTGACCTGACGAGGAATTATAACAGGATAAAAGAAGAGGTGGGGGTCGCTCTGGACAGGGTGCTCGAAACACAGCACTTCATACTTGGTCCCGAGGTGGAAAACTTTGAAAAGGAGATAGCCTCTTATCTCGGAGTCGGAGCCGCTGTGGGGTGCGCATCCGGCACGGATGCCCTGCTTCTTGCCCTGATGTCGCTCGACCTTGAGGAGGGTGACGAGGTCATAACCACCCCCTTTACCTTCTTCGCCACGGCGAGCTGCATAACAAGAAACGGGGGCATACCGGTTTTTGCGGATGTAGATCCAGCTACTTACAACCTCTCTATGGAATCGGTGCTTGATAAGATAACGCCGAGAACAAAGGCCGTATTGCCCGTACATCTTTTCGGACAGACCTGCAGGCTGGAAGTGATAGCTGACGAACTCAAGGAAAAGGGCATCGCCATTGTTGAGGACTGCGCCCAGGCTATAGGGGCCCATAGGATGATAGAGGGCCGGATCTGCCGTGCCGGGTCTATGGGCGACATAGGCTGTTTCTCCTTCTTCCCCACAAAAAACCTGGGCTGTTACGGAGACGGCGGAATGATCGCGGTCCCGGAGAACGGCGCCTGTGCGGACCGCATTAAAAGCCTCCGGACTCACGGTTCGGGCAGGACTTACTTTCATGATGAGGTGGGGATAAACAGCCGTCTCGACGCCATACAGGCGGCCGTGCTGAGGGTGCGTCTGCGCCATTTGGAAGAGTGGAACGAAGAGAGAAGGATCGTTGCCGACAGGTATATGCTCCTCTTCAAAGAAAAGGGGCTGCTTGAGAGGATATCCCCTCCGGCCGAGGATGCCGGCAACAGGCACGTCTACCACCAGTATGTCGTAAGGGCTGAGAAAAGGGATGAATTGCAGGCGTATCTCGAGGAACGAGGCATAGTAACCAGGGTCTACTACCCGCTCTCCTTGCATCTTCAGCGCTGTTTTTCGTATCTGGGCTACAAAGAGGGAGATCTCCCGGTCTCGGAAAGATTATCCTCCGAAGTGCTGGCGCTTCCGATCTTCCCTGAGCTTCTCCCCGAAGAGCAGGAGAGGGTAGTAGAGGAGATTGCGGGATTTTACGGAAGACAGGGCTAGTTTGACTAATATAGACTAACGGTGTGTATAACATCGGAGGTGTTGTAAATGATGTTCCCCTTTTTTGATTCCACAATGGTTTTGCTGATACCGGCGATGATATTCTCCCTTTGGGCTCAGTTCAAGGTCAAGGGAGCCTTTTCAAAATACAGCGAAGTACGGGCAGTCAGCGGGGTGACCGCAGACCAAGTTTCAAGGACTCTTCTTGACAGGTTCGGGCTCAGAGACGTCAGAGTGGAGAGGATACAGGGCCACCTGACCGACCATTACGACCCGAGAAGCAAAGTTCTTCGACTCTCGGATTCCGTTTCGGGCAACTCAAGCATAGCCGCGATCGGCGTGGCTGCCCATGAGGTAGGACACGCAATACAGGATAAAGAGGACTATGCTTTTCTGCGCGTCAGAAATTCGATCGTTCCGGCGGTCAACATAGGCTCCATGATGTCAATGCCCCTCTTTTTTGTCGGGCTCATAATGGGATATCCGCCTCTGCTGAATATAGGCATTCTGCTCTTTTGCAGCGTGCTCGTCTTTCACCTAGTGACCCTGCCGGTGGAGTTTGACGCGAGCGCAAGAGCATTGAGGCTGCTTTCGGATACAGGCCTCCTTGAACGCAAAGAAATAGGGGGAGCCAAGGCTGTACTCGACGCAGCGGCCCTTACCTATGTGGCAGCGCTTGTCATGACTGTTCTGCAGCTTGTACGGCTGCTTGCGTTAAGAGGCATGCGCAGGGATTAGCATGATAGTGTAGAATGTTGGGAGGCGGCATAAGGTTGCCTCCCTCTTTGTTACGTGTGGCTCAACGCTCCATGACGCAGCGGTATTCCGCATATAGAGGTGGTTCGGTCTTATGAGAGGTATCGAGGCGGCGCTTCAGGTTTACGGCGAGGTAGGCAAAGGAGCTTTCGCCGCAGAATCATTGAGAAAATTGTACACGAATATTGCTCCTTCCGACAGAGTCCTGGCTGCGACCTTGGTTTACTGCTCGCTTAGAAGACAGGGCCTCTGGAAGCATTTGCTGCAGAAATACTGCCGGCGAAACACTAAGGACATGTCGGAACTGACCCATGATGCGCTGGTGGTCGGCATAGCGGGGATAGTGGAACTGAAATATTTTGCTCTTCCCGTACTCATAAACGGCATTGTACAGGCCGTAAAATTAAGCGGGGAAGAAAAAGATATAGGGCTGGTCAACGCCGTACTGCATACCGTGGCTGATGAAGCCAAGCCGTACCTTGAAGAATTAAGAAAGAGCGCCGCATTGAGGGATCAGGCTCTCTATTGGGGAGTCCCCGGGTGGGCTGCGGCACAGTGGTCGAAGGACATGTCCATCCCGGAGGCCAAGAGGCTTGTCAGATCAATAGGAATGAGAACATACCTTTCGCTCAGGCTGTCCGCCGGAGTGGACAGGGAAGAGTGGCTGGACGAGTACAGGGCGTCGGGCAGCAGGGCATGGGCCTCGCCTTTTCTTGAGAGATCGGTCCGCACCGCCGCAAATCCATATCCGGTGGATCTCCCGGGATTCAGTGAGGGAAGGATCACTCCGCAGAGCGAATCCTCCATGTTTGTGGCGGATGTCTTCTGCAAACGGTGGAAGGGCGGCCGGATCCTTGATATGTGCTGCGGCAGGGGCATCAAGACCGGCCAGCTTGCGGATTCGCTGCCCGACGCGGCAATAGAGGCGTGGGATATCTCTGTGCCGCGGATAAGGTCCGCCGAATATGAGATGATACGCATGCGTGCGAAAGAAAGGGTAAGATTTCGCCACGGTGACTCCCTGAGCCTTGAGCCGAGGGAGACTCCCGACGCTATACTTTTGGACGCTCCCTGTACCGGCAGCGGCACCTGGGGCAGGCACCCGGAGAGCAGATGGAGGATAACACCCGAGATGGTGAGCAGCGCAGCTTCTCTTCAGAAGAAACTTCTTGACAGGGCGGTATCGCTGCTGGCACCCGGCGGTTTTGTCGCATACAGCACTTGCAGCATGTTCCGCGAGGAGAATGAAAAAGTAGTGGCCGATGTTATGGCCGGGCATCCTGAACTGACGGAGATCCCGGTGGAAAGGAATCACAGGCTTATCTCCAAGGGCAAGCCTTACGGTACGGTCATTTGGCCCGGTTTGCCGTGGATAGACGGGTTCTATCTGGCACTTCTGGCGAAGCGTAAATAGCAGGGAAGGGGAACGTGTAAATGGGTAAGGTCCATCGCTGGGGAATGGTAGCGGCGTTTTTGGTGATAATCGCCAGCGCCTATTTTGGGGTAAAGACGATCTTTGTCGAGGACAGAGGCGCGACAGTTCCGGCTATGACAGGAATGCAGCTTGTGGACGCCGTGGAGGCGCTGCAAAAAGAAGGCCTGCTCGCCAAAGTTGATCAGGTCGATTCCCCGGAGAGGGCAGACACGGTTATATCACAAAATCTCCCGGCGGGCGAGAAGGTATCCAAAGGCAAGGTGGTCATTATCAGGGTCAGCAAGGGAGGCTCGGTAATGCCCGTTCCCGACGTCAGAGGAATGAAATTCGAAGAAGGAGTCAAGAGGCTGAGCGAAGCGGGCTTTAAAGTGGACAGGATCATCAGGGTAACGGACAAGCTGAAACCCGCAGGCTCGATAATAGCCCAGAACCCCGCATCTCCTCAGCAGGTCCCCGCCAACTGCATGGTCAACCTCCTGGTGAGCACCGGAGGCACCGAGGGCCGGACCTTTGTCGGAGTCCCGAGCCTCAGGGGGCAAAGCGAGGGAGTGGTCGCGCAGATACTGGAGCAGATAGGACTTTCAGTAGGGACAAGGACCGAGCAGCCCTCAGCCGAGGTGCCTGCCGGCACTATCCTCTCCACCAACCCAAAGAGCGGAGCTAATGTCCCTGCAGGAACGATAATAAATATCACAGTGGCAAGAACATTGAGACCCGGAGAGGTGTCGCCTGAAACGCCCCCCGCCGACGCGCAGGATCAAAAGAGGGCCGAAGCGGTAAGAACGGTCGTAGTCAAAAACACCGAGCCCTCCGACATACCGACTAAACTGAAGGAGGAAACGGCCGAAAAGGAGCCGGCACCTCCTGTTGAAGAGGTTAAAAAGGGAGAAGCGCCTGCGGAACCTGAAAAGCCGAAGCAGCCTGTGCCGCAGGCCAGCCGGAAGACGGCCAAGCTGAGGTACCAGGTACCTCCCCTTACCAAGCCTCTCTCCCTGAAAATAGAACTGACCGATGATACGGGGACCAGTACGATCAAAGACGAAATGGCAAACGGCAGCGAATATATTTCGATGAATGTGCCTTTTGCCGGACAGGCAACCATCACGATCTACCTGGGAGGTGATTTTGTATGGCAGGATCGCTTCAACTGACCGGACTGCCCAAAGAGGGCGGGGTGATAATATCGCCCTCGCTCCTTTCGGCCGATGTGTTGAATATGGAGAGAGACATAGAAAAAGTTATCGGAGCTGCGGACTGGCTGCACCTCGATATTATGGACGGGCATTTTGTCCCGAACCTTTCTTACGGGCCCTCGCTCCTGAAAGCGCTCAGGAAGAGATACCCCGACATGTTCATAGATGTTCACATCATGGTCGAACCTCCGGAGGCCTTCACCGAGATGTTTTTGTCGGCCGGGGCCTCTTTGCTCACGGTGCATCCGGAAGCGACGCCTCACATCCACAGGGTGCTGCAAGGCATAAGGGACGAGGGCGTTAAGTGCGGTATTTCGATAAATCCCGGAACCCCGGCGGAGTTGATTTTCCCGGTGCTCCACCTGGCGGATCTCGTCCTCGTCATGTCGGTCAATCCGGGATACGGCGGCCAGTCGTTCATACCCGAAACTTTGAATAAGGTCTCGACCCTTGCGAAATGGCGTGAGGAGAACGGCGGGCGTTACCTTATACAGATGGACGGAGGTATAGGCGCCGGGAACGCCGAACTTGCGGTGAGTCACGGATGCGACGTACTTGTCGCCGGCAGCGCTGTTTTTGGAAGTTCCGACCCCGCCGCTGCCGTAAGGGAGATAAGGCTTAACGGTGAGAGGGGGAGGCATATTGCAAAAAAATGAAATAGCCGGCGAAGAGGAGAAAATAAGGGTACAGATCAAGGAACTTGGATCCCGCCTCCGGAGTTTAAGAGAGGCTCAGGGCCTCTCGATAGCCGATGTTTCAGACTCTACCAAAATACAAAAACATTATCTGACGGCGATAGAGGAGGGTGACCTCGGTCTGCTGCCGAAGGGCCCCTACGTCAGAAGCTTTGTTAAACAGTACTGTGAATACCTAAGCGCCGGAGATCTTTGGAAGAGCTATGACGCTCTGACCGCAAAACAGAAAAAAGCGGGGCAGGCGATCATTCCGAAGGAAGACAAGCATTACAGCGACTCACGGCAGGTATTCAGAACGAAATCTTTCATCTGGCTCTATCTTCTTATCGCCCTCTCCCTCGCCGCGGCTGGATGGATAACGTGGCAATACAGGGGAGAGATAGCCGGAGTAGCCACCAGTCCGATCGACGGCGGCACCACTGTATCGGTGACGGAACACCATCCGGATGAAAATGCGGATGTATCAAGTGCGGATGTCGCCCCCGCCCCGGCCGCCGCCGTGAGCGGAGATCAGGAGGTAGACCTCTCGTGGATGGACGGCAAACAGCCTCAGCCTGCCGACGGTGCGGCGCTGAAGAACGCCGACCAGGCTAAGAAAACTGCCGAAGGGCAGCCGAAGTCGGTCAAGGTTGCGGCGGAGAGCGCCTATGTCTGGACAAAGGTAAGCAGAGGAAATAAGGTCCTCTTTGAAGGGACGATGAAGCCCGGCGAATATAGGGAATTCGACGTTACGGAAGATCTGCCGTTGAGGGTCAGGATGGGCAAGCCCGGCAACACATCGATAGAATGGGAGGGCAAGAAAACATATCCGGCGGCTCCCGGCGGTAAACCGGTGAACAGATATTTCTGGTCCGACGGACGGTCGACGGATAAATAGCGTTTACCTATCGTATGTATCGCAAAAAGAGGATCTCCTTCTGCGGAGGTCCTCTTTTTTATCTAGGCAGTGTTCGTAATCAGACAAAAGGGCTTTGCAGTTAAGGTATCTTTATCTCGCCTTCAACTGATCCCATAATGTTGCAGACCAGCTGGACACGTACCTGTGCACCCGGCTTCAGCCCCTTAAGGATGACGCTGTCGCTGAATCTCTCGGGCGATCCCTGCTTGTCATACTGCTTTAACAGCAGCTGCCTGTTGCCTTCGAAGACGGTGAGAGTCAGGATATAGTGCTTTGCAGGGTCGTTGACATTGTGCTCGGCAGTTACAGTCAGAGTTTCAGATGTCCTGTCCCATACGATATCCGGCGTCTTGGGCGGATGTGCGCAGGCGGCGCCTCCCGACAGCAATACCAGCAGCAGGATCGCAGCCGCCAGAAATTTTTTCTTCATCACCCTACCTCTCCTCTCGTTTTAAAAATAATCTATTCCTCAGAATATAATCGAGTCCCCGTCGAAAATCACATCTCCTCCGGGATGCCGCGCAGACATGATCTCTTCGCAGCGGTCAATCCACCACTTTGGCGTCATAACCGGCATCGTCGATTGCGGCTATGAGTTCTTTTTCAGATACATCGACTTCCGCGATCACTATTTTTGTGTTCAGGTCGACGGACTTAACGCTGCCTCCGATCGCGGAAACCGCGTCACGGATACGCTTTTCGCAGTGGCCGCATGTCATGTCGGGGACAGAGAGTTTAAATTCTTTCATTACCTGTTTCCTCCTTTATTTTTTATCCGCAGAACCGGCTATGCGGATCGAATTCAGGATCACTGTGATCGAGCTTGCCGCCATCGCCGTCTCGGCGACAAGAGGGTGCAAAAGCCCCAGCATCGCCAGAGGGATGGCTATTATATTATAAAAAAACGCGCCGAAGAGATTTTGGCGTATCACATGCCAGGTCATTTCCGATATTTTAACAGCAGAAACTATCTTTGAGATCCCGCCTTTTAATATCACCATGTCGGCGCTGTCGACCGCCAGGTCCATGCCGCTCCCCATAGCGACCCCAACGTGGGCGCCCTTGAGAGCGGCGGCATCGTTGATGCCGTCACCCGCCATCAGGACCTTTCGTCCCTTGCTCTGCGCGTCCCTTACGACGGAGAGCTTATCTTCCGGGCGAACCTCCCATCTTACGTTCTCTATGCCGGCCTGTTCAGCTATCTCCAAGGCCGCCTCCATTCCGTCCCCTGTTGCCATCATGGTCGTGATCCCGAGCTGGGAGAGGGCCTCGACCGCTTCCTTCGAGTCGTCCCTTATCGGGTCGGAGATCGCGAAGAAGCCCTGCGCCACGCCGTTTTTTCTTACCTCGACGATCGTCCGCGCAAGGGCCGACCTTGCCGTCCATTTGGCCCTGTTAAGAGGCCTGCCGACAAACCACTCGTCATTGCCCCACATCCCTGTAACGCCCTCGCCGGGGGTCTCGCTGACGCTGTCCGGCTTTTCGTAAGAATAGCTGCCCAGAGCCCTAACCACTGCCCCCGCAACCGGGTGCCCCGAGTTAGACTCCAGCGCGAACACGTAGGGCGCCGCCGTCTCATCAATTTCACTTTCAAGGACCTTCGGCTCCCCCATTGTCAGGGTGCCCGTTTTGTCCAGTATCGCATAGTCAACTTCGTGCAGTGTCTGTATCGCTTCAGCGTTTCTTATCAAAAGCCCGTGCTTTGACGCTTCGCCGGTGCTTACCACAAGGGCGAGCGGTGTAGCGAGGCCGAGTGCGCAGGGGCAGGCTATGACAAGCGTGGCTACAAATGAGTATGACGCAGCCGAAACGGGTGAATTAAAGGCGGTCGGCCATGGCAGGTAGGCGGCAAAAGGAGAGACAAAGACAGAGAGGCCGTCGAAGAAGAAATACCAAAGCCCCGCGCTGCTGAGGGCCAGGAAAATCACTGCCGGGACAAAAATAAGGGTTATCCTGTCGGCCAGGTCCTGCAGCGGCACCTTGCTTCCCTGCGCCTCCCTGACCAGATTCAGCATCTTCGCAAGGAAGGTATCCTCTCCCACTTTTGTGGTCCTGATGACCAGTACGCCGGAAAGGTTCATGGCCCCGCCAGTTACTTCCGAGCCTTTATCCTTGGCAACGGGCTGCGATTCTCCCGTCAGGAGCGATTCGTCGACCCCCGAAAGCCCATCTTCAACGATGCCGTCCAGAGGGATCCTTTCTCCGGGATTGACCTGTATAAGAGTCTCGGGCTTTACCGCATCGATCGGTATCATCATCGTTTTTCCGTCCGAAACGACACGGGCCTCGCGGGGCTGGAGGGTCATAAGGGCCTTCACCTGCTTGGCAGCCTTGTCCCGCAGCCTTGATTCAATGTATCTTCCGGTGAGGTGGAGCATAAGTATCATGACTCCCACCGTTCCGAAAGAGGGGATATCGAGTCCGAAATAGTTCATAAGGGCGGTGATCCAGGATGCCGTGGCGCTGATCGCTATCAGCGTATCCATGTTGGTGTGGGCGTGTATAAGCGCTATCCATGCGCCGCGAAGGGTCTTTCTGCCGCCCCAGAAGATCGCGGCACCGCCGACGACGATTTCGGTGATGCCATACCAAGTATAGTGTATTCCGAGGAACATATGCATGAACATAAGCACGGAGAGCGGAATGCCCAGCAGCAGAATAAAGAAAAGATCTTTCCTTGCCTCTCTGTACTTTATATCATCAAGGTCTGCCGGTGCCTCTTTCAGGATAGCATATCCGCTTTTTTTGACGGCGGCCTCCAGTATCTCGAACGTTACAGAATCGTCGGCAGCGACGAAGACGCTCTCAGTGGCGAGGTTTACGGACGCGTAGGTAACGCCCTCAACCTTAGAAAGAGCCCTTTCGACTATCCTGGAGCATGTGGTGCACGTCATCCCCGACACACGAAAAGACATTTTGTTATCCGACATGGTCAACCTCCGAATTTATATTCAACTACTTGCCTGAAACGAAAAGGTCGCTATAATATTGGCGTCGGCCGGAGAGCTGTCCGAGTGGTCGATGGTGACTGACTTGAAATCAGTTGGGTGTCAAAGCCCCAGGGGTTCGAATCCTCTGCTCTCCGCCAGGCTTTATCACGGGACAAGATCCGGCTCGGGTCTTGTCCCGCCTTTTCATGATACGACAGCAACAGGCGTTGGTACAGGTCATTTTACTGATATGAACTGCTCGTAAAGAGACCTATATAGGGGATGTCGATATGCTAGAATTTACGTTGGCAGCCGAACGACCGACGCGTCAGACCCTTCGGCGCGCCAGTGGTCATAGTGAGGCTTTTTGTGGGATAGCGGATGGAAGCGGCCGGTACGGCCCGCTCCGCCCGATATTGATAAAAGGGAAAAAGGAGGCTGACATATTGAAAAGACTGCTAATATCGCTGACCTTGATACTGATCTTCGCTTTGCCCGCCTTTGCTGTTTTCAGTCCGAAAGGCCAGATACCAAACGGTCATCCCGTGGAATATCGCGGACTGAAGGTCACATCAGACGGGGTCAACATCATTATAGTGAACAGGGGCGAGACTACGGTAAAGTTTTCCGCGGCCTGCAGCTTCATCGACGAGAACAGAAAAGAGATAGGGGACATTTTTATTGAAGAAATATCCCTGCCGCCGAAGGAGGAAAAACGCTTCACGGGCCTGCATTTTAAGGGAGATCTCAAGCTTGCGAGAAAGGCCGCTTCCCTGAAGTGGACTATATATACGCTTGAAAATTAAGCCGAGCCGCGGATCGTTTTGAGCCGCGGCACGGCGCCGGCTCTCATGAGGTCTCGTGCCTGAGTCCCGTTATGAAGCGCTCAAGCCGCTTCATTGCCTCCTTAAGAGTCTCGACGGAATAGGCGTAAGATATCCGGACGTGCTTATCTCCGCATTCGCCGAAGGCCGATCCGGGCACGACCGCAACGTTCTCGGCCTTCAGGAACTCAGTGGCGAATTCCTCCGATGTCATGCCGAATTCGGAGATGTCGGGGAATACATAGAAAGCGCCGTACGGCTCAAAGCAAGGAAGCTCCATTTTTTTGAACGCGTCCATAAGAAAACGCCTTCTTCTGTCGTAGGACCTTCTCATAACTTCAATATCCCTCTCGCCCCCGCGAAGAGCCGCGACCGCCGCGTACTGGCTGGTGGTCGGCGCCGACATTATCGCAAACTGGTGGATCTTGATCATATAATCCATTATTCCGGCGGGGGCGAGAGCGTACCCGAGACGCCACCCGGTCATTGCGTATGCCTTTGAAAATCCGTTTATCAGTATCGTTCTCTCCCTCATACCCGGAAGGCTGGCGATGCTGAAATGCGGTTCCTTGTAGGAAAGTTCACTGTATATCTCGTCAGAAATGACCAGAAGGTCGTGCTTGCGGACGATCTCCGCGATCTTCTCGAGATCTTTTCTCTCCATTATGGCGCCTGTGGGGTTGTTGGGGTAAGAAATGAGCAGGGCCTTGGTTTTCTCCGTTATTGCACCCTCCAGTTTTTCCGGGGTAAGCCGGAACTCTGTCCCTGCATCGAGCTCGATCGGCACAGGCACTCCATATGAGAGCAGTATACAGGGCTGATATGATACGAAGCAGGGCTCCGGGTATACTATCTCGTCACCCGGGTCGATGATGGCCCTGAGCGCTATGTCGATTGCCTCGCTGCCGCCGATCGTGACGACCATCTCGTTTTTTGGGTCATAGTCGAGGCCGTATTTTTCCTTTGTCTTTTTTCGGATCTCCTCGCGGAGCTCAGGCAGGCCGGCGTTGGATGTGTAGAACGTCCGTCCCTTTTGAAGGGCGTACATGCCCTCTTCCCTGATGTGCCAGGGAGTCTCGAAGTCAGGCTCGCCGACGCCGAGGGAAATAACGTCCGGTATCTCGCTGGCTATGTCGAAGAGCCTGCGTATGCCCGAAGGCTTTATTTTTTTTATATTGTCGCAGATGAAATCTCTCAAGGCGTTACCACCATTCTCATGTCTTTATGGGGTTCGGCGAACGAAGAGCCGTGATCTTTATATCTAACGAGAACAATATGCGTGGCAGTGCTCTGAACCTCATCCATCACAGCAAGCTTTGATGAGACGAAGCAGGCTATCTCTTTCATGGTCGCCCTTTTGAGTATAACGGAGAAGTCATAGCCTCCCGACATAAGGTATAGGGACTCTACCTCGGGGAACTGATAGATTTTCTCCGCTATGCTGTCGAATCCCCTGCCTCTTTGGGGGGTGACCTTGAGCTCAATAAGGGCTGATATCTTGTCGTCGTCGGTCTTGTCCCAATTTATTGAGGTATGATATCCGCAAATGATATTCTCTTTTTCCATGGCCTTGATCTCTGCGGCTATCACGTCTTTTTCCTGACCGAGCATGACCGCGATCTCCTCTGCGCTCATTCTGGCGTCTCTCTCAAGTATCTCAAGGATGCTTTTTCTTACTGATTTTTCCATTTTTCGGTCCTCCCGATCTTTATTTTGCGGCACCTTTATATATTCTATGTTGTTTGATTAAACCACCATTCTCATGCCTCAGATAAAATCAGTCAAGTGGCCCGGCGTTTTACAAAAGGAGAATATACAAAAGGAATGCAGGATACATATCCCGCATT
>CAYZYF010000018.1:0-24604 GCA_964482015.1 uncultured Synergistaceae bacterium
AACAGCTGGACCGGAGTCATTAGCACATAGCCTTGTCCTATGGAATAATTTACGGTATCTCCCCCATACCAATTTTCTTTGATCTTCTCCTTTTTCCATTCCGGTCCGGCTAAAGTACCCGAAATTTCCCCTATGAGATCTATGTCTGTCTTTTGTCCGACGCCGAATTTAGCGGCAGTTCTTATCAGCCTGTCTATACCCAGCCACGTAGCGGTCTGGTAAAAATAGACGTCACATGAATCTCTGAGTGCCCTAAGCACATTTTCCGTACCGTGCCCGGTTCTGAGCCAGCATCTGAAGCGCCTGTCGCCCAACTCAAAATACCCGGGGCATCTAACAGTGGTTGAGGTGTTGACCACCTTGCTTTCAAGGACTGCCGAGGCCGTAACTATCTTAAAGGTCGAGGCGGGAGGATAGCCTCCGGATATAGCCCTGTTCATCATCGGCCTCTCTTTGTGATCCGTAAGGGCGGCCCACTCTCTGTTGGAGATGCCCCATGTAAAAGGGTTGGGATCATAGCTTGGGGACGAATAAAGGCATTTGACAGAACCGTCATTCACATCCATCGCCACGACAGCGCCCCTGTAGCTGCCCATAAGCTCTGCCGCGTATCGCTGTGCAGACAGATCGATGGTAAGGGTCATATCAGTGCCTTTCTGGGGCGGGGTGTAAGAAATATCCCTGAGTTTTCTTCCCCGGGCGTCTACTTCGATAACTTCTTCGCCCGGCAGCCCTTGAAGATCCTCGTCATAACGGGATTCCACCCCGTTTTTTCCTATCATGTCCCCTCCGCGGTACAAACCGCCCTTTCTCTCTTCCAGCTCCTCCTTACTGATTTCGGAAACGTAGCCCACTACGTGCGATGTGAAATCTGCTGCGGGATACGTCCTTTTCCAGACAGGGGTCAGGAAAAGCACACCTCCGAAATCCTTGTCTGTTATGAGTTCCGCAGCCTGCGCAAACGTAAGATTGGAAGCTACGGTTATCGCCCTGTAAGGAGCCGAGTACTGCGTGTCTATCTGTTTTTTCAGTTCATCTTCGTCAACCGGAATACCGTTTCGCATAAGGAGCGACGAGACAAGCTTGATATTACCGTTGCTTTGAAGATCTATCGGGTATCCATTAACACTGAATGTCCTGACATTTACCGCAAGAGGTACTCCTTTAGCATCGGTTATGTTGCCTCTGGGAGGCGTCATTCTGATTATTCTCAGCCTGTTTCGAGATGCAAGCCTTACATATTCGTTCGCTCTTATCACTTGGAAGAAAAAGAGGCTCAGTGTAAGAAGCGCCGCGGTCGCCACTATAACAAACTGAAGAAACCTGATCCTTCGTTCAACGTCAAACCTGCCTCGCATATCAAATGTCCCTCGCGGCAGCCTTCCAATAGATCAGAGCAAAAATCACCGCAAGCGGTACGCCGACAAGCTGCTGGACAAGAATTTGTCTTAAGGCCACCTGATTTGAGACCGTCATAAAAACAAAGTGTACAAAACCCGAAAAAAGTGCGGCGAGTATCAATACAAAGGCAAAAAAGAGCGCACTTCGGCCCTGAACAGGTATTTTGTGCCAAAAGAAACACGAAACGGCAACGACCCCGCCGTTTATAGCCGCAGTAAGGCCGGGGAGATTGGTCCACCTCAGATCCCAAATAAGGCCTCCGGCAAAAGCCGCCCAAATGAGAAACACCTGACGATCCTTAGGTGTCGAAGGCAACAGAGCCATAAGTATAAGAAGCATCAGGAAGACATCGGGGACGATCATAAATCCCATCAGAAAAACCTGTGCAAAATTTTGCAGAAACCAAACCCCAACTACAGGTATCATCGGACAGATTCCTTGCCCACATAGACCTCTACGCTATAAAGCTGCGTAAGATGGGCGCCGGCCTGAATACTCATAGGCAAAAAACCGTCTTTGCCGACCTTGGGTCCGATTATACGTCCGATAGGTATGCCCGGAGGCACATGCCTGCCCATCAAGGAAGTGGATACCCTCATTCCGCTTTTTAATTCCCGATCTTCGAGAACATACAGCAACGTCAGATTGCCTCTGTCATCTCCGTTAATAACTCCCAGATCTCTGGTCTCGTCGACTGCGGCTGCGATCAAAAATGTTGAGGCTGTGATCATCTGCACCCAAGAGTGGCTATTTTCCGCCCTCGCCACCCTTCCGATCAGGTAACCCTCAGATGTAACGGCAGCGCCCTCTTTTATTCCGTCATTGCTCCCCCTGTCTATGCGAAATCCCTGCCACCAGTCGTCGGGATAACGAAGAGTGACCCTCGCGGTAACCACGCCCTCTTTTAGAACCGGCATCTTTATAGCTGCTTTCTGTAGTTCCTCGGACATTGCCCTGTTGGAAAGTTCAAGCTTTGAGACCCTTTCCTGAAGGCTTGATCTTTCAAGCACCCAGTTGCTGCTGTACTTGACAATATTTCTCATTTCAATAGCCGGTTTCTCCGGATAACAAAGGATGTTATTTACCGCATCTACAAAGAAATGCTTTACCCCGGGCTGAGAGATCATGATCCAGAGAATAAACAGACCCAGCAGCACGGAAATGACCCCGTGACGCCACGGCCTAAGCTCTCTGTCAAGAATATTCATTCTGACAGCACCTCCAAGATCATCTTAAAAAGCCAAAAGGCGTGATTTCAGTTTCCACGCCTATCTATCGTGATCGAAACTTTGTTTTTTTCCGCGGGTGTATCAAGGATCTTTCCCAGTCCGAGCGCCACTGAAAACAGGGGCTGCTCGGCCACGTGGACGGGTACGTTCAATGCATCGGAAAAACGCAGGCTGAGCCCTCTGAGCATCGCCGTACCGCCCGAGAGAACAATACCCTGGTCGACAATGTCCCTGACAAGTTCAGGGGGGGTCTGTTCAACGGCGGAGCGTATCGTGTCCTCTATCTGGGCAATGACCGGTTCTATCGCCTCACGAACTTCGATGGAACTGAGACTTACCACCTTAGGCAGGCCATCGACCAGGTCTCTTCCCTTTACATTCATGGAAAGCTCCTGTTCGAGCGGGAGAGCCGACCCTATCGCGATCTTTATCTCTTCTGCTGAACTCTCTCCTATCGCGAGCGTGTAATTTTGGCGCATCATTGACATTATGGCCTCGTCAAGTGCATTGCCCGCGATCCTGACAGCATGGTTGATCACTATGCCGCCGAGGGATATGACCGCCACCTCGCACGTCCCGCCGCCCATGTTGACGACTACATTGCCCTGAGGCTCATTTATCGGTATGCCTATGCCGACTGCCGCGGCCAAAGGCTCCTCAACAACTATCGCCTCTTTGGCGCCAGCTGCGAGAGTGACCTCTACAACGGCCCTTTTTTCCACCTCCGTCACACAGGCGGGGACACAGACCGCCACCTTGGGGTAAGAAAAAAACCTGCCTGTTCCGGTCAAATTTTTCATGTAATGCCTGATCATGTGTTCGGTCATCTCGAAATCAGCTATGACTCCGTTGGCCAGAGGCCTTATCGTCTTGATCCCGATCGGGGTCCTGCCTATCATCTTCTTTGCATCCGAACCGAAGGCTATGATCTCTTTCTGTCCCTTCCTGTCCAGATTTCGTATCGCAACTACGGAAGGTTCGTTTACCACCACGCCTTTAGACTTCAGGTATATGATCGTGTTGACCGTGCCGATATCAATACCGATTTCGTAATTAAATAAGTTGGGTCTGAACCTAAACACCCTGCCACCCGCTTTCAAAAATTAAATGCAACACAATTTTGCGCATTATGTCCCGTTTTAAAACTGCAATATATTTTACGGAACCTGGGCGAGAACACCGCCGGCCGCTATGTAATGCCCGATGAGTCTGATACCCAGTACATCCAGTCCCTTTCTGATGTGTTCCGTGATCGAAGTGTCTTCGCGGCTTGCGGAACGGCTGCCGTCCGGATGGTTGTGCACAAGGACTACGCCGTAAGCGTTGAGCCTGACGGCCTTTCTATAAAAGACCGGAATGTCCAGATAGGCCCCCGTGCGGCCTCCGTATGAGATCTTCTCTTCCTCTATCACTCTGTCGCTCGCATCCAAAAAGAAGGCTGAGATCATTTCTCTGTCACAAAACCGGGTGTCCCGCGCGAATTTTTCGAGCCCGGCCTTCCATGAGTCCCTTTTTCCCGTGCTTAACGCAGCTATTCTATTACCAAGCTCCGCTACAGCCATAAGTGTCGACACTTTGGACGAGCTCAAGCCCTTTTCGCGCATTAGTTCCGGGGCTGTTGCTCTGCAAAGTCCCTCAAGACCGCCCCAGCGTTTGAGCAGGGAGGCGGAAAACTCCATTACATCTTCGCCCCTTGTTCCGGTACGAAGCAGTATCGCAAGCAATTCTACCGTCGAAAGTGATTCGGCGCCGCGGTCAAGAAGTTTTTCTCTCGGCCTCTCTTCCTTTGGCAGATCAAGTATTTTCATAGCTTAATTCGCTATCGCGGCCAATAAGGATTGTGCTGTTTTTCAGCGCCTATAGTCGTCTCCGGTCCGTGCCCCGGCAGGACTAACAGCTTGTCCGGAAAATCAGAAAGCTTTTTCAGCGAGGCAAGTAAAACTTCCTCATCCCCTCCGGGAAGATCGCTTCTTCCTATAGAACGGGCAAAAAGAGTGTCCCCCGAAACTAAAACTTCCTCTGCTCCCTCTTTGAAATGCAGGCATATCCCGCCGACCGTGTGCCCCGGTGTGTGTATGACCTTTATTTCCATCTTTCCCACCTTCAACACATCCCCGTCGTTCAGCTCTCTGTCGGCCGAATGCAGTTCGACCGAAGCTCCCATGAAGGCGGACAGATTTCTGGCCGAGTCGGTCAGGCACGAGGCATCATCTGCATGTATCGCGATCCCCTTTTCGGACAGGTTCCTTAATTCGGATACCCCTCCGATGTGGTCCCCGTGGCCGTGTGTCAGTATTATCCAATTCAGCCTGATGTCGTTGTCTCTTATGTACTTTTCAACTTCCGATGTCGGGCCGCCAGGATCCACAACTACTCCATCGCCATCAGAATCTGAAATAACGTAACAATTGGTCCAAAGGGTACCAAGTGCAAACCTCTTTATTTTCACAATCTTTCACTCCCTGCTGTCTATCATAAGAGTCACGGGCCCATTGTTGCAGATTTCCACTTTCATAAGTGCCCTGAAAACTCCCGATGACGTTCTTACGCCCCTAGCCTCGATCTCCTTGATGAACATTTCATACATCGCATTGGCAAAAGAAGGCTCGGCCGCTGCCGTCCACGACGGCCTGCGCCCCTTGGCGCAATCTCCGTAGAGCGTAAACTGGGAAACTATAAGTACCTCACCGTCTTCGTCCAGCAATGATCTGTTCATCTTACCATCGTTGTCGTCAAAGATGCGCAAATTAACAATTTTTTCAGCCAGCCAAGAAACATCCTTCTCTGTATCATCATGTGTAACACCGAGAAAGACAGACAGGCCGCATCCGATGCCGCCGACGACAGAGCCATCTACTATCACCTGTGCCTTATCAACACGCTGCAACAGAGCCCTCAAGGGAACTCACCCCCTGGTTACCTCAATAACGCCGGAAATGGCGTTGAGCTTCGCTATTATCCTGTAAAGGTGTTCTATGTCCTTTATTTTGACATCGGCGACCACTCTGGTCCTCGAATTGTTCACAACGTTTGCCTTTATTCCAATAAGGACTCCATCTGTAGCAGTGATAGCCTGAACTATTTCACTAAAGAGCGTGGGCTTGTCCACTCCTTCAACTTTTATCCTCGCCGTGTAGCGCCTATCCTTGAGCCTGCCCCACGAAACACCTACAAGCTTGTCAGGATCAGACTTGTCTATATTAGCACAATCCTTGCGATGCACGGTGATTCCCCTGCTTTGAGTCACACACCCGGCTATCGGGTCGCCCGGTATCGGACGGCAGCATTGCGCCAGTGAAACAAGAACTCCGGACGTGCCATCGACTATTATTTCTGAGTCCGCCTCATTTTTCTGAGGCGGAGCATGAGCGGGCAGCGGTTCAAGGGCCTGCTTGACGTCCGAAGCGGCCCGGCCCAGTATGCTCGAAGGAGAATGGCTTCCGACCCCCACTGAAACGATAAGTTCCTCGGTGTTCAGATACCCCATTTCTCTTGCAATATGGCTTAATTGAGGACCTAATGCTTCCAGAGGATTTTCCATCCCGGGATTTCTTCGCAGAGCCTCTTTTTCGAGAAGCTCCCTTCCTCTTTTTATCTTTTCCTCTCTTTCCTGCCTGTCTTGCTGTCTGAACCAGCTTTTTATCTTGTTTCTAGTTCGTGATGATTTGGCAATCTTAAGCCAATCTCTGGACGGCTTGCCTTGCGGCGATGTGAGTATGCGGACGATATCGCCGTTTTGAAGCTGCTGGTCCATTGGTGCTATTCTTCCATTCACCATTGCTCCGACACATTTATGCCCTATCTCTGTATGTATGGCGTATGCGAAATCTATCGAAGTCGATCCATTGGGTACTGAAATGACGTTTCCCTTGGGGGTAAAGACAAACACCTCTGTCGACAGCACATCAGTCTTGAGGTTGTCCAGAAATTGTGAGGTGCCTCCGTCTTCTTCCTGTCCTTCTGGCGCAACCTCAAGAGCTTTTCGTATCCATGTAAGCCCTTCGTCAAGGTTGGAGACCCGCCTGCCCCCCTCTTTATAGTTCCAGTGTGCCGCTATGCCATATTCCGCGAGAGAGTGCATCTCCCAAGTTCTTATCTGTACCTCAAGCGGTTCCCCCGCCGGACCGACAACCGTGGTATGCAGCGATTGGTAAAGATTGCTTTTTGGATTGGCAATATAATCGTCAAATTGTCCGGGGATAGGTTTCCATATCGTATGTACAAGGCCCAAAACCTGGTAACAGTCCGCTACATTTTTTACTATAACTCTGAGGGCCAAAAGGTCGTACATTTGGTCCAAAGAAAGATTTTTTCTCCTCATTTTTTCATAGATGCTGTAAAAGTGCTTCGGCCGGCCTTTTATGGACGCCTCGAGGCCGTCTTCCTCTATTCTTTGCGAAAGGACATCCATAGCTTCCTTGATTATCATCTCGCGTTCGGGAAGTTTTTTTCTTACTCTGCGCTTAATATCGTAATACATCTCGGGATCCAGTATCCTGAAGGAAAGGTCCTCCAGCTCTCTTTTCATTTGGTAGATCCCGAGACGATGGGCAAGAGGAGCATAAATCTCAATTGTTTCACGGGCTATTGTGATCTGTTTTTCCCTTTTATGCGACGATATCGTCCTCATGTTGTGAAGACGGTCGGCAAGCTTGATGAGGACTACTCTTATATCTTTGGCCATGACCACAAACATCTTTCTGAGGTTTTCGGCCTGGTAGTCCTCAAAAGTTTTAAATGGCAGCCTACCGAGTTTTGTAACTCCGTCAACAAGGGTAAGTACATTGGCCCCGAATTTTTCTGAAAGTTCTTCGGCCTTTATCTGTGTATCTTCAAGAACGTCGTGGAGCAGCGAGGAAATTATGGTTTCCTTGTCGATCTCCATACCTGCCAGTATCGACGCTACGGAGACAGTATGGACCACGTATGGGTCGCCGCTGTATCTCATCTGGCCGCCATGGGCCAACGAAGCAAAGACAAAAGCTTCACCTATTCCTTGCAGATCATTTCGTGACAGATATCTCGCGGCTTTTGCCCAAAGGTCCTGCCATGCAAGCCTGAGTGCTGAGACACGCTGCTGCTCGGGAATGCGCCCCCAATATCCTTCCATAAGAGATCTGCTTTCCTTTTCGGTCACGTCTCCGATCCCTGTCTTGCTGATCTCAGTCAGATGAGCGGTACGCACATTAGGCATTATTTTGCTCTTTTCTTTCACAGCAACACCACCGAACCTACATCTCAGGCCGTCAGCATCTTTTCGAGCACAAGCTGAAGAGACGTCACATTGCGCCAGGTATCTATCCTGGGCCTATACACCCAACCCAACAAGCCGGACCTTTCCTTGATCAGTTCTGCCGCGCCGAACCCTATCAATGTAGCTCCCCCGAGATCTATCTTAACGTGCTTACCGTTTTTGCCGATGGGCATGACCTTTATATTCCCATTGTACGGGGAGTAAAGTTTCGGCGCTGGGTTGTCCATTCCAAAGGGACCGAGCTTTTGGGCCTCATTCCAGTCAGCGAGGCCGAGTTCGTAAGGAGACCAACAGAGCAGGTCTTCCCTCTCAGAAGAGACTTTCACCTCCGACAGCATTTCCTCCATCTCTTCCCTCAGCTCCGGCCATTTTTCTGTTTTTACGCTGAATCCGGCGGCAAGACGATGGCCTCCCCATGTGTTCAGCTTAGGTGCCAGAGCCTTAAGTATACCGATCGCGTCACCTCCGGCAGGCATTCGCAAGGTTCCCCTCATCAGCCCGTTTACGGAGGCAACCAGCGCGATGGGAGTGTTTCTTTCCGAACATAAGCGGCTGGCCACGCTGCTTAAAACGCCGACAGACCAATCATCATCCGTCAGTACGTACCGGTATGGCTCAAAGTTATCTCCGTCTACCTGTTCAAGGATCTTGGAAGAAAGCTCACGTCTTTTGCGATTCAGTTCGATGATCTTGTCTACAATGGCGGGGAGTCCTTCCGAATTAAAAAGCACCTTCACCGCCAGATCAGCCAAATAAAGTCTTCCGGCTGCGTTAAGGCAAGGGATTATTTTCATAGCCAAATCTTCCGTTTCAACCAACGAAGGGGTCAATCCGACTTTCTCCATAAGCAGCGCCAGACCGGGCCTCGGAGTCCTCCTAAGCACATCAAGCCCATCACGTACAAGTACCCTGTTCAGCGGTGAAGCAAGAGAAACACAGTCTGCAACGGTAGCCAGCGCAACCAAATCAAGTAAGCCCAGCAGTTTTTCATGCGGCAGAATTTCGTGCTGCCAGGCCCAACACCATATTACTCCTGCGGCGCATAATTTCTTTGCCAGCACATCACCATCGGTCTGAGGATTGACCATGGCACTGGAGGGGGCAACCTCTCCTTCGGCAAGGTGGTGATCCAGAACAATGACAGGTATCCCGCTCTTGCGTATCACTTTTATTGCCTCTACATCCTGAGTGCCGCAATCAACTGCTACTACCAGATCACACTTTCGCTTTACGATGCTCGCGGCAACCTCGGGATGCACACCGTAACCCTGTTTGAAACGATGAGGTATAAAATATCTTACGCTCGCTTTCCTGTGGAGTACCATTTCCAGCACCAGAGCCGTGGACGATATCCCGTCGACATCATAATCTCCGTAGACTACAACGTCGGAACCTTCGCCTAAAGTCCTGAAAAGATCCGCAGCTGTTTTGTCCGCTCCTCCCAGATGCAATCCGTCCAGCATTCCCCTTAGATCTGGAGATATCCAGCTCTTTATGACAGAGTCGTTCGTCTCGGAACTTATGCCCCTCATCTCAAGCAAAGCAGCCTGAAAGAGCGAGCATTCCAGCCTGGCCGCAATTTCTCCGGCCGTATGTCCGACTCTGAATATGTTAAATTCGTCTTTTGAACGGATAACTACCAATGCTAATCTACCGTTCCGTCCGTTTTTCTTACCTCCTGGTCCTGTGCCGCAACACTCTCTTCATGGACAGGGGACGCGGCCCTCGCGTTAGCCACCGATTCAAGGATGGTTTTCTTTTCTCCCTCTATTGCGGATATTCTTTCATCCTTGACTTTAAGCTCTTTTTTGTACTTGCCTCTTACCTCAAGGATAGAGAATATCGAAAATACCCACATTATCGCGGCTCCCGCACAAAAAACGAGGACCTCCCAGACGCCCTGGGGAAGCGTCCATTCGAATATCAAAAATCTTACGGTAACATCCCCTATGTTTTGAAAGGCATAAAGCGCGGACAGAAACATAGTGACAGTAATGGCCAAAAAGTAGCTTTTCATACAATCCCTCCTCGTAGACGGACAATCAGGATGCCTTTCCGTTTAAGCTATAATGATACAACAAAAACGGTACAAAATACAAAAAAGAGAGGCACAAGGCCTCTCTTTCAGTGTGCCTGTTACTTTTAAGGCTTGGGACTGCGGCTGTACCACTCCGCGACAATGGAGCTGGCAATAAAGATCGAGCTGTACGTACCCACCACAATACCGATGAGGAAAGCGAAAGCAAAATTGCTGATAACTTCACCGCCAAAAATGTACATTGCAATTACAGGCAAAAGGGTAGTGACAGACGTGTTTATCGTTCTGCCCAGGGTCTGGTTTATGGAAAGATTGACCAGATCAATGATGCCTTTTGTTTTGACCAGCTCCCAATTTTCTCTAACGCGGTCCAGCACAACGATGGTATCATTAAGTGAGTAGCCGACGACTGTAAGGATGGCCGCGATAAACGCCGCTGAGACTTCTTTCCCCGTGATGCTGTAAGCACCCAGCATGATCAGCGCATCATGGAGAAGGGCAAATACGGCGGCAACTCCGAATCGAAACTTGAAACGGAATGCCATGTATAAAAGGATGCCGGCCAATGCCAGGGTAAGGGAGACAAAAGCCTGATTTCTTAGCTCTTTGCCTACCACCGGGCCGACCTTGTCCAACTTTAGCACCTTGATTTCTCCAAAATCCCTCTTGAGCGTGTCCAGAACCTCTCTGCGCACTTCTTCGTCCTGGGCCTGAAAACGTATCAGCACCTCTTTATCACTGTAGGCCTGGATGATCGCCTGTCCCTGTCCTATCGAGCTGAGACCGGAACGAACATCGGAGACTTCAACCGCGGAAGGAAATTCAACTTGTAATACGATGCCCCCCGTAAAGTCCACGCCGAGGTTAACTCCTTTGACGGCAATGAGCACAACTGAGCCCAGCACAAGGATAAGACTCAACAGAAGGGCGTACCGCCTGTATTTCATGAAAGGCAAATTCAATTTTGAGGTATTGAATGTAACCATCAATCGCGTCCCCTTCCTAGAGCACTTTCACTTTGCTCTGATGGAGCATTATGCCAAGCAAAGAACGTGTAACGACTACGTTGCAGAAAACCGCAGATATAACACCGATGCTGAGCGTTACGGCAAAACCTCTTATCGGGCCGCTGCCAAAATAGAAAAGGACGGCAGCCGCTATCAAGGTCGTGATATTCGAGTCAAGTATAACGACCAGCGCTTTTCTGAAACCCGCATCGAGCGCGGCCATCTGAGTTTTACCGGATGCCCGTTCTTCCTTCATTCGCTCGTATATCAGTATGTTTCCGTCAACCGCCATTCCGATCGTCAGGATGATACCTCCGATACCGGGAAGTGTCAGTGTCGACTTTAGGAAAATCAGGCTTGATAGCACAAGCAACATTGCTACACAGAGAGCCACGTCGGCCGCCACGCCGAGAAAACCATAGTAGATGAGCATGAATGTGACGACAAGAGCGGCTCCGATAAGTCCGGAACGGACACCTTCTTTTATCGAATCGGCGCCAAGTGTCGGCCCGACCGACCTGTTTTCAAGTATTTCAACCGAAACGGGAAGCGCACCTGCCCTGAGCATTATCGCCAGCCGGTTCGCCTCTGCCGCTGCGAATTTACCTGTGATCTGAGCCTCTCCGCCCGATATCCTCTGCTGAACGACCGGCGCTGAAATTATCACGCCATCGAGCGAGATAGCGATCTGTTTTCCGACGTTGGCCGCAGTCGCTTCATCGAAGAGCTTAGCTCCGTCCGAGTTGAATTTGAGTGAGACTGCCGCCTTTCCGAACTGATCAAATGTAGTGTCGGCCTTTGTGAGATCCTTTCCCGTCACGTACGTTTTGCCAAGCAGGTAGGCAGTGCCGTCCTCCCCCCTGCCAACAACGATATCGGGGTTGGAGCTGACCGCTTCCTCCATTTGCTTTACATAAGAGTCGACATCATTTTTTGCCTGCTGCCAGCGCGCCTGGGCAGCATTGAACTGTTCATCGCTGTCATAGTTTGACCGTATAGGCTCTGCCGGAACCTTGGGGGACTCTCCCAGCACCTGGCGAAACTCCAATACGGCGGTCCTGCCGATCAAATCCAAAGCCGCCTCCGGGTCCTCTATGCCCGGAAGGTCTACAGCTATCCGGTCGTCGCCCTGTTTCTGTATAACAGGCTCTGTGATCCCGTACTGGTCGATGCGGCTTCTCAGAACGGCAAGCAGCCTTTCGATGCTGTCGGGAGTGACAGGATTCTCAGGCGTTCCCTTCGCCTGTAAAACAATGCGAACGCCGCCCATGAGATCAAGCCCCAAACGTACCTTGCCCGTAACAGGAAAGGCAATGTATGCGGCAACTAATATCACGACCAGAATGATCCCCAGCCGCCATTTGTCTTTTTTCACCATAAAGAAAGCGCCTCCTTGCAAAGAAAACGGAGCGGACGGTGAAGTTGTCCTCTCCGCATTTACCGGGCCTGTTTTTAACGCCGAGTTTTAGGCCTCTTCCTTTTCTGTTTCCACAACCTCGGTGATTTCAGCCTCGTTAACAGATTCATCTGCTGCTTCAGTCTCCGTCTCCAGCGCCGGCTTCTTGGATTTCTTCTTTTTGGGCTTGTTTTCCATTACGCCTTCGCTCTTTTTCATCGAAATCGAACTTTTAAGAATCCTGGCCTTTATTCCTTCATCAAGCTCTATGATATAGCTGTCGTCAAGAATCTCTTTGACTACTCCAAAAAACCCGCCTGCCGTGACTACAGTGGAACCCCTGTTGATACTTGCAAGCATCTCCTCGTGGACCTTTTGCTTTTTTTTCTGCGGTCTTATTATCATGAAGTAAAAAATAGCCGCAAACATGGCAAGAGGAAGCATCATGCCTACAAGTCCGCCCTGCTGACCACCCAAAATAATTCCTCCTTACGTATGTCGTTTATTTGTATTTTTATAAGGTATCAACGAATGTGGATGTTGCCCCGAGACGTTCTCCCTTTACAAAAGTAACGCTGGTTATTTTAACACGACTTTTCACCTTTGTGTTATAGACAAAAAATCATAGGCCTTTGGCATCTTTTTCTTTGAGGAAAAAGAGGAGTTTCTCGAGCTCTACGAAAATATCGACCATATAAAAAAGTATCCCTTCGGGCACGACCACAGTAGCCGGGGTAAAAGCAAGAACCCCCTTAAGAGTGGGAGACATCACAGCCTTATCGACGCAGCTCTGGGCAGCCGAAGCGGGCACGGCAAGTATCAGGACATCAATGCCGCGTTCCTCCAATACTTTCGCCATTTCATCGATGTGCCAGCAATACACCCCCATTATCTCCCGCCCAACCTTTTCCTCATCTACATCGAACAGGGCGTCCACTTCGAATTTGTAGCTCTGAAAGGCGGCGTGTCCCATGAGCGCAGTGCCCAGATTTCCAACTCCGGCCAAAGCCACTTTCCAAACCTTAGGGGATGCTAAAATATTTTCTATATGAAGGCACAGGCGGTTAACATGATAACCCACACCTCTTTTGCCTATTTCTCCGAAATATGAAAGATCCTTGCGTACCTGGCTGGCCTTAATGCCCAGAATCTCCCCGATCTGAAGCGAAGAAATCACTTTACGTTCCTCTTCCTTCATCTGAAGCAACAGGCGATAATACTGAATAAGCCTCTCGACAGTCGGTTCTGCCACCCTCATACAACGCACCTCCCGGTATTTATGCAGGCTGGGAGATTTTTTATAAAAATCTCGCATTGTCAGCCGGCCTTTATAACATCAATCAGTCATTGGACATGATCCCTTTGTTTTTTCCCGGATATTTTCAGGCAATATACAGGGGATCATTTGTTCAAAAAGGACACTTGTTCGAACGTTTTATCCAGTCGATCCCGGCAAACTGAGAGCGCCCCTGAAGCGATTCCTCAATACGCATCAGCCTGTTGTACTTGCGCAGACGCTCGATCCCTCTCGGCGCCCCCGACTTTATCTGTCCCGCACAGGTAGCCACAGCGAGGTCCGCGATAAAGCTGTCGGCGGTCTCGCCTGAACGGTGTGAGATTATGACCTTATAGCCGCCGCGTCTTGCCATGTCGATCAGCTTGAGCGTTTCTGTCAGCGTCCCGATCTGGTTCGGCTTCACCAGCACAGCGTTGGCCGCACCCATTTCCATCCCCAGCCTCAACCGGTCAGTATGAGTTACAAATATATCGTCACCTATCAGCTGAACTCTGCCTGAAAGCCTTTGAGTCATGCTTGCCCATCCTTGCCAGTCATCCTCCGCAAGGCCATCCTCGATTGAGAGGATCGGATATTTTTCGCACATAAGCTCGTATATATCTATCAGATCGCCGGCTGTATACTTAAAGTCACACCCACGGAACTGATAGGAACCTTTTGAGTAAAATTGGCTCGCGGCAACGTCAAGGCCGATAGAAATCTCTTTTCCCGGCTGGTATCCTGCATTTCGGATGGCCATGACCATAAAGTCAAGTACCTCTTCCTGATCTCTAAAATCGGAAGCATAACCTCCCTCGTCACCGACTCCGGTCGATTTGCCGTATCTGGAGAGTATGCGGCCCAAGGAGTGATAGGTCTCAGCCCCCATCCTGAGGGCCTCCGCAAACGAGGGGGCACCGTGAGGTATCAGTAGAAATTCCTGGATATTGAGATTGTTGTTGGCATGGGTCCCACCGTTGACTACATTCATAAGCGGGGTGGGAAGCAGGTTCGCGTTGAGGCCGCCGAGATGTCTCCAAAGAGAGATGCCCTTTGAGTAAGCCGCCGTCCTGGCGGACGCCAGAGAAACCGCAAGTGTTGCGTTTGCACCTAATCTTTTTTTATGGAGCGTCCCGTCGATCTGTATAAGCGCACCGTCGATCTGGTCCTGTTCTGAGGGATCCATCCCCTTAAGTGCCGGAGATACGACCTCTCGTATATTTTGTACGGCCTTCTGGACACCTTTGCCCATATACCTGCCAGTATCCCCGTCTCTTAATTCATGAGCCTCATAGGTGCCTGTGGATGAGCCTGAGGGGACGCTGGCTCTTCCGATCACCCCTGAATCGAGTGTGACTTCCGCCTCGACCGTTGGATAGCCTCTTGAATCAAGGACTTCTCTCGCGTGGACATTAGCTATGCGGTACATACTGTTTCGCCCCCTTTCCAAATCGCCTACCAGGGACGATCTTCCCTGTCGGCTTTCTTTTCTTCTATCTGTTTATAGGCTTCGGCGCCTCTCTTGAGGCTTGTCTCGTCTGAGGTCAAGACGCTGACCGTTATGATCCGTCGGGCATAGGCGACCTCCAGAATATCACCGCACTTAACATCGGCAGAGGGCTTGGGGTTTTTAGCATTCAGCCTTACGGCCCCGATATCTATCATCTGCTGAGCCAAAGTCCTTCGTTTTATAAGTCCGGAAAGCTTGAGAAATTTATCCAGTCTCATGATATGACCGCCATTCCGAAGACGTAAACAAGAGTATA
The DNA here is from genome assembly GCA_964482015.1 of uncultured Synergistaceae bacterium. Taxonomy (GTDB): domain Bacteria; phylum Synergistota; class Synergistia; order Synergistales; family Synergistaceae; genus Caenicola. The sequence continues at coordinate 15,368 of CAYZYF010000018.1, forward strand.
ATCCATTTATACCGCTCGTGCAATAATTATCAAGCTTTGAACATCAGGGATTTTTTCTTAGATAACCTAATTTGCTACATCCATAATACCTTTTATTAAGAAAAGCTTTGTAACAAAGAGCGTTCTCTTAATGCCAAGGTTTATGTAATTTCACACTAACTTTTATTTATTCGAGAAAATCCTTTAATTTTTTACTCCTGCTGGGATGGCGTAACTTCCTCAGTGCCTTGGCTTCAATCTGCCTTATCCTTTCTCTGGTGACGCCGAATCGTCTCCCCACTTCTTCCAGAGTGTGAGCATGTCCGTCTTCCAGGCCAAACCGCAGTCTCAGCACCTCTCTCTCGCGATCGGTAAGGTCGTCGAGCATTTCATCCAGCTGTTCTCTTAGTATCTGGCTCGCAGCGGCTTCCTCCGGACTTGGGAGGTCCTTATCTTCAAGAAAATCTCCCAACTGGCTGTCCTCTTCTTCGCCGATGGGGGTCTCAAGCGAGACTGGTTCCTGCGCAATGCGCTGTATCTCTTCAACTCTGTCCGATGCGATCTCCATCTCAGCTGCGATCTCTTCAGCCGCCGGTTCTCTGCCCAGCCTTTGAACTAACTGACGTGAGACCCTGATCAGCTTATTTATAGTTTCTACCATGTGAACGGGGATCCGTATCGTCCTGGCCTGGTCCGCTATAGCCCTCGTAATGGCCTGTCTTATCCACCATGTGGCATATGTGCTGAATTTATAGCCCTTACGATAGTCAAATTTCTCTACCGCCCTGATCAAGCCGAGGTTTCCTTCCTGGATAAGGTCCAAAAAGAGCATGCCCCTGCCTATGTATTTTTTTGCGATGCTAACGACCAACCTCAGATTAGCCTCAACGAGCTTATCTTTCGAGGACATGTCTCCGGCCTCGACCCCCTTGGCAAGCACTACCTCGTCCTCGGAAGTGAGAAGAGGTATTTTTCCTATCTCACGAAGATACATGCGTACCGGATCTGAGAGCGGAAGATCCTCCAGATCTCCCATCTCCTCGTTGCTGGCGGCAGTAGGAAGAACGTGTTCCCCATCGGATGGGTCTACCTTGGTCTTGGGCTCATCTACGACGTCCACTCCCAATTCCATTAGGTTCATGTAAAGACTGTCAAGGATATCGGCGGTGAGAAAATCTTTGGGCATGTGCTTCTCAATGTCTTCGTAGGTCACAAAGCCCTTCTCCCTGCCCTCATGAAGGAGATCTCTTACATTATCGATATATGCGGTATAATCACCCGGATCTCCTTCGTCCGAATCCGCCTCTTTAACGGCATCAACCTCGGGCATATTGTCGTCATCACAGACCATGGTAAGTTCCTCATCTATATCAGAGGCATCAGCGGTATCGGTCAAGTCTCCTTCCGCAATAGAAGCCTCACACATTACTTCTTTTTCGGGATCCGAAAGTTCGCCCAGGTCGGTAAGAAGATCGTCGTTTATTTCATCTTTATTATCAATAAGCTCCTGTGAAGTTCTCGGCGCTCCATTTTCCTCGACGTCAGTTTTTTTAGTCACTTTTGCCTTTTTCATGACCCGAAATTCCCCCCTTTTAGAATTCTCGTAAGCCTCAGGTGCTCTTCCATATCGGCCTCCGTTGCTATTCCTTTTTTGAGTCTGAGACCAAGAGAGGCTGCTCTCTCCGCAATACATCTTCTTCTCAAGGTCTCGGCTATACTCTCTGCTTTCTCGGCATCGATAGACTCCTTGGCTATTATTCCGTTGCTCCTGGCGATCAATTTAAAAGACTCCCTGTCGCCAAGCTGCCTCCATCGCTCTTCCAGTTCGGCAGGCTGCTCGCCCGACAAAAGTGCGGATGCCAAATTCTGCAGCCTTTCGTCTTTAATGAACGGGACGATCTGTTCAGGAGGAAATTCGGACCTTAGTGCCTCACTTCCCCACAGCAGTCCGCAAAGAACGCACTCCAGGTCATCGTGCCCGTCTTGAGACCGTTCTTCGACATCCTCATCATGGCCGGTTTCCCAAAAGCCGTCTTCGGCACCGTCCGGTTGTTCGGCGATCCGCGGTTTTCTTCGTCTCTCATCAATCTCTTTAATGAGTTCATGGGGGAAAACCCCCATTTGCTGGGCTATTGTTTCCACATGTCCGGATATATCAAAGGGCGACAGGGACGCCAGCCCATCCAGCAAGTCATTTCTGGCGGCCGCCGAACTCTCAGGTGCCTCTATATCCGTTTTTCTGAGCACCGCATGGTATACCGGCAATGGAATTGCGGCTGACAGTGCTGATTCAAACACTTCTTTGCCGTCTTCACGGAGCAGCAATTCATCCGGATCCTTTGCATCGGGCAGCCTTATGACCCTGACAGCAACGCCCTGCCTCTGCAGGACATACATCCCCCTGAGCGCCGCTTCCTGCCCCGCACTGTCAGAATCATAACAGATATAGCAGAGCCCTGTCATTCTTTTGATCAGGGCCGCCTGCGCCTCAGCAAGGGAAGTGCCTAGAGATGCGACAGTGTTTGTGTAGCCTGAAAGATGGCATCTTATAGCATCCATATAGCCTTCTACGAGGATCGCTTTGCCCATTTCCCTTATCGAGCCCTTAGCCTTATCCATCAGGTAGAGGTTGCTCCGTTTTACAAATACGGAGCTTTCAGGACTGTTTAGATACTTAGCTCCATCCCCATCCAGTATCCTTCCGCCAAAACCGACGATCCTGCCTGCGGTGCTGTATATGGGAAACATTATCCGACCGCGAAACCTATCGTAAGGGCCTCTCGCCCCCATTGAGACAAGTCCGTACTCCATCATCTGTTCATCGCTGTATCCGAGCCCAGAAAGATGCCTCGAAAGTGCGTCCCAAGAGGGAGGCGCCCATCCGATCTCAAATCTTTTTATATCGGACACCGAAAGGCTGCGTCTGGAAAGGTACGCTCTGGCCGCCTCGCCTGAATTGCCGCAGAGTGTGTCTATAAAAAAGCCCAGAGCATTCTTAAGTATATCTTTTCCCGAGAGTGCACCATCACGGCTTTTCCCTGAACGGGTACGAAGCTTTACCCCCGCCCTGTCCGCAAGCCTTTCCAGAGCCTCTTTAAAATCAAGGCTCTCTATCTCCATGATAAACGTGAATACATCCCCACCTTTACCGCAGCCAAAACAATGAAAGGTCTGCCTTTCGGAAGAGACGCTGAACGAGGGGGTTTTCTCTTTGTGGAAGGGACAACTGCCCCAATAAGTCTGTCCTTTTTTTCTCAGAGCCACATAGTCACCGATGACCTCGGTAATATCAAGCCTGGTTTTGACCTCCGTAACATCATCGCCGGCCATGCACCCACCTCCCGACAAGAACGCCGGAGGGAGAGCAATACTCTCCCTCCAAGACATTATCACATATTCAGGACCATATATCCAATTGTTTTTCTACGAAAAAAGCGGAGCGAGGACCGTAGCAACTACTGACATCAGCTTGATGAGAATGTTGAGGCTGGGGCCTGCGGTGTCCTTGAACGGGTCTCCAACCGTGTCTCCTACGACCGCTGCCGCATGTGGAGGCGTTCCCTTGCCGCCATGATGTCCCGCTTCAATGTATTTTTTGGCGTTGTCCCAGGCTCCTCCGGCATTTGACATAAATATGGCCATCATGACGCCTGTAATGATCGAACCGCCTAGAAGCCCCCCGAGTGCCTGAGCACCGAGCCCAAATCCCACGACAACGGGAGCAAGCACCGCCATGAGGCCGGGCAGGATCATTTCCCTGAGAGCTGCCGCCGTTGAAATATCGACGCAGCGCTCATATTCCGGCCGGCCTGTCCCTTCCATTATGCCCGGGATCTCTCTGAACTGCCTGCGCACCTCATCGATCATTTTTTCCGCGGCTCTGCTGACAGCCTGTATCGAGAGAGCGCTGAAAAGGAAGGGAAGAAGTCCGCCTATAAAAAGCCCTACCATAACTTTGGGATCTTTAAGATCTATCACTGCAAGGTTAGTGGCCTGGGCATACGCTACGAAAAGAGCCAGAGCCGTTAGTGCTGCAGAGCCTATCGCAAGCCCCTTTCCGACAGCAGCGGTGGTATTGCCTACTGCATCCAGCCTGTCGGTGATCTGTCTGACGTTTTCGGGAAGGTCTGCCATCTCAGCGATACCGCCGGCATTGTCCGATATGGGACCGTACGCATCGACTGAAAGCGCCATACCCGTTATCGCGAGCATGCCCACTGCGGCACAGGCGATACCATAAAGACCTCCGAACTTGACCCCTCCCATAATGGCTACGCATACCAGTATGACCGGGATCGCGGTTGATTTCATACCTACGCCAAGCCCTGCCAGTATGTTAGTGGCAGCTCCGGTCTCTGAGGCCATAGCGATCTCTTTAACGCTCGGGTACTCGTCAGACGTATAGAATTCTGTGACCCCGCCGATAAGTATCCCGGCTACGACTCCCGATACGACCGCATAAAAAAGAGTTAAATCTCCGTTGAATGCCCAGCGAGTGAGGAAAAACGTGCCAACGACCATGAAGATACCGGTTGAAGCAAGTCCGTAACGAAGAGCCTTCGCCGGATCTCCGCCTTCTTTTACCCTTACAAAAAATGTGCCGAGTATTGAAGCCAGTATACCGATCGCAGAAAGCAGAAGCGGATACATGACCCCGGAAAGCCCTGCCATGATCGCTCCTATCGCCATAGCGGCTATTATAGAGTTAACGTAAGATTCAAAAAGGTCCGCTCCCATACCGGCTATGTCGCCAACGTTATCACCTACGTTGTCAGCGATGACGGCCGGGTTGCGCGGGTCATCCTCAGGAATTCCGGCTTCCACTTTACCTACGAGGTCCGCCCCTACGTCAGCCGCCTTTGTATAAATGCCTCCCCCTACACGAGCGAAGAGTGCTATCGAGCTGGCGCCGAATCCAAAGGAGGTGATAGCGTTCGGATCTCCGAATATTACATACATCGCGACGATACCTATAAGGCCAACGCCGACAACCGACATGCCCATAACGCTTCCCCCCGTGAAGGCGATAGCAAGAGCTTCGTTCATTCCTGTCATTGCAGCAAAGGCAGTTTTACCGTTGGATTTCGTGGCGACCTTCATCCCAATGTACCCAGTGAGAGCACTGCTGATAGCGCCTGTCACGAAACAAACGGCGCTTGGGAGACTGATTTTCCAGGCAAGAAGTGCCGTTACTATTACGACGAAGGGGACCATTGCCCTATACTCCCTGTAGAGAAAGGCCATTGCTCCGCTTTGAATAATGCCGGAAAGTTCATTGATCCTGTCATGATTAACCTGGAAAGAATTAATCTTGCTTGAAGCATAGGCTGCATAAAGAAGCGCCAGTATTCCTATGCCTCCTGTTATTACCAAAATTTCCATCGGAAAAGCGACCCCCTTGAAGGTTTGGTTTTATCTGCCTTTCGGCCGACCCAATTTATCATTATACCCATTCCAGTAACAACTTACAACCTTTTACGATGTTCCGTGCCTTTTGTTCTTTCGTTTATTTCTTGTCCTCTGTGCTGTCGTCAAGGTAGATCCTGACCGGAACACTGAGATCACTCCCCCCTTTGAGGGCGGATAGCATCCCCAAGATACCGCCTCTTATAAAATCTGCGACGAAATCTTTCAAAGGCATAGGATGATCACCGACATATACCTTAGCGCTCCTGTATGTCTTGCCTCTTACCAGACGGGCAAGCCTCTCCGCCATCCGGGCCTCAGAACCGCTTCCATACGTAAAGCCGCCCTCCCCGATCACATTTCTGTCATAGATCATAAATATCCCGGGATAACCGGGCACATCCTCGCCGGGAGTTTTCACCCATATCTTAGGCAGTGAAAGTTTTTTGCCTCCCTCAAGTATCAGCAGCTCCGAGTCCGGAAAATATCTCGATGCTATCTGCAGCGGAGATATGTCCGCCGGGACTTTTGCTTCATGCCTGACACCATCCGATCCCCAGAGGAGAGCTTCCGTTCCGTCCCTTATGACCGATCCGCTGTCGGTCCCATCTATGGAGAGGACTTCTTCCGATGTTCTCTTGATATATGCCGTTCTTATCCCTTTTTTTACCAATTCTTCCATAAGTTTCCTGCAAAGCGTCGTTTTTCCGCTGTTTTTAGAGCCGGCCACGGCAACTATCTTTATCATTTGTCTTCCTCCGAACGACATTATTTGGGCCGGCAAACGCTATCTAATAGCGTTATCCGGCCTGATGCGTCATTTTTATGTCCTTTACGCCGAGACGTAAGTCCCCGGTTCCTTGGAAATATAAAAATTCAGTTCTCATCCTTAAACTTTTCTGATACCGTAGCGCGGTAGAGGTCCAGGAAAAAGATCCCCAGCGAAAGTATGAGCGGTCCTATGAACAATCCCAAAAAACCCCAGTTAAAAAGCCCTCCGAATATTCCTATGAATATGACCAGCATATGGATCTTACTCTCACCCGATATAAATATGGGCCTTATGAAATTATCGACCATACTCACCACCCCGACACCCCATCCAAGGAGGAGCATGCCCTCTGTATAGCTCCCGTTAAGCAAAAGAGATAAAGCTCCCGGCACCCAGACGACTGGGGTACCGACAAACGGGATCATACCCGTAATAAACATAAAAAAGCCAAACAGCAGCGGGTGTCCAAGTCCCACATACCACCAGCCGAGTCCTCCAAGAGTTCCCTGTATCGCCGCTGTGAGCACTATCCCATAGACTACGGCCCTCAGCATTTTGGCGGTCCGTTCAAAAATATTCTCTCTAACCGGTATAGGCAAAGGCATTATCTCTTTTATGGCTTCAACCATCAGATGACCGTCCCTGACCATAAAAAAGGAAGAGACCGTGACTACCGCCAACAGATAGAAAACCTTGAAGGCGTTGCCCAGGATCTCTTTGGATATCACTCTGACAAAACCAGTTCCCCAGCTGATCCCGCTTCCAATGATCGATTCAAATATAGGCATCCCGCTTAAAGAGTCAAGGTTATAAAGAAAATGACCAAGCAGCGGCACGGCGTACAGTTTAGCCAGGATCTCCCTGTAGGACCCAGTCAGCAATCCGCTTTGGATTATTGCGTCATATACCCTCAAAAATTCTCTCGCCAAGAAAAAAACCAAAAAGAGCATAGGGATCGCCATAAAGATTACTATGGCGAGGGTGGTAATTCCGGCTGCGATGTTGGTGTACTTTCCCTGGAAAGTTTTGTCGATAAGATATCTATAGAGCGGATAGGCAAAATAAGAAAGCACCGCAGACCAGAGCAGCGGCTTGCCAAGAGGCAAGATTATAAGCCACGATAGAAAAAAGAAAATACATAAGAGCGCGGCAAACGGAACGACGCTCTCTTTTACCTTTTGGGTCATTTTTGAGTAACGGTCATCATGCAACGTGCTTTGCCCTCCGATCACTCACACGGTCCTATGAGAACGGCCGGAATGAGGCGACGCTTTGTGCGGATCTTTGCGGACTATGGGGAATTATACTATGAATCACCGATACGGTCGCATGTCGCTTATTTAACGTTCTTCACTCCTGCCGCAGTCAGGGCGGAAAGGGCGGCTCCGACCCCGTTGTCTATATTTATAACGACAAGGCCGGGACTGCACGAACAGAGCATTGACCTAAGCGCTGTCATGCCGTTTTCAGACGCTCCGTATCCAACTGAGGTCGGGAGACCTATCACAAGAGACGGGACCAGTCCCGCCACCACGCTCGGCAGTGCTCCGTCCATACCTGCGGCCACTATCACGACATCCGCTTTTTTGATATCGGGCAGCACTTCAAATAGACGGTGGATACCGGCGACACCAACATCATAGAACTTCTCCGCCTTAGCACCGAAAAATTCTATCAATACTGCGGCCTCTTCGGCAACCGGCACATCTGTACTGCCGGCCGTTACAACGGCGATCACGGATCCATTTTTTTTGATGGTACCGAATAGAGTGTGGCCGACCCCTGAAATCGGATCGTAGACAAAATCTCCCACAATGCCGGAGACAAGCTCCGACTGTGCCGGTGACATCCTGCTGAAGGCCGTATCCAGGCCCAGTTTTTTTACTTTTTCGGCTATAGTCAGAAGCTGTCTATCCGATTTGCCTTTGCAGAAGATAACCTCGGAAAATCCCTTCCTCTTGCCTCTTTCGGTGTCCAATCTGACTTCGAACTCATGTCCCAAAATGTATCCCGCCCCAATCTGCGAGTCTATAGAACGTTACGAGTGCCTGTTTGAAAAATGCGGCATGACACAGATCTGCCTCTTTATCCCAATATACGTTATGCCTAGAAAAAACCGGCACGATAAGACTTATTTCTTATCTTTCAAATCCCAGCCGTAGGCACCCACCATTTCCACAAACCTTACCTGCCCCAAACTTCTCTCGGAAAGGGCTCCCTTATCATCCCTGACGATCAGCAGAAGTTCCTGCACAGAGGGCGGTCCCACGGGGACGACCATCCTGCCGTTCAAGGCGAGCTGTTCCAAGAGCACTATCGGTTTTTTGCCGGCAGCTGCTGTGACTATGATCCTATCAAAGGGAGCCTTTTCTTCCCAGCCCGCGCTGCCGTCGGCCACACTGTAAAACACATTGTCATATCCCAGCGCGGAGAGCCTTTTTTGCGCTTTTTTAGAGAGTTCCTCGATTCTTTCTATCGTGTAAACCTCCGCCGAGAATTCGGCAAGCAGCGCCGTCTGAAATCCTGAGCCCGTTCCTATTTCCAAAACTCTGCTGTCCGGCTCAGGAGAGAGCAGGCGGGTCATTTTCAAAACCAAAGAAGGCTGGGATATAGTCTGTCCGTGACCGATGGGCAGTGGGGCATCATCGCCGGCCGAAGCCTTGTATCGGTCATCCAGAAAAAAAGATCGGTCCAGTTCCGAAAAAAACTTAGCCAGTGCCAGTTCGTCCATTTATACACTCCAAAATATCCTGAAAAAGGATTAAATTTTGCAATACCTATACTTTCTACTAAAAACAACACTACACCCTTCAGTCACTTTTACATTGATGGCCGGACTTCCGCTATTCCAAAGCTATCGGTCCCTATTTGCCCACGGTCGCTCCCGACTCGTTGATTAAGTGATGTACAAGTGTTATAGCATTGATCCTGCTGGATCTCAACGAAGAGACTTTGCCATTTCACAAGGCACTGCTGTCGCACGCGCTATCGAATGGCTGATTTGCCTTTATCCGTCAGACGGTATCTTTGCAGCTTGCTGCTCGGCCTATCCGGCACAGTCATCTTGATAAAGCCCTCCG
>CAYZYF010000019.1:0-24436 GCA_964482015.1 uncultured Synergistaceae bacterium
CGAGGCGAAGGAGATCGTTGCCTTCAAGGTCAGCGGAGAGGCTCCCTATTTCTCCCTGCTTGACCTGCTTGCGACGTTCAGGCAGAGCAGGTACATGATGAGATTGCTGAACCTGGATATCACCGGCAAGACAGATGGGTATGTCGGCTATGCCTTTACTGTGGAGTGCAGGATTATGTCATCTGCGCCGCCAAAGAAGGACAGCAAATGAGAGGGTCGGCTTGAAATGGATCTTCAAGGACTGAAAGACAAGCTCGGCAGGATCAAGTTTCTTTCGAATTTCAAGATCCCTTCTTCGCCCGAAGAGAAGAAGGCACTTGTGTACTTTTTTTTGCTCTTTTTTCTTTTTTCAGCGGCCGCCATTACAAGCGTTGTAAACTTTTGGTGGCTCAACAGCACTTCGGACGTCTCGGGAGAGGTTAAAGAGCTCCCTAAAATGCCGACGGGGGGCGAGGTCAATGCGAGGATCGCGGCCTTGAGCGCCAGGCACAAAAACTTTTTAAGGTACAGGGGCGAGAGCGGTGAGCTGGTCAAGCTTGCCGAGGCAGTGGGCCGATATCCTGTAGCGGCGCTTCCTCCTCCAGTCTCGGAGGAGTTTGCCGTGCCGGAATTTCCGCCGCAGATGCGAATTAAGGCCCTGGTCCTCATGGGAGGCGGAAGTATCGCCACGCTTGATATTGAAAATGAGGGTCAGGGGATAATAGTGAGACAGGGTACCGTTTTTGGCGGAGGAAAGGGTAAAATAACGGCTATAGATGATAAGGGGGTGAGTTGGACGTGGTCAGACAAAAAATATCGTACAGACCTATAACGCACCTATCAGTCACTCTCTTGCTCTGTCTGTCCGTGGCTTTGTTTTGCAGCTTGTTCGCCGCTGCGCCAGCCCGTGCGGTCACGACGGACGCAAGGAGCGGAGAACTCAAATCGGTCATAGAAGGAATAAAGGTCAGGCAGATCGGCAGCAGCCAGATTTTGCTGGAGCTCAGGGGGACTTCCATGAGCCATCCGGCCGAGGTGCCCTCATCTTCCGACACGGCCTTGACGCTAAAGTGGGAAAACATCCGTTTTCCAAAAAACACGGACGAAAAGGACTGGTGGGATGACTACGGATGGGCGATCCTGCGCATCAAGCCGGAGGAGAGCAGCGATTGGTGGCAGAAGTATGACTATAACCTTGTGCAGCGGATCGTAGTAACGTCCAACGGTGAAAACGGACTGACGATGAAGGTCATAGGCGAACGCCCGCTCAAACTTAAACAGATCGGGGGCATGCCCGGGTCCGATGCACTTACCATTACGCTTGAGACGGTCACTGACATTGTTCCGCCCGCGCCGCCCAAGCCACGTCCCCAGGTCCAGGGTGACCCTCTCGGCATGTACGATCCGGTGACGCTTGAGCTCCGAGACGTTTCTGTCAGGGAGGTTTTTAGGCTTCTGGCTGACCTAAGGAATCTTAACCTCGTTATCGACGGCTCCGTGCCACACGCACTCATGACATTTTCCTTCAAGAACGCCAAGTTCAGCGAGGTGTTCGCTTACATGCTCAGGATGAACGACCTTACCTACGCGCTTATGGGGAAGACTTTGGTGGTCGGCACGGCCGAAAGCATAGGCAAGACCCTCGGTAAAAATATAACTAAAGAATACAAGATCGCCTACGGCGAGCTTACAAAACTGCCCGCTATGATAATGGGGCTGGTAGCGCTTCCCAAGCCGCCGGTCGTTGACGAGCGGCTCAGAACGCTCTATGTCACCGGCACGACGGAGCAGCATATCGAGGTAGAGGCACTTATGAACAGGATAGACCATCCGGGCAGGCAGATCATGCTCGAGGCGAGGCTCATTGAGATAAACGACGGGGCCCAGCAGGAGGTGGAGACACTGATATCGTCCGTCTACAACGGCTGGCTCTTTACATACGGGGCACGCGGGCTTTCGTCGGAATATACCTACGCGAACGATATGGTAAAAATTAAACCTAACGTGAACCCGACCGGCACTACAACCCAGGGACAGCTGCCTATACTGGGAACGGACAAGACCTTGCCGACCAACGTAGTCGACCCCACCCTTAAAATGCTTGACGCGGGACTGCGGGCGATGGAATCAGATAACAAGGGAAAGATACTGGCGAATCCATCCGTTGTGGCGATCGACGGACAAAAGGCAACAATAAAACTTACTCATAACTACCTCTACCAGTCAGGTGTTGACGAGAGCGGCAACCCTCAGTTTACCGAACAGGAGACGGGCCCGGCACTGGACATCACCCCGACGATCGGGAGAGACGGTTTTGTCACCCTAAAGCTCAAGATATCGACGGGCGAGATAGTCCAGTTCCGTGACAGCGGCATCTCGGAAGTCCCGGAGACCACAAAGCGCGAAGTCGATACTCAGATAAGAGTGAGGAGCGGAGAGCTTTTCGTTATAGGCGGGCTTTATCAGGAAAACAAAACCAAGAGCGTTACGAGGGTGCCGGTACTGGGGTATATTCCCTTGATAGGAGAGCTGTTTAAAAGCAAGACGGACAAGCACTCCAAATCCGAGATGGCATTCGTAGTGGTGCCCCATATACTGGATGTGCCCACGGGGGCTCCTGAGATATACAGTATGCCGGAAAAAAGCCTAATGCAGTAAGCAGCACATAAATACAAAGTCTACTTGTCTTTGGAACGGGGGGAGTGGGATGAAACCGATAAAGACGCTAAAACTTGGGGAACTGCTGGTCAATGCCGGTGCCATCACGGCCGCCAACCTGCAAGCCGCGCTTGGGGAACAGAAGGTCTCTCATATGAGGCTGGGAGAGGTACTTATCAAAAACGGCTATCTTACCGAGATGCACCTTGCCGAAGCGCTCAGCGCCCAGCTGGGCCTTCCGTTTATATCTCTGGTTAAGGAAAGGCCGAACCAGAACGCCCTTTCGATGATCTCCGAAAACGTTGCGACGAGACTCAACGTTATACCTCTTGCACTGACCTACGACGGCAAGATAACAGTGGCTATGTCCGATCCAATGGACACGCTCGCCATAGATGAGATCCGCATGATGACCAACAGGGAGGTCGACATCCGGATCGCGACATCGAGCGATATCAACAAGGCTCTTACAACTTATTACAGAGTCCAGTCCAGCGTGGAGGATGCCGTCCAGGACGTAATGAAACAGACGGCTAGCATATCCGGGACGACCCAGATCAGCGCGCCTATGGCGGCGCAGGACGTGAGCGCCGCAGCCACCGATGACGCGCCGGTAGTTCGTCTTGTCAACAGCATCATGGATCAGGCCGTCAAGGAGAGAGCGTCGGACATTCACATTGAGCCGTCCGATTCGACGACCAGCGTGAGAATGAGGATCGACGGTACTCTTTTCGTAACCACTGAGATCCCAAAAAATCTCCATATGCCTCTTGTAGCCAGGATAAAAATTCTTTCCGGGATGGACATAGCGGAGAAGAGAAGACCCCAGGACGGCAGGATATTGATAAAGGTGGGAGGCAAGAAGATGGATATGAGAGTATCCACGCTGCCTTCCATATTTGGGGAGAAGGCCGTCCTCCGCCTTCTCGACCAGGACAACGAACACATAGGAATAGAAAAGCTTGGCTTTGAACATGAGCAGGCAGAACAGTTAAAGCAGCTTGTTACTGCACCGCACGGCATAATACTGGTCACGGGCCCCACGGGAAGCGGCAAGTCCACCACCCTCTACTCTTTGCTTGAACTGATCAACAGCCCGGAGGTAAACATCATTACGGTAGAGGATCCGGTCGAATATACGATCGGAGGGATCACTCAGGTGCAGATCAACGAAAAGATAGACCTGACCTTTGGAAGTACCCTGAGGTCTATCCTGAGGCAGGATCCTGACAAGCTGATGGTGGGGGAGATAAGGGACCAGGAGACTGCGCACCTTGCGGTGAGGGTCGCCCTCACAGGACATCTTGTTTTAAGCACGCTTCACACGAACGACGCCACGGCGTCGATCAACCGCCTCGTAGATATGGGAGTGCCGAATTTCTTGCTTGCCTCGTCGCTTAGATGCATAGTTGCCCAGAGGCTGGTAAGAAAACTGTGCGGCGTCTGCAAAAAAGAGACGAGCGTTACGGAGCAGATGTCAAGAGAGCTGCACATCCCCGAGGGAACAAAGATATACGTCCCCGTGGGCTGCGCTTCGTGCCGCTTCACCGGGTACAGCGGAAGGACCGTCATAGGAGAGCTTTTAGTTATCGATCCGAACTTGAGAGAAATGATAACCAATGCGCGGCCTCAGCACGAAATGAAGGAGTATGCGGTAAGAAACGGAATGCATACTCTTAGGGATATGGCTCAGAAAAAGGTGCTTGACGGAACCATAAGCGCCGAAGAAATGCTCATAACAACAATGTACGAATAACTGGAGGCTGCTGCTATTGGCGATTTTTGACATAAACAACCTGCTGCTCGACGGAGTGATGAGCAGCGCGAGCGACATACATATCTGTCCCGGCACAAAACCGGCCCTGCGTGTAAACGGAACGCTGGTAAGGCGTCCCTACGCGGAGCCGCTCACAAAAGAAGACATGGAGAACGTTATGACGGCCCTCCTGACCCCGGAACAGCTTTCGAGGTTCCTGGAGGACAGGGAGTTCGACTTCAGCTTTAATTTCACCAGCGGAGCCGACTTTAAGCAGCGGTTCAGGGGCAACTTCTCGTTTGAGCGGGGCAATCCCGTGCTTGCTCTGAGAATAATCATGCCCATCATAAGGACCGTCAAGCAGCTGATGCTTCCCGATGAAGTAAGGGCCGTAGCTCACAGGAATACGGGCCTTTTTATAGTCACCGGGCCGACCGGTTCGGGAAAATCCACTACCCTTGCGGCGATGATACAGGAGATAAACCTGACGAGGCCGGCTCACATAATAACTATCGAGGATCCGATCGAATACATTTATAACTCCGCAGAATCGCTCATCCATCAGCGCGAGGTGGGCAGCGACACCAAAAGCTTCTCCGAGGCTCTGAGACGCGCGATGAGACAGGATCCCGACGTAATTATGATCGGAGAATTGAGGGATCTTGAAACCATCTCCGCAGCCGTTACGGCAGCGGAGACGGGGCATCTCGTCCTCACCACGCTGCATACTCCCGACGCGCCCCAGAGCATTGACAGGATAATCGACGTCTTCCCGCCGAACCAGCAGCAGCAGGTCAGGATCCAGCTCTCTTCCATATTGGTAGGGATACTTGCCCAGCAGTTGGTCCCGCTGGTAACAGAGACGGGCCGCATGGTCGCTACCGAGCTGCTCATTGCCAACAACGCTGTGAAAAACTATATCAGAGAGGCCAAGACCGCGCAGATAAAAAACGCCATACAGACCGGCTCCGCGCTTGGCATGCATACGATGGACCAAGATCTCGCCAGGATGTACAGAGAAGGGCTGATAAGCAGGAAAAGTGCTGTAGGCCACGCGTATGACCTGAAAGATCTTGAGAGATTTATGGGAGAATGAGGCATCTGCGGGGCAGTATGCTGGCGGAGGCGCTTACCGCAGCTTTTCTCGCGGTGATATTTTCGCTGTGCGTAGCCTCGCTTCTGCGTGTGAGCGTGATGCTGGTATCGACTTCATACGAATTACTTGAGACTGAGAGGACGGTACAGGCCGTCCTCTCGCATCTTAATTCAGGCAGCCTCCCCGAAACGGGTTCTCTTGGGGCGCTGACACTCAGAACGGAAGAACCTTCTCCGGAGAGCAGATATATTATTTTGACCGTAGAAAAGCAGGGATATTTGAAAGCGAGGTCGGCTCGGATTGTCTGGCCTAAGGCTGAACTGTAAAGAGAGGGCTTTTACGCTTGCTGAGCTATTGGTGAGTATGGCGATACTCCTCGCGGTGTCGGCTCCTATTATCACTACAATGAAGATCTCCGCCGAAAGGCTCTTCTTCTATATAGAATCCACAAAGGCGCACATTAGGATCTCAAGGACGGAATCCCTTCTTAAGGCGCCTTTTTTCTATTGCGGATTAGGTATGCCGGTGAATGCGTCGGAGTATAAGGAGTCGTTTAAAAACCAGAAATATGACCCGTTCAGATGGAACGGCCCCATCTCCGTGACCACTGGGGCGAGTAAAATGGAAGAGAGCGAGCTCAGGATCGTTTATGTCAGGCCCGGGAGCACGAACCTGAGCAAAGAAGCCAGAAGCGCATCGGAGGAAGCTGAAATAACCCTCAATAAATTTCCCGAACAAAATGAAGTTGCGTCGACCCGTATAGGCGACCCTGCCGACCTAGGCAGCTGGATGCTCTTTCCGACTGCATTTCCCCCTGCGACTCCCTTTCTGGTCACGGAAATGAGCGGTAAAAAACTGACGATAAAAAATTTTTTGGGACGGCCTTCAGTTATATCCAAAAATGACAGGCCGCACCACCTGCGGGCAATAAAAATATACTGCTTGAACGACTGTGTCTACACCGCCGATTACAGGACCGCGGGAGACCAGCCCAGGGTTGCAGGCATACAGGATCTGCGCTTCAGGGTAGATCCCGAAAAAGGTACGGCGGAGGTTTATATTTTGGCGCGAGGCGACAGGATCTGTGAGGGAGATGCGGATATTCACGGAGGAGAAAACTGGCCGCCCGAATTATTGGAACATTGGATCGTAAAGGGATCAAAGTATCGCCTCTTCGCGGAAAAAAGCGTCTGGTCCCTGCCCAATCTCAGGAGATTCGATGAAGGATGCGAAATTTTCAAAAACGTCAGGGTGCAATACTGATAACGGCAATGATGTGCTATGCTGCGGCGCTGGCCTTCGCGGTCTTTATTCTCGTCTCCGCAGGAAGGCTGTCAGAGATGATGCACTGGAAATATGTCCTGCTGAAGAGGGAAAATGCTGCCATTCAGGGTGAAGCTCTGGCAAAAGCCTGGTTTTGTTCCTCAGTGGCCGAAGAGGGTTTGCTGGACCCGGGGGAATTTGATGCTGAGTCTCCTCCCAAGGATGACCCGTACGTGAGTGTGACTGAAGATCTGTTGTCCGTGCTGGAGAGAGAAATCGGCGGTGTCAGCGTCGACGTGGCGATAATCGATGAAAACTTCAGCGATTCGTTTGCCGCGGAGGCTGCCTCTCTGAACCTTCCAAGAGCCCTTCCGATCCCGTTTTTGGTCTGTTCGGGAGATGAGGAGGAAGACTGTTCCACGGTTAAAAAATACATCATAAAAGCATCCGCCGCATACGGCCCTTTAGATGAAAATCGTTATGTGATAGCGGAGGAGATACTTGTGCTGAGGGATACTGAGGGGAAGCTGCGCGTATTCCCCTCTTACATTAAAAAACGTTGAGGACCAAAGACAAAAAAGCTCTCTTTATGTTATGATAATGCGGCGTATTCATTGAACATGTATGCGCAGAATGTTTTGTCAACGAGTACGGGGAGGTTTTTCAATGGCACAGATAGTGGACACAAGCGATTTTCGTCCCGGTCTGAAGATCAAATGGGAAGACGGAATGTGGGTCATCCTTGAATGCTCACATCACAAGATGGGCAGAGGAGGCGCCATAGTAAGGGCCAAACTCCGCAATCTTGAGTCCGGATCGTCCGTCGATCAGTCATTCAAGTCGGGCGAGCGCTTTGAAAGGATAATATTTGACGAAAGGCCGGCCCAGTACCAGTACAAAGACGGAGACAACTATGTTTTTATGGACATGGGATCCTATGACCAGGTTTTCCTGCCCGGCGATGTTCTTGGCGACACGGTAAAATATCTGGTCGATGATCTTGAGGTAAGCTTCGACATGTATGAGGAGAGAGTAATGGGGATCGAACTGCCCAACTCGGTAGTCATGCAGATTGCGGATACGCCTCCCGGTTTCAAGGGAGACACTGCTTCAGGCGGAGGGAAACCTGCCACGACTGAGACAGGTCTTGTGATCACGGTCCCGTTCTTTGTCGAGAACGGTGAGTCGGTGCTCGTGGACACGAGGACCGGCGAGTACCTTGAAAGAGCAAAGAAATAAAAAGGGAGGGTTCCTGATGAGCGCACGTGAAAAAATAGCTTACCTAAGGGGTCTTATGGACGGACAGAGGCTTGCGGATACGCCCGAGAAGGAAAAATTTTTTGCGGCGTTGGTGGATGCCCTTGACTCTCTGGCCGAGGCGATCGAGGATCACGAAGATGTACACCGTGAACTCAACGACTATCTCGAACAGCTTGACGAAGATGTCTGTGAACTTGAAGAGGACATGGACGCGCTCGCGGGAGGAGAATTCGAAGAGGAAGATGACGAGGACGACTACGGTGATTTTGACGAAGAGGAATATGCTTCCGTGGCCTGTCCCGAGTGCGGCAAAGATTTCTACTACGAACCGGCCGCATATGACGAGGACGAGGACCTCCTCTGCCCTCATTGCGGAAAACCTTTCAAACAGCCCGAATAATGTCGTAGTTTCCTGAGATCGTGAAAAAACCCATCCTAAAGGAGGAATGACAGCATGACCGCGAAAGATAAAGAAGACTATGTAGTCAGCGAAGGCGGAGAAAACGGAGAAGCCGGTTCAGGTGCGACCATAGATCAGTCAAATCTTGAAGGAAAGATCCGAATCTCGGAGGATGTGATAGCGCAGCTTGCGACAAAGGCCCTGAACAGCGTTGAGGGCGTTACCCCCGCAAGCCCGGGCCTGATGGCCAACCTGCGCCTGGGAAGAAAGACGGTAAACGGCGTCAGGATCTCCATATCCGACGGTGAAGCGCCCGAGATCATAGTAGACGCATATATCGCGGTCAAATACGGGCTTCGCCTTCCCGATGTCTGCTGGGATGTTCAGGAAGCCGTGAAGGAACAAATTGAACGTTTCACGGGATATTCCATCAAGAGCGTCAATGTGTATGTGCAGGGAGTAACATTCTCAGAGAAAAAGGAGCCCGCCGCTCCGGATAACGAGTCTGTTTACGGTACATTTACCGAAGAGGCCTGATAAGGAACTGAGACCAGAGAAGGCCGGTTTCCGAAAAGAGGAACCGGCCTTCTTTATCAAGGGGTGAATGACGAATGCTTTTTTTATGGACTACAACTAAACTTGGCAAAATATGGCTCGACGGCGACGCTTTTCGCCAGATAATATCCAAGAGATTGCCGGAGGGCTTTTATTGTCAGGAGGTCTCCTTTGTAGGCGAGAAAAACCTGCTCAACATATACATCACCCTTCCCGAGGGTGATAACGAGGAAGATAAACTCAGGCTCGAAAAGAGATTCACGGAGATCTTTTCCAAGTTGGGGATGTCTGTGCACATAAATTGGATAAATATTGCTCCTCAGGATAATCCGAAGACAAATCCCGTGTGGACTCTGCCCCTTTTTTGGGCCGCCTCTGCCGCCACCCTTACAGCCCTCGTGCATCTGGGTCTAAAAGGCATTCTATGGTCTTTGCTGGCGGCAGTAATAGGGTATGCGATATCCTGGATCCTTCTTACTGAAGACGGCAAAAAGCAGGTGGCGCTCCTATTCGAACAGTTCAGGAGATGATCGTTTGAACAGGCCGTTAAGATCCAAACTTAGGCATCGATCGAGGGAGATAGCCCTTCAGCTAATATACCAGATCGATATGAGACCCTCCGCGGACCTTGATGAAGTTATAAACCTATATCCAAGAGAAGGTGAAGTGGAAGAGGTTTTTGAGTATGCCTGTGATCTTGTACGGGGAGTAAACGAAAACAGGGAGGCCATCTCCGAACTCATCCGGGAAAACATCGTGGGGTGGAGGCCCGAAAGGATGGTAGCGGTGGACAAAGCCGCCATCTCCCTGGCGCTCTTTGAGGGCGTTATATCTCGAAAAGTTCCGATCGCTGTTTCCATATCCGAGGCGGTCGAGCTTGCCAAAACCTTTGGAACGGAAGAGTCCGGGCGTTTTGTAAACGGTGTGCTGGGAAGGATCGTCAGAAAAGAAGATCCTCCGGCGAATTGAGATGCCATGCAGAAATTCGAAAAAGAAGCGGTTTTTACCGTAGACGTCCTCACCGACAAAATTAAAGAGGCTATTATATCGACCCCGGACCTTCAGAACTTCTCGGTCAGGGGTGAACTTTTGGGCTTTAAAAAACATTCGAGCGGTCACTCATACTTCACGATCCTTGGCAAGGAGAGCCGCATATCCTGTGTCCTTTTCCGCTCAAACGCATCTTCCATGATACTCTGGCCCAAAGACGGAGACGAGGTCCTTGTCAGAGGACGCGTCGATATATATGGAGCCCGGGGAACGTACCAGATATATGCGCTATCCCTCTATCCGCTGGGTGAAGGCGCCAAGGCAAGGGCAAGGGAGATGCTGCTCAAGGCCCTTACGGCCGAGGGCCTCTTTGACATCAGGCATAAAAGACCGCTTCCTCCGTTTCCGGGGAAGGTTGCCCTCATCACCTCTCCCACCGGGGCGGCAGTCTGGGATGTCATCAAGATAGCCTCCCATCGGTGGCCCTTATCCGAGATTCTGGTCGTCCCCAGTCTCATGCAGGGTCCCGAGGCCCCTGCGGAGATAAAGGATGCTTTTTCCAAATGCGCCGCCATGAGAGAGATATCCCTTGTAATGCTGGTTCGCGGAGGCGGCAGCAGAGACGACCTCGATACATTTGACAACGAAATTGTGGTACGGGCCATAAGGGCCTGCCCGGTCCCGGTCATTACCGGATTGGGGCATCAAATAGACAAGACCCTCTCAGATCTTGCGGCGGATGCATTCGCCCCGACCCCCTCAGGCGCAGCCGAAAAAGTTTTTCCAGACAGCGCCGAGCTAAAGGCGTATCTTAACAATTCGGGACGCTCAATGACAGCCCATCTCAATGTCAGGGTCCGCAACATTTCGTCTGCACTCAGCGATGCGCGGGGAAGGCTTGTTTTTGCGATAAACCGTGCCTCATATCAGCCTGCCTGCGATCATCTCAACAATACGTCAACCCATCTTTTCACGGATATACGGCACAGGCTCTCAAAAGCTGAGGAGAGGCTATCCGCCGTCGCCGCCGCTCTTCAGAGCCTGTCACCTCTGATGGTGATCGCACGCGGCTATGCGATCTGCAAAGATGAACGTGGAAAGATGATAAAAGACGCGGCCTCCCTTGCTCGAGGAGAGAAGATAGGGCTTTTTTTCCGTGACGGAAGTGCAGGTGCGACAGTCGACAGTGTCGATGAATGTTCCGGGCCGGAACTCGATGATCATCGGCTCTCTAAATGTTCAAAATAATTTTATATAAAGATAAAAACGGGAGGCAATGATCAAATGCTGCCTGAGACAATAGTATGGAAGAAAGAGATCCCGCTTCTGATGCTTCTTGACCAGACAAAAATACCGCATTCGGTAGTTTACAGAGATTGCCGATCCTATGAAGATGTTGCCGACGCCATTGAAACTATGGTTGTCCGCGGAGCACCCGCGATAGGAGTTGCCGCTGCTTATGGAGTGGCTCTTGCCTCACGATCGGGGCTTTCAAAGACGGATGCTTCCATCGAACGGCTTTCGGAGACAAGGCCGACTGCGGTGAACCTTTTCTGGGCGCTTGAGAGGATGAAGTCGGCACGTGACCGGCACAGATATGCCAAAGATCTCTGCAAAAAACTTGAAGCGGAAGCGATAGCCATCCACGCAGAAGATCTGAAGACGAACCGTATGATCGGGGAATACGGAGCCGCGCTCCTTCCGGAGAGGGCTGCGGTTATAACGCACTGCAACGCGGGGGCTCTCGCGACCGCGGGTTACGGAACGGCGCTCGGAGTGCTGCGCGCCGCGAAGGCATCCGGAAAGGAGATAAAAGTTTATGCCGACGAGACGAGGCCGCGCTTTCAGGGAGCCAAGCTCACGGCTTTCGAACTTACGGAAGATGGATTTGATGTTACGGTGATATGCGACTCCACGGCCCCGTTTTTGATGAGCAGGAGGAAAATAGATGCTGTCATCACGGGAGCGGACAGAATAGCGGCGAACGGGGACACGGCAAACAAAATAGGGACCTATGGGCTGGCAATATCTGCCAAAAGACATAAAATTCCTTTTTATATTGCTGCTCCTCTGAGCACCATAGATTTTAACTGCCCAAATGGCTCTAAGATAGAGATAGAAGAGAGGGACCATCAGGAGGTACGGGTGGCGGGCAGCGAGCTTATAGTGCCCGATAAAGCCAAGATCTGGAATCCGGCGTTCGATGTCACTCCCGCTGAGCTTATCGACGGTATTATTACGGAGGCAGGGATCCTGAAGCCAGGAGAAATAAGAGAAATTTGCCCCATCGGCCGAAACGCCCGATCTCATCGGCAGGAACTCTGATCATTTTACGAACGCCAGCCCGCTGTTTCTTACGGATAGTTAGGTGTAGTATTGAAGCGCGGTTATCTCTATGCTATATTTTTTAGAGTGAAATTACATTGACCGCATGAGAGGGGTGCTGCCTTTGAAATCTGTCAACGCGCGTGCTCTCGTATCCGGTATTGTTTAAAGGCCGAAAGTGGCAATAGAAAGGAGGCTCTATCGTGAGACACGAATTTAACGTGGCTGACATGGAACTGGCTCCACTGGGGCATACAAAGATGGAGTGGGCTTGGGAATATATGCCGGTCCTGAGGCTTATAGCGGAGAGGGAAGAAAAATACCAGCCTTTTGAAGGGCTCGTTATAGGGTGCTGTCTGCATCTCGAAGCTAAGACAGCCTGTCTGCTGAAGGTTATGAAAAAGCTGGGCGCCACAGTAGTAGCTGCGGGGAGCAACCCTCTCTCAACACAGGACGCGATCTGCGCGGCCCTGGTCGAAGAGGGCGTGCACGTATTCAGCCGCAGGGGAATGACGACCCGTGAATATACTGAAAACATAGAAGAGATGCTTAAATGGGATCCTCAGATCATAATAGATGACGGCGGCGACGTGATCTCTATGGTCGTGGAGAAAAGAGGGGATCTTATCCCCCGCATACTGGGCGGCTGCGAAGAGACCACAACTGGGATAAAGAGGCTGCGTGCCATGGAGCGGGAGGGTGTCCTTACCTTTCCGATGCTCGCCGTCAATGATGCACAGAGCAAGTATCTCTTTGACAACCGTTACGGCACAGGCCAATCGGTCTGGGATGCCATACTCAGGACCACTAACCTGATAGTCGCGGGCAAGAATGTGGTCGTTGCAGGCTATGGCTGGTGCGGCAAAGGTGCGGCAAAAAGGGCGGCGGGGCTGGGCGGCAGAGTGATAGTCGTGGAGACCGATCCTCACAGGGCCCTTGAAGCGCTGATGGACGGTTTTGATGTGATGGACATGCTGAGCGCCTCGAAAATCGGCGATATTTTTATCACAGTGACAGGCAATACCAAAGTCATTCGCAAAGACCACTTTATGCGGATGAAAGACGGCGTGCTCCTCTGCAACGCCGGCCACTTTGATGTCGAAGTATGCATACCCGACCTTGCCGAACTTGCCATCGATGTCAAAGAGACGAGAGACAACGTTCGCACTTACATACTGCCCGTGGGAAGAAGGATCCACCTTTTGGGCGAAGGAAGACTGGTCAACCTTGCCGCCGGCGACGGACATCCGGTTGAGATCATGGATATGAGTTTTGCGCTGCAGCTGCTTTCATGCCTGTACATCAGCCAAAATAAGCTGAATCCCGGGATCTCCAACGTCCCCGCGGAACTCGACCGAAAGGTTGCCGAACTGAAGCTCGAATCGCTCGGAGCATCCATCGAGCATATGACACAGGAACAGAGAGAATATCTGGCCGCCTGGAGAGAGGAATAATGCGCCGTCAGTATCGGGATGTCATAGTATGGGACGCAGAAAGGACATCCGCTGAAAAATGCGATGTCGCGACGGAGAAAGGGCGTATAGTATCATTCCATCCGGCGGGATCGCTTGATCCCCGCGATTCATATGACGGGAGAGGCAGGACCGCGATGCTGCCCGGATTTGTCAATTCTCACGGGCATGCGGCCATGGTCCTTTTAAGGGGGCTTGGTGAAGAGCTCCCCTTGATGGAATGGCTTCAAAAACGTGTATGGCCGGTCGAAAACGGCCTTGACGGCGACCTCGTACATATCGGCACCAAGCTTGCGATAACGGAGATGCTCAGGACGGGAACGACCTGCTTCGCCGATATGTATTTTTTTATGGACAGGGTGGCTGAGGCGGCGCTTGAGACGGGAATGAGGTGCGGACTCGCCAGAGGTATAGTGGGGGACAGCGACGGGACGAAGCTCAAAGAAAACCTGAAGCTTGCCGATGATTATCATGGGCGCGAAGGCCTGATAAACGTTCAGCTCGGTCCACATGCCCCCTACACTGTCCCCTTTGAGCTGATGAGTGAGATAGCAGAAAAAGCGAGGGAGACCGGACTGGGAGTCCAGCTCCACTGGCTCGAAACGGAGTCGGAGTGGAGCATCAGCGGGCTGGAAGGAAAAATGTCGCCGGAGGAGTACCTTACGGAGACGGGAATGGCGAATGTGCCGGGACTTCTCCTCGCCCACTGTGTCCATATCGCCCCGGGATCCGAGAGTTATTATGCGAGGGAGAATATAACCCTTGCACATAATCCAAAGAGCAACCTCAAGCTGGGCAGCGGCACAGCTCCCCTGCCGGCACTTTTAAGGGCGGGCGCGAGGGTCTCTTTGGGAACGGACGGAGCGGCCAGCAATAACAGGCTCGACATGTGGGACGAACTTCGTTTTGCCGCTCTGCTGCATAAGGGGATCGAAAAAGATCCTACCCTCGTGACCTCCGCTCAGGCGCTCAGGATGGCCACGGTAAACGGTGCTCTGGGTCTCGGCTGGAAGGACGTGGGACTGATAAAGGAGGGCTACCGGGCCGATCTGGTCCTGATAGACCTGGATAGTCCGCACTATATCGGATGGGATCTGGATAACCTTCCCGGATACATTGTCTATGCCGGTTCTTCGGCTGATGTGCTGGCTACCGTTGTAGGCGGTGAAATGCTTTATAATAACGGATGCTTTGCCCGTTTAGACATCGAGAGAACGATGGCTGAGGGCGAAATAGCGAGGAAGAGACTTACGGGATAAATAAAAAAACAGCCTTGCCGATAGACCGCGGCTTAAGAAAAAGCAGCCGCGGGGGTGGAGGTGTGTAACAAGGCAAAAGGAGCGTGTAACTTTTCCGCCGTCAGACGGAAATACGGCTTCAATTTTTTACTACAGGGGGCAGCGTGTATGCAGTACAGGAGCGGAAAAGAATTAAGGGAGCTCTTCCTTTCGTATTTTGAGGAGAAGGGCAGCAGGCGATATAGAAGCTTTTCGTTGGTACCGGACGATCCGACATTACTTTTTACTATAGCTGGAATGGTTCCTTTCAAGCAGTATTTTCTCGGGCTAAAAACCCCTGAGGTAAAGAGGGCGACTACGGCGCAGAAGTGCGTGCGGACCAACGATATCGAAAACGTCGGGCGTACGGCGAGACACCACACTTTTTTTGAAATGCTCGGCAATTTCAGCTTCGGAGATTATTTTAAAGAAGAGGCCATCCCCTGGGCCTGGGAGTTCCTTACTGAGAGGGTAGGTCTCGATCCAAAGAGGCTTTATGCGACCATTTATCTGGATGATGACGAGGCTCATGATATATGGAGGGACAAGGTAGGCGTGCCTGAAGAGAGGATCGTCAGGCTGGGAGACGAGGACAATTTCTGGGCCTCGGGTCCCGTCGGACCCTGCGGCCCCTGTTCCGAGATCATTTACGACCAGGGACCGGAATTTTCCTGCGGAAAGCCGACCTGCCGTGTAGGCTGCGACTGCGACCGCTATCTTGAGATCTGGAACCTTGTCTTTATGCAGTTCAACAGGGACGAAAGCGGAAAACTCACACCGCTTCCGCACAAGAATATCGATACGGGAATGGGGCTTGAAAGGCTTGCTTCGGTTGTCCAGAGAGTCCCGAATGATTTTGAGACAGACCTCTTCCGCCCCATAATCGACAAGGCCTGTGAGCTGGGGGGCGTAAGATACGGTTCAGACCCTAAGAACGACATGGCGGTAAAGGTAATATCAGACCATATAAGAGCATCAGCATTTATGATAGCTGATGGAATACTGCCCACTAACGATGGGAGCGGATACGTGCTCAGGCGCCTCATAAGAAGGAGCGCCCGTTACGGAAGGCTGCTTGGGATCGAAAGACCATTTCTGACCGAGCTTCTGCCGTCGGTGCGCGAATCGATCGGAGACGAATACACCGAACTGGCCGAACAGGCCTGCGCCATAGAGCAGATCCTCAATACCGAAGAGGAACGATTTTCAAAGACCCTCTCGCAGGGCAGCGATCTGCTCGACCATGAGATCGAAAAACTCAAGAGGCTGGGGTCATCGGCCCTTCCTGGAAGTGTTGCGTTCGTCCTCTACGATACCTACGGTTTTCCGCTTGAACTCACAGAGGAGATGTGTCTCGAAGAGGGGATGAGCATAGACAGAAAAGGTTTTGAGGCTGCCATGGAGGAACAGAGGGGCCGCGCCAGGGCGTCCAGCAAGCAAACCTCCGCCGTCATGTCGCGCAGTGCCTATAATGAGCTATACGACCGTCTTGGACCGAGCATTTTCCGGGGCTATGACGGCGTCACGCTGGAGACCGACATAAAGGCGATCATCTCCGGAGGAAAGGAAAAGGATTTCATCGCCGAGGGAGAAAACGCCGATATCGTTACCTCTGAAACACCGTTTTACGCGGAAAAAGGCGGCCAGGTGGGGGACACCGGAGTGATCACCGCCGAAGGCGCCATATTTGAGGTCGAGGATACTATCTATCCTGTGAACGGACTTATCGTTCACCGCGGAAAGATGCTCAGAGGCGCGCTTAAAAAAGACCAGCGAGTCAGTGCGTCGATAGATGCCGATCGGAGAAAGAATATCCAAAGGCATCATACGGCTACTCACCTTATACATGAAGCTCTTTCAAAGGTCCTCGGCGGACATGTGAGGCAGGCCGGGTCTATAGTTACACCGACCTTCCTTCGCTTTGACTTTAACCATTTTGCACCGCTGACTGTCGACCAGATCAGAGAGATCGAGTCTATCGTCTATGAGCAGGTCCTGCAGAACAACCCAGTCAGAACCACGCTGATGAAGATAGAGGATGCCAAGAAAACGGGGGCCAAGGCCCTTTTCGATGAAAAATACGACGAAGATGTAAGGGTTCTTGAAATCCCGGGCTATTCACGTGAACTCTGTGGGGGCACGCACGTAAGTGCGACCGGAGAGATAGGCGTCGTCAAGATCGTCCGGGAAGAGGGGATCGGTTCCGGAGTAAGGCGTCTTAACGCCGTTGTCGGCCATACGGCGCTCGACACGTTTCAGAAGCTCAGTTTCCTATCTGGGACCCTGATGTCAATGCTCGGAGAGGATATGGATTCTGTCCTGGACAAGGTCGAAGACCTCCTGGACGAAAAGAAGGTCCTTGAGCGGAAAAACAGGGAACTCCAGGTGAAGGCGGCGATGTCCGATATCGAAGAGAGCATCACGCCTCTTGCGACAGCGGACGGCGTGGAGTTCATAATGGAAAAATTCGAAAACATGAATCCTGACCTCCTTCGCCAGGTCGGGGACAGGATAAAGCAGAAATATCCGGTAGCTGCGATACTGCTTGCCGGCATCGGGGAAGAAAAGCACGTTACCCTGACTGCCATGGTGAGCGAGGAGGCGGTAGGCAAGGGGATCAGAGCGGATGAGCTTCTCAGGCAGATTTCTGCGTTGATGGGCGGCAAGGGCGGGGGGAAACCCACTCTTGCCCAGGGAAGAGCTCCCGATGCACAAAAGCTTGACGGCGCTATCGCCAAAGCCCCGGAAATTTTTGCAAAGCTTATAGCAAAGGGCAAGGGCTAAGCTTGGAGAGAGTAATTGCGATAGACATAGGCTCTGTCAGGATCGGCGTTGCGGTGAGCGATCCGTTCGGAACTTTCGCTCAGGCTGTTGCCGTGTTGAATGCCGGCGAAGACTGGATCGGTGAGCTTGCTAAGATAATGAAAGAGAAGGGATCTTCAAAACTGCTGATCGGACTTCCGGTAAGGACAAACGGCTGTGAAGGTCCGGAGGCGGAAAAGGTCAGGGAAGAGGCCGCCGAGATAGAGGAGAGGATGCCCGGTGTTGAGATCATCTTTTGGGATGAACGTTTTACTACCGTGATCGCCCGCCAGAGCCTTCTTGAGGGCGATGTTTCGCGAAAGGGCCGCAAGGGCAAGATAGATATGGTGGCGGCGACGCTTTTGCTGCAAAGCTATCTTGACAACAGGAGGGGCGCTTAATTTGCTTCTTCCCGAAGGAACGAAGATGACTCCGATGCTGGAGCAATACGTCTTTTGGAAGGAGCAGTACCCCGATTCTCTCCTTTTTTTCAGAATGGGCGATTTTTATGAGATGTTTTTTGAAGACGCTAAAATCGCCTCTTCCGTCCTGGACATAACTCTTACATCAAGGTCGAAAGAGGCTGAGAACACGGTCCCGATGGCCGGGGTCCCCTACCACTCCGTAGACTCATACCTTTCCAGGCTTGTATCGGCGGGCTACAGGGTGGCGATCTGCGATCAGATGACCGTCCCCGACGGTAGAACTCTTGTGCAAAGGGAGGTCACTCGCATAGTTACCCCCGGCACGTGGCTCTCTGACAGCACGGATTCCGACGGCAGGCTTGCATCATGCCTGTTTGAGGGCAAAAACGCCTCGATCGCGCTGCTTACCTCGGCTACGGGGACCCTCAGGGCGGGTACGTTCGGCGCTGAAGAGGCTGTCGCAAGGCTTTCTTCTTTCAGGCCGGACGAGATAATTGTGCGTAAAGGACAGACGGCAGAGTTAACCTCGCTCTTTCCGGAAAGCTCAAATATTTCCATTGTTGAGCGTGAAAGAGGCGAGTTCGACCTTAAAATCGCCTCGGAATGGCTTTGCAGAAGATGGGGGCTGGCCACAACGGATTCGATGGGGATCGATGAAAGAGATCCAGCCTGCGCTGCTGCATCGGCAGCCCTTAGGTATCTCGAGGAGACCCAGTTTTCTCAGGCCCGGCACGTTTCTCATATAACGCCTATAATAGCCGAGGAATATCTTACGCTGGACCGCACTACCGTCAGCAACCTTGAACTTATCGAGCCGCATGACACCTCGCTTTTCTCCGTTCTGAACAGATGCAGGACCGCAATGGGAAAAAGAATGCTCAAAGAGTGGATCATTTCTCCTCTTCGAGATGTCGACGCCATAGAAAAAAGGCTGGATTCTACCGAAGAATTCGTAAAAGACCATGAACTCGGCACCGTCGTCGGCGATATGCTCGCATCGTGCGGGGACATGGAAAAATCTATAAGCAGGCTGACCCTCCGTACAGGGGGAGCCGGAGACCTCCTCACCATAAGGGAGACGCTGAAACAGCTTCCCGAACTTGTAGCGCTGCTGTCAGAGCGGGAAAGAATGTCGCGGCTCAGTGAAGACCTTGATCTTTTAATGGATTTGAGTTCGCTTCTCGCGGCTTCTCTGGCCGACACAGTTCCCCGTTTTGTAAGGGACGGAGGCGTCATAAGGGATGGCTTCGATCCCGAACTTGACCGATGGAGAGAGTGTGCCGCACATTCTGCTGATCGCATGAAAAAATTCGAGGAAGAAGAAAAAGAAAAGACGGGTATCCGGAACCTCAAAACCGGAGTAAATAAGGTCTTCGGCTATTATATCGAGATCCCAAAAGGCGGCCTGCAAAAGGTGCCCGCCGATTACATAAGGAAACAGACGCTGGTCAACGCGGAACGCTTCATTACAGAGGAGCTAAAGGCCTTCGAAGAAGAGATGTTCATGGCGGAGGAGGAGATTCTCACTATCGAAGAGAGGCTCTATGGGGAGATCCTCTCAGAGACCCTCTCTAAAAGCGGCGAGATTCTGAAAGCAGCCCGGTACATCGCCCACATAGACGTATTTCTTTCACTGGCGGAGGTCGCCTCGGAAAGGCGCTACGTGCGGCCCGCAGTGGATATGGGAACGGATCTTACTGTCATAAACGGCCGTCACCCGGTAATTGAGGTCATGCTGGGAAAACGTCCCTTTACCCCGAACGACCTTTTCTTCAGCGAATCATCCGGGAAGAGGATAGCGATCATCACCGGACCGAACATGGCCGGCAAATCAACATATCTGCGGATGGCCGCCCTGATAACGATAATGGCCCACATGGGCTCTTTTGTGCCGGCTGAGAGTGCCAGGATAGGAATAATAGACAGGCTTTTCACCCGTATCGGCGCGAGGGACGAACTCGCCCGCGGACAGAGCACATTCATGGTCGAGATGGTCGAAACAGCTAACATTCTAAGGCACGCAACGGACCGAAGCCTTGTTATACTTGATGAGGTCGGACGGGGGACATCGACCTACGACGGCCTCAGCATCGCGTGGTCGGTGATAGAATATCTCCAGGGGCAGGAAGGAAGAAGGGCCTCTGTCCTATTTGCGACTCATTACCACGAGCTGACCAAGCTCTCGGATAGACTTCCGGGAGTGGTAAACCTCAGCATGGCTGTTGAGGAAAGCGAAGAGGGCGTTACATTCCTGCACAAAGTGGTGGAAGCTCCCTCTGACAGGTCATACGGTATTGAGGTGGCCAGGCTTGCCGGTGTGCCCCCGCTTGTCCTGAGAAGGTCCAAAGAACTCCTTGAGGGCTTTGAAGCCGGTTCGGACGCCGCAGGATCGCTGCCGGCCCATGATGGAGATAGGCAGATCGTCCTTTTCGATGTCAGGCATGAGGCGATACTCGAGGAGCTTGCCGCGGCCCGACCGGATGAAATGACTCCGATGGAGGCCCTTCAGCTGATTTACAGGCTCAGATCCGAGAGCCGGAAAGTGCTGGATCTAAAATGATAAAACGGCTTGACAGCGAAATTGCGAGCAGGATAGCAGCCGGGGAGGTCATAGAGAGGCCCTCTTCGGTCGCTAAGGAGCTTATTGAAAATGCTATCGATGCTTCGGCGCGAACTGTGACCCTTTTTTTGGAACAGGGAGGCAAGGCTTCTTTTACCATAGAGGACGACGGCATCGGCATCCCGTTCAACGAGCTGCCCCTTGCCCTGGAGAGGTATGCTACCAGCAAAATATCCGATCTCGACGACCTCGAAAGGATAGCCACCCTTGGATATCGCGGAGAGGCTCTTTCGAGCGTAGCAGCGGTCAGCAGGATGGAGATACGAAGCAGAGAGGCTTCGGCCTCCTCCGGAGGCGTTATAAGGTGCGAGGGTGGAGTTATTCTCCTTCATGCCGAGACCCCCTGTCAGTCGGGCACGAGAATTCAGGCTGACGACCTTTTCTTTAACCTCCCCGCGCGGCGTAAATTTCTGAAGTCCGCATCCGCGGAACTTCGAAGGATACTCCAGATAGTCAATGATCACGCCTTGTATAGGACGGATATGACCTTCAGGGTTTTCTCGGACGGCAAAAAAATACTGGAGCTGCTCCCGGTCGGCTCAATCGAAAGGGCCCTGGCTAGGCGGTGGGGGGAGGATGCGCCTCTATATTCATCCTCCTTGTCCCTGGGTTCATACACGGCAAAAATTTGGTGGAATCCAATCCCCGACAGCAGGAGGACTGTGATCACCCTCTTTGTGAACGGCAGGAGAATACAGGATCCCACCGTCAGGTCGGCTATATGCGGGGGCGACTCCGCCGCTTATGGAGAGTGGCTTGTGCTGCTCGATCTGCCTCCCTGGGACCATGATGTAAACATACACCCGACAAAAGAAGAGGTTAGATTCAAAAAATCAGGAGATGTTTACAAGCTGATATACAATACCGCACGTGATGTTTTTAAACGAAAATATTCATTCCGCTCAGGCCCGGCTGCACAAGGAGACGAAAACGCGGGCTTTGCCCTTCCTGAAATGCGCGGCCGCCCTCGCTTTGATGCGACAGATCCCATGTTCAGTGCAGATCCGTGGGCTCCGGCTGCTCCTGTCGGGTTTGCCGGAGACAGGGTGGCAGTCCCCGATGACGCGGTCTTTATACCGGGCGAGCGCCCTTCGGATGAACCGGCTGCGGCGGAATGGAACTACATCGGCCAAACGGCGGCGGGATTTCTTGTTTTTGATCTTCCTAATGGGATCGCGCTTCTCGATCCGCATGCCGCGCACGAGAGGATCAACTACGAAGAGATAGCCATCGCCTTCAAAGAGGGTGTTGCAGAACAGCGACTTGCGCTGCCCGCGGAGATCCCTCCCTCGCTGCTTCCTGAAGTGAAGACAGCGGAAGAAGAGCTGAAGGAACTTAGCTTTTCATTTGAAAACGAATTCCTTACGGGAGTTCCGATGCTGAGGGGAAGATCCGGACTCTCGCCGCTCGATATGCTGAGATCTGCACTGAGGGGCATTGAGATGGAAAAAGATCCGGCGAAGAGGGACAGGGAAGTTTGGTGGAGAATGGCCAGGCTGGCCTGCAGGGACGCGGTCAAACTCGGACAGAGGGTCGAAAGGGAAGAGGCGATAAACCTGATGAAGAGGCTTCGCGGATGTTCGGATCCCTTTACCTGTCCTCATGGCAGGCCTACGGTTTTTTTAATAGAAAATAAAAAGCTGGAAGATTGGTTTGAACGGTGATCATTGACATCAGCTCCCAAAAGATCCCCCTGGCCGCTATCATAGGACCGACGGCGGTTGGAAAGACTAAATTCAGCCTTGAGCTTGCCTCTAGGCTGAACGCGGAGATAATTTCTGTCGACTCCAGACAGGTATACAGATATCTAGACGTAGGCACCGACAAGGTGTCGGCGGAGGTGCGGCGCGAGATACCGCATCATCTCATAGATGTTGTAGATCCTGACCAGGTATTTTCCGCCGCCGATTTTGCCGGGCAGGCTTCGGACGCCATAGCGCGCATTAGGAAACGGGGCAAGGTGCCGCTGCTCATAGGGGGCACTCCCTTTTACTACAAGGCGCTCTGCGGCGTCCTTTCAGAGGATCTCCCAAGTGACACCGGGGTTAGGGCGCAGCTTCAGCGCGAGGTTGAAGCCAAAGGATCCGCGGCGCTTCATGAAGAGCTTACTTTACTCGATTCAGAATCGGCCGCTAAGATACATCCGAATGACCATGTCAGAGTAATAAGGGCGCTGGAGATCCGCAGGATCACGGGCAAGCCCGCGGCCTGGTGGTACAGGAATACGGCAAAGATAGGGCCGGACCATAATATTTTGTATATAGGGCTCATCAGGAAAAGGGAGAATTTGTACAAAAACATCGCTGCCAGGGTCAGGGAGCAGTTCTCCGGCGGTTATCCCGAAGAGGTAAGATGGCTTCTTGACCAAGGATATTCGCACAGACTCCCCGCCCTTCAGGGGTTCGGATACAGGGAGCTTGTACAATACCATGAAGGAAAGTGTACTCTTGAAGAGGCTCTTGAGGGCGACATACGTTCCACAAAAGTTTTTTCGAGAAGGCAGATGACCTGGTTCAGGCATTTTGAACCGGCCCTATGGTATGATCTCGACGATATCGAAGTCAGTGACGCATTGGAGGATGTCCTTCCCCGATGTGTCGTACATCTTGAAAGAGAGGCCCGGGATTAAATTGAGGATTCATATAGCCGACCCCACGGGACTATGCTTCGGCGTAAGGAGGGCGATCTCTAAACTTGAGGAGGAGCTGCTTCGCTCGGGAAAAGTTTATTCGCTGGGAAGTCCCATCCACAATCCGCAGGAGGTCGCAAGGCTTTCCGATATGGGGCTCAATGTAGTCGGAGAGGTCAAAGACGTGCCTGACGGCACTATTTCGTTCATCAGGGCTCATGGGATCACCCCTCAAGAAAGCGTTGAGCTGCGCAAAAAATGCTCCAAAGTTGTCGATGGAACGTGCCCATTTGTCAAAACCGCACAAAACAGGGCTAAAGACCTTTCTTCAGAGGGCTATCTTGTGGTAATATCAGGTGATAGGGAACATCCTGAGGTAAAGGGCATCTTGGGTTATGTAAGCGGTGATTCGCTGGTAATATCCGCCGATGAGCCCATCCCGGAATACCTCAGGGGGCGAAGGTGCGGTGTTCTGAGTCAGACGACTCAGAAGGTCGCGTCGTTTGGCTCGCTTGTCGGATGCCTTGCGGCAGTCGCCCCGGAGCTCAAGGTCTATAATACGATATGCAAAGCCACTCTTGCACGGCAAGATTCCGTGTGCACCCTTGCGGCAGAGGTAGACGGCATGATCGTTTTGGGAGGCAGGAACAGCGCCAATACAAAAAAACTTGCGGAAATATCTGTCGATGTCGGTGTCCCGACTATCTGGATAGAGCACGCGGGAGAGATCGACGGGAGGTGGCTGCAAAATAAAAATGATCTAGGTATAGCCGCGGGAGGAAGCACCCCCGACTGGCTAATAAAAGAACTGATACGAAAATTAAACATGATGTAAGCAGGAGGATGTTGGGTATGGTTGACGAGCTTCGCAATGAAGATGGAACGGAAACGCAGGCAGCGCCGGAAACAGTAACGGAAACAACGCCGGA
>CAYZYF010000020.1:0-23886 GCA_964482015.1 uncultured Synergistaceae bacterium
ACATACACCTGACCGTCGGGTATTGACCAGGCCTTGCCCATGATCTCGCTGGCCGCGGAGAAAGAGTCTTTTCCCGGAACCTCCCTTTCTTTCCAATCTTTCAGCGTGATGAAAGCTGCTCCGTAATTGGACTGATTGGCGGAGTTGAGCAGGTTGTAGCCGGTAAATACCAACGCGGTCTTCACATTGTCCATATTTTTTGTTATGGCCGTTACCTTGTCTGTCAATTTCTCTGTCAGTTGAAGAGAGGCGCCGTCAGGCAGCGACATCGCGGACATTATTATTCCCTGATCCTCATTTGGGACCAGAGAGGTTGGGATAACGGAGGCCATTTTATAGGTGGCTGCGGAAAAAATAGCCAGGAGCAAGAGAACTATAAAGGTTCGCTTAAGAAAAAAACGTACTCCCGCCGAGTAGGCATTTGTGAGGGAGTCAAAAAATGAGTTGAACCATCTGAAGAGAAAGATTTCCTTTTCCTTCTTAGGTTTCAGCAGGATGGCGCACATCGCGGGTGTCAGCGTCAGTGCGACGAATCCGGAAATGATGACGGAGGTAGCTATCGTGATAGCAAATTGTTTGTACAGCTCTCCGGTAAGCCCTCCCAGAAAGGCTATCGGTAAAAAAACGGAAGAAAGGACCAGAACTATCGCAATAACCGGCCCGGTAACCTCTTCCATGGCCATGAACGAGGCCTCCCTCGGAGAATGACCATTCTCCATGTGCCTATCTACGTTTTCCAGGACCACTATAGCGTCATCTACGACGATCCCGATGGCCAGGACAAGTCCGAAGAGGGTGAGCGTATTTATCGAAAAGCCAAAAAGCTTCAAGCCGGCAAAGGTCCCGATGATCGATACAGGGACGGCCATACAGGGAATAAGGGTAGCTCTCCAGTTCTGGAGAAAAAGGAATACGACAAGGAATACAAGAGCCATGGCCTCAATCAGAGTCTTTACGACCTCTTCGATCGAGACCCGCACAAATGTTGTCGTGTCATAGGGGATGTCGTATTTAATGCCGTTGGGAAAATGGGCGCTTGATCTTTCAAATTCTTTTTTGACGAGGTCGCAGACCTTTATGGCATTGGCGCCCGGCGCCAGGGTCACACCGATCGGGACCGCAGGTATTTCGTTTTGTTTTCCGATAAAATTGTATGTTTTGGCGCCCAGCTCAACCTTAGCCACATCTCTTAGGTAGACGGTAGTTCCGTCAGGGTTTGCCCTTATTATTATATTTTCGAATTCCTCGGGTGAAGTCAGCCTGCCCTTTGTCGTAACGATGTATGTTTTTTCGAGGTCGGCTTTTGTTGGGAAGTCTCCGAAGCGACCCAATGCATACTGGCTGTTTTGATCCTTGATGGCCGCGGCAATGTCAGCCGGCGCAAGCCCAAGCTGTGCAAGCTTGTCAGGCTTGATCCAGACCCTCATCGCATAGTCCTGAGACGTGTAGATCAGCGCATCGCTCACCCCGGGGATCCTCTTCAGGTCATCCAGGATGTTGATCAGCGCGTAATTGCTCATATATATTGTGTCGTACAGGCCTTCGGGTGACGTAAGGGTCGCTATGAGCAAAAGGTTGGGGGATGATTTTTTGACCACTATGCCATATTTCCGGACCTCTTCAGGTATTGAAGATGTGGCCATCTGCACCCTGTTGTTGACGTTTATAGTAGCCATGTCCGGATCAGTTCCGAGCTCAAAGGTCACCGTGAGCGTCATGCTGCCCTGTCCGGTGCTCACCGAATTCATGTAGATCATGTTGTCTACGCCGTTGATCTGGCTTTCCAGCGGAGAGGCCACGACTTGGGCGATCACCTCGGGAGTAGCGCCGGGATAGAGGGCGGTCACCGTGACCTGTGGAGGTACAAGCTCAGGAAACTGTGAGACCGGAAGCGTAATTATGGAGACTATGCCCAGAAGCATTATCACTACCGAGCATACGGTCGCGAGGATCGGCCTTTTAATAAAGATTGCGGAGAACATCTAGAGTCCTCAGTTCCCGGAAGTATCGCCGCCGGCTTCGGCCTGTACGGCGGATCCTTCTTTATGGTCTTCCTGCGGAGCTGCTATCGTCACGGCTTTGCCCGGGACTACCTTGGATACCCCGTCAAGGATTATCCTCTCTCCATTTTTCAGCCCCTCCCCGATCAGGCACGTGTTTTTTATTGTTTTGACTATTTTGATATTTCTTGCCGTCGGGATATTCGAATCGTCCAGCACATAGACTATGGGGCCGGCCGAGGTTTGTATTACTGACCTGAGCGGGATGCCGACTACATTGTGCAGAAAGGCGCCCTCAACGTAGACACGCACGAACTGGCCGGGATAAAGCTTGTTGCCCGGGTTGGCAAACAGGGCGCGCGCTCTTATGGCAGCTGTACTCGGGTCGACGAATTGATCCTGGAAATCGATCTTGCCCGTCTTGTCGTAGAAGGTGCCGTCCCCGAAGGCCGCCTTTACAGCGAGCCCTTCAGGACGGGTGCGCAGAACTCCGGCGGAGCGCAGAAATTCATTGATCCTGTGTTCGTCAGCCGGTACAGCAAAATCTACATATACGGGATCCGCCTGAACTATAGTGGTCAGGAGGCTTCCGGCGGCGTCCATAGTTATCAGGTTTCCTACCGAACGATTTTCTTTCCCGCTGAGCCCGGAAATGGGAGCTTTGACCACAGTCCAGCCGAGGTCTATCCTCGACTGGCTCACAACAGCCTTGGCCGAGTCGACTGCGGCCTGTGAAGCCTTGTACGAGGCTTCCGCATTATCAAATTCGTTTTTGCTTACGGCATTTTTGGAATAAAGCGAGGATACTCTCTCGAATTCTATCTTGGCGAGCGACATCTTGACTTCAGCCTGTTTGAGATCGGACCTGCTCCTGCTCAATGCCGCGCTGTAAGGGGAGGGATCTATCCTAAACATCACCTGTCCAGCCTTGACCGGCCCCCCCTCAGTGTATTCCTTGCTTTTTAGGATCCCACCTACTTGAGCCCTGACCTCGGCTTCTTTGTATCCTTTTGTCTGTCCTGTATACTCGGCAGTTACGGAAAAATCTCCGGCTTGGACGGTCATGTCGCTCACAACAGCGGGCGGCATCTGATCGGTTTGCGTAACGGAGGCCTTGCGGACCTC
Organism: uncultured Synergistaceae bacterium; assembly: GCA_964482015.1. Classification (GTDB taxonomy): domain Bacteria; phylum Synergistota; class Synergistia; order Synergistales; family Synergistaceae; genus Caenicola. Next base: position 3,126 of record CAYZYF010000020.1, read on the forward strand.
AGAAGTTTTCCAGTACCACAGCCCTCCTCCGACAATGGCAAGGGCAACTATCAGAATAAAGAAAAAATTGTTTCCCTTGTCGGGCTCCAAAGAGGTCTCAGTTTGGGCGGGACCGGTCATTTCTGTGTTGGTTTCGGCAGTATTTATTTTTTCCTCTGAGCTTTTTTCTTCCATCAATTAACTCGACTCCTTGTCAAAGAAGTGATGGTGCCGGAGGCTTGATTATATCATGTTAAAGCGGTGGCTGTGCAGGAAAGCTATGTCTCGCGGCGGCATTGACCGGTTACTGTTAACCGGTTACAACTCCGAAAGCGGATCTGGAACTAAAAAATTAATTTTAATTCTTACTATCTCAGATCTGCTGCCCGTCCTTATCGGATACTTCCACGTCCCTGCTCCCGAACTCACAATCGCTTTAAAGCTGCCCTCCTCCCTCAGTCCGTATAAAATGCGGTTGGCCCTGGCGGCTACAAAATTGAAGGGAAAGAGCTGCCCGTTATGAGTGTGGCCGGAGAGCTGGAGATCTGTCCCGCAAGCGGCGGCCTCATCAACAGAATCGGTGTCGTGGTCGAGAAGAATAATTGGCAGTTCCCTGTTTATATTTTTGAGCAGCTCCGAAAGAGGGAGTCTTCCTCTCAAATTGGAATCTTCCCTGCCTACTACCGAAAAACCTGGGAAGGAGATCACACCGTCGCGCAAAACCGTTATTCCTGTGTCTGCAAAATTAGATAGTGTCAAATCGATGTCGCCAAGGTAGCACTCATGATTTCCGGCCACAAAATAGTTTCCATATTCGGTTTTTATGCTTCCGAGTGTGTCGGCGGAAAATTTCATCATGTCCCCGTAAACCGAAGAATGATCAAAAAGATCCCCGCATATAAAAAGGATCTGCGGCCTGATCTCTTCTATCTTCTCTTTAATTTTCGCCATCTCCTTTTTTCCCACGGAGGTGCCTGCATGCAGGTCGGATATCATAACAGCGTCGAGCGAGGGAATATAAGAATGCTTCTCTATGTTTATTTCGTAGGAGGTGACTTTGATGTCCGTGGCGTTATAAAAGGCGTAAAACGTAAGGATGGCTGCGAGCAAGGGGATATAAAGGCCTTTGGAATAAATTCGGGAAATGGCCTCTTTGAGCCATGGCATAAAGTGAAGGGAACCTCCCAGCAGCGCAAGAACGTCCCCCGCTGCGAAGAGCAAAAAAGAATGTATGACCATGCCGATATAGAAGGATGCCAGATACCTTATCACAAGGGTAAGAGGCCTGTATTTGTAAATGATCCCCTGAAAGAGGATCGAAGAAAAGAAAATGACCAGACCTATGGAAAGCACCGCGGCCGCCGCGCGTCCGGAAAGCTTGATATTGTGGTCGGAGGCAAGTTTTTGAAACCTGAAGCAAAGATAGACATTGACTGCAAGCAGTGCGACAGCGCCGGCAGCTAAAAAGAATATGAAACGTTTCATTTTTTCGCTCCTAATACGTCAGCTTCTTGTTATTCTTAAACCTGATCCGTTATGTTCCGGCGGATGTCAGGCAGCTCCTTCGAAATCACCTGAATAAAGGCATCGACTATAGCAGGGTCAAACCTGGTCCCGGAAAAACGCAGGATCTCCTGGACTGCCTCTTCCTGTGTCCTTGTTTTTTCGTAATGGTCATTGGTCATGGCATCATATGCCTCTGCAACGGCTATGATCCTGCTTGAGAGAGGTATATCCTTCCCCGCCGTTCCTTTGGGATATCCGCTGCCGTCCCAGTGCTCATGATGGCTCAGAACTCCTTCGGCCAGCTCCATTGTCTCATCGAAAAGGTTCAGTATGCGGAAGCCCACCGTGGGATGCTGCTGCATTTTCCTGTATTCTTCTTCCGTATAGCGCCTGCTCTTTGAGAGTATATTGTCTTCCAGCACGATCTTTCCGATATCGTGGAAGTAGCCGTTTTCGCTGATCCTGTTGATGTCAGAGTAAGAGAGCCCGATCTGAGAGGCGATCTTTCCGCTTAGGGCGGCCACATTTTGCGAATGTTTTTTCTCCCGCGGACTTCTTTCATGCAGCCTGTCTATAATTTTTCTGATCATTGCCCTATTGTTATTTATCCTGTTGATGGTTTTTTCTTTGTACATGCTGTTCTCAGCTTCTTCTATGATCGCAGCCAGCGGCCGTTCCGGAGAGTTTCCGGTGCTTGCGCCGAGGGCGATGCTGCCGATCATATCCTCAGAAAGCTCTCCCAGGAATGTCGTTTTTATACCGTTCATTAATTGAATGGCCTCTTCTTCGTCGCATTGAGGCATAAACAGGGCAAACTCATCCCCTCCCATCCTTGCGGCGATACCGCGGTCTCCGGAAAATTTTGCGAAAGCCCTTGCCGCGTTCTTGAGCAGATCATCACCGGCTGTATGTCCGAAGACGTCGTTTGTCAGTTTTAAGCCGTTCAGGTCGCCGAAAATAACTGAGATCGGAAAGTTTCTCTCGTCGGCGAGACGTCCTGTCTCCTCAGCGAAATAAAGCCTGTTATATATTCCGGTCAATGGATCATGATAAGTGAGGAATCGGATGTGTTCCTTATTTTTTCTTTGTTCGGTATCGTCCATAAAAGTGACCACTGCCCCCACAAGCTTGCCGTCCCTGTATTGGGGGTAGGTGGAGTACCTGACGAAAAAGCTCGTTCCCTCTTTTCGCCAGAAAATTTCATCGTCAACATAAAACCTCTCTCCGGTTCGGAATGTCTGCATAATTCGGCAGCCCTCTGTCGGAAAGGGAGCTCCGTCCGGTTTTGAGTGATGGATCGTTGAATGAATATCTTTTCCCAAAAGCTCATCCTGAGATTCGTAACCGAGCATCCTCAGCCCGCTTTCGTTGAAGAAAGTGCACTTTCCATCCCTATCCAGCCCGAATATGCCCTCGGCTGTCGAGTCAAGAATAAGCTTCAGATCCTCTCTTTTTTCTTCAAGCACGCTATTTGCGTATTTAAGGTCCGCGGTCCTCTCGTTTACTTTTGATTCCAGCTCCCCAAGATGGCCGCTTATCGCAGCGGCAAGTACGTTAAAAGTGTGAGCAAGCATACCGACTTCATCGTTCCTGAAGATCGCAGCCCTTGCGGAAAGGTCGCCCAGGGAGAATCTATCAGCGCTCCTGCTCAGGCTCTCCAAAGGTATCAACAGTCCGGCAACATAGCGCAAATAGTAGAGTGAGGCTGCGAATATTATGACCAATGAAAATAAAAGGGTGAGTTTCATTTTTTTATGAATATCTTTGGTGAGATAGGCGTCGGGAATGATCGTAATAAAGAGCATATCGGCACCCTGGGTCCTGAACTCCGCTATGTGCGCATGGCTGGTGTCCCTCTTTACGACCCCTGACAGAGCATGGCCGTATGAGGCAAGTTCGTCGAAGGCCTTTTGAAACTCTATGTTTTTCAGGTCTCTTATTGTCCTTCTTTCAGCTATCCCGTCCCGGCCCACCGTAAAATTTTGTTCGCCGAAGGAGTTGGCCACAAGTTCCCCCGTCCTCCTGTCAACGATCACTGCCGCGGCCTTGTACGGCTCTACGACTTTGCTTATGAACGAGTCGATGCGCGAGAGGGTCATGTGGCTTCCCAGCACCCCCCAAAGTGCTCCGTCTCGGCCATAGATAGGCGTGCCGACCGAAATGGCAAGGTCGTTCATAACAAAATGCTTATAAAGAGGAGAGATCGAAGTCTCCCTGTTCAGTTTTGCTGCTTTATACCACGGTCTCGTTCGTGGATCGAAAAGATCTGTTTCAAGTACCATATCTCCTGCGCTCATATCGTCATTTATCTTGTAATACCTTGTTTTTCCGCCTGTAACCGCATTATTTCTCATGATCTCCGGATCGTCGTCTTTGTTTCTTCGTGCTCCGTAATATTCGCCCCTCTCAGTTCCAAAGCTTATGCTGTAGATGGGCGCGCCGGTATGTACATTGAGAAGTCCCGCAAAAAACTTATCCCTCTGAGATTCATCGTTCAAATTTATTATGTCGCTTTTGATCTGCGCCTTGGTCAGCTCATTTATATGCTTCGAATAATTTATGAAAGTTTCGAATTCCTTGTAGATAGTGTCGTTCATATCTTCTGCGATATAAGCCAGGACCCGGTCTGCCGTTCTCAGCCAGCTGCAGAACAACACCGCGCATATAGCCCCGAAAAGCAGGACTGTCGAAATAATATAGACAGACATCAAATCTTTTTTTATTGATTTGTTTTTATTGCGTGAAGTCCCCACACCAGCCCACCTTAGTTTAAAAACCCATGTCAGAGTTTATATTATGTCCTTTTATTTCACTATAATTATCGCATATAGAGCTAAGCACACTCAAAATCGGGGGGTGTAGGATACCCCCCCGATATTCGTTGATGGTAATTCTAAACTAAGATCATGTCAACCTTCCGACAACGGGCCTTGTGCCTATGGTCAGCTCAGTGCCCGCATTCGTCGTGGTGGGCATGTTCGTGGCACACAGATCCTGTTGATTTAAGCTTGCCCTCAAGGTATGACTTTGCTGCGAGCTCTGCGCTGCCTGTCGCTCCGACCACTACCTCTATTCCGTGGCTGTTGAATATGTCGATGGCACCGCCCCCCATTCCGCCGGAAATAATAACATTTATACCCATATCGTTAAGAAAATTCGGCAAAAAGCCGGGCCTATGCCCAGGATTCAGCACGCATTCACAGCTTATGACCTTTCCTTCATTTGAATCGTAGATCATAAAACTCTCACAATGTCCGAAATGTTCCGTTACAAGTCCTTTGTCACTTGCTACCGCGATCTTTGTCATACAAATCTTCCTCCGTCTGAGTAAATGTCGGGGTGCGACGGCATCCCGTGATATTAATAAATTTCTATCCTGCTGCCTGTTGAAATTTTTTTCAGCATCTGCCCCATGGTTCTGCTCAATATTCCGTAAGCCTCCTCCCCCGTGCAATGCCCCGTGTAAAATTCCGCTGTCGTGTCGAGCAGATACCTGCCTATCTCAAATACAACACCGGGATCCTCGCTTTTTTTATGTGAGTGGCTGTACAGGTGAAAACCGCCGATCACGTGCGTAGGAAGTGATCGGTAGAGGGAGACGCAGCGCTCAAGTATATTGACAATGCCGCTGTGAGCGCATCCGGATAATAATAGTGAGCTCTCCCCATCCCGGACTATCAGGTTTTGCTCGTGCTTGAAATCGTCGTGAACGAGAGCTCCATCGCCGTTTTCCCGCATAAAAAGATTTGAGTTGCAGGATGGCGGAAATATGTTCTGTTCGGTCACGGAGAAGCTCTCGAGCTCTTCATCGATGACCTTGCCGCCTTCGATGAAAATGATCCTTTCGTTCGGGAGCTGGGCATTGTCAAGCCCAACGTATTTTTCCTTGTCGTTGTGTTTCGAAAGATAACTTCCAAACGCGTATTTACTGATATAAACCGGCGCCTTGTCATTGGCCTTTAAAAAGGCGGAGAGGCCTCCGCCGTGATCATAGTGTCCGTGCGAGACAAAGGCTTTGTCTACGTCGGCGATTTTTATCCCCAGCTTGTCTGCGTTTTCCAGAAAGAGGGAGCCTGCTCCCATGTCAAAAAGGATGTTTTGTTTTTTTGTTTCAATGTGCAGCGAAAGTCCATGTTCACCCGAAAGTTCGGGCGAGAGCGAAGAATTTTCTACGAGTACGGTCACCCTTATCATTGTTCATCCCTCCCGTCTGGAAATATCATTCGCATGGTTTTTTCGTATATCTCCCTTACCGCATCTCCGGACGGAGAGGTAATGTCGACCACGCTTAACCCAAGATTAACAGCCTTAACCGCCAGTGGGTCGTAGGGTATGTTCCCTACGTGGGAGATTTTCTCATCCGAACAGAGCTCCGCTATTTTCGCTGTATTCTCCATATTCATATCAAATTTATTTATGCATACGGCAATGTCAATATCGAATATTCGGGCAGTTTTAACAACCCTTTTTAAATCACTTATGCCTGAAATCGATGGTTCCGTAACCATAAGCACAGCATCGACACCGCTCAGGGACGCTATTACGGGACATCCTATGCCGGGAGAGCCGTCTATTATTGCCAGATCCGCATCGGCTGCACCCCTGAGCTGTTTCTTGACCTCCGAGACCAGCATGCCGGTCGTTCCGCTTCCCATCTTCAGCTTTGCCGTGGAGAAAACTCTCTCGCTGTGCTTGTAAAGCATGAGATCACCGTCGACTGACGGACGCATGGAGACAGCTTCGGCCGGACAGACGAACTCACACACGCCGCAGCCCTCACAGTAATAGGGCTCGATTCTGTGCGTGGTACCGTCAAAGCCAACAGCTCCAAATCTGCAGTTTTCCAGACATTTTCCACAGTTTATACAGAGTCCCGGATCGATCTCAGCCTTTGGCAGGCCATAATAATCTCGCCTCAGCGGGGTTGACGTCTCGGCCATTATAAGGTGGAGGTTGGGTGCGTCCACGTCACAGTCCGCATAGGCCTTAGCTTTTGAAAGCCTGATAAAGGCACTTGCGACCGTAGTCTTCCCCGTTCCGCCCTTACCGCTCAGTATAAGCAGCTGTTTCATGTGAGACCTCCCCGTAGATTTTCTGAATAACTTCGGAAAAGAGCCTATCGTAGACGGGATTCTCCCTGACAGCGATCAAGGCATCCGAACTCAACTTGGCCAGATCCATGTCGAAGGGTATCTTGCTGAGTATTTTTATCCCGTTTGCCAGACAATACTCCTCCACAGGGTCCGCCTCCCCCGTCGATTTGTTTATCACCGCCGCGTATGGCTTATTAAAGATCCGAACAAGCTCATGGACCATCTCAAAGTTCTGCTTTCCAAAGAGGGTCGGCTCAGCGACGAGCAGGCAAAAGTCAGCATCCTTTATGCTTTCCATGACGATGCAGGCGCTTCCCGGAGGACAGTCGATAAAAACAGGCTTTTTTTCTCCATATTTTTTTGTTTTTTTAAGGAGTTCCTGAATGATAGGTATCCCTGAGGCAACACCGGTTTTCATCATTCCGGAAATGACCGTGGTCTCGCCGGAATGACCGACAGAGACCTTTCCCACAGCTTTCTCCTTTTCCTTCAGAGCCTTTTTTGGACAGACCAGCAAGCAGCCGCCGCACGAATGGCAGACTTCTTCGAATATTTTGAGCTTGCCGGCGACATAAGCCAGTGCGTTGAAGCTGCAAAATTCAACACACTCCCTGCACCCGTCGCACAGTTCGGGAATTACCTCCGGGACCTTGACCGAAACACTTTCTTCCGTCTTCCACTTCGGCTTGAAAAAAAGATGACCGTTCGGCTCTTCTACGTCACAATCTACATATACAGAGCCCGGCGAAGCCGCGGCAAGGTTGACGGCAAGCAGCGTCTTTCCGGTACCCCCTTTTCCGCTGAGGACGGCTATTTTCAAATTCTTACCTTTAGTGGTTGTGAAATCCGGCATGGATCTCGTTTAAAGGTGCCAGGGCGCCCTTTTTAAAAGCTTCGATGTTTTCCTTAAGGGACTCCCCCTCTGTCTTATATATGGAAATCCCGGCGCTGATGAGTATGTCCGCGGCGTTCTGGCCGCATCGCGGAGTAAGTATGGATTCGACCTTTGCATCAACTACGGCCTGCGCCGCCTTTACCCCTGCACCGCCGCTGCTCGAGGCAGCTGCGTTGCTCATGAATTCAGCTTCGTCCGTATCGGTATCGTATATAAGAAAATAAGGTGTCCTGCCAAAGGATTGGCACACCGTTGCGTTCATATCGCTGTTATCAGCAGGTATAGCTATCTTCATTTTTTGTCCTCCGTAGTCAGTTGAATGTTATTTTTTTTGCAATAATTCATGACAGCGCACCTGAGTGCACTTACCCCCAGCAGGGAGCAGTGGACCTTCGTATCGGGCAGGCCATCAAGCTCGTTTACCACATCTTCTTCAGTGATAGCCATAGCCTCTCTGAGAGTCTTGCCCTTAGCAAGGACTGACGTGGCGCTTGATGTGGCTATTGCGGCACAGCAGCCGAAGACAAGATAGGTTATCTCGCTTATCCTTTCATCCTTTACCTTTAAGTAAACAGTAAGAGAATCACCGCACCCCGGATCCCCTACAGTTCCCTCCGCATCGGCATCCGGCATGGATCTTGCGTTTTGCGGACTCATCAGGTGTTCTATTACTTTATCGGAATATATGTTGACCCACTCCCCGCCCTGTCAGTATAGGGGTCCGGCGCTATACGCCGCCCCGATTTCTTCTGTGGCAGCCCCGACGGCCGCACCCTTCTTCATTTTCGTCGCATAGTTTGTACTCGCCTCCTCCTATAAGGAGGACCTTTCCTCTTACGATGGATTCCGCCAGTTTTTTCCTGGCCTCGAAATATATCCCCTGTACCGTAGTTCTCGCAACGTTCATACGTGCGGCGCACTCTTGCTGGGTAAACCGCTCAAGATCAATGAGCCTGATAGTTTCATACTCGTCGACCGTCATGTTTACAAAACCGTTCTTCTTTGCGTCGGGACCAAGAGGCCCGAATCGGCTGTTCTCCGGCATACAGCAGACGCTTCTCCACTTCATCGGCCTCGGCATACTATTCTCTCCTTTCGGTCGACAATTTATTCCAGTTTTTTAAGTTCTTTTTCTATAAACTCAAGACGTCTTTGTAAAAATTCCTTTTCATTCTCAAGCGTCTCTTTGTCTGCACCCGAAGGGAGGGGGATATCGGCACATTTTCCGCCGAACCACCGCCTGTAGCACCTCATCACTCCCCCGCCGATATAGGAAGACTCTCCGGTCTCAAATGATTTTATGCAAAACCCCATCCCCCTTCCCGACATCGGACCGCGTCCGGAAGGGCCTGTTCCGTCTCCTCTTGGCATTCTCATCCCTCCTTTGCATCTGGCATATATCCTTAACATATAAATTATATAATGTTTATGACATATGTCAATAACCCCGGCGCATGAAAAGAGGAGCCTCGGGGGGAGGCTCCCTGTCATCCGGCATACAAATTTAAGATTCAAACGCCGATGCTGTTTTCTTAAATAACCAGTCCCTCGTTCAGATGTCTGCAATTTTGGGCGATAGCGTTCATAGCAGCCGCATTTATGGGATAAGCTATCGGTGAGGCCGAGAGCAGCGGGTGTGTCGCGACCTGGAACGTATTGAGCTCCGTCGCGGTCATTCCCTTCTGAATGGCAAGGCTGGCTATGTTTATCATCTCGCCTACCGTATCTCCTCCGGAGATCTGTGCGCCCAGTATCATGCCCGAGCACTTTGAGAATATCAGTTTCGCATGGACCTGGTTCGTTCCTGGGAGGGATCCGGGATGCTTGTCCATGGTGGTAAATTCCCCCACCACGATAGTAAAGCCCTCAGCTTTTGCCCTTGCCTCAGTTATTCCGGCAGCGGCGAACGTCCTGTCGAAGACCTTTGTTGAGAACGCGCTGATCGTCCCCTTATTAGCTCTTATAAGCCTCAGCTGAAAGGCGTTGCTGCCAGCTATCTTGGCTTCCATAGCCGCTGTTGAGGCGAGGAGGACGGGGACATCTTTATGCGTGAAGAAGCATTTTTTCTCCGCACAGTCACCGACGGCAAATATGTCGGGATCGCTCGTCCTTGTGTACTGGTCGACTACAATGGCTCCCTTCGCATTGACATCAAGCCCCGCCTCTTTTGCCAGTATTCCGTTGGGCCTCACTCCAAGCCCCATTATAACAAGCTCGGTCGGTATTTCTTCTCCGTTGTCAAGCTCCAGTGCCCGGACCTCTTTATCTCCCACGATCTTCTTTACCCTTGTGTTAGTCAGGACGTTGATGCCTTTTTCCTTCATCATTTCCTCTATCTCGTTCGTAAAGGATTTGTCGAAGGCCTGCCAGAGACACGCATCGGCCATCTCTACCAAAGTTACGTTTTTGCCAAGCAGGCTGATCTGCTCCGCAAATTCAACTCCGATAAAGCCGCCGCCGATAACTGCGACATTCTGGACGTTATCCAGCTTCTCGAGTATGGACTTGAGATACTCCTGATTTTTATAGACAGGGAAGACGTTTTCCAGTTCATGCCCCGGGATGAAAGTTGGGACGATCGGAAGGGAACCTGTGGCGATCACAAGCTTCTTATAGCTGTAGGTCTCGTTTTCCTTTGTCGTTACGACTTTGTTTTCTTTATCGATCTTGACGACGGTCCCGATAACCAGGCCGATGCCGGCGTCCAGGAGCATTTTGTCCGGAATGACATTCTTGGCAGTAGAGCGGAGGGTCCCATATATGTACGGGATCCCGCATGGTACCATAACGGCGGCAGTATCCCTGATGAGCGTAATGCTGATATCACCGTAAGCTTTTCTCGCCATGGTAGCGCTGAGTATGCCGCCCGCGCTTCCGCCGATGACCAACAGATCCGTCTTTTTCATTTTAATAGTCCTCCTTATGTTTTTTAAGTGCCTATGGTGCATTATTTCACCATAGGAGCCCTAATGTCTGTGACTATGTCACCGAAAATGTGAAATCTTTATTTATGAGATACGACAGCCACATAAGGCAATTTTGCAAAAAATAGAGATCCTTTAGAGAGGCTGTCGGGAGAAAAAACGGGGCCGCCTTAAAACCGGGCCCCGTCTGGTCACTATGTTTTAAAGCATCGTCTCTCTCAGGCGATTGGGAGATAAAGGTGAAAGCAGCGCCGGAGGAATATCAAAAATTGTTCGGCAGCCGGACTCTCCCTTCGCCTTAAGCCGAAAGACAGCCCTGGCACAGGCGACCAAAAAACTCGATGTGAACTCGGGGTTTGATTCCAAGGCGAGGCGGAACTCGATCGTCTGCCTGTTTTCTCCCTCCATCCCAGTTCTGCCCGTCCGAATGACAAATCCTCCGTGAGGGAGCGTTCCGTGTTCTCTCTCCATCTCTTCGCCTGTAACGAATATTACGGTCGTCTCATAGTCGGCAAAGTAATTCGGCATCTCTTTGATCTCTTTTTCTATTTTTCCCCTATCGGCGCCTTCCTCGGTCACAACATAACATTCTCTCCTGTGTCTTTCCCTCGCCGTCAATGTCGGACACTCCCCTGCGCGAACGGCATCGACGCTGCAGCCGATAGGTATGGTGTATTGGACCGCGCCAACGACCCCCTCTATTCTTCTGACTGCGTCCGAATGACCCTGGCTGACACCGGGACCCCAGAAAGTGTAGTCGGTCCCTTCGGGGAGAACCGAAGAGGCGTAGAGACGCATCAGGGAAAAATATCCGGGATCCCACCCCGCAGAGATAAGGGCGAGACGGCCTCCCATCCTTGCAGCCAGATCGACATTCTCAAAATGTTTTGGAATATTTTTGTGCGTGTCAAAGCTGTCCACAATATTAAAAACAGCGGCGAGCGACGGAGAAAGCTCGGGCAGGTCGAAGGCGCTGCCGCAGCATACGATCATGACATCTACCTTGTCTTTTAACTTCAGCACGTCGTCCATGCTCACTACCGGCACACCCTCTGTACTCAGCGTAACGTCGGACGGTTTTCGTCTGGTCACCACCGCGGCAAGTTCCATGTCGTCATTTTGGGCCAGTGCAGCCTCGGTGCCTCTGCCCAGGTTTCCGTAACCGGCGATGCCTATGCGTATCTTTTGTATCATCCGATCATATCCTCCATCCCATAGAGGCCGGCGGGCCTGCCTATCAAAAATTCAGCGGCACAGAGCGCACCCTCGGCAAACAGGGCCCGGTCATAAGCTTCATGTTTTATCGCTATCTGCTGGGTCGCGGTCGTAACAAAAACCTCGTGTTCGCCGACTATATCGCCCATTCTTAGCGAATGCACGGTGATCTCGCCCGGCGATCTCGGAACCATTCCATGACGGCCGTATGCAATACCAGCGTCGGGGCGCACCTCCCTGAGCGCTTCCGCAATGGTCACTGCGGTTCCGCTGGGGGCGTCTTTCTTTCTGTTGTGATGCTTTTCCACTATTTCAATATCGGCACCTGGAAAGGCTCGGCAAGCTTCTTTCGCGAACCTGACTAAAAGCGCCACGCCCATTGACATATTTGAAGCATAAAAAATGGGGATCTCAAGCGAAGCCTCTCGTATCAGGTCGGACTCAGTTTGGGTGTGACCCGTGGTAGCAATAACTACGGGCAGTTTTTTAGATTTGATATACGGTATTATCGTGTTTATAGCAGTATGAAAGGAAAAATCGATCACTACGTCAGCCGGACCGCTGTATTCCTCCAGAGATCTGTATTGAGGGAAGCTTGCCGTTTTTTCATCCACCGCGGCGGCAATGCGGGCACGGCCGGCAAAAGCGGGGGCTTCAAGGAGTGAGATAAGCTTTCTCCCCATTGTGCCCTGGGCTCCGTTGAGAACAATATCCATCACAGGCTGATACCCATGTCCTTCATGAGGTCCCTCATTATGTTAAATTTAACGGGATCCATCTCCGTCATAGGCATACGGATCTCGGGTCCGCAAAAGCCCATGGCTGAGACAGCCGCTTTGACTGGGATAGGATTGACCTCGCTGAAAAGGGCGTTTATCAGAGGCCTGAAACGGAACTGGAGCGCTGCAGCTCCTTTGATGTCCCCCGCGAAAAACCTGCGGCATATCTCCCGGGTCTGAGCGGGAAGAATGTTTGAGAGTACGGATATACAGCCCATCGCACCGATAGACATCAGAGGAACTATCTCTCCGTCGTTGCCGGAATAGAGGGTGAGACCGTCGCCGATCCTGGACATAGTCTCCGTTATTTTGTCTATGTTGCTGTTTGCCTCTTTTATTGCGGCTATCCGCTCATGTTTTGCCAGCTCTGCGTAGGTCTCCGGCTCGATGTTAAGTCCGGTCCTTGAAGGCACATTATAGAGGATCAGCGGTATTTCACTTGCGTCGGCGATCGCGGTGTAGTGACGGACCAATCCTCTTTGCGTTGTCTTATTGTAATAAGGGGTCACGGAAAGTGAGGCATCGGCCCCTGCCTCGCCCGCAAACCGGGTCAGAGAGATCGAATATGCCGTATCGTTGCTTCCGCTCCCGGCTATCAGCGGCACCCTGCCGTCCACTTTTTTTACCGCAAACTCAATGACGGTCCTGTGCTCAGCATCGGGCATCGTGGAGCACTCCCCTGTCGTGCCGCAAACAAGAAGTGCGTCGATCCCTTCCTCTATCTGCCAGTCGATCATGCGTCCCATGCTCTCAAAATCTACCTTGCCCTCCTTAAAGGGGGTAATAAGAGCGGTTGCGATTCCCGTAAAAATGACTTTTTTAGACATGAGCATTCCTCCGTTCGTACAATAGGATCCCTTCTGTAAGCCAGGAGAGCGCGGCAAACCAGTGTCGGTCCATTCTACAGTATCTCTCTTGCTACATCAAACAGCAGAAAAAGAACGTATCGTGTCAATGCTCTTCAAGGAATTTCAATATCGCCGCCCCCGCCCCGGCAGCGATCTTTTGATCATAATGCTCGGAGTAAGGGTCTAAAAATCCGTGTCTGGCTTCAAATTCCTTAACGGTAAGGTTGTTTTTGCATGAAAGATCTTTTTTAAAATCTCCGATATCGTAAGAATCGTGGCGTGCTAAAATCAAAAGGGTGGGCACAAGAGGATCCCTATGCGTGTGCTCTCTTATCCGAGACCCATAGCACGCAACTATGCCATTTAAGGCCGCAAGGTCCGAACATAGCCACGCGACTGTCGCACCGACGCTGTACCCCAACATGTAGATCCGTTCGTATTTTGCCTTTAGTTTTTGGACTAAAAGAGATACCTCGTCACGGACGCCAAATCCTACATTTTTCATAAAAAAGGCGTACGCCGCTTCAGATTCGCCGTATTCGAAAGGTTCTCTTTGTATCATATTCGGAGAGTAAACATCAAAGCCTTCACGAACATACAGCCTTTTTTGGTCCTGGATAAACCTGTTAAGGCCGTAGATCTCATGAAGGATGACCAGGGCCCTGCCGCTCCTTGTTCCCTCGATCTTTTCCGCAGGTGCTTTATTGTTGTTGAGATCCTGCATCAGCGAATTCAAAAACGGGGCAGACTCTAAAGGGTCTGCTCCGTTGATTCAACCTTGATCACAAGTGCGGCCCTCGCCCAGGGAAAAGATTTTTTGACCAAGTCGAAATTCGCCCCTTCAGTCTCAAACTGAGCTCTTCCCGTGACCAAAAATCCGGTGCCCTTGTAAGTCTTTCCCTCAACTTCCCTGTTTGATACGGTGAGCTTGACCCTGTCATCCTTTTTCACGTTTTTTTCGGTCTCGTGCATCCTGCCGACAGGTATCAAAAGGACCCCGTCCTCACCGAAAAGAACATAGCTATTCCAGGAGTTGACGACGTGGGGTCCTTTTTCTCCCTGTGTGACTATCGATAAAGCAGCATCGGGAGGAGTCTTCAGCACTTCGATAAACTTTTCGTCCATTTCTTCTCATCTCCTTGACGCGCGCATCGTAGAAAGCGCGTAATTTTACTTACGGTCAGAAATTAGGCCAGGCGCAGACATGGTCCATGACCGGTCGCCACGAAACGGGGCGAATATTTAAGGAGCAGCTCCCGTGTTTTTTTGAGCAACGCCGGATCTGGTATCTGGAGAGAGGTTATAGACTCCACTTCGTTCTCCCAGGAAGAATCAAGTACCGCTTCCTCCGCTTTTCCGTGACGTATCATCATATCACCGCTGAAAAATATCCCGCGCCGCGCCTCAAGCGCGAGAAGGCCTTCCCACAGATGCATTTCGGATGGATAAGGCAAAAACTCCAGGTCGTAACCACACCCGCAGAGTCTTTCTCCCGGTTTTTTCACAACAAGCTCCGCTTCGACTCCGAATCCTCCAAACTGTCTCGCAGTGACCTCCGAACATATGGTCAGGGCTTTCGGGTACCTCTCCAATATCCGTGGAAGTCCGCCGCACTCATCGGCCTCGAAGTGGGAGACGAAAATGTACTTAAGATCTCTTTCTGCAAGGACCCGTTCAATTTGCGGCACCAAAGAAGATACCTGTCTGACGTCACCTGTGTGAAACAGGATGGGATCTTCGGCCGTTAGAAGGTACTGGTTAAAGGTAAGGTCGATTTGGGGATTATAGGTGCTTGCCTGATACAAATTTTTCTCGATGTTCTTCATGTGATCCGCTCCTTTTCTCTGAGAGTCGCGGCACTTGGTGCGGCGCCGATATACAGGAGATTCGGTCCGGACCCTCAGAGAGCTAGTAGAGTATGTGGTAGTCAGCTTTGCCGCCGTTTTTTACCCTGTAAAGGGCCTTATCCGCTCCGGCCATCAGAGATTCCACAGATTCTCCGTCGTTGGGATAAAAAGCGGCGCCGAGGCTGCATGTAACGTCAAGGCCGTATGGTAGGTTATTGTCGTCTACGAGCCTGTATCTTCCGGAAATCTTATCGAATATCCTCTTTATAAATTTAGAGGCATTTTTTGTCTCCCGTATGTCATGAAGATAGACCAGGAATTCATCGCCTCCGGTCCTGACCAGCAAGTCCTGTTCCCGGAGCTCTTTTTTTACCCTGGCCGCCAGATATTTTAGCACGCTGTCCCCCGCCCTGTGTCCATAATTGTCATTAATGTCCTTAAAGTTGTCTACGTCGATTATGGCAAAGCAGCTCACCAAAGACCTTTCCTTCAGTTCGTCCAGCCTGAGGGGGAGTATGGTTTCAAGAGCGTTGCGGTTGTATGCCTTGGTAAGCGGATCCGTATAGGCTTTTTCCTTGAGGTCAGACTCACTCTGCATTTTTTCGGTTATATCATCGAGCACTATACTGGCGCCCGTCACCGCTCCTCCGTCCTTTAAAGGGGTGATGTAGGCCCTTAACCAGTTCGTCTTGCCCCAGATGCTGGTGTAATTGAATTCAAACATGATGATTCTGTCATTATCTATGGATTCCCGCAGCTTTGCGGAAAAGCCGCATTCCTTTAAGTTGACGAAATCCATAAGATTTATTTTTTTGCTAATATTGTAAGATGGAGAATCCATCATCTCAAGCAGCCGGCGGTTGGCGTAAGTGATGTTTCCTTTTGTGTCCGAAGAGAGGAATCCCACAGGAGCGTTCTCCGCAAGCGTGTAAAACATTTTTTGGCTGGTGTTAAGCTCGGCCGAGAGGCGATTTTTCTCGAGGAAAAGACCCAGCTGGGAGAGAAACAATCTAAAAAGGTCGATATTTTTAAGTTCGCTCTCTTTTTTAAAGAAGAGAATAAAATTACCGAGCACATTTCCGCCGTTTACAATCGTTGCGACCGCGACACTGCCGATGGTCATCACCTTCTCGACCTGCAGTGGAACTGTTGACGGAAGGACATCGGCGGCCAATTCGCCCAGCGTATCATATAATCGGATCTCATTGACATCGGCCGCGCTGCCGCCCGGAAAATATTTCCAACTTTTTCCTATTGTCTCAAAAACAGACAAACCAAGTATTTTTTGGGCTCTCAGGCTTGAAATTCCTGAAAACGAGACTGTCGTAAACTCCCGGGCATGGCTGTCATAGGTACTGAAAGAGGCGTATTCGGCCCCGGAGACGTCACAGGCGAATTCACAGATCATACCGTGGTCGATATGGTTGTCGACATTATCAATGAAGTATTTTGAGATCTCCTGTAATTTTTTATCAAAAGTCCTGTTCAAAAAAAGTGTGACGAAGTGATCTTTTTGCGGTGAATAGGCCAGGATCGAAAAATATTTTCTGAATTCCTGTGAATACTCCTCAAATTTTATCGTTTTCTTTTCGGTCACGACTTTTTCATAAATCTTTACCCAGTTATTAGCAGAGTCGGTATTTTTTGAAATATCTTTTACAAACAGTTTATTAAGGATCTTTTCTTTTGACAGGCCCGTCATCTCCTCGAAGGATCTATTTACATCGAGGAAGAGGTAATCCACCATCAAACCGTCGTCGTCAAATACGGCTTTGTGATAGGCGAAGGCACATGAACTAAAGTGGACCGCATCTTTGTAAATTTTCGGACCCACAATAAAGACCCCTTTTTATTATTATAGATAGACAGATAATAAACCTAACCTCGGTTATTGTAAATTAATTTTTTATTTAGCTTTAACTTGTGACTTTATTATCTCGTACCCCTGAGAGGTTATCGCACTTTCGATTTTTTCGATCGATAGTTTCTCGGGATCAAAGTTAAACCTTACTTTGCTGGTGTTGAAGGAAACTGATATGCTTTCCTTTTCAATGCCTTCCAGAGATTTAAGCGCACCCTCTATCTTCATTGAACAGGATGGGCATACCAAAGTCTCCAGCTGTATTATGGCTTTTTGCATTTTTATCTCTCCTTGACAGTCTATTTTAAAACATTATCCAAGCTTGTATCCCAAAAGCCTCATGCCGTTCAGTATAACGACAAGTATGCTTCCCTCATGTGCCAGCATCCCGATCGACATATTCATCCATTCGCTTAAGAATAGACCGGCCAGTAGAAAGACCACTACGCCCACTGCGATAATGATATTTTGGCGCATATTCGCAGCTGTGGCTTTAGACAAGCCTAAAGCATGGGGTAAACGACCGAGATCGGAGTTCATCAGGACGACATCTGAGGTCTCGATGGCGACGTCGGTTCCTCCCCCCATCGCGATCCCGATCTGCGCCAACGCTAAAGAGGGGCTGTCGTTTACTCCGTCACCGACAAAAGCGACGATTTTGCCCCTTCCCTGAAGTTCTTTTATATATGCCGACTTATCTTCGGGAAGCATGTTCCCATGAGCTTCGGTCAGCCCCAGCTCCCGTGCCGCAAGGTCGACGGTGGCCTGGTTGTCGCCTGAAAGAAGGACGAGGTCTTTAATGCCCAGCTTTTTTAGCTTCTGAAGAACTTCCTTTACCCCGGGCCGAACTTGATCCCTGATGCCCATAAGCACCCTCAATTCCCCGTCGATCGCTGTCAGAACGAGCGAGTTTCCGCTCTCTTCAAGCCTTGCGATGTCCGCCCTGGCTTTCTCGCTGAAACCGACGTTTTCTCGTTCCATCAGTGCAACATTTCCTACTGCGATCCTGTGCCCCTCGACCTGGGCGATGACTCCCCCGCCTTTCACAACATCTGTCTGCCCCACCTCAAATAACCCGATATCCCCGACATGCTCTGTGATCGCTTTGGCAAGAGGATGAGATGATTCCCTTTCGACGCTGGCCAGAAAGGCCAATGCCTCATCAGCGTTATCGCCGTATATTACTTTATCGGCAACGGTGGGATTCCCCAGCGTCAGAGTTCCTGTCTTGTCAAATACCATAGTCTCTACCCTGCTGAAATCGTGGATGACCTCGCTGCCCTTAAGCAGGACACCGTGGCGTGCCCCGTTCCCGATCCCAGCTACATTGGAGACGGGGACCCCTATGACAAGGGCGCCGGGACACCCCAATACCAACATGGTTATCGCAAGTTCAATGTTGCGGGAAAAAAGCCATACAACTACGGCAAATAACAAAACAGCCGGTGTGTAGTGCCTGGAGAACCTGTCGATGAATCGTTCCGCCTCAGATTTGGAATCCTGTGCCTCTTCCACCAACTCGATAATTTTGCCGAAGGTGGTATCCTCGCCTACACGGTCGGCAGCTATCTGGATGGTCCCGTTCTCCAGTATGGTTCCTGCGTAGACAGGAGTGCCGGTTTCTTTTGTCACCGGGATCGATTCTCCGGTTATGCTAGCCTCGTTAATGTATCCGAATCCCGAGAGGACCGTTCCGTCCACCGGAACTTTTGCGCCGGTTTTAACAAGCAATATGTCTCCGACATCAACCTCGTCGACGTCCACCTCTTCGAATCCGCCGTCATCCGTTTGCTTTAACGCGGTCTCGGGCGCCATCTCCGTCAGTTCCTTTATGGCGGAGCGTGTTTTATTCAGGGTGCGCTGTTCAAGGTATGCTCCGAAGAGAAAGAGAAAGGTCACTATTGCCGACTCCTCAAAGTTGCTTATCATAAAGGCGCCGCCGACGGCTACCGTTACCAGGACGTCTATGCTGACGACCTTGACTCGCAGTGCCTGGTAAGCCTGAATAGCTATCGGGGCGATCCCCAGGAGGGACGCGGCGACCATAGAGAAAAGGGCTATCTCTTCATTTTTCAGCCCCAGTTTGCCGATAAACCCGACAATTATCAGAAAGCCGCCTATAGCCGCGATCTGATTTTTCTTTCCTAAAATATAACGCTGCATATGTCGCTCAGGCGCCTCTTCTTCCGTAGGCCCCATCCAGTTCAGCCAGCATTTTATAAACCGCTTCGTAACTTTCGCATGTATCGCGGGGAACCGCGTAATCGCCGGTGATTTCTCGCAGCTTAGCAAACTCACCGCTGAGCTCGGGAAGGTCTTTGCCCGCCTCTTCTGTTTTTTCAACGATTACGTTGAAGACTTTATGGACCTCATGAAATTCAGGGTGTTCCCCTCCGTGTACACGGGCCACTACGGGTACGTACTGTTTAAGAATTTTAAAATTCTTATCCTTTATCTTCTCAAATGCTGTTGTTTCAGCCATGTTGCCCACCTCTTCCTAAGATTTTAAACAGTCTATTGTCCTTTAAAGAGTGAGTCATCGGCATATTCTCATATTTTGTCAGCAAATCCATGGTCAACGCTGCTATCTTTCTTCCGCATCACTTTAGGTCTGTATTGCCACTTCTTAGGCTGCTTATCTAATAAAGTTTGTTTTTACAAGCGGTTCTTTTTGGGGCAGACCGAATTTCTCTTTTCCGAGGGCAATGCTTTTAATTAAAAAGGTCATGTTTCTTGCCAATGTACGCATCATCTGCATGCCCTCGCCGTCCTCAGCAGCTTCACCGGGCCTTGCACCATGAACCCCGTTCCAATATTGGCCGCTTGCAATTGGCATCCCGGAAATTGCAAAAAACTTATTTAAAACATCGTAAGTTGTGGTCAAGCCTCCGCGTCTTGCTGCCGCAACAGCAGTACCTACCTTCATGGTTTTATCAAAATGTGTGCTGTAAAAAAGCCGGGTCAAAAAAGCAATTAACGTTGCATTTGGCGAAGCATAGTATACGGGGCTCCCCACAACAAGCCCATCACAGGCTTCAAATTTCGCAGCATACTGATTTACTGAGTCATCAAAAACGCACTTGCCAGTTTCATAACATTTACGGCAGCTAATACATCCTCTGACATTTTTGTCGCCTATATGAAGTATTTCTGTTTCAAATCCTTCCTCGTGAAAAATTTTTTCCATTTCCTTCAGCGCAATATTGGTATTTCCTTCTGCATGCGGACTGCCATTGATCATCAATATTTTCATCACGATCCAACTCCTTTTTTCTGATACATTGATCTTAGATATATATTAACCTTAAATAGGATTTAAATCTTTCAGTTTTACCGGAACTCGCCTGCGGCCAACCGCCTCGGCATATGAGAAATGCCAGTCGGTCAATGCTGACATTGCTGTCCCCGTCAATCTCCGAAACAGCCATTGAACAGGTCTTTCAAACTGACTCCACCTGTTGATTCTTCCGATTCATATAAACTCATCGGTCTCATAGAAAGTCAAGTAAAGCATCCTGTACTGGAATGGCTAATTTCCTTTGTATCTACAGGAACAGCAGAACCGGTGAGCACAAACTGCCCAAGTCGCTCCGGAATATACACCATAATTATGAATGAATTCCCAAAGAATTTTCCGATGGTTGACGGACTATTTTTCCGATGAATGGAGGCAAATAATTCGGTTAGATGGCTAAAATCGATCCGAGCTTTCTGCAAAATCGGGACAAAGCTCCACTGGGATATGCCCTTTCTCATTTATTCTGATATGACTTCGTTTTTTCATGGGATAAAGATACGACTGTCTCCACGTGGC
>CAYZYF010000021.1:0-21716 GCA_964482015.1 uncultured Synergistaceae bacterium
AGCGTCTTCGGTTTGGGCTTGGAACCTAGTCATAGACTGAATTCAGAGCCACTGGTTCCCCGATTGAAGCACTCGAGGAAGACAAGGAGGTTGTACACCTGAGGATGGCGTGAAGTAGGATTTGCACGCCTTTGCAATCGCTTGCCAGTTCTTGCCTTTGCCCTTCCGCCCTAAACCATTGATTTGCGACTGATTTGCTATTGACTCCCCCATTGACTCCCCGGCCCCTTGCATCGATTCCCCATCCCTAGATTCCCCGCGACATCTCCCATCGCAGTTGCACAATCGTGACACCATTGTAATAGCCCTCCCGTTTACAGTGTATTTGCATATGTCAGCATCTCAAAACATGGTAGAATTACCGGGTATCGGGATAACGTTTGACGCGGCCGCGACAACGAAAACCTCCCGTTCACTGGAGGGTGGCCGATTTTGGGACGCCGCAGACCGTTCAACAGATTCAACAGCAAGATAAGCATTATTGTGGCAGTGATCACTGCGGTCATCGGGCTGGCACTTGTTCTTCTGACACAGGTCAATTTTTTGGGAGACCTTGTGGTGGAGCAGGTCAGCCTTGCCGTGCGTGAAACCCTCGATGTCGAGCTCGATATGCCCGCCCTTAACGGTAACCCCGTCATGGGATTCAGAGGCAGTGATATAGCATTTTTACGTGCAGGCGAAAAGCTTCTCACAATCGATAAGCTCCAGGTCAATATTTCCCTAAAGAGCCTTGTCAAAAACTCGCCCCGCGTATCAACTCTGCTTGTTGAGGGTCTCAGATCGGACTATGCATCACTTCTGGAGATGAAGCCTAAAAGCAAAGAAAGCCCGGGATCGAAAGATGTTCCTGTGGACAAGGTTGTGGTCAATGATCTGAAGATTTCCTCAGAATGGGGATTGCTGGAGCTTGACGAGAGTTCTGTCGAGCTCAGGGGACTGGAATGGTATGCTCCAGCCATAAAAGGAAGGTTCAACGATACCTCCTTTTCGCTGCACGGAGTGATCAAAAAGGAGACGGAGAACTGGGTGCTCGACGGGTTCGTAGCCAGGCTTGACGAGGGCGTTGCCAAAGTTTCGGGAGCCGTCTTTCCGGAGCCTGACTTTAAGGCCGAGATCAAGGATGCAAACATAAAAAAAGTGGCGTCGATCTTCCCCAATGTCTCAAAATATGGAGTTATGGGGATCCTTTCCGTAAACATGGAGATGAGCGGGTCGGGCAAAGACACCTTTACCTCGGGGAACGGAGTTTTGAAAAAGGCCGTTTTTGGTAAGATACCTCTTGAGGAAGTTGCGGCGAAGTGGAGGTACGAAAAAGGAATTCTGGACATCGCCCTCGATGAAGGGAAGGTGTTTAAGTCTTCCCTTACCGGGACACTCAAGCTTGATACAGCGGATAAAAACAGATATATGGAGCTCAAGGCAGAGGCCTGCGATCTGCGCTTCGCCGACTGGACGGACAAGGTTACGGACGAGATTGCGGAAGAGATATCGACAATAAGCGGCGGCATCACCTCACTTAAAGCTGACCTGAAGGGTCCGCTCAACGCCCTTGTCGGAAGCGTGGAGGTCGCCCCATCAAACATTTCCTATAAAGCAATGAAGTTTACGGAGCTTAGAGGTACGGCTGTTTTTGCCGGGAAGCCTGCCGGTGAGGTGTCGTTCTGTGGCCTTAACGAAGGAAGGGAGATAAATCTCACCGGGAATGTGGGTCTTGCGGCGGGGGTCTCGACAGATTTGAAGCTCAATGCCCGCTCCTTCAGACTTGAAGAACTGTCCAAGGCTTTCGAAGGGCTTGAGGCTTTCGAGCCGAAAGGTACGGCGGACATCTCCGCCCGGATAGTGGGAGAGGTCGGGTCAATTAAAGTCGGGGCTGATATTGTCTCTCCCGCCGCGGAGATAAAACGAATAGGGAAAATCACGTCGATCAGGGTACACCCGGAATATCGTTTTGAAGACGGTTCACTGAGAGTCAAAAGCGCGTCGCTTGTCTGGAATGGATCCGGGCTGTCTGCGTCAGGAGACATGCATAGGGCTGACGGCGTTCCGATATTTTCCTTCAGCGGTGGGATCAGGGACGCTTCGCTTGAAAAGTTTTACGACATCCTGCCTTTCCTTAAAACACAGGATATCTCGGGAGTTGCTTCCGGCTCATGGACCCTTCGCGGAACTGCGGATGCTCCGGAGGTGACGCTGAAAATAAAAGTGCCGGGAGGAAGGTTCAGGGCCCTTGATGTAAGGGATTTCTCTTCAGAGATCGGCTATTCTCCGGGATCGCTTGAATTTGATAAGCTGAACGCCTCTCTCGCAGGAGGAAGCACCTCGCTCGGCATCAAGATTTTTCTCCCCGTAAAGAGAGAGAACGGAGCCGCTTCTTCTCCGCTTAAGTGGGAGGCCGGAGGAAAAATAAAGGGTGTAGACTTGTCCGCTCTCAACGGCCTTTTCAAAGCGGAACAGGACATGGAAGGCTCATGTTCGGGCGAGATCAAGATAAGTGATGAGGGCAGCGGTGTGGTATGGAGTGCCGACCTAAGTACAGACGGCGCCAGATGGAGATCATTCTACGCGGACAAGGCAACATGTTCGCTCAGCGGTGACCGCAATGAAATAAAGGTGAAAAAAGCCGAGGCCGATTTCCTCAGAGGCAAACATATGCTGACGGGAGTGATAAAGACCAGCGAATCGGGCGGGCTTTCTCCGGATTCATCCTTGGACATCAAGGTGACGTCTAAAGATATAAACATTTACGAACTCTTAAGGAAGCACCTTCCGTTCATCAGGGGCGTGCAAGGGCTTGTAAAGAGCGAGATCAAGGTTCTTGGCACCGTGACAGCGCCGCAGTTCAAAGGCAGCGGCACCCTCTCCCCCTTCAGGTACAGAGGATTTTTCCTCCCGATGGTCGATGTGGATTTTAACGGCAGCCTGTCCGACATCTATATCTCAAAGGCTAAGGCTAGGCTTGACCGGGGCGAGTTGTCGGGGATGGCCAGGATCTTCTTCGAAAAGGAAGAATGGCATGCGCTGCTGGATACAAACGCCAAGGACATCGACCTCCGACAGATAGGCGCCTATCTGCCGGAGAAATTCAGGGACGGATTGGGCGGCAGGGCGAATTTTAGGTTCGCCGGAAAGGGCGAGGTAAGTAATTTCAGCGGTGAAGGTCTTCTCTCTTCCGACCGGATGAGGTTTTTGGGGCTGCGTATCAGGGATGTCAGTGCTCCTTTCTGGATCTCGGAGGGTTATGCGGTCATTGAGGATGTTAAGGCTGAAACCAACGGAGGAAGGGTCTCCGGCGGGCTTGCCATGGATATCGGCAGGAGCAGGTGGGGGGGGAACCTCACTGTTACTGACGCTGAGGTCGCTCCGATGCTGAAACAGCTCTTCCCCGGCCTGACCGGGTCCGTTTCCGGGAAGGGCGATCTAAAGGTAAGGGCCGGAGGAGAGGCCGGAAGGATCAGCACCGTGTCCGCCGCCGGTGTTCTCCTGCTCAAAGATGGTGAGGTCTCGGGATTTGAGGCTGTCGAGGCAGCTAAAAAATATACGAACGGAAAGCCTCTTCTTTATAAATCCCTGCAGGCCGCACTCACATTCGATGAGGGTTATTTTACAATACTTCCCGGAAGCCAGGCGGTCGCACCCCCTGATGACCCGGTATATCGCTATATAATGCTGGATGGCTTAGTTGACACAAAAAAAGAGATGAGCCTCTTCGCCATGGGCAAGGTGAATATTCGGGCTTTAAATGCTCTTCTCGGAGCGCTCCAGGGCATTATAAATGTCAGTACCGAATCCTCGGGAGAATTTGACAGCTCGGCCCTACTGCAGAACTTCCTCGGCGGAGTTCTGTCGGGCTTTACCCGGGCTGATTTTCGTTTTGTGACACTTAACGTAAAGGGCAGGGTAGGGGCTCCCGAATTCAGCAATGTCAAAGTTGATAAATCGGAAAAGATAACTAGCGCGAGAAATGTAATACCCAGGTCTGCAAGCGACCCTAACGAAAAGGACTATTCCGGCAGAGAGTCTGTCTTCAGGCTCAAATTTGAGATACCGGTCGGTCCCGGGGTCGGCCATTCTCATGAGAGCCTTGAGGGACAGATACTGGAACAGACGCTGGGCAATATACTGCAGGGGATCAGTTTTGGGAACTGAACGCGGCCTTTCACGTAAATCGGATATCACATTGGTCCTTGGAGGGGCCAGGAGCGGCAAAAGCGTTTTTGCCGAAAAGCTGGCTCTCATGTCGGGTATGCCGGTAACCTACCTTGCGGCGGCTGACGCACGGGATCCGGAGATGGAAGACCGTATCGCAATGCACAGGTCCGGGAGGCCATCTGTCTGGACGACATTTGAGGGTGACCCCTATGAGATCCGTGACGCGGTCTGCAAAATCAGCGGGGTCCTCCTTCTTGACTGTCTTACTCTCTGGCTGACCCGTCTTTTTTTGGAGAAGGGCGACGTCGAATCCGCATCTGAAAAAGAATGGCGGGCCAGAGAGGCGCACATAAGAGCCCTCACCGAGGCGCTGTGTACACTGCCGGTAGAAGGGACGAGGCTGATAATCGTCAGTAACGAAGTTGGGCTGGGGCTGGTCCCCTCTTACAAAATGGGACGTCGCTTCAGAGACCTGCAGGGTAGAATGAATCAGCTCTGTGCGTCAAAGGCTGACAGGGTGGTTCTGCTCGTAGCCGGGTGTCCGCTTTGGATAAAAGGGAGCTCTGATTGGCTTGAATAAAAAAAACACAGGCGGCTTTAGAGAAAATATGGATAGGCTGGCGGAGGAAATCGGCGACAGACGATCGCGCTTTCGTCTTTTCGGCGGATTTGTGGTGGTCTGGACTCTTGTTTCGAGGATCCCGCTCCCCAAGAGGTTTTGGCCCGAGGTAATGCCGGAGGGCAACAGGGCCCTCTCTCTCGCCCCTCTTGCCGGAGGCCTGATGGGCTTGCTTGCCGGCTTTATCGTAAGTTCTGCCGTTATTCTGGGCATAAAACCTCTTGGGGCGGCATGGATCGGAGTCTTTTTCTACACGCTTGCCGGTTGGTCACTTCATCTGGACGGATGGGGCGACCTTTGGGACGGCATCGGTTCGGGAAAACGGGGAGACGAACTGAGGTCAGTGATGAAGGACAGCAGACTGGGCGCATACGGCGCAGTGGGATTGATACTTGCAGTGGGGCTTTGGGCCTCGTTTGTGGGGACCATTCGACTTGAGGAACTCCCCGCCGCCTGCCTGATATCGGCCGCGGCCGGAAGGCTTGCCTGCTGTTCGGCCGCCTACAGAGGAGAATATCCCTGGCCAAGCGGAATGGGCAAGGGTTGGGTGGATACATTTGAAAGTTATGATCTTTTTACTGCGATATTACTTTTTCTGCTCTTTGTGCCTTTGTCCCCCGTTCGTGGGGCGGCATGTGCCGCTATTTCTCTCGCTGTGGGCTTTGCAGTTGCGGGAAGGATGAACCTTAAGCTCGGCGGTGTAAACGGAGATGTGCTGGGAGCTGCCGCCGTCGCCGCCGAGTTGCTCTCTTTGGCGGTGTTCTCGTTATGAGTCTCTTCAGGCCAAGGCTGATCGCCGTCGATATGGACGGCACCATCCTGAACGATGCAAGCGAGATTTCCGTCAGGACCAAAAACGCGATCAGGTCCGCCATCTCATCCGGCATCGCAGTCTCCGTCGCTACGGGAAGGATGTACCCATCCGCACTGCCGGTTATTAGGGAGATCGGGATAAGGTCGCCCTCAGTCTTCTACAACGGAGCGCTGGTCCGTGACCCGGTCTCCGGCGACACTCTCTGCGAAAGGGGCCTTGGAAAGGAACTGACAGCGGAGATCCTTTCGTTTTTCAGGGAACAGGGCTGGTACTTACAGATTTATAGCGACGATAGGCTCTATGTGACCGACAGCTCCGATCCGAGAAGCAAATTCTATGAAAATATATCAAAGATCGCACCTGTATCGCTCGGCGAAAAATTTTGGAACCTTGATGTAGATTCTACGAAACTGCTGGGCATCTCATTGGATGAAGGCGATTTTCGGCGTATGGCAGAAATGACCGAGTCCCGTTTCGGATCCAGAATTTATACAGCCACATCATGGGGGGCGTTTGTGGAGATAGCACACCCGGAAGTCAACAAGGCCAACGGCATGGCTGTCGTGGCCGAGAAGCTGGGGGTCCGCAGAGAGGACGTTCTGGCGATCGGCGACGCCGGTAACGACAGGGAGATGCTAAAATGGGCGGGGCACGGAGTCGCGATGGGCAACGCTCCCGACCGCGTGAAGGAAGTTGCTGATGAGATAGCGCCGGATAACGAAAATGATGGTGCCGCCGTTGTCATCGAGAGATATTTGCCGGGAGGAGACCTGATATGAGAGATTTTTTTGAACAGACCAAACCTACTATGACTTTTGAGATCTTCCCGCCTAAAGGGACCGGAGACCTCGCCTCGATCTTTGCGACTGTGGACGCGCTCGCGAGCCTCTCTCCCGATCTTATCAGCGTTACCTACGGCGCGGGCGGCACGAGCCGGGAGAATACGGTTGAGATAGCCTCTCAGATAGAAAACAGCTACTCCATCCCCGCGCTCGCCCATCTCACCTGTACGGGAAACAGCAGGGCTGAGATCGACAAGGTTTTGCAAACCCTCAGAGAAAACGGCATTAAAAATATTTTAGCCTTAAGAGGCGATCTTGCCGAAGACAGAGGACTCATTGATTTCAGGTATGCTGCGGACCTTATCAAGCATATTAAGAAAGAGCATGATTTCAACATCTTTGCCGCCTGTTATCCAGAAAAGCATATAGAGGCGTATTCAATGGAAGAAGATCTCCGGCGCCTGAAGGAAAAGGTCGACTGCGGGGCGGACGTACTCATAACGCAGCTTTTTTTTGACAACGAGCTCTTCTGCAGGTTCAGAGACAAAGCGCGGGCGATGGGAATTACGGTTCCGATCGTTGCGGGCATAATGCCGGTGACCTCCGCGTCCCAGATAAAAAGGATGGTCTCAATGTGCGGTGCGAGCGTGCCTGATAAAGTCCAGAGCATGATCAGAGCTTTTGGACACAACAGCATGGCCATGAAGGAGGCGGGGCTCGCCTATGCTACGGCGCAGATCACGGACCTCCTCTCGGCCGGAGCCGACGGGATCCACCTTTACACCATGAATCAGCCCGACATAGCCAAAAGGATATCGGAGAACATAAGAGGAATCCTGTACTCCCTGAGGGTAAAGCGGGGCTGATGCCAGGCTCTGCCGCCGATACGTGAAAGAGGTGGTACCGTGACTTTTTTGTTAAACAAAAAATCCCCCGTAATATTTGATGGGGCTATGGGTACGATGCTTCAGAGGAGGGGGCTTAAAAAGGGGGGAATCCCAGAGCTCCTGAACCTGACGGATCCCGAGCTCATAGAGTCTATCCATCGCGCATACCTTGATGCTGGCTGTGATGTTGTATCAGCCAACACCTTCGGTGCAAACAAATACAAGGCGGAAAAGGCCGGGAGGAGGCTCTCCGAGATAGTCTCCGCCGCGGTCGGTACTGCGAAAAGGGCCGCTTCGGCGTACGAGGGCAAATATGCGGCGCTGGACATAGGACCTTGCGGCAGGGTGCTCAGTCCGGTGGGCGACCTGCCGTTTGAAGAAGCGGTTGAAGTATTTGCCGAGATCGTCACAGCCGGAACCGGTGCCGGCGCGGACCTGATCCTTCTTGAAACCTTCACCGATCTTTATGAATTGAAGGCCGCCGTAATAGCCGCCAAGGAGAATTCCGCCCTTCCCATTCTGGCCACAATGAGCTTTGAAGAGAGCGGACATACGTTTTTCGGTGCCACTGTGGAATCTATGGTGCTCACACTTGAAGCACTGGGAGTCACTGCTCTTGGGGTCAATTGCTCTCTGGGACCTAAACAGCTCGCACCGATATTAGATCGTATCATAAATACCGCGAGCATTCCGGTGATGGTCCAGCCCAACGCCGGCTTGCCCGTCTTCAGCGATGAAGGCCCCAAGTATGACGTGACGCCCGAACAGTTCGCCGATCACCTGAAGGACTTTGTCATGAACGGCGCGGCTGTGGTCGGCGGGTGCTGCGGGACCGATCCGGAGTACATGAGACTTGTCTGCGAGAGGCTGCGGGGCATCTCTAAAACTGCCGCCTTCACCAAAAGAAGGACGGGGATATGTTCCGCCTCCAGATCCGTTTTTTTCGACGAAGATGTCGTAATCATAGGAGAACGCCTTAATCCGACCGGCAAAAAACCGCTTCAGGAGGCCCTGCGCCGGAACGACATGGAATTTCTCCAGAAGGAGGCACTTCGTCAGCAGCAGCAGGGGGCTTATGTTCTTGACGTGAATGTGGGGCTCCCCGATATCGATGAGGCGGAGACTCTGGCGCTGGCTGTAACGGAGATACAGTCTGTCACAGATCTGCCGCTCCAGTTGGATTCCTCAGACCCGGCCGCGCTCGAGAGGGCGGCCCGCATCTACAACGGTAAGCCGCTTATAAACTCCGTGAACGGCAAAAAAGAATCTCTTAGATCGATACTCCCCATCGCTAAAAAATACGGGGCCGCCGTCTTGGGTCTCACCCTTGATGACGGAGGCATTCCCTCTTCCGCTGAAGGAAGGTTTGAGATAGCCCGGTCCATAGTCGAAGAGGCCCGTAAAATTGGCATCCCGAAAGAAGATGTACTGATCGACTCTCTTGTGATGACAGTATCTGCCCAGCAGGATCAGGCTGTCGAGACTTTGAAGGCAGTCAGGATGGTCAAAGAAGAGCTGGAGGTCAGGACTGTTCTCGGTGTAAGCAACGTCTCCTTCGGGCTTCCGGGCCGCCCGATCATAAACAGGACCATGCTTGCGATGGCCCTTACGCAGGGGCTCGACGCCCCGATAATGAATCCGGGCGATGAGGGAATGAGACAGACTGTCGCCGCATTCAGGGTGCTGACGGGCAAAGATCCCGAAGCGTCACGTTTCATATCGGAGTGCTCCGGATCGACGGCAGAGGTCACGGTCGGGACGAGGTCTGCGGAGTCGGATACCGACCTATCCGATGCGATAAAGAACGGCCTCACCGCCGAGGCCAAAAGAGCTGCAGCGGCCCTTCTGCTTAAGATGTCTCCCCTTGATGTAGTGGAGAAGTTCATAATACCTTCTCTGGACTTGGTCGGAAAGGAGTACGAGGCGCAGGAGATCTTCCTGCCTCAGCTGATCAAGTCCGCAGAAGCGGCCAAATCTTCCTTCGAGCTTATCAGGGAAAAGCTTGCCCTCCAAGGTGTGCCGGAAGGCGGACAAAGGGCCTCCATGGTCATAGCCACCGTACAGGGCGACATACATGATATAGGCAAAAACATAGTTAAGGTAATATTGGAGAATTACAACATCAGGATGATAGACCTTGGAAAAGACGTGCCTCCTGAAAAAGTGGTCGCGGCTGTTAAGGAACACGGTGCGAGGTTTGTTGGGCTCAGCGCACTGATGACAACGACCGTGTCAAGCATGAAGACCACGATAGACATGATCAGGGAAGAGTGTCCGGGAGTCGCGGTGATCGTGGGAGGGGCGGTGCTCACAAAAGCGCTGGCCCGTCACGTAGGGGCCGACCATTACGCAAAGGACGCCATGGAAGCGGTAAGGATCATCGGCTCGGAATAGGCGCGCCGTTGCCGGCCGTGCAGCTAAAAGTCAGAGTCCCCCTGTGCTTTTGAGTGAGGAAGTGCCTTTGTGCACACGCAGCTTCTTGTATCTCGCGTCGGAAGCGTCGTCCGTCAGCCCCGCGGCGTAGAACGTAAGGCCGCCGCCTTTTAACGCGGACACGCGGACATTCTCTGCGGATCCCCCTTTTTGTTCGAGCTTGTCCTTGTTTTTGGCAAGCAGAAAATTTGAAAGTCCGAGACCGGTCTCCGTCTTGTACTCAGCCGAGGCGGTCTCCGCTTCACGAACACTCTCTCCGATGAAAATGATGCTGAGGCCTCTTCGTGGCATGGTTTTGAGGTAAGTCCAAATTTCGGCTGTATCTTCAGCCATAAGAGACTTCCCGCCTATCCGCCTGAATTCCTTCGTGTCCGGCGGTCCCAGCTTTTCTTTTACCTCTTCCTTGGTATCGCCTATATTTACCGCTCCTAAAGCTTTGCCCGGCAGTATCACGAGCCGAGGGTCCGTAGGGTAGCCCAGCATCGCTTTTGCCGCCGCAGCTCCGTGGATCCCCCTCGTGTCCCCGGACGTCATATCGGAAAACCTTTCGTAGCCGCGCAGCGCTTCCTCCCATGCCCTAAGGCCCATAAGCATCTTCGAGCAGGTTAGCACCTGTTCGGGTTCTTTGAAAAGTTCCGTCTGGCGCACGAGCGCATTTACCGCTGCCTCTGTTTTTTGCGATTTGATCGCCGCTTCGCTTACGAGAGCCCAGGCGTATGGGTCCTTGAGCTTTTCGGCGCCTCTGGTCAGAGCGGAGAGTCCCCTCTCCGCCTCTCCGCTCTGCGAGTAAAGCCAGCCCAGCCTCAGCAGGGCCCTGCCGTCTCCCGGCAAGAGAGTGAGATGTTCTTCGTAAAGTGCTATCGCATCATCCGGCCGGCCTATTTTCTCAAGACAAAAAGCCATTTGGAAGAGCACGTTTTTACGTTCCGGCCGCAGCTTGAGAACTTTTTCGTAAAGCGCGAATGCCTCTTTGTACTCCTCCACCTTAAAATAAGCAGTCGCGCGCTGGTAATATTTTTCCGGCAGGACACTGGTTCGGTAGTACCAAATGCTGCCCGCAAAAAAAACGATGGCGGCAAGCGCGGCGGCGGCGGCGAAAATATACTTTGGCAGCGGCGGGCGGGGTTCTCTTTTCAGCCCCCACTCCTTCTCTTCCTTTGTAGTTCCCGTCTGTTCCTCAGGCACCGTCTCCGGACATCTTTCATTATCGGTCATATCATTGCTATTCATGATGTTCAATTCCTTTTCGCTGATCGTCACTGCAAAATTGTAGCAGATATACGCCCTTTTGCTATGGAAATATGCGCTAAAGAGATGTAACCTTTAACAAGTATGCAGGATGGAGGTAATTTTGTGTCTTTGGAGTTTCATGATATTAAGCTTGAGGATCTTTCTTTTTTCGAACACTACTGGAATATAACGACCCAAAAAGCGTCGGACTACAGTTTTCCTATCCTATGGGGATGGGCTGGAGATTATGGCTATCAGATCGCGGAGGAAAAGGATAGGGACCTGCTTTGGGTAAAGCAGACCGTCCCGCGGAGGTATGATCTCGCGCCTATGGGGGGGTGGAAGAGGAACGACTGGGCTTCCCTGATAAAAAAAAGATACGGCGAAGAGTCAGAATTCTGGCTGGTGCCGGAAAAGTTGCTCGGTATCTGGAGAGAACAGTTCGCGGACAATCTTGAGATCGAGGATATGAGGGGTGCCTGGGAGTATCTTTATGACATCAGGGACCTTGCCCTGCTCTCCGGAAACAGGTTTATGAAAAAAAGAAACAGGGTAAACCAGTTCCGCAAAAATTACGACTACTCATTTGTGCCGATAACACCGGAGATCATACCCGAGGTAATGGAATTCCAGCATGCGTGGTGTGAGGCCAACAACGGTTTTTCAAACAGCGGCCTTCTCAAGGAAAATCACGGCATAATAAGGATCCTCAACAACTGGAAGGAGATCCCACGGCTTGTGGGGGGAGTGATAAAGGTCTCCGGCAGGATCGTCGCATATACCATAGGAGAATTGAACTGCAACACCATATTTATCCATTTTGAGAAGGCCAGCCTTGAGTACGGAGCGGCGTATCAGGTCATCAACAAGGACTTCATCTCTCACATGCTTGAAGAGTATCCCCGCCTAGTAATCGTTAACAGGGAGGAAGACATGAACGATCCGGGACTAAGAGAGGCAAAAATGTCCTATATGCCTACTGGTTTCATAAAAAAATACCGGGTTAAAATCAAACTCTGAGTTATGGACACCAAACGGGTCTTCTGCGCATATAGACGAAAAAAGTGGCGATAGAAACCCATTGATGTTAAAATCTGCAGGTTCGGAATCCAAATAAAACCATAATGGAGGAAAGAGAATGAAAATCACAGCAATATTGGCGCTATTGGCTGCACTGCCTGCGATGACGAATATCTTTGCGGCGGCCCCCGCTTCCGCTGCGGAGCCCGAAGTTCCGGCTAAACGGCAGACGGCCGTTTTCGAAACATCGGCGGGGACGTTCGAAATAGAGCTATACAATGATCTGGCCCCTAAAACGGTAAAAAACTTCACTGACCTGATAGATAAGAAATACTACGACGGCATCATATTCCATAGGGTCATAGACGGATTCATGATACAGGGAGGCTGTCCCCAGGGGACAGGCATGGGAGGCCCCGGTTACAACATTCCTGACGAGTTTGGCAAAGGCCTGAAACATGACGGAGCCGGGATGCTCTCAATGGCAAACGCGGGGCCGAACACCGGAGGCTCACAGTTTTTTATCACATTGGTGCCCTGTCCTTGGCTTGACGGCAAGCATGCCATATTCGGACACGTTACCAAGGGCATGGATGTGGTCGAACTTATAGGCAAGCTGCCGACCGACTCCAGAGACAGGCCGCTCAAGAAGGTCGTCATAGAAAAGCTTACCGTGAAATAAATCATTCTCCCTGCTGCGATTGGCACATAGGGTCGAATGACGGGTCCGGCGCAGCACGCCGGACCCGTTTGCTATTTGCTGTGATATTGCGGATTTTTGCTTAATTTTGTCCGTTTAAACGGTCCCCGCCCCATTTTTTATGATACTATGTTCGGATGAGATACTATGTCCGCCGCAACTAAATAAACTCGCATTATTGAGGTCCGATATTTCTTTAAGATCCTCGGACGTGGATTGGCGGCACATTAATCAGCGGGGAGGATAACAAATGAGCTTTACCGTAACTTTTAAGGATATGCCTGACCATCAGTATGATTTTCCGGTCACAGCCAGAGAGATTTTAGTCCTGAGCGACCTGTCGAAAAAAGAGATGGTCGTTGCGTGCAGGGTCAACAGGGTACAGCGTCCTCTTTCCTGGAAGATAGATATGGATTCGAAGCTTGAATTTATTTCGTGCGACACCATAGAGGGTGCGGAGGTCTACGTCAGAACACTGTGTTTTATGCTTACCTCCGCCGCAGCCAGGGTTTGCGGCATAAGGCTCCATCTTCGTCAGACGATGAATTTCTCCCAGTTCTATGACAGTCCGGACGGTCCTGTGACAAAAAAACAGCTGGAACTTATTCTGGAAGAAATGAAGAGGATGGTTCGTGACGGTACGACTCTTGTACGTGAGGAACTTTCTTTGGACAAAGCCCGTGCGATCATGTCGTCACAGGGCTATTTCGACAAGGAGCGCCTACTGCGCTGGGTGAACAACGATCCTGTCGTACTTTACAGGTGTGAAGGGATATACGATTTTTTTGGAGGCGCTCTGGCTGACAGTGCGGCCATTGTCCCCACATTTGAACTGAACCTCTACAAAGGCGGCATATTCTTATCCGGCCCCTCTTTCTCGGACCACTCAAAGACGCTCCCGTTCAAGAAATCGGAGAAGACATTCTCTCTCTTTCAGGAGTATGCCAGATGGCTCGACAACCTCAGGGTCGCGACCATGGACAACATTCACTTTCTGGTCGCGAACGGTCACTCGCGTGATTTTATAATGGTTTGCGAGGCCCTTCACACAAAAACCCTGAGCGGTATCGCGGCACACATAGCAGAGGAGCCGGAGGTGCGCCTCCTCTGTCTTGCCGGTCCGTCAAGCTCGGGCAAGACTACCTCGTCAAGGCGCATACGGGTACAGCTGCTGGCATCGTGCATCAACTCACAGACCCTCGAACTGGACAATTATTTTGTGGAGAGGGAAAAAACGCCGAGGGATCCCGACGGAAACTACGATTTCGAAGCTCTTGAGGCTCTTGACCTTGATCTTATAAACGAGCATATAACCGCCTTGCTTGAGGGCAAAGAGGCAGATATACCTAGATTCGACTTCATAACGGGAGAGAGAAAAAAGGGGAGCAAGCTTAAGCTGGCTCCGGATCAGCTTCTGGTCATCGAGGGTATACACGGATTGAACGACAGGGTCTCTGAGAGCGTGCCCCGTGCCCAGAAGTACAGGATATTCATATCCCCCCTGACCGGTGCTGCAATAGATCTTCACAACAGGATAGGGACTACAGATACCCGTCTTTTAAGGAGACTTCTGCGGGACTATCGCACCAGAGGGCACTCTCCCGAATCGACCCTGCTCCGGTGGCCCTCAGTTGTCAGAGGATCGCATCGTCATATTTTCCCCTACCAGGAAAAAGCAGACCTCCTTTTTAATACCTCACTGGCATACGAACTGCCGGTTTTGAAGGGATATGTCCAGCCCCTTCTGGCATCGGTGCAAGAAGATTCCGAGGCGTACGGCGAAGCGCAGAGACTTCTCTCCATACTGAATTATGTGCCCGTCATACCATCCGACGATGTGCCCAACATATCGATACTGAGAGAGTTTATCGGCGGAAGCTGTTTTGAATGACCCGAGGAACGGCCTGATTTAAATATGCTGATTTTGCACGCCGGATATTCCGACAGCAATTTTTTCGTGTGGGGTGAACGTTCGTTCGGCCCCGATGATCTGGTGCCGGCCTGCGAGTCGGGGACACCGCCGCCCAGAATGCCGTGGGATGCCGGAGCAAGGGCGGTCCATGAGATTTTGAGGGCCGCCGGTATTCGGCGCGGGAGGAAGACTCCGGCCGTCCCCCGCATAGAGGCTTTTGTCGAACTTCCCATCCGCCAGGGGCTGCCCATTCCATCTTCGCCCTTGCTGGGAGAGGTGCCCGTGTCGACGGGGCCGGTCTCGCTTAAAAGGTATGGAGTAGAGGCCCTGCCGCTTGTTTTTGATGAGTTGGTGATGTTCTC
This sequence comes from uncultured Synergistaceae bacterium, assembly GCA_964482015.1. Taxonomy (GTDB): domain Bacteria; phylum Synergistota; class Synergistia; order Synergistales; family Synergistaceae; genus Caenicola. The sequence continues at coordinate 14,909 of CAYZYF010000021.1, forward strand.
CAAAATGATCAGGGAGGGTAGAGAAAAACTTCCCGTCCCGGGGCTGCTCTACGGCAATGACCTTAAATATGCCGTCAGGGCGCTGGAGTATGCCTCGATAATGGTGATGAGGGGAGCATGCCTCCCGGGTATAGAACCGGCCGGAGAAGGCTATTGCTCCTCGTGGAGACCGCTTCACCTCGTGAAATATCTGGAAGAGTATGCGGCCCTGATCAACGCGCTTCCACCTGTCATGAAAAGTTTTTCGCTAAAAGCCGAAGAAAAGCATACCGGCGAAAATGTTTCCGCGGCAGATCTCATGCTTGAGTTTCTTATTGATGAAATTGTACGCAGGGCTCAGGCTGCTCCCGGCAGAAGGGGCAGGCAGGTCGACCACGCCAATCCCCACGACATATGGCTCAGGTCGCTCGCCTGGTCCAAGTCTCCCCTTGACAGATGGAAGGACGAGATGGGGCAGCTCTCTTCCAGTATTGAAAGCTGGACAAACTCAGTAAGAACTGTAACAAATCAGCCTTGGAGACTTTTTATGAGGCTTGAGGAACCTCTCGGCAATATGACCGAGGATCCCTGGAGACTCTCGTGGCACCTCCGGTATGTTATGGACCAAAGTTTGACGGTGCCCGCCGAAAAAGTGTGGAGTCCCGGCCCTGCGGAGAGAAAACTCTTCCGGCTTTCCGGAACTAACCCACGGAGGTATATGCTTCACACGCTCGGGCAGATAGCCTCAATAATCCCCGCTGTTGCCAGAAGCCTTGAAGTCGCGCGTCCCATGGGCTGTGATATGTTGTTTGAAGAACTTCCTTCATTTCTTCACGACAGCGTTCCTGCTATCCTCGATCAAGGAGTAGAGATACAGTTTCCCGCCGGATTCGGCCCTGAACTCACCGGCACAAGACTCGCCGTAAAGGGGAAGATCAGAGGTGAGTCCCAAAACGTATTCGACAGCGGGATCGGCATCGGAAATCTTTTTGACGTTGACTGGGCTGTTTCCCTTGACGGCGAAGACCTGACCGAGGGAGAGCTTTCGATGCTCAGGGAACTTAAGGCTCCGCTTGTAAACATCAGGGGGAAGTGGATACTTCTTCGCAGGGATGATATCGCAAAACTTTTGGATGGCATGAAGAAACTGCCGAAGAAGATAACAGGAAGAGATGCCCTTCTCTCTTCATTCAGGGAGAGCAGAGGAGATATGCCTATAGTCGCCATGGAGGGATCATCGTGGCTTGACTCTATGACATCTGTCCTGACCGGGAAAAGCGAGGTAGACCAGATAGGGCAGCCGCACGGTTTCAGGGGGGAGCTGAGGCCGTACCAGCTGAAGGGTCTTTCATGGCTCTTTTGGCTTTTAGGAAAGGGGCTCGGAGGATGTCTTGCCGATGATATGGGACTTGGGAAGACGGTACAGACCTTGGCCCTTCTTAAAGCGAGATCTCTCTCCGGCGAACAAAAACCTGCGCTGCTTATATGCCCGACATCCGTGATCGAGAACTGGCGCAGAGAATCGGCGGCCTTCGTCCCGGACATGCAAGTTGCCGTTTATCACGGCAACAAAAGACCGAAGGGTGAAAAGTTCCCAGGATATGTCAAGGGCAAAGACCTTATAATATCGTCTTATTCCATCCTTCACAGGGACCGCGAGACGTTCGGAAGCATAGGGTGGTCCGGGGTGATACTTGATGAGGCACAAAACATAAAAAATCCGGAGACGAGACAGGCCCGTGCCGCGCGCTCCATGCAAGCTGACTGGCGTTTGGCCCTTACCGGAACGCCTGTTGAGAACCATGTCGGCGATATGTGGTCGATCATGGAATTTTTGATGCCCGGACTTCTGCCTAACAGGTCCAGGTTCGAGCGTGATTTTATGCGTCCCATACAGGCAGGGGACGGCGAAGCGGTGAGCAGGATAAGAAATATCACGGCCCCCTTCATTTTGAGGAGGCTAAAAAGCGACAAAAATATAATCTCCGACCTGCCTGACAAAATCGAAAGCGACGTATTCTGTCCTCTGAGCAGGGAACAGGCATCCCTATACGGAGCTGTTCTCGACAACCTTGAAGAAGATCTTGCGGCGACCGAAGGCATAAAGCGCAAGGGAGCGGTATTGGCGGCAATAACCTCTCTTAAGCAGATATGCAACCATCCAGCCCTCTATCTTAAGGACAGGTCATCCCTCGGGAGAAGGTCGGGCAAACTCTCAAGGCTGACGGACATAGCCGAAGAAATGCTGAGCGTAGGAGACAGGGCGCTTATATTCACCCAATATGCCGAGATGGGCGCGATGCTGAAGAGCTACCTGCAGGAGACGTTTGGCAGGGAGGCGCTGTTTCTCCATGGAGGCACCGAGAGGCGCAAGCGCGATGAAATGGTGATGAGGTTCCAGGAATCAAAGGATGCCCCGCCCTTTTTCGTGCTCTCTCTCAAGGCCGGCGGGACTGGGCTCAACCTGACCCGGGCAAATCATGTCGTACTTTTTGACCGATGGTGGAACCCGGCTGTTGAACAGCAGGCGGTGGACAGGGCGCACAGAATAGGACAGAAGGAGAGCGTCCAGGTCCATTATTTCTGCTGCAGGGGGACTCTGGAGGAGAGAATAGAGCACGTTATCAGGGCAAAAAAGGATATGGCTGACGCCATAGTATCATCCGGAGAGGGTTGGATAACGGAGATGTCCGACAAAGAAATAAAGAAGATATTCAAGCTCAGCAGAGATGCCGTGGAGGATCTCGATTAAATGTACAAGAGGCGCCCTTCATGGACATATTCAAAACCTCTGGATACCAGGGGCGGTATAAAATCTCGGGTGCCGCGCGGTAGATTTGATGGTTCCGGATGGTGGTCCCGCCGTTGGATCGAGATACTTGAAGGAAGCATAGACTCGGCGAGGCTGACGAGAGGGAGAACGTATGCGAGACGCGGGCAGGTGGTAGACATAGACATTGAGCCCGGCCTGGTCACCGCATCGGTCCAAGGCAGCAGGAACAAGCCCTATCAGATCAGGCTCGGCTTTGAGACTCTTTCTGAAGAGGCGAAGGAGCTTATGCTCTTCCGCCTCAGGGAGAGATCGGCCTTTGCCGCCAAGCTTCTGGCGGGAGAAATGCCCGAGGAGATGGAAGCGGTATTCACAGAGGCGGGAGTACCGCTCTTCCCAAACAGGAGCGCGATCCGGCGTTACAAGTGCAGCTGTCCCGATGACGCTGTCCCCTGCAAGCATATAATTGCAGTGCTGCTGCTTCTTGCGGAGGTATTTGATGACGATCCCTTTTTATTGCTCAGACTGAGAGGCGTAAACAGAGAGTCCCTGATAAATCTGCTCACGATAGAGATGTCCGACGGATATGCGGAAGAAAGTTCCGGGGATGGCTTGGAATGGGAGGGGGATGAAGGTGAATGCGGCTGGGTCACGGGCGGATCTGAAGCTATCGAAGGGAGATCTCTTCACGAAGGGGGGGCACCGGCTGAAGCGGATGACTATGAGGGATGGTACGGTGAGGAACCTCCCATGCTGAGGTACGAAACAGGGGGAAAAGAGAGGCATATCGCCGCTCTTGAAATAATAAATGAATTTCCCTTCTGGAAGGGAGAACTTCCGTTCAGGCAGTCGCTGAACCAGTACTATGAACGTGCGGCTGACTACGCGGAAGAGATCCTTACGGGAGAGAAGAAAAAAACCGTTGGGCGTCCTCGGAAGCTGATATTATAGTGAACCGCCCAATTGGGGTCACATACCCGGATAATCGAATTCCTTAACATCAAGTGACGCATAGAGGGCGGTGATACCAGAGATTTTTTCAGCTAGGCGTGCGGCATCCGGATCCTTCTTTGCTTCATGGATGATGCTGTATTTCTTAAAGAAAAAGTTGCTCTCTTTGGCGCCGTCCACACCGAATACTTCTTTATACATCAAAAGGTCCACGGGCATGTCGAAATTTCTGGCTACATCCTCGTACCCGAAAAGGACCCAGATCTCCCGGAAACCCGACCATGCGATCGCCGAAATGCACATCGAACATGGATCGTGGCTGGCCACGAATATGCATTTTGAAGGATCAGGATGATCTTTTATCGAAAAGAAGCGGAGGATGGCGTCCATCTCACCGTGGAAAATTGGGTTTCCCAGCCTGTTGTTTGTCCCGGCCGTCACTGTGTCCAGGGTATCGGCATCAAGCACGAGTCCGCCGAAGACGTGGTTGCCATCAGCGACACCCTTTCTCGTAAGAGGCAGCAGGTCGTTTTCTATGGCGTCAAGAATCCTATCGATCTTATTCATTATCGTCTCTCCTTTCGCTCTGTCAGGGAGTTCCGTATGCCTGCGGTCCTTAATGTAGCATCTGAGCCCTATCTTTGTCCATTTTTCGCCTTTTGAAGGAGAGTGCTCAACGGCTCAGTGTGAAGCAGCCGCAGGCGTGATCCCTCTGTGTGCGCGCCAAATTATGCCGATCGCCGCGGCGGCGGCCAACAGAAAGAGGCTGAAGACAATAAAACTCTTCTGCATTCCCCAAAGCGCTCCGCAGATTCCCCATACGATAGGGCCAAGAAAGTATCCCATGCCCCAGAACAGGTAGTAAGTGCCTGAAATGGTTCCTTTTAATCGGTCTGGGACCCTTTCGTTGAGAAACGCCATTGAGGCGACAAAAAAACCGCCGAGAGATCCCGCAGTGGCCCCCAGTAAAAGTGTAGCCCTAAGCTTACCCGCATATGGGAAAACGCCCCAGAAAAAAGCGGCGCATACGAGGCCGAGTACCATGAAGGACTCCCTGCCGTACCTGTCGGAAAGGGGGCCGTAAAAGAACTGGGCAAAGGCGATAAAAAGGTAATAGGCCGAAAAAAGTATCCCTATGTCCATGCCGCCATAATCTTTAACCGTAACGAGCCAACCGGGAGCTATGCTGAAGAGCAGTCCCTGTCCGCAGCCATAGAGGAAAATCCCGGAAAGTACAACGCCGACAGGCACATCGCAGAGCAGCCCGATAGTTTTTTTGATTTCCAGGGGCTCGGTCTTGCTTTTGTCCGCAGACCTCCTGTTTTCTTGTGTGAATGCGATCGTCAAAAAGGCAATAAGGCACAAAAAGCTAAAAAACAGGAACCCCCCCCGTTCTCCGAACAGGCCGGGCAGCCCCGGGACAAGCAGCGGCCCCGCTGCCAGCATAATGTATGCGGAGGCAGTGTAGATCCCGATCATTTTGCCTTTGTGCTGCGGAAACGCTATTGAGATGATCGCCGGCGCAGTGGCCCAGACGGGGATCTCGCCGGCTCCCTGGATAGCGCGGCCTATGTATATCGGAAGCGGGGAATCGGCAAAATAATAGATGATCCCGGACAAAACGGACATGAGATAGCCGAACAGCAGAAAAGGCTTGAATCCGTAGCGGTCCGAAAGGGTACCGAGGGGCACCTGAAGAAAAATATAGGGCAGTGCGAAAAAGGAAGCCAAAAGCCCTACGTGCGAGGGATCGCCCCCCGAGAGACTTATGACTCGCGCCGGCAGTCCCGATGCAACAACTCCTACCCCGAGCATGGAGACCGATGCCGCGGCAGTTATTCCAAGAAATGTTTTTTTACGATCTTCAGTCAAAAAGTGAGCCTCCAATAGATTCGCAAAATATAAGCTATCATTTGAAAAGTTATACCATAAAAGTCTGCGTAACGAAAATATCCCCTGCTGATCCGGCCGAATGCTCTCTTTTCGTGTCAGCGCCCTTGCCAAAAACATAAAAACAGAATAACATATCCGTTATTCCACTATCTGGATCTGGCCTTATGATCCTGGGTCCAAGTTGACTTCTAAGGAGTATCGAAAAATGGATATCAAGGAAAAAGTGCTCCCTGTTCTGAGAATAGGCAAGTATCAGCCTAAGTTTCCTATAGTGCAGGGGGGAATGGGTGTCATGATATCGGGCCCGAGACTTTCCGGGGCCGTAGCCGCGGAAGGCGGGATCGGTACTCTGGCCTCCGTCGGCCTCGGCGTTCTGACCGAAGGATATAATGCTAAGAATTTCGCCGAGCGCAATAGTGCCATGCTAAAGAAATATATTATGCAGGCAAAGGAAATTGCCAAAGGCGGCGTCCTGGCCGTTAACTGTATGTGCGCGCTCTGTGACTACGAATCTCTCGTCAGGACCTCATGCGAATCGGGAGCCGACATCATAGTTTCCGGCGCCGGCCTGCCCCTGAAGCTTCCGGAGCTGACGGATGGATTCCCCGATGTTGCGCTCGTCCCCATTGTGAGCAGCGTCAAGGCGGCCAACATCATAATAAATCGGTGGAAAAAGCACTATGACCGCTACCCCGATGGGATAGTGGTGGAGACGCCCAATACGGCGGGCGGCCATCTGGGAGCGAGAGATATCGAACAGGTCTCGGATCCATCGCTCTCGCTTGAGTCCGTTGTTCCGGCGATGGTCGATTACCTTAAAGAAAAAGATATAGATATCCCGGTCATAGCTGCGGGCGGCATATGGGACGGCAACGACATGTCCAAAATGTTTGACATGGGCGCGAAGGGCGTTCAGATGGGCACACGTTTTGCAGCTACTGAGGAGGGGGACGCCTCGGGCAGGTTCAAGCAGTCTTACGTAGACGCCAAGGATGAGGACGTTGTCCTCATCGATAGCCCCTGCGGGCTGCCGGGACGCGCCATCAACAGTCCGATGGTCAAGCGCTATCTTGCGGGGATCCAGGAGAGGATGCCGTGCAGGACCCCATGCCTGACGCACTGCGTATGCAGGGTAAAACACGAGACCTTTTGCATAGCAGATGCCCTGGTTGCCGCGTACAAGGGCGATTGGGAGAACGGCCTTTTCTTCTGCGG
>CAYZYF010000022.1:0-21535 GCA_964482015.1 uncultured Synergistaceae bacterium
TCAGAATCTGTGACGGAGGGACACCCTGACAAACTCGCGGATCAAATATCAGATGCGGTCCTGGACGCCATCCTTCGGGAAGACCCGATGGGAAGGGTCGCCTGTGAGACACTTGTGAGCACCGGTCTTGTGGTGGTTTCAGGGGAGATCAGCACGTCCTGCTATGTCGATATTCAGAAGATCGTCAGAGAGACAGTCAAGGAAGTCGGCTATACCAGAGCCAAGTATGGGTTCGACGGCGACACATGCGCTGTGGTCACGGCGATCGACGAGCAATCTCCCGACATAAGCAGAGGGGTGGACAAGGCCGTGGAGGCAAGGATCATCTCAGACGATGAAATAAACAGTGTGGGCGCCGGGGACCAGGGGCTCATGGTCGGATATGCCTGCCTTGAGACCGAAGAAATGATGCCGATGCCCATCTCGCTGGCCCACAGGCTGGCCAGAAAACTGGCGGAGGTAAGAAAAAATAAGACTGTACCCTACCTGCGTCCCGACGGTAAGGCGCAGGTAACGGTCGAATACATTGACGGCAGGCCGGTGAGGGTAGACACTGTTGTGATCAGCACTCAGCATCATCCTGCGGTCGAGCAGGCGCAGATCGCGGAGGATGTGGAAAAGTACGTCATCGCACCCGTGATCCCGAAATCATTGATAGAAAAAAAGCCCAGGATCCTGGTGAACCCGACCGGCCGTTTTGTGATAGGCGGCCCCCAGGCTGATACGGGGCTCACCGGCAGAAAGATCATAGTCGACACTTACGGCGGTGCGGTACCGCACGGGGGCGGCGCTTTTTCGGGAAAGGACCCGACTAAAGTTGATCGCTCCGGCGCTTATATGGCAAGATATGCGGCAAAAAACATTGTGGCTGCCGGACTTGCCTCGGACTGTCAGATCCAGGTGGCTTATGCCATTGGAGTCGCTGAGCCTGTCTCAATAATGGTAAAAACTTTTGGGACCGGCATCGTTTCCGACGACAGGATAACCGAACTGCTAAGGGAGCATTTCGATTTCAGACCCGCTGCGATAATCAGAGATCTTGACCTGCGCAAGCCGCGTTATAAGAGGATCGCCGCCTACGGTCACATGGGGCGGATGGATCTGGATCCCATCCCGACATGGGAGAAAACTGACAAGGCCGAGCTGCTGAAAAAAGCGGCCTCCGTGTAGGTCCGATTTTTACAAAATAGAGGTCATTTCATGTGATGATCGGGCACGCCCGTTCGATGCGTAGCTCCCATATCGGAGAGGTGTTCTCCTATACGGCGTGCCTGCTCTCACATTTTGTATGGCCCGAAAGCTGTCCCGTATGCGGCAGGGCCTGTGTTGCCTGCTGTGCCGACTGCCTGGCTTCGGTGGTCTCTCCCTTGCCTTTGTTTTGCGTAAAATGCGGCGGACCATACGGCAGCGAGTGTTGTGAAGGCACTCTTCCGTGCGGTGCGCTCTCCCTGCACGAGGGTTTATCTAGGGAGATACTGTTGAAATTGAAATACAGAAATTCGCGGTCGCTGGGGATCCCCATGGGCAGGCTTATTGGAAACACATTCGGAGCCGGTGAAACGGATTTAGTGATCCCCGTACCGCTGCACCGTTCAAGCAAAAGAGAATACAACCAATCCGCCTTGCTCGCCGAAGGGATCTCTTCGGCCTGGAATAGGCCGGCGGACATGGGTGCGCTTGCCTGGAAGGGCAGGTCCCCGATAAGGACGGGCCTGAGCAGGGTCGCCAGGGAGACCTTGCCCCTTGATTCCATGGAGGCCCGAAGACGTCTTGACGGCATGTCCGTCGCATTGGTAGACGATGTTTATACTACAGGCGGCACGATGAGGGCTGCGGTATCTGCCATAGAAAGAGCGGGAGGCACTGTCACCCTGGCTCTTGTCTGGGGCAGAAGGATACCTTCGTCGGACGATCCGGCTTCGTGGAAGTGCGACTGAACCTACGGATGCCTGTCCGCGGCGGCGTCCCCCGCTGCTGTACCGTCAAACCGGAACTCATCTTATCAGGGAGGCGTGAAGCGTTTTGAAAAGAATAGGGATCCTTACCAGCGGGGGAGATTCTCCCGGCATGAACGCTGCAATAAGAGCCGTAACAAGGACAGCCCTTTACAACGGACTGGATGTCGTAGGCATCAGAAGGGGGTACGAAGGGCTTCTTGAGAGCGACCTGATCCCAATGACCAGAAGCTCGGTCGGAGGCATACTTCTCCATGGAGGCACCATTCTCAGGACCGCGAGGTGCCCCGAGTTCGTGAGGCCCGAAGGGGTTAACGCAGGAGTTTCCGTATTAAAGGAGAACGAGATAGAGGCGCTTGCCGTCATCGGAGGTGACGGTTCGTTTAAGGGCGCCGACGAACTTGATGCCAGGGGAATTCCGGTCGTTGCCATACCTGCTACGATAGATAACGATATGGCCGGGACAGACTGCACCATCGGCTTTGATACGGCCTGCAACACAGCTCTTGAGTGCATCAGCAAGCTTCGCGACACGGCTTCCAGCCATGACAGGATGTTTATTGTGGAGGTAATGGGGCGTGAGTCCGGATTTTTGGCCCTTGAGACCGGTGTTGCGTGCGGGGCGGAATTTGTACTGCTTCCCGAGATCCCCGTCGATATCGACAAGATCTGTGAAAAATTAAAATATGCGAGGGCAAGGGGAAAGACACATTCCCTGGTAGTAGTCGCCGAGGGTGTCATGCCTGCCTCCGAGCTGGCTGCCAAGCTGAGATGTCAGGGGATATATGACCCAAGGATCGTCGTTCTGGGACACCTCCAGAGAGGCGGATCCCCTTCGTGTTTTGATACCGTTCTAGCCTCGAGGCTTGGCGCGGCAGCCGTCGAACTGCTTTTAAGAGGGCAAAAGGGCATGATGGTGGGAAGGATAAACGGAGAGATCGTCGCCTCAAAAATAAGAAGGTCCTGGGAAGAAAAAAAATCCCTGGACCCCGACATGCTCGGACTCGTTGAAACTCTTAGCATATAGGTACGCAAAGATGGATTCCCACAGACTGCCGACGGAGTTTGCCGAGGCCCTTGTAAAAATAGCTGCGTCAAACAAAGGAAAAAGAGGAATATCCCAACTCTGCAAGGCTGAATACTGGCAAAAGGCTGCGGAGGGCCTAGCGGAAATTTCCAGGATCGCCCTTGTCTCGGGTTTCTTCGTACCCGCATCCGGCGCTCCTGAAACTGACGGTCCCGGCGGGACCGCTGTACTGGCCAGAGCTTTTTATGAAAGATGTGCGGAAGTTGAGATCTGGACAGATAGCCTATGCATAGATGCCATGAGGTCCTGCGCCTGCGTGGTGGGATTTCCGACAGAGAAAGTGCTCGCGGTAGATTGTTTCGACGTACTGGACCGTTTTTCGCCGGAGGCCGTCATTTTCACGGAACGGCTTGCACGTGCAGCCGACGGAAAATATTACAATATGAGAAAAGAGGATATTTCTTTCTGGACGCCCGCACTCGATTGGCTCTCCGTGCTCAGCGGCCGTAGAGGGATCTTTACCGTGGGAATAGGCGACGGAGGGAACGAGGTAGGAATGGGTAATTTTATATCTGAGCTGAGGGAGAGCAAGCCGGATTTCAAAAAATGTCTCTCCGTGATACGAACTGACGTAGCCATTCCCGTCGATGTCAGCAACTGGGGTTCCTATGCGCTCAGCGCAGCGCTCTCACATATATGGGGAGAGTGGCACGGCCCTCGCGGCGATGATGAAAGGGCTATGCTCGAGGCACTGATAAAAAGCAAAGCAGTGGACGGCATCAGCAAAAAAAGCGAGTTTACGGTAGACGGCTTTGACCTTGACGAACATCTTTCGGTTTCTTCGAAATTATATGCTTTATGGAGCAACTCATGACATTTGCTTTTGATATTTTACATTCTCATGGTAGAATACCGGGTTAGAGAATGGTGGTACCGAATGAAAACCGTAAATAACAACAAATCGGCGAAAAGGCCGCTCCTTCTTCTCGCCTTCAGTGTGGTTTTTCTGCTTCTACTAGTGACATGGAGCTTAAAGGTCGGGCCTTTGTTAAGTTCTTTCAAAGTTGATGAGGCTCTTATTTGTCAGGAACTGGATGGCAACAGAGAGCCCCTGTTGGTTGGCAGCAGCATCCCCTACGGTCCAAGTCAAATATGTCTGTGGCTGAAATATTCCTCCGCTCGTCAGGGCAGCCATCTTGAGGTTTCGTGGTATTACGGGGAGGATCTCGTCCTTTCGGAACCCCTGAAACTCATGACAAAAGACGGAGTAAGAGCGTTTTACCTTCTCAGGGAAGAAGGCACTTCGCTTCCTGTGGGGACTTACAGAGTAACAGTTTCTGCCCCAGACAAAGTTTGGGCGGACATTAAGTTTGAAATCGTAAGAAGAAAATGATATTAGACCGGGAGGTCAAAGAAGTTGGCGAGGAAAAAAACAGAAACGACAGAAGAACCGAAAAAGAAGACCAGAGCAAAAAGCACTTCCCCCGCGAAAAAAGCAAAAGAACCCCTGAATCAGCTCGAAACAGAAAACAGTGATCTTTCCCGCGAGGCAGTCCTTGCTGAAGATGCCAAGGAGAAGCCTGAAGGGACGTCGGCTGCTGATTTGACTGCATCGTCCTCTGCCTCCGCAGACAATAAGGACGCAGACAAAGAGACAAACGGCGGCAACGGCAGGCAGCAAAAACATTCGCACCCCAAGCTGGGGTTCAGCTTCTTGGCACAGCAGACGCTTGTGGAACTTAAAAGGGTGGCCAAGGAAGTGGGGGTCTCTTCTGTTTCGGCAAGGCGAAAGGATGACCTTATAGTAGATATCCTTAGGACTCAGGCTGAGACGATGGGATACAGGTTCAGCGGAGGGACCCTTGAGAGCCTGCCGGAGGGATACGGTTTCTTAAGGCCGTCAGGCCTTCTCCCCAGCAACAACGACATTTATGTATCGGCATCTCAGATACGAAGGTTCGGACTGAGAAACGGCGACGTAGTATGGGGCATAATTCGCCCTCCGAAGGAACAGGAGCATTACGAGGCTCTTCTCAGAGTAGAAAATGTCAATTTCACAGACCCCGAAGCAGCAAGAAAAAGACCGCATTTTGAATCACTTACACCGATTTTCCCAAATGAAAAACTAAATCTGGAGACAGACAGAAAGGTCATTTCCACCAGAATGGTAGATCTTTTTACGCCCATAGGCAAGGGGCAGAGGGCACTGATAGTTTCTCCGCCCAAGGCGGGAAAAACTACACTCCTTAAGAATATAGCCAATGCAATAACCACGAACCACCCCGAGGTCATCCTGATGGTTCTGTTGGTGGATGAAAGGCCCGAAGAGGTAACGGACATGGCGCGCTCCGTGGACGGAGAGATCATAGCTTCTACTTTTGACAGGCCTGCCGAGGAGCACATGAGGGTGGCCGCCCTTGCTTTGGAAAAAGCCAAAAGGCTTGTGGAGGTATCAAAAGATGTCGTTCTTCTGCTTGACTCGATAACGAGGCTTGCCAGAGCTTCTAACCTGGTCGTTCCACCCTCCGGCCGTACCTTGTCCGGCGGAATGGACCCCGCCGCCCTGTATTTCCCTAAAAAATTCTTCGGAGCCGCCAGAAATATTGAATTCGGCGGAAGCCTGACTATAATAGGGACGTCTCTTGTCGAAACGGGCAGCAGGATGGATGATGTGATCTACGAAGAATTTAAGGGGACCGGCAATATGGAGATCCACCTCTCGCGCAAGATATCGGAGATGCGCATATTCCCGGCTCTCGACATTACGAAGTCCGGCACCAGAAAAGAAGAGCTTCTCGTGCCCGATGATGACCTCCAGCGCATTTGGGGCCTTCGCAGAAAGATAGTTAACATGGATGAGGCAGAAGTTCTGAATCTAATTTTAGATAAAATAAGAAATACTGTTAACAATCGCGAATTTCTTGCTACAATAAAGACTGGTTAATGTCCCTGCCGCAAAATGGCCGGAGCTATCAGGATGACGTGCGGAGTGACGCAGCTATGATCAAGAATCATCACAGGAACTTAAACAGAAAAAAAACAATATGGTTTGTCTGCTTCATAATTGCCGCACTCTCCGCGTCGGTAATTCTTTCTGCAATGGCTGCCGAAAGGGCCGGCATGTACTGGATAGGCATGGATCTGCCTGATGGTCCCGAAAAATCGATAAACAACAGGGGCTTTTTGATGGTGGATGTCTCGGATCTTTCAGCAATCAACCTTCCCACCGAACCTTCCGAATCAGAAACAGAGGTCATTCCGATTGGGATAGGTCCTCTCCCGAGCGCTCCGACCCTTACCACAGAGGAACTGAAGCTTTATGGGATACTCTCAAGGGGGGACGGACTTATCCTCAGCGAAGACAAGGAGGCCCTGACATGCGATATATGCTGGCAGGAGGTTATCCTTGACCAGGGTGACACCATAAACTCGATCGCTGCAGAATATGGTGTAAGCGTGGATGACATCAGAAGGGCCAACGGACTGAAATCCAATGAAAAGATCAAATATACCGACATATTGTATGTTCCTGATGGCAAAGACTCAGTGACCTCTACACTGGCTTATGTAAATAAGCTGAAAAAAGCGGAGGCTGATCTTGAAAAGCAGGGCAAGCCGCTCCTTCTCACGGAGTACGCCGTGAGGGAGGGGGACTCCCTTTGGACCATTGCCAATAAGTTTGATCTAGATCTCGATACGCTCATCGGATGCAACAAGATTTCTAACATAAACTTCCTGAAGCTCGGGACGGTCCTTAGGATCCCGAACCAGGACGGGATATTTGTCAAGGTCAATAAGAATGACACCGTGGCTAAGCTTGCCGACAAGCACGGATCATATGCGCAGGCCGTGCTCGCAGCCAACGGGCTGGATGATGGCGCCGCTCTTATTTTGGGCACTGAAGTATTTTTGCCCGGAGCCAAGGCGGTAGTGTCGGCCTCCTTCCCGGCAATAAAAGCGTCGGCGAAGGCGACCAGATCGTCACCGAAGCTCTCATCGTCGAGGGCGTTCAGATGGCCGGTGATGGGCAAGATTTCAAGTGCCTTTGGCTGGCGGCGCAGCCCATTCGGACGGAGGAGGGTATTCCACTCCGGATTGGACATCAGAGCCCCAAGAGGTACGGGCATAGTTGCCGCAGCTGACGGAAGAGTGGTACACTCGGGCTGGATGGGAGGGTACGGCAAGACAGTCGTTATCGCTCACCCAGGCAATGTATCCACTCTATACGGACACTGCAGCAGCCTTCTGGTGAGAAGCGGCACCGTTGTGAAAACGGGGCAGGTAATAGCGAGAGTAGGCAGTACGGGACGCTCCACGGGCAACCATCTTCACTTCGAAGTGCGTATAAACGGCACGCCCCAGAACCCGCTAAGATTTTTGAGATGACAGATTAAGAAAAACCGCTGCGCTAAAAGGGGCGTTCTATATGACAAAGTACATTTTTGTAACAGGCGGAGTTGTTTCTTCCCTGGGTAAAGGAATAACAGCCGCATCTCTTGGGGTATTGCTTAAGAGAAGAGGGTACAGGGTAAGCATTATAAAAATGGATCCCTACATAAACGTAGACGCCGGAGCTATGAGCCCTTTTCAGCACGGCGAGGTGTTTGTCACGTGGGATGGAGCTGAGACCGATCTGGATCTTGGACACTACGAGCGTTTCATCGACGAGGCCATTACGGGTGAGAACAGCTGTACCACAGGAAAAGTATACTCTGCAGTAATTCAGAGAGAGCGAAGCGGGGGCTATAACGGGGCCACAGTACAGGTCATACCCCACATAACCAATGAGATACAGGACAGGATACTCAAGGTTGGCAAAGATAAAGATGTCGTGATCGCGGAGATCGGAGGCACGGTAGGCGATATCGAAGGGCTTCCTTTCCTTGAGGCGATAAGGCAGCTTGCCGGACGTATCGGCCGTGAGAATATAGTTTACTGCCATGTCACTCTTGTCCCCTATATCCCTTCGTCGGGAGAACTTAAGACAAAGCCTACGCAGCACAGCGTAAATGAGCTAAGGCGCATAGGCATCCAACCCGACCTTATTGTGTGCCGTTCCCAGTACCCGGTAGGCAAAGAGCTCAGGGAAAAGATCGGACTTTTTTGCAGTGTAATGCCCGACTGTGTCTTTGAAGCTGTGGATTCCAGCTCTATATACATGATACCTGCCATACTCCAAAGACAGGGATTTGATACAATGGTGCTCTGCAAGCTCTGCCTGGACAGTTCCTCTCAGCCTGACATGGGGGACTGGAATGAGTTTCTCGGCAAGCTGGGCAGCCTTGAGGGAGAGGTGACAGTAGCTCTTGTAGGCAAGTATACGGAGATCAAAGATGCTTATCTGAGCGTGAACGAAGCTCTGGCTCATGCGGGCGTTAACAGCGGGGTAAAGGTCCGGGTGATGCCCGTGGATGCCGAAAATCTTGAAAAGAACCGGGCCGATCACATACTGTCGGAGGCCGACGCCATACTTGTCCCAGGGGGTTTCGGTCCCAGGGGCGTTGAAGGTAAGATAGAGGCGGCCAGATATGCGAGGGAGAATTGCATACCTTATTTTGGCATATGCCTCGGGATGCAGGTGGCGGTCATAGAGTTTGCCAGAAATGTACTTGGCCTTTCACGCGCTAACAGTCCGGAGATGGACGAGAACACCCCGTATCCGGTGATACACAGAATGGAAGAACAGAAAACGATGACCGGTGTCGGCGGAACTTCCCGGCTCGGATCCTACCCCTGTGAACTGAAAAAGGGGACAAGGGCATATTCCATTTATGGCACGGGGACGATAAACGAACGCCACAGACATCGTTTTGAATTTAACAACGGATACACAGAGGCTTTTGAGAAAGCAGGCATGATCGTAGCAGGAGTCTGTCCGCTGGGAGGGCAGGCAGAAATCATGGAGATGACAGGCCACCCGTGGATGATAGGAGTGCAGTACCATCCGGAATTTCAGTCCCGGCCTGTAAGGCCGCATCCGCTTTTCAGAGACTTCATACTTGCGGCAGTTAACCATTCCAAAGTGAAATTCGAGGGGAGGAAACTATCATGAAAAAAAGATATCTATCTGTCCTGACGGTCATCCTTTTTACGGCTCTGGCAGCGTCCATTGCGTTTGCCTCTGATGCGGCCGTCGACGGAGGTCCCGCCTTTATCACGCTTGAGCGGATCGAAACCATAGTATACGGATCGCCTCAGGGGGGGGGCCTGCTCGCAAGACTCAACAATGCAGAAAAAGATGTCTTCGGAAGAGAGCTCCCCGGGAGCCTTACGGAGAGACAGACCGCTATGCTTGATTTTCTTGAAAAGGGGACCAGTACCCAACCGTCCCTCTTGCTGAAGCTTTCTGTGGCTGAGTGGGCCGTAGTTCAGAAGATCCATCCCGATTGGTCTCTTGCCCGCAGGATAGACACAATGGAGGCTATCGTTGAGGGTACTGTGCAGGGCGGAGCCTTTGCCTCGAGGACGGAGCGGCTCATTACAAAGCTGCTTCCCGAGGGCGTCATGGCGACCCCCGTCGAGATACCCGCTGCAACCATCGTAAAAACGGAACTTGCCCAGACCCTGACTACAAAAAATGTTAAGGTTGATGACAAGGTGGTTCTGAACCTCATAGAAGAGATCGTGATAAACCAACACCTCATGGCTCCGAAAGGGAGCAGGGTATTCGCCCACATTACCAAAGTAAAGCCTCCAAGGAGTTTTGGCAGACCCTCTGAGATAGAGATGGCTTTTGATCTCCTCGAGGTCATAGGGCCGAATTCGATAGGCGTAACCATGGGCGAAGCCGCTAAGAAAGCTATGGAGGCTGACGCCGCAACGATAGGAGCAGTTGGGGCAAGTTTTGCCGGAGCCGTGCTTCTTGGCCCTCTGGGGCTGGCAAGCGGTTTTCTGGTAAGAGGATCTGATGTAAACCTGAAAGAGGGGACCTTATTTTATGTAGAGACCACGGCGGCTACTACAGTGCCAGGATACAAGATACCCAGCCAGATATCTACCATGACTGTTTCAGGAGACATAACGTCGCCACAGGGCACCGGCTCGCACATACAGCCCTAGATCATTTCCGCCGGGACGCCACGGAATTGACCATATCAAAAATATCCCGAAAGAAAATATATTTTGCCGCGGCACTGGTCATCATCGTTGTGTTCGCGGCATTCCTGTGGCGGGACTTCAACCTCTACGGGAAAATCAGCGGTGTGAAACTGCCCGATGTAGTCGTGCAAAATATAGAGATTGACAGGGAGATAAACGGCAAGCGCTGGAAGCTGATATCGCCGAGGGTAGAACACAAAGATGGGATTTTCCATGGGGTCTCCCTTGATATAACAATAACAGAGGACGACGGCAAGGTGACGAAGATAAAGGCTGAAAGCGGCGTCTTTACGAGATCGAGCAACGATATAAGTATGGTCAGCGCGGACGCCGTGATGAGAGAAAAAGAGGAAGAATTCAAGCTTACGGCCGGGGGAGTCGAATTTGAGGCTGCAACGGAATTTTGGAGTTTCTCTGATAATGTGACCCTTTCCGACGGTAAACTTACGGTAAACGGGAAAGAGGGCAGTTATGACACTAAGAGCGGCCTATGCACGGTCAAAGGCGGGGGAACTGTGACGTGGAAAGAATGAAAAGAGCGTCTGTCAAAAATATTCTTTTGTTCATAGTCCTTGTGCTGTTTTTGTCCCTTCTCCATGTGCATCCTTCATTGGCAGAAGAGAAGGGCGAGGAGGTCCACATAGACGCGGACAGCGTGGTCTATCAGGAAAATACCGGCATGGCTACAGCTGAGGGCAACGTTAAAGTACGGAACAAAAACCTTAGGCTCTTTGCTCCGCGCGTTGAATATAACAGCAACAATCAGCTTGTAGACGCCTTTGCCGATGAGAGAGAAAAAGTCACCATACTCTCCGGCCCCGATAAATTGGTGGGCGAACATCTGACGTACAGCCTTGAAACCAGAAGAGGCGTACTGACCGATGCCTCCGGAAAGCTTGAGGCTATCTATCTCAAGGGGAACGACGTCAGGGTCATGCCCATGGAGGACGCAATTAAATTCGGCGTAATCAGAGGCCGGCCTAAAAAGGGAAAGCAGAGCGATGAAGACGAATCCATCACAGAATGGCTGAACGTCACTGCCACGACCTGTGATTTTGAACGGCCCCATTACAGGCTTGTCTCAAAAAAGGCCGTGATCATACCAAATAAAAAAATGATATTAAAAAACCCGAGGATCTACATAGGGAAAAAATGTATATTTACCTATCCCTTTGATTACGTGGCCAGGCTTGGTCCTCGGGAGCAGAGCCTGCTGCCCTACTTTGCCTATGAATCGAACAAGGGCATGGGAGGAGGGCTCAAAGGTTACGTAGACCTTGGCAACGTAGGCGAGGTCCAGGTGAACACGATATACTGGTCGCAGGATATGTGGGAGGCCAAGCTTCACTTTAGAAGAGAGATCCTTGAAGGGCTCTCCCTGTTCTTAGAATCCAACCGTCTCTATGACTCCGATTCCGAAGAAATAATGTGGCGTCCGAAATGGGGACTCGACTATAACTCTCCGAGCGGATGGAGGGCGACCCTTTACCAGAGCCAGAGGGAGCTCATCGAAACCGAAATGAGGCCGGGCCAGGAGCAGCGCTACAATGTCTGGAGCGATCCCGAGCTTGGCGTATACTCGCCGTGGTATGGAAAGGCCGCTTCCCTGGCGCGCATTAGATTTTTCGGCATCTATGGGCGCTACCAGGATAATCTAAAGGTTGTCCAGCCATGGAGAGAGAGGATCCTTTTTGGTACGGAGATGACCGGCTCCCCTGATGTCGGAGACTTCTTTTTCAAGCCCTTCTATGGGGGCCGTTATGTTTATCACACATACGAAGGCGGAGAGAGAACGCAGAAGATGACGGACGGCTGGATAGGGGTCAGATGGAGGCTTGGGGATTTCAGCTTCAGCTCAATGTACTTCAGGCGCTGGGCAGAAGGAAGTTCTATGCTTGCCTGGGACAGGTATGCGGATAACGAAAACTTCTACCAAACCCTCTCGTTCCCCCTTCCATTCGGCGAGAGCTGGGAGAAATGGACCTTCTCGGTAACCGCAGCTTACGACAATATTTCTCAGAAAATAGCGTCAATGCGCTATTCGCTGAATTATAACAAGCACTGCACGACCTGGCACTTATGGATCAGGGACAACAAGGCGGGAGACGAGATCACCGCGGGGATTTTTTTCTACATAAACGCCTATCCCGAATATAAGATAGGGGTCGAATCGGAAACCAACACGGAGGCTACCAAGAAGAGCTTCTGATCAAATGCTCTCCGGTGCATGGCGGAAAACGCCGAATAAACTCACGCAAGGATCTGATGATATGAAAATAGTTGTCGCATATGGAGGTACCAGTCCGGAACGCGAGGTATCGCTGAACTCGGGAAGGGCCGTGGCAGAGGCCCTATCAAAAATAGGGCATTCAGTGATGCTCGAAGATGTTCTCGACCCGGGAGATTTTGTCAAAGGCTGGGAAGAGAAAAAAGCCGACGGAGTCTTTGTCGCTCTCCATGGAGACTGGGGAGAAGACGGCCGTTTTCAGGCGTGTCTCGAGAGCTTTGCCATACCCTATACCGGTTCGGGACCGGAGGCCTGTATGTACGCCATGGATAAATCCGTCGCCAGGCTGCTCTTTACCATGAACGGGATCCCGGTGCCGGAGGGAAGTATCGTGAGCAAAGGATCTGACTGCGGAGAACGTGAAGAGGAGATGCTTTTACGGCACAAGACCTTGGTGGTCAAGCCAAACAGCGGCGGCAGCACGGTGGGCGTCACGCTGGCGAGGAACCGGGAGGAACTCTCTGAAGGCATAAAAAACTCTTGGAAGGCCTATAAAACGGAGGAGAGGGCCCTTATAGAACAATTTATCCCCGGCAGAGAGATAACCGTACCGGTGTGGGAGAAAGAGAACGGAGAGGTCATTGCCCTTCCGGCGATAGACATTCGTCCTCACGATGGTTTTTACGATTATAAAAGCAAGTACACGAAAGGCAGGACCGACTATATCTGCCCCGCGCCTTTTTCGGAAGAGACGTCAAGAGAGGTCGAAAACCTTGCGGTGCTCGCCCATAAAAGCCTGGGATGCAGGTCTTACAGCAGAGTGGATTTCAGGATCACCGATAACGATGAAATTTATGCCCTTGAAGTAAACACTGCGCCGGGGATGACCGCGACCAGCCTCGTTCCGAAATCTGCCGCGGTCTACGGCATCGGGTTCGGAGAGTTTTTAGAAAGCGTTATCCGCGTTTCTTTTGCCGTCAAAAGAAAATATCTGCGCGCCGGAGGATCTTTTCCCGCGTAAGAGTAGGCAGCCCTTCTTCAGACAAAAAGATCAGGCTTCTATTTGAGCCTGATCTTCATTATTTTCAGATGTCTTATGCCGCTCGGGGTCCTGACCATTACCTCGTCTCCGATTTTTTTGCCGGTGATCGCCATGCCTACCGGACTCGCAGCGGATATCCGATTTTCCTTGATGTCCGCCTCTTCAGTGCCTACGAGGGTATAAACATGGGTTGCTTTGCGATCCAGGTCCCTGATGGTTACCGTGGTGCCAAGGCTGGCCGAGCTCGTGTCGACGTCTTCTGCATCGACGATCTTTGCCTTGCTTAACTGATAATCGAGCCAAAGCAGCCTGTTTTCCAGTTTTTCCTGCTCTTCTTTTGCGGCGTGATACTCAGCGTTCTCGCTGAGGTCGCCGAAACCCCGGGCATCCTCAAGCTTGGCGGCTATTTCGGCCCTTCCGTCGCTGCGCAGCGCAACGAGTTCCGCTTTTAACTTGTCGTAACCTTCACGTGTCATGATCACTTTGTCTTCATACGCCTTTGATGCTGACATATTACCGAACACCACCCAACTCGAAATACTTCCGTGCGGAGAGCATTTTAGCAGAAAGAGTTATAAATATCAAATGGCTCATTCTTCCGAAAACACTTGACAATCGATGTGGGTAGATGTATAAATGCCGACGATAGGCTTAATTATAGTTTGGCTATGAAGGGGATAGTAAGGAAACAGAGGCTTTACAGAGAGGGGATCCCTTAATGGGTGCTGAAAGATCCCTGAGGCTCTCTTCCCGAATACCACCCCAGAGCCGATGCCGAAGCTGGTTCCGACCGGATAAGGCATCGGGGTGCGCCCCTTATAGCGTGCCTGAGGGCGAGTCTTTCAAGACTTTGCCGAAACGGAGTGGAACCGCGGAATATGCCGCCTCCTGTACTGTACAGGGGCGGTATTTTTTTAAGGAGGAATTTAAAGTGGGAGTTATCCAAAAATATGCTGAACTTCTTCCCATCAATGACGAGACGCCTAGGATCACCCTAGGCGAGGGCGGTACGCCTTTGGTTCATCTCGATAGGATAAGCAGCGACCTCGATATAGAGCTATGGGGCAAACTCGAGGGCTGTAATCCCTCCGGTTCATTCAAGGACAGGGGTATGGTGATGGCCGTAGCTAAGGCGCTTGAATCGGGGGCCGGCGCCCTTGTCTGCGCGTCCACAGGCAACACCTCGGCTTCTGCGGCGGCCTACGCTGCGGCGGCCGGTATCCCCTGTTACGTGCTGCTTCCGGCGGGCAAGGTCGCTCTTGGTAAACTTGCACAGGCTCTTATGTACGGCGTCGAGGTCATCGGAGTAAGAGGCAATTTTGACAGGGCCCTCGAGATGGCGAGAGAAGCGGCGGAAGAAAAGGGGTTCGCAATAGTAAACTCCGTAAATCCCTATAGGCTCTGGGGGCAGAGAAGCGGGGCGTGGGAGATATGCGACGAATTCGGCCTCTCTCCCGACTGGCACGCTATACCCGTCGGCAACGCGGGCAACATCAGCGCTTATTGGGCGGGATACAAACAGTATAGGGACCTGGGTAAAATTGACCGGCTGCCCAGAATGATGGGCTTTCAGGCAGAAGGGGCGGCTCCGCTTGTTACCGGCAGGCCATGTCCCGATCCGGAGACCGTCGCGACTGCGATAAGGATCGGAAACCCCGTGAGCGCTGAACTTGCGAAAGAGGCGGTCAGAGAGTCCGACGGTGAATTTAATTCCGTTACGGATAAAGAGATCCTCTCCGCCCAGTACTACCTTTCCTCAAGAGGAGGCATTTTTGCCGAACCCGCTTCGTGCGCGCCTCTTGCGGGCATCGTTAAATTAAAAAAATCGGGACGCCTTCCCAAGGGCATCAGAGTAGTGATGATACTGACCGGTAACGGCCTGAAGGACCCTGATACGGCTATGTCGCAGGTTGGACGGCCCAAGGAAATAGGAGATACTATGGCAGAACTCATGGAGGTGATGAAAGGTTGAACCCCCTTATAACTATAAGAGTCCCGGCCACCAGCGCTAACCTTGGCTCAGGATTTGATACGATAGGAATGGCTGTCTCCCTTTACAACATATTTAAGGTGATGGAGCTCCTGCCCCGCGGCGAATACTGCATAGAAGCCCACGGAGAGGGAGCCAGAGAGCTTTCCGACCCCGCAGTAAACCTTGTCATAAAGGCTTATGAAAGGGCATGCGAGGACTGGAACGTCAAAGGACCGGGATTTTCGCTGTGGTGTCACAACATCATACCCCTTTGCAGGGGACTTGGAAGCTCTGCCGGTGCCGTAGTGGCCGGAGTGCTTATTGCCAAGCACCTTACCGGGCGCGAGGCGTCTGAATCGGAGCTTCTAAGGATGATGACCATGATAGAGGGCCATCCGGACAATGTCGCGCCCTGTTTTCTCGGGGGGATGGTAGTCAGCTGCTGGGACGGAGAGGACCTTCGCTATGTAAACCTGCCGGCGCTCCCGCCCGAGGTGCTGTGTGTAGTCGCGGTGCCGGACGAGAGGGTAAAGACGTCAGACGCACGCAAAGCTCTCCCGAAACAGGTATCCTTTGAAGATGCGGTATTTAATCTCGGCAGGGCGGCCCTTCTTACGGCTGCATGGGCTACGGGAAAGTGGGATTATCTCAAGTGGGGCATGGATGACAGGCTGCACCAGCAATACAGGAGCAAACTTTTCAGCGGGGGAGAAAAAATATTTTCAAGGGTGCGCGAGCTTCCCGAAGTCCTGAGCGTCGCTATCAGCGGCTCGGGACCCTCTGTTATCGCCCTTGTCAACGGGCCGACCCAAAGGGTTGCGGAGTCCATGTGCAAGACTTTCACGGAACATGGCGTCCGGTCACAGTTTTTCGTTCTCGACAGCAGTGCCAAAGGGCCCCAGGTCACTGTCGACATGGGGCTTAAAGACACCATAAATGAGATATGGGGGAAAGAAAAATGAATTATGCGGAACTCCCCCTGACAGTAATGAAGTTTGGAGGCACTTCGGTAGCGGGACCCGAGAGGATGAGGCACGTCGCTCAGATAGTAAAGGAAGTGCGTGACAGCGGTTACAGGGTAGCCGTCGTCGTCTCCGCCATGGGCAGCATGACAGACGACCTGCTTGCCCTTGCCAAGGATGTCGCAAACGTCAGTAACGGCCGGGAGATGGATCAGCTTCTTGCCACGGGCGAACAGCAGAGCGTCGCTCTTTTGTCCCTTGCGATCCAGAGGTCGGGCATACCTGCTCAATCTTTCACCGCGCTTCAGGCCGGCATAAAAGCCAAGGGTTTCCCCATGGAAGGAAGAATATATGGGATAGACCCGCAGAACGTCGAAAAGGCTCTAAATGAAGGTAAGGTCGCGGTGGTGACAGGATTTCAGGCTATAACGGAGAGCGGTGATGTGATAACCCTTGGCCGGGGCGGCTCCGACCTTTCGGCGGTGGCTCTTGCGGCAGCGCTTAAGGCTGAATCTTGTCGCCTTCTCAAGGACGTTAAGGGAATTATGACCGGAGATCCGCGAGTTGTAAAAACCCCGGTCAAGATACAAAGGATCGGATTTGAAGAGTGTATGGAGATGGCTGTCCAGGGCGCCAATGTGCTCCAGGCACGGAGCGTGGAAATGGCAGCGCGTTACGGCATATCTCTTTATGTCGGATCCAGCTTTGATTCTGAAGAGGAGGGTACCTGGGTAATGGGAGATGCTGTAACCGAAGGTTTGATAATAAAGGCAGTGGTGCATGATTCAGAGGTGGCGAAGGTCGTTCTGCTGGGAGTTCCGGATGTGCCGGGCGTAGCGGCCCGCCTATTTGGCTCTCTCGCCGATAATGGCATAGGAGCGGAAATGATAATACAGAACAACATGAGGGGCGGAGTAAACGACATCGGTTTTCTTGTCAAAAAATCCAACCTCGAAACGGCGATACAGGTATCAAGGCAGATCTGCCGTGATGTGGAGGCTCAAGGAGTCTCCTTTGATACGGAGATAGCCAGGGTGACGATCGTGGGGGCCGGAATAGCCAACCACCCGGAGGTGCCCTCGAAAATGTTTGCCGTACTTGCCGAAGAGGGAATAAACATCGAAATGATAGCGTCCACGGCGCTTGCCCTGACATGCATTGTCGGTTCAAACAGGGCTAAGGATGCGGTGCGGGCTCTCCATGAGCAGTTTATCGAGGAGGCGTCATTTTAAATGTCCGGCATGAAAACGGTGGCGCTTCTCGGTGCGACCGGGCTGGTGGGCAGGGAGATGCTGAAGATCCTGGAGGAGAGAGACTACCCTCTATCCAAGCTTATCTTGCTTGCCTCCCCAAGATCGGCGGGGACCGAAATTATCTTCAAGGGAGAGAAGATCACGGTGCAGGCCGTAGCCGAGGATTCTTTTAAGAACATAGATGTTGCCCTTTTCTCAGCAGGAGGCACGACCTCGCGAAAATGGGCCCCGGTAGCGGCAGATTCGGGTTCGGTCGTCGTAGACAACAGCTCGGCGTGGAGGATGGATCCGGCTGTGCCGCTGATCGTTCCGGAGGTCAATCCGGAGGCCGCCTCACAGCACAAAGGTATCATCGCAAACCCGAACTGTTCGACCATACAGGCTGTTGTGGCGCTTTGGCCGCTTCACAAAGAGGCCGCCCTTGAGTACATCAACATCAGCACATATCAGTCGGTCTCAGGCACCGGAATAAAGGCTGCGGAAGCGCTTAAAAAAGGCTCCAAAACGGTCCTGGCCGGCGGTGAGCCCGAAGCGGACGGCGTCTATCCTCATTCCATAGCGTTCAACCTTCTGCCGCATATTGGCTCGTTTGATGAAGACGGCATTTCCGAAGAAGAATGGAAAATGGTAAAAGAATCCCGCAAGATCATGGGCCTGCCCGACCTTAAGGTGAGCGGCATAACTGTCAGGGTCCCGGTCTTCCGCTGCCATGGTGAGAGTGTGACGGCTCAGTTCAAGAAAGAGCTTTCACCGCAAAGGGCCAGGGAGGTCCTCCGCGCTGCTCCCGGAGTGGCCGTCTGCGATGATCCGGAAAAGGCAATATATCCGATGCCTCTGACCGGAGCCGGGAAAGATGCTGTTTTCGTAGGAAGGATAAGGAAGGACACGGGGCTCGAAAGAGCGCTCTCAATGTGGGTCGTATCCGACAACCTCCGAAAAGGAGCCGCCCTCAACACGGTCCAGATAGCTGAACTGCTTTAGCGCGCGGAAAATTCGCCTGCTGAAAGTTCTCTTTGCGGCGAGATCAAAGGGAGGATGAACACCAGTATGGACTACGCAAAAGAATCTTTAAAGCTCCATGAAAAGTGGAGGGGTAAAATAGAGGTCATCTCTACCGTTCCGGTCAAAAACAAGGAAGATCTTTCCCTGGCGTACACGCCGGGAGTTGCCCAGCCGTGCCTTGAAATACAAAAGGATATAAATAAAAGCTACGAATTGACAAGGCGCCATAACCTTTGCCTTGTAGTGACGGACGGATCGGCGGTACTCGGACTCGGTGACATCGGACCGGAGGCCGGGATGCCCGTAATGGAGGGAAAGTGCGTCCTGTTTAAGTCATTTGGCGACGTAGATGCGTTCCCGCTTTGCATCAAGAGCAAGGATGTAGACGAGATAGTGGACACGATTTGGCGCATATCCGGCAGTTTTGGTGGGGTCAACTTGGAGGACATCTCGGCGCCGCGTTGTTTTGAAATCGA
The DNA here is from genome assembly GCA_964482015.1 of uncultured Synergistaceae bacterium. Taxonomy (GTDB): domain Bacteria; phylum Synergistota; class Synergistia; order Synergistales; family Synergistaceae; genus Caenicola. The sequence continues at coordinate 19,015 of CAYZYF010000022.1, forward strand.
AAAGAAGCTGAAAGAAAAGTGCGACATCCCCATATTTCACGATGACCAGCACGGGACGGCTGTGATAACTCTGGCCGGACTGCTAAACGCCCTCAAAGTGGTCGATAAAAAGAAGGAGGATGTCAAAGTCGTAGTCAACGGTGCGGGAGCCGCGAGCATCTCCATCACCAAGCTCCTTTTGAGCTGTGGTTTTAAAAACTTGATCCTCTGTGACCGAACAGGAATAATATTTGAGGGCCGCAAGACGGGGATGAACTGGATAAAGGAAGAAATTTCCAAGGATACAAACAGTGGGAAGATGCAGGGGACGTTGGCGGATGCACTTGCAGGCGCAGATGTATTCATAGGCGTCTCCGCTCCCGGCACAGTAACCGGGAAGATGGTGGCTACGATGTCAGAAAAGCCGATAGTCTTCGCCTGCGCCAACCCCACCCCGGAAATATTCCCCGATGAGGCCAAAAAAGCGGGGGCGGCAGTCATTGCCACGGGAAGGAGCGACTTTCCCAACCAGATAAACAATGTCCTTGCGTTCCCCGGCATATTCAGAGGGGTATTTGATGTCCGTGCGAGCGACATAAACGATGAAATGAAAATAGCTGCGGCAGAGGCGCTGGCTTTGCTCATATCCGCAGAAGAACTCTCGCCCGAGTACATCATCCCCGCTGCGTTCGACTCAAGAGTCGGGCCGGCCGTTGCCGCCGCAGTAGCAAAAGCGGCCAGAGAGAGCGGTGTGGCAAGGATATAATCGCTGATCCAAACCTTTATCCTCCTCTTTAGCGCACGATGCTAAAAAAGGACTCCAACAAAGCTATAATATTGTGTGAGGCGCCTTTCTGCGCGCAAAGAGGAGGATGTTCCATGAGCTTGAGTGGAGAGTACTTTGATCGGATGGTCCAGTGGCGGCGGGATTTTCACAAGTATCCCGAGACCGGTTGGACTGAGTTCAGGACGACCTCAAAAATAGCAGAGGTTTTGATCGATCTTGGAATAGGTTTTATCTTCTCATCGGACTTTCTAAAAAGTGAACATGTCATGGGGCGTGATGCCGATATCCCGTCTGAAATCGCGAGGGCCTTGAGTCAGGGCGCCTCGTCCGAGCTGATCGAGAGGATGGAGGGATATACCGGGCTGGTCGCCGAGATAGAGACAGGGCGTCCCGGCCCGATCACCGCTCTGCGTTTCGACATTGACTGCGTTGACATTACAGAAGACAGCGGCGCGGAGCACTTTCCGTACAAGTCCGGATTTGCTTCGCTAAACAGCAACAGGATGCATGCGTGCGGCCATGACGGACATACCGCGGTGGGGCTCGCTCTTGCCGAGATGTTGCATAAAGACAGATCGTTGCTCAGCGGCAAAATCCGTTTTATATTTCAACCGGCTGAGGAGGGAACAAGGGGTGCGTATGCCTTTGTCAAGTCCGGGGCGTTGGACGGGGTGGATTTCTTTCTGACTTTTCACCTTGGGTTGGAGTGCCCTACCGGCACGGTCATCGGAGGTACGGAGGGATTTCTTTATACGACCAAGATAGACGCGGACTTTAAAGGGGTCGGCGCCCATGCCGGGGCGGAACCGCACAAAGGAAAGAACGCTCTTCTTGCCGCAGCGTCGGCGGCCCTCAGCATCCACGGAGCCGCATCTTCTCCCGATGGGCTTACCCGCACCAATGTCGGAGTCCTCACCGCCGGAGAGGGCAGAAACGTCATTCCCCCAAATGCCCATATGAAAATTGAGACAAGGGGCGCCACAAAGGAAGCCGCAGATTACATCGAACGTGCCGTGATGAGAATACTGCACGGCGCGGCGGAGATGTACGGCGTGAGCTTGACCGTACGAAAAAGCGGCGAATCCATAAGCGCCGAGAGTGACAAAGACCTTGCGAAAATAGTCACGGAGGCAGCATCGGCCGTCCCGGGTATAGACAGTATCGAACTTGTCCAACCGATGACGGGAAGCGACGATGCCTGCTGGATGATGGAAAAGGTTCAGAAAAATGGCGGGAAAGCCACCTACATCGGCATCGGCGCCGACACAAAGGCGGGACACCACAGCAATCATTTTGATTTCGATGAAAAAGCCATGCCAATAGCCCTGGGAGTCCTCTACGAGACAATTTTCAAGCTGAATGGCAGGGAACTGCGACAAGAACGTGTCGCGCGAAGCTGCCGGAGGAACATCGGCGGGAAGCAATTGGGAAGCGATGGCGAAACGGTTGTAAGGGCAGGGGATTAATAATAATTCGGAGGAGCAGGAGGCAAGCGATAGGCAAGCGTCGGCAAACGATTGCAAGGGCGGAGAGCGGGAATCGATTGGGGAGTCGATGGGAAATCAATAGCAAATCAATGGGGAATGGCGGAGAGGCGGGAATCTATGGGGGAGTCCATTGCAAATCGGTTGCAAATCAATGGGAAGGGGCGGAGAGGCGGAAATCAATTGGGGAGTCGATTGCAAATCAATAGCAAATCAATGGTTTTGAACATGGTGAAACAGCGATATGCTATCGCTGTGAAGCGATGGTGAA
>CAYZYF010000023.1:0-20510 GCA_964482015.1 uncultured Synergistaceae bacterium
CATCTGATATTTGATCCGCGAGTTTGTCAGGGTGTCCCTCCGTCACAGATTCTGACGTAATAAGATGCCTCTCTTTGCTCATTTCACAAACACCTCCGTTTATATTTGAACTGACTCGGCGCCGTTCCGAACCGGCTAAACTTTTAGCCGTGCTGTTTCGGCCTCCGATGCCGTCATGAGTACTCTATCGGCCTTCTCTGCATTATCAGCAGCCCATCCCTTGATTCAAAGCCAAGCCTGTGCATGAATCCGATAAGTTCACTGGTATAGGTAACTATCAAAGGGACTTCCCTGAGGGCGGGATGGTTCAAAGCATAGGTAAGAAGACCGGATCCAAGTCCTTTTCCCTGATGATCGGGGTGGACCAGAATATCCCACAAAGATCCCCTGAAGACAAAATCGGTCAATATACGGCAAAAGGCCACAAGCCTTCCGTCGAACCTAACCGAAAAACACATACTGGTCCCTTCGATCATTTTCTCGATCTGTTCAAGCGACCTGCTTCTCCCCCACTTAGTAAACCTGTAAAGGTCCTGCAGTTCTTCCGGAGTAATGGCCAGCTTGCTGTCGTAAAAATAGTATCCGGGACATTTTCTTTCATCTTTTGCAAAATTTCGTTTCACCGGGATCATCCTTTATGCCGTCTATCTCTCCGATATCGTGTGCCGCGCCCTCTTCAGCCTCGGGTCCGATCTCGTCGGCGATCTGGCCTGCCAATGCGAGCCCCCCAATGATCTTTCGAAGATCGCCCTTTCTTGCGTCCTTGCTTATGGCTAACTCCATTACCTGTCCCGCACCGCACTTTCTGCAAGTCCACACGGCGCGGGCCACTCCGTCCGGACCGGGCGATCCGGCAAGCACCTTCACCTCTCCGCATTTCTGACAAGCTACTATAAGCATATATAAAAACCTCTTTTCATCCGATCCAGCGAACCTAAGACGTCACTTTTAAAAACAGGCTTACCAAAAAGCGCTTATTTTTTTAGGATGTCAAACCTGACTCTGACCGGCCCCTCCGAGAAGATGTCGCTTGCTGCGACTACCTTGACATCGACATCCTCTTTCGCCTCGGTGATGTCCTCAAGCGCCTGCATGAACTCGGCGGTATCCATTGAACCCACATTTCCGCTGAGGGGATCCCTTATGATTCCCTCTCCCACCGCTTTTGAGTTAATGTCTCTGAGCATAAGGAAGACAGACTCTTCCACCTGTTCCCTCGAAGTACCCTTCTTGATTTCCTTTTCTGCCAGTATATCCCCTGCGGCAAAGATCTGACGGGTTTCAAAGATCTCAAGTTCCGCCATAACCGGTTCCCCTTCCACCGCATTCGAAAGCGCGCTCAGCCTAAGCAGGTATCTGCCGGGTTTTTTAGTCATGACAGAGCGGGCTCTTTCGATCGAATCTTCGTCTACGACAGGCCTTTTAATAACCTCCGGCTTGGTGCCGAAACGGTAGGCTAAAAGCGCCTGGGCCTCCTCGATCAGCCTTTCAACGGCTTGGGTAAGTTGTTCGGATGTGTGAAGAGGGCCGCTGATCACCGCCTGAGCCAGCTTTTCTCCCGTGAGGGCGGCGATGCGCCCCTCTCTGAGACGCTGGATGTCAGATCTCAGCTGAGCCGCCTCGTTCTTGAGAACTCCCACTTCCTTCTCAAGCTTCTTACTCTCCCTCTCAAGGATCTCTTTTTCCGTTAAAAGGGCTTTTTGCTCTTCTTCTGTCTTATTTTTGACCTGTGTCATCCTCTCAAGTTCAAGCCGGGCCTCTTTGAGATTTTTTGTCCCGGCGGCGAGCTCTTTTTCGAGTGACTGAAGCTCTTCCTGTTTTTCAGCGACGTCTCCCTTGCTCTTAAAAAGCTCTACCTCCATGCCCTGCAGATTTAGCCTGTTTTGCTGCAGTTCCGCGGTAAGGCCGGTGATCTGGTTTCGGACGTAGTTCATACTGAAAAGGGCCGTCCTTACCGGTTCGGATGTCACGCTTATGACAAAAAGAGTAGAAAGAGCTATGCCAACCCCGGTTATGACCGATATCACTCTCGATGTGTACTTTGGGCGAAGCTTTAAGAATGTCACTCTCTTTTTGCCAAGCCTCATTCCCACTATATCGCCGACCCACGCAACCAGCGCACTGACTACTGCCAGCGTCCCTAAAAGGCTCCAATTGATCTCTCTGAAAAGTTCAAACAAGGGGCTCTCTCCCTTACAGTACTTTTATCGGGCAAATCGGAAAATAGCACACACAGTGACATTATAGCAGGATATTTTTACTTGTTTTTAAAAGAAGATGAAAAACGATAAAATAACCCGGTCCGGCGTACGCCGGACCGGGTCGTTCAACAGAATTTTTCAGGCTTTTGGCCGCTATTTCTTAAAAACAGCCTTGGCCGCCTTGCGTGAAATTTCGATGCCCTGCTCGAGGTCCTCCAGGGGAACGTTCAGCGCGGGACGGAAACGGACGGTATTGGAACCGCATCCGAGAATCAGCATGTTGTTGGCATGGCACTCCTTGAGGAATTTGTCGCGAAGCTCGCCGGAGCATATATCGTAGGCGCACATGACTCCTTTGCCCCTGACGTTCCTGATAAACTCCGGAAATTCGGCCTGAAGTTCGTAAAGTCCCTTGAGCAGCGCCGGACCGGCAACATTGCTGACGTAATCCAGGATTTTTTCCTCGCGATAGATCTCAAGATACTTCGCCGAACGGACCATATCAACCGTATTGCCGCCCCATGTCGAATTGATCCTGCTTGATACAGTAAAGCAGTTCTTTTCAACCTCATCCACTCTCGGGCCGGCGACCAGTCCGCAGATCTGGGATTTCTTACCGAAGGCAAAGATATCGGGTTTCACCGGAGCATGATGCTCCCATGCCCACATTTTGCCGGTAATGCCCATTCCGCACTGAACTTCATCAAAGATCATCATGATATCCGACTCATCGCAGATCTGCCGCAATTTTTTGAAGTACTCGGTACGGAAGTGGTTGTCTCCGCCCTCGCCCTGGATCGTCTCGATCACGACTGCCGCTATGCCGTCGGGGTCGTTGGCGATCGCATACTTGATCTGCTTGAGAGAGAGCTCTTCGAGCCATTCGACCTCTCCTATGTGATCTTCCAGCGGGAATGTGATCTTGGGGTTAATTATGCGGGGCCAATCCGTGAATTTAGCAAAGCGCTGGTACTTGTTAGGATCGTTGGTATTTGTGACGGAGAGCGTGTAGCCGCTCCGGCCATGGAAGGCCTCGTTGAAGTGCATGATCTTGGTGCCGACCTTACCGTCGTATGCCTCTCCCTTGGTGATCTTCCCTGCCTGAAGCAGTTTGCTGACCTTCCAGTCCATTGCCACCTTGAACGTATTCTCAACGGCGAGTGTACCGTAGTCAATGAAGAAAGTGTGGTTAAAACCCTCGGGCACGGCAACTTCTCCGAACATACGAATGAACTCCGCCATTTCCTGGGTATAGATGTCAGAGTTGGCCACCTTGTTAATGGCAGTACGGAAGATCTTCTCCTTGAATTCCGGAGTCTCAAGTTTTGGGTGGTTCATCCCAAAGGGAGAGGATGCGAAGAATGTGTAAAAATCCAGCCACCTAGTGCCGGTTGCCGCATCGTAAACGTGGCTGCCGCGCGATTTCTCCATATCGATAACAATGTCGAAACCGTCCCTCAGCAACAACTTTTCAATAGTTTTGAAGACATCCTTTGGCGCAACTGAAAATTTTTCTGTCATTTGTTATACCTCCTTGAGTTTTTGTACTCTGTGCAAAAATTAGTTCACTATTGGCGAGGAAGCATACTACAAGTTTAATTGTGCCCCTCTCTTAAATCAAGACCTTATTTCCAGAATTCAGTAGATAATTTATATGCCGAAAAAGTGTGATCCGGCGGATATAGATTAATATTCTCTGAGCATTCTCATAAATCGACCCTTTATCTGGCGGTTTTAATTCAATACAGTTCATTTTTTTAAATACCAGTATTGTTTACGGCCAAGAATGTAATAAAGTGTATTATAACACTAAATTTGTTCTGAATATTCCGAATATAGGCCTGTCGGCGGTAAAAGTATTACAGCCGATTCAGATCTGATCTGTCCATTAGAAATTTTGAATTGATTTGTGCATCAAGTTTAATGGGAATGGATCGGCGGTTTTTATTATCTGCCTCTGTATCCCCGGCGCGTTGCGGAATATATCGCACCCGTCTCCTTTAGTTTGTCAAGCGATTCGAGCGCTATGCCCGTTCCGAGCGCGACACACTCTGAGGCAGATTCCGCCACCACCGCATTTATCTCAGTCTCCTCGATTATCAGCTGGTCAAGCCCGTTCAGGTAGGCGCCTCCGCCCGTAAGTATTATGCCCCTGTCAATAACGTCTGCAGCCAATTCAGGCGGTGTTTTTTCAAGCACTCTTTTTATGCCGGCAACTATGGCCCCGACAGGTTCCTCAATGGCCCTGGCCACATCGGCGCTGCCGACAGTTATCTGTCTGGGCAGTCCCTGGACCAGGTCGCGCCCTCGTATCTCCATCATTTTTTCAGGAGATCTTTCTTTGCACGAACCTATACTTTTTTTGATATCCTCCGCCGTTTGCTCCCCTATGGCCAGGTTATACTGACGCCGCATATATCTTATGATAGCCTCGTCAAACTTATCCCCGCCCACCCGCAGGGACTCAAAGACGACCAATCCGCCCAAGGAAGCTATGGCTATGTCCGTAGTGCCTCCGCCTACATCGACTATCATGTTTCCGACCGGCTCACCGACGGGCATATTTGCTCCGATGGCGGCAGCCATAGGCTCCTCGATAAGATAGGCTTCTTTTGCCCCGACCTCAAGCGCCGCCTCGAGTACCGCCCTTCTCTCCACATCGGTAGCCCCGGCGGGAACTCCGACCATTACCCTGTGCCTCACGATCCTCTGCAGTCCCGACGTCACTTTTTTTATAAACTCCCTGAGCATTACCTCAGTCATGGTGTAATCGGCTATGACGCCGTCCCTAAGAGGCCTGATGGCAACGACATTTTCAGGAGTCCTTCCGATCATTACCTTTGCGTCTTCACCCACAGAAAGTATTTTCCCTGAATTTTGATCGAGAGCCACCACTGAAGGCTCTCTCAGCACGACCCCCTGTCCTTTTATAAACACTATCACCGTAGCCGTACCCAGATCTATCCCGATATCCTTACTCCACAAATCAGTCAGCCTCCCAAACCTTCGATGTCACTCGAAATGCGGCGAATCCAGACTATTTTACATCATCGTGCCATATTGCGCTAAATCCATGGAGATTCTTCATACTCAATTCTCCAAAGAAAAAGCCCGCAGGGCGAAAATGTCTTCCCTGAAGAATTTCTGTCGAAGCCCGGCATAAAAAACGTTTTTATCCATTCGGGCTCTCTCTCCCCTTTTGCTATAAGTATAAGGCTGCCCATTATCATCCTCACCATATTTGTCAGGAATCCACTTCCGATAAACCTGACCCATACAAGACCTCCGCGCCGATGCAGCCTGACCTTGTATAGTCTCCTCACAGGGTCGGCAGGGATGTTGGCGACCCTGCAAAAATTCGAAAAATCGTGTTCACCCTCGAGAAAGGAACAGGCTTTTGAGGCACGCTCCCAGTCAAAACGGCTGCCCTTGACCCAAGACGTCACCGGGACAAGGTGCGGATATATCGCCCTGCCTGTCCAAATAAAATAAATATACTCCCTTTTCAGCGCATCAAAACGCGCATGAAAATCGGGCCTCGTGCGTGCGGTACGCAGCACCGAGATCCCTTGCGGAAGGTGTGCGTTCAAGGCTCTCAACAGTCTGTAATTATCCCAGTCCGCCGACATGTCGAAACTGCACATCTGAGCTCTTGCATGAACACCGGTGTCAGTCCTGCCGGCACCGGCTACCGCCACAGAAGAGCCGTTAAGTTTTGAAAGAACGTCCTCGAGGACTTGCTGCACCGTCGTTTGGTTGGGCTGTCTCTGCCAGCCTGAGAACAGGGCGCCGTCATAGCTGAGCTCAGCCGCGTACCTTGCCATCTAAAGCGAGACCCTGCCAATAAAAATTACGGCAAAAGAAAAAACTATGTAAAATAGGAGGACCATATTTTCCGTTCTGCCCCATTCAAGAGGGTACATTCTAGTCCTGCCTCTGCCTCCCTTGTAACATCTTGCTTCCATGGCAGAGGCCAGGGTATCGGCCCTGCTGAAAACAAGTACAAAAAGCGGTATGAGAACAGGTATGTAAGCTTTCGCCCTCTTTAATAATCCTCCCGTATAAAAATCCGCCCCTCTTGATACCTGAGCATTTATGATCCTCTCTGTCTCTTCGAAGAGCGTAGGGATAAATCTTAGCGCTATGGTCATCATCATGGCAGCCTCATGGGCGGGAAACCCGAATCGGGCTAAGGGCGAAAGAGCTGCCTCTATTCCATCTGAGAGTTTTGAGGGCGTAGTAGTAAAGGTAAGTAATGCGGTGAAAAGCACCAACAGACACAGCCTGCCGCCAACGCGCAGAGCGTTTACCGCGCCTTGTGAGCTTGCATTCAGAGGACCTATGGAAAATATTATGTCATTCTCCCCTGAAAAAAATATGTGAAGGATAGATGTAAATATTATAAGAACGAGTATGGGTCTGGTCGATTTCAGCAATATCTTAAGGGGTATCTTTGAAATTCTTGATAAAAACAATATAAGCAGGATCCAAAGTGCCATAGATAAAAATTTTACCGAACCGAAAATCAGCACCATGGATAATACCGTGATAAGCAGCTTACACCGAGGGTCAAGGCTGTGGACAAAAGAATCTGCAGGTATATATTGGCCAAGGGCTACACCTTTCAGCAATGACATTTCAGGAATCCGGCTTCAGCATTTCGGCGAGACGTAAGGGATCGGCCGTGATCCCGTCGATCCTTCCGTGCTTTTTAAGTTCGTAGGAGAGCGCCAGAATATCGGGCAGGACCAGGCCTTTTATATGCACTCCGGAAAGTTTTTCCGCTATTTCGGCAGGACTGCCAGACGCAGCTACACAGCCGTCTGAAAGGATGAGCATAGCGTCGCTTATCCTAAAAGCCAGCTCTAGATCGTGGGTAACGTGCACAACACATTTTCCTCTATCGGCAAAGAGCCCCAAAAGTGAGGTGAGTTCTTTTATACCGGTAAAATCAAGTCCGGCAGTCGGTTCATCAAGTACCAGGCAATCGGGATCGGAGGCAAGAACAGAGGCTATTGCAAGACGTCTTTTTTCCCCTCCCGAGAGAGTGAAAGGGTTTAATGGACCCATGGCGGGATCTATTCCCAGCATTTTCATTGATGATATTACCCTTTCTTCAAGCTCCGCCCCTCTAAACCCCCAATTATATGGGCCAAAAGAGATCTCCTCGCACACCGTTTCGGCAAATATCTGTTGCTCCGGGTACTGGAATACCAATCCTACCTTTTGGCGGATCTTTTTAAGGATTTTAGGGTCGGCAGATACTTTCGTACCATCGACCGCAACATCGCCGGAGTCGGGCATCAAGAGGCCGTTCAAATGCATTGCCAGCGTCGATTTGCCGCTGCCGGTGTGTCCCACAATGGAAAGTATCTTTCCTCTGTCCGTTTTGAAGGAGACATGCTTCAGCGCCGTCGTCTCCGTGGGGAGTCCGACGTTGTATTTGAAGTACAGGTCATTCACTTCAAGAAACATAGCTCTTTTTTTATCTCCTCAATATCAGATCTTGTTGATCGCGGGATCATTCCATAGTCCGCAAGCCTGTTTTTAAGGACCGCGGCAGGCGGTATAGAAAAACCGATCTCTTCCAAATCTTTGGAGTTCATCGAGAGAAATTCTTCCGTTCCACCCTGCCAGTGTATTTTTCCATCCATCACGACCACTGTTCTCTCTGCCGATGAGATTTCCTCAAGTCTGTGTGTGACCTGGACTATGGTGCGGCCCAATTCATTTTCTTTCTTGACAAGCTCCAGAAATGCCTTTCTAGAGGCAGGGTCCAGCATAGAAGTCGCCTCGTCAAGAAGAAGGCAGGCTGGTTTTATGGCCAGTATCCCCGCAAGGGCAAGCCTTTGTTTTTGTCCGCCGGAGAGGGATGAAGTGGAGCTTTTTCTTTTTTCCCAGAGTCCAACCCTATTCAGAGCCTCAAATACCCTTTCCCTGATCTCTTCTGGGGGCAATCCGAGGTTTTCCGGTCCGAAAGCTGTGTCCTCCTCCACGACCGACGCTACGATCTGATCTTCGGGATTCTGGAAAACCAAGGAAACTTTAGATCTTATCTCCTCGGCCGCCCCCGGCTCAGCAGTCTCCATGCCGCCAACAAAACAACGGCCCTGCGTCGGTAACAGCAGGGCATTGTAAAGTTTAAGCAGAGTAGACTTTCCTGATCCGTTTGGGCCAAGAAGTGCTACCCACTCTCCGGCGCGGATTTCCAGATCTATGCCGCCGATTACCTCTCTTTCGGCTTCAGGATACCGGAATTCCGCACCCTCGAGACAAAGGGACGTGCCCAGACCCATCAGCGGTTAATCAACCAGCTGTATGACCGCCATCTCGGAAGCATCGCCGGCACGGGTACCGAGTTTTACGATTCTTGTGTATCCGCCGTTTCGATCGGCATACTTGGGCCCTATTTCATTAAAAAGTTTTAAAACAGCCTCTTTATGCGGCATACGCGCTATGACAAGGCGACGATCACTGATGGTGCCCGATTTGGCCTTTGTTATCATTTTCTCGGCCACACCGCGAACCTCTTTCGCCTTCGACACAGTCGTCACTATGCTTCCCTGAACAAAGAGACTGGCAGCCATGTTTCCGAGCATGGCCCACCTATGGGAGCTGTAGCGCCCCAACCGCCTTGTAGTCATGCGGTGTCTCATGCATTATTCCTCCTTTTGTTTCTCTTCGTCTGTCACTGCAGCGCCGTCCGGATATAGGCTCACATCGCCGCTGAGATTCAAGCCGAATTTAGAAAGTTTTTCCTCTATCTCCCTCAGCGATATTTTGCCGAGGTTCCGTATCTTAAGCAGGTCTTCACGCGTCCTTGATACAAGCTCTCCTATGACATGTACACCGCCGCGGAGAAGACAGTTCTCGCTGCGGACGGAGAGTTCCAGATCTCGGACGGGCCTGGAGTAGATAGAATTTTCTCCCATCGGAAAGCCTGCCATGACCGGCTGTTTTTCGATAGCCGCCGGCCCTGGGACACTCTTGGGACCTTCCTCGCTCTTCATAATTTCTTCAAGAACGCTGCTGCCGGGGCCTGCCAAAGAATCGACGACAGAGGAATAGTAGCCCTTTAGTATCCTGCTGGCCTGTATTACCGCCGCTTCGGGCGAAACCACACCGTTCGTCCATATCTCCAGCGTCAGGCTGTCATAGTCTGTCCTCTGCCCCATCCGTTTGTCCTGAATGTCATACTTGACCCTCTTAACGGGAGAATAGAGTGCATCCGTCTGCAGAGCATCAATGGGCAAATATGAAGCCCTGGGACGATCGATAGGCAGATAGCCGGTCCCGGTACCCACGTACAGATCCATCACAAGGGTCGCTCCCTCTTCAAGGGTGCAGATATAAGATTCGGGATCGGGAAATTCTACTTCGCTGTCCGGCTCAATATCAGCCACAGTAACTTCTTTAGGCCCTTTTGCCTCAAGCCTCAGGGTAGTCACCGCAGAAGAATGACAGCGAACGGGAATATGTTTGAGATTTACCAAAAGCTCAATTACATCCTCCCTTACTCCGGGCACGGTACTAAATTCGTGGAGAACGCCCTCTATGCGGACCGCAACAATAGCCGCTCCGCTGATAGAAGAAAGCAACACCCTGCGAAGCGAGTTGCCCAGAGTTACCCCATAGCCAATCTCCAGCGGTTCCACGGTGATCCTGCCGTATGACGGGGTGGATTCCTGTACTATGATCTCATGGCGATCATGCTCCATATTCTCCCCCACCTTTCGTTTCCCTAACGGGCATAGAATTCAACAACCAGCTGTTCGTTAACAGGTACTTCGATCTGCTCGCGGATAGGCACTGTCAGAACATTGCCTGTCATGGAATCAGGGCTGAAGGAGAGCCAGGCAGGAATGCTGCGCACTGCCGCTGCCTCAGAATTTTCCTTCAGAAGGACTACCTCCCTGCTTCCTTCTGCGACAGCCACTACATCTCCCGGCTTAAGAAGTGCGCTGGGGATGTCGAGCTTGCGGCCGTTGACCGTGAAATGCCCGTGAGCTACCAGCTGTCTTGCCTGGCTCCTGCTGACACCAAAGCCGAGGCGATAGACGACGTTGTCGATCCTGCGCTCAAGGAGCTGAAGGAAATTATGGCCTGTCTGTCCCGGAAGATTTGATGCCTTTTCATATATTGTGCTGAACTGGGTCTCGTTGAGTCCGTAAAAACGGCGAAGCTTCTGCTTTTCCCTCAAACGGAGTCCATATTCGCTCATTTTGCCGCGGCGGGTACCATGCTGACCCGGCCTTGAATTACGCTTCGTAAGACCGCATTTCTCCGTATAACAGCGGTCTCCTTTAAGAAAGAGCTTCGTCCCCTCTGCACGGCAAAGCCTGCAGACAGGTCCTGTGTATCTGCTCATACCAGTCTTTTACCTCCTTTGTTGCCTACACGCGGCGCCGCTTGGGCGGGCGGCAGCCATTGTGCGGGATAGGGGTTGCATCTTTGATGACATTGACCTGAAGTCCGGCTGCCTGAAGCGAACGTATCGCTGATTCGCGGCCCGGTCCGGGACCCTTTACGATAACATCGATCTCGACTACTCCGTTATCCTGAGCAACCTTTGCTGCCTGAGCCGCTGACATCTGAGCTGCATAGGGCGTTGATTTGCGGGTGCCTTTAAATCCTACGTTGCCGCCGGAAGCCCACGAAAGAGCGTTGCCCTGTTTGTCTGTAAGCGTCACTATTGTGTTGTTGAACGTAGAATAAATATGCGCTACGCCATAGCTGACGTTCTTTCTTTCTTTACGTTTACGACTACGCTGTACGCGTTTTGCCACCTGTTGTTCCCTCCTCGATCAAACCTTATTTCATGGTTTTCTTTTTACCCGCGACCGTCCTCTTGGGACCCTTGCGAGTTCGTGCGTTCGTTTTGGTCCTCTGTCCGCGGACAGGAAGTCCCTGACGGTGCCTGATCCCACGGTAGCAGCCAATGTCCATAAGACGCTTTATGTTCATCGCTATCTCACGGCGAAGGTCGCCTTCTACCCGATGGTTATTTTCAAGCTCTGCGCGAAGCTTCTGCTCTTCCTCTTCAGTCAGGTCCTTCACCCTAGTGCTGGGATCTATGCCTGTTGTAGAGATGATCTGCTGTGCAACTGCCGGACCCACCCCAAAGATGTAGGTCAGTGCTATTTCAATTCTCTTCTCACGCGGCAGGTCGACGCCGGCTATACGAGCCATCCTGCTACCTCCTTGCTCCCTGACGCTGCTTGTGACGCGGGTTTCTGCTGCATATCACACGCACAACGCCATGGCGTTTGATTATTCTGCAATACTCACAAATTGTCTTTACAGACGGTCTTACTTTCATTAATGCAGACCTCCTTGAGAAATACTGAAATCCCCTGAGGGATCTAACCCTGTTTTTATCTGACTACTTGTACCTATATGTGATCCGCCCGCGCGTAAGGTCATATGGCGAAAGCTGGAGCAATACACGATCTCCCGGGAGAATCCTAATAAAATGCATCCGCATTTTTCCAGAAACGTGAGCCAGTATCTTGTGGCCATTTTCCAGTTCCACCTGAAACATGGCGTTGGGCAGTGGCTCTACTACCTTGCCTTTTACTTCAATTACCTCTTCTTTGGCCATGCAGCCGCCTCAACCTCCCTGTCTCCAAGATGTGTCGCCGTTATCCACAATCGCGGAAATCTTCTGGACCAGCCAGCCGTTGTCCAGAAGGTTCCCTTCGGCAACACGCCCAGCCACATCTTCGAGATTTATCAATCTTTTTTGAAGGTGCTTCACGTTCTTTTTCTTAGGCTTCTCTACGGTGTAATTCCTCCCGTCAGCTATGAAGACCCGTGTCTCACTCTCAATTCCAACCACCACAAAAAATATTCCTTTGTTTTTTCCGCGGCGGACAAAAACCACATCGCCGATACTTAGATCCTCCCGAGTCAAGAAAGGACCTGTTCCCATGGTGTAAGAATCTCCGCGCTGCCAGGCGTCACAAGTATGCTGTGTTCGAAATGGGCGGCGTCACTGCCGTCCGCGGTAACGACCGTCCAGTTGTCTGAAAGGTTTCTTACCTCTTCCGCGCCGGACATGACCATAGGCTCAATACAGAACGTCATCCCCGCTTTTAGGGTGATCCCCTGCCCCGGACGCCCGTAGTTGGGGACCTGAGGCGGCTCGTGCAGCTTGCGGCCAATGCCGTGCCCGGCATAATCCCTCACAAGGCCGAAACCGGCGGGAACAACACAATTCTCAACGGCGTACCCAATATCGCCGAGGGTCGCTCCCGGCCTTACCATTTTAACGGCTTTATGCAAAGAATCGAGCGTAACATCGAGCAGTTTCTGCCGTTCCTCACTTATCTCGCCCACTGCAAAAGTACAGGCAGCGTCTCCGAAAAAACCCTTATATGAGACACCGGTATCGATACTGATAATGTCACCCTCCCGAAGAACTCTCTCTCTTGAGGGTATCCCATGTACAACCTCTTCGTTTATTGAGGCGCAAATGGTACCCGGAAAAGGTGTGGAGACCCACGGGACTTTGTAGCCCTTAAAAGCCGGCTTTGAGTTTTCCTTAAAAGCCAGGGCTTCTGCAGCTTTATCCAGTGCCAACGTATCGACGCCGGGACGGATCATTTCTTTCATAAGTTTCAGGATGTCTGCGACTATGCGCCCTGCTTGGCGCATTTTCCCGATGTCCCGATCACTTTTGAAAGTAATCATTTATTCGATTCCTTCATTTTTTCAAGCATTTTCAAAACTGCATCTTTTCCTCCCGAGGCATCGGCCGTAACAAGCAGGTTTTTCTCGCGATAAAACTCGATCAGCGGCGCCGTCTGTTCATGGTAGACTGCAAGGCGGTTCCTGATCACTGCTTCCTTGTCGTCATCGCGCTGTACCACACTTCCGCCGCACTTATCACAGGTCGCGCCAACCTTTGGAGGCTTGTAAACGGTATTGTAGATCTCACCGCAGGACTTGCATACCCTTCTTGTGGTAAGCCTCTGCACGACCGTTTCGTCGTCGACGTCAAGCTGAATGACCGCGTCAAGTGATATCTCAAGTTTCTTAAGCATTCTCTCCAGCGCTTCGGCCTGGGGTTTCGTTCTGGGGAATCCGTCCAACAAAAAGCCGCTGCTGCAGTCAGCTTCCTTCAGTCTGGATTCCACCATGGCTACAATAACCTCATCAGGAACTAGTTTGCCCGATTCCATGTATCCTTTTGCGTTTTTACCCAGGTCAGTGCCGGCTTTGACATTGGCCCTGAGTATGTCTCCCGTCGATATGTGCGCGATCGGATACCTGTGCCTGATGCTCTCCGCCTGAGTTCCCTTGCCGGAGCCGGGGGCTCCGATCAGTATGATCCTCATTTTAACCTCCGAATTACAGTCTCAGAAGGCCGCCGGTCTTGCCGCCGCGGCGCTTCAGGATCCCTTCGTAATGGCGCATGATGAGCTGTCCTTCTATCTGATGGACGGTGTCAAGCGCAACGCCTACAACAATGATCACTGCAGTTCCGCCAAAGTAAAATGTACTGATATTCATCAACCCGGTCATCATGGTCGGCACCACAGCCACTATCGCGAGAGCCGCCGCTCCGCCCAGAGTTATGCGTCCCATAACCTTTTCAATGTAGTCGGTAGTAGGTTTTCCGGGACGGATACCGAGGATGAAACCTCCGTTTTTCTTCATGTTGGTCGAGATGTCCTCAGGCTTGAAGACGACCGCCGTGTAGAAGTAAGAGAAGAAGATTATCATCGTAACGTACAGTATCATGTAGATCGGGCTGCTCGGACTGAACGCCTTTTGCACGGTCTGGGCCAGACTATGGCTAAAAAGGCCCGCTATAGTATAGGGGAAGAGTAGCACCGATGATGCGAAGATGATCGGGATGACTCCCGCCGTGTTCACCCGGAGCGGTATGAAGCTGCTCTGTCCGCCATACATTTTGTTTCCAACCATACGCTTGGCATACTGGACAGGAAGCCTGCGCTGGCCTTCCTGAAGCATGACACATCCCGCCACTACCGCGATCATGATCGCGACGGCGATCAGCACGACAAGAATGTTCATCTCTCCGAGCCTGACCAGGGTAATGGTCCTGAGTATCGCTTCGGGGATCCTAGCTACAATTCCCGCGAAGATCAGGAGAGATATCCCGTTGCCGATACCATGGTCGGACATGACTTCTCCCAGCCACATGACCGCAACAGCACCGGTGGTAAGGGTGACTGCCACAAGCGCTATATCCATCCAGCTGCCAGTAAATATACCAAGATTCCTGAGCCAGCCTGTCATTCCGACGGCTTGAATGAGCGCAAATGCGATAGTTCCGTAACGTGTGTACTGAACGACCTTTTTGCGGCCCTCTTCCCCCTCTTTCTGCATCTTCTCAAGACTGGGCATGACAACCGTCAACAGCTGCATGACAATACTGGAGTTAATGTAGGGAGTTACACCGAGAGCGAAAATGCTGAACCTTCTCAAAGCTCCTCCCGCAAAGAGGTCCAGGAAACCTAAAACGCCGCCCTGTTCAAATAGTTTGCCAAGAGCCGCAGCGTCAACGCCGGGCGTCGGCATATGAGCTCCCAGCCTGTAAATGAACAGTGCAGCCAGAGTGAACAGTATCCGCCTTTTAAGGTCAGGAAGTCTGAAGGCATCCCGGAAGGAATCTAACACTTATATCACCTCGGCCTTCCCACCGGCCGCTTCGATTTTTTGCACCGCCGATGCGCTGAACGCATTGGCACGAACGACAAGCTCCTTCGAGATTTCACCGACACCAAGGATCTTGACCGGCTTATTGGCACCTGAAGTTAACCGAAGCGCATAAAGGCTCTCCGGCGTTACTTCGGACCCTGCCTCAAAGCGATCGCAGATATCGCCGACGTTGACGATCTCGAAACGCTTCGCGAAGCGAAAGTTGCTGAATCCGCGCTTGGGGATCCTGCGGGCAAGAGGCATCTGGCCTCCTTCAAAATTAGCCTTAATTGACACTCCGGATCTTGATTTCTGTCCTTTATGGCCTTTGCCGGCAGTCTTTCCCTTGCCGCTTCCGATACCCTGACCGAGGCGCTTCTTCTTTTTCCGTGACCCTTCAACGGGGGCCAGATCATGAAGTTTCATCGCGCTACCCCCTATTCCTCTACGGACCATTCCAGCAGGTGGGATACGGCGTTGACCATTCCCATGATCTGCGGAGTCTTCTCGTGACAGACTGTTTCGTTCAGTCTGCGAAGGCCGAGAGCCCTTATGATCCTCTCCTGACGGACAGGACGGCCGATCGTGCTTTTTTTCCACGTGATAGTTACCTTAGCCATTCGCTCAACCTCCTACGCTTCCTTGCGGTCCTTGCCGCGAAGCCGGCGGATCTCTTCAGGAGTCCTGAGATTTCTGACAGCCGACATCGTTGCGTAGGAAACATTGATCGGATTCGACGTCCTCCCTATCACTTTTGTAAGGATATCTTTCACACCGCCAAGTTCAACGATTGCCCGCACCGCTCCGCCCGCAATAACTCCCGTACCGGGTGCGGCGGGACGGAGAAGGACCTGTGCGGCCCCAAATTTCCCTATGATGGGGTGCGGTATGGTATGTCCGACCTGCCTAAGGTCTACCATATTCTTCTTGGCATGTTCAATGCCTTTGCGCATTGCCTCGGAGATCTCCTTCGCCTTGCCGATACCGAGACCTACCTGGCTCACGCCGTCACCTACAACGACCAGTACGCTGAAACGGAAACGTTTACCGCCTTTGACAACTTTGCTGACCCTGTTTATAGATACAATGCGCTCAGAAAGCTCAAGACCTCTTCCGCTATAGCTTTTATTGCTTGGTGTCTCTTTCGCCACGTTTCACTGCCTCCTCTTAGAACTTCAGGCCGGCTTCACGCGCCGCTTCTGCCAGAGCCTTGACTCTGCCATGATAGACATGGCCGCCCCGATCAAAAATGACATCGTTTATGCCCTGTGCCAGAGCGCGTTCCGCGATCAGCCTGCCAACTGCCTGGGCGGCTTCCCTGTTGCCGGTGTTCTTAGCGTCCTTGAACACCTGTTCCATTGTGGAAGCCGAAACAAGTGTCTTGCCCTCGACATCATCGATGACTTGAGCATAAATGTGCCTCAAGCTTCCGAATACCGCCAGACGGGGACGCTCAACGGTGCCTGAGATGTGTTTTCTGAGGCGACGGTGGCGGAGCTCCCGCATTTTATTGCGACTGCGTTCATTTATCAACGTCCTTCACCTCGCCTTATTTCTTGGCTCCGGCTTTGCCGGCCTTACGTATCACATATTCACCGGAATACCTGATGCCCTTGCCCTTGTAAGGCTCGGGGGGACGATACTCCCTGATGTTTGAGGCAGTCTGTCCCACAAGCTGCCTGTCTATTCCGCGCACAACGACCTTGACCGGGCTCTCGCATGAGAACTCTATGCCGGCCGGGGGCTCCACTTCGATCGGGTGAGAATATCCAAGACTCAGAACCAGGTTTTTTCCCTGCATCTGCGCCCGATAACCGACGCCTACGATCTCAAGGACCTTTTCAAAGCCGCCGCTGACGCCCGTAACCATGTTGCTCAACAACGCCCTGGTCATACCATGTGCGGCCCGTACCGCCTTTACTTCACTTTCACGGGTAACCACAAGCTCGGATTCCTGTTGAACTACATTGATCTGGGGCACGACCTCCATCTCCAGAGTTCCCTTCGAACCCTTAACGGAAATCCGTTTACCATCAATCTTAACTTCCACTCCCTTTGGAAGCGGGATCGGTTTGCGTCCTATTCTAGACACCTATGCCACCCCCACTACCATACGTAGCAGACGACTTCGCCGCCGAGACCCCGTTTGCGGGCCTCTGCGTCGGTCATCATCCCAGCCGATGTCGAAATCATTGCAATTCCGAGACCGCCCATTACTTTGGGCAGCTCTTCCTTGCCAACATAAATACGGCGTCCGGGCTTGCTTATTCTGCGAAGTCCCTGGATCACCCGTTCCTTCGCCGGACCGTAACTCATTGTCAGCCTTAGGATAGAGACCGGCTGTTTCGGATCGTTGATCGTCTTATAGTTGCGGATATAACCCTCCTCCTTCAAGATGCGCGCCATCTCCAGGCGCATCTTGCTAAGAGGCATGTCCACCATTTCATGGTAGACAACATTCGCATTCCTGATGCGTGTGAGCATATCCGCGACAGGATCTGTAATATGCATTAAAGGATCCTCCCTTTCACGCCCACGTGCCTACCAGCTGGACTTTACGACGCCGGGTATTTTACCCTCGCGCGCAAGTTTACGAAAACAGCAGCGGCACATTTCGAATTTTCTGATATACCCCCTGGGACGTCCGCACAGCGGGCAGCGGTTGTAATTCCTTACCTTGAACTTATTTTCTGACTTAGCTTTGTTTACCAAGCTTTTACGGGCCATCAGTACACTCCTTCCTAATGGGCAAAGGGCATGCCCAGTGCGGCCAACAGAGCCTGGGCTTCCTCATCCGCCTCGGCGGTCGTCACGAACGTGACGTTCATCCCGCGCTGGCGGATAACTTTGTCATAGTCTATCTCAGGGAAGAGCAGCTGCTCTTTGAGACCGAGGTTGTAGTTGCCCCTTCCGTCAAATCCTCTCTTGGAAACTCCCTGGAAGTCCTTGATCCGGGGAAGCGCTATGCTTACAAGGCGATCCACAAACTCCCACATCCTTGGCCCCCTGAGCGTAACGCAGCATGCAACAGGCATGCCCTCACGGACCTTGAAACCGGATATGGATTTTTTTGCCCTCTTCATCATGGGTTTTTGTCCGGCTATGATAGTCAGCTCGTTTATGGACGCATCCATATACTTGTTATCAAGCTTGGCCTCATTTACGCCAATATTGATCACTACTTTTACCAGACGGGGAATTCCCATGACGTTTTTGTAGCCGAACTGCTCTTTCAGCTTCGGCATTACGTCCTCTTTATACCTTGTAAAAAGACGCGGTGTCATAGTCATCCCTCCTTAAACCTTATCGATGATCTCGCCGCACTGTTTGCAAATACGGACCTTCTTGCCGTCATCCAGAAAAGCCCTGCTGATGCGTGTTGCCTTGCCGCAGGAAGGACAAACCAGCATTACTTTGCATGCGTTGAGATGCGCTTCTTTTTTAACGAATCCTCCGCGCGGGTCTTTTTGAGTCGGACGCGCGCTCTTGGTCACGATATTAATGTTCTCCACCACTACCGTATCCTTCTGAACGTTTCTGCGGAGGACCTTGCCCTCTTTACCTGCGTCCTTGCCGGAAATCACTCGGACGCGGTCGCCTTTTTTGATTCTCATTTTGGACATGATCCGTTACCCCCTACACTACCTCGGGAGCGAGAGAAATAATGCGCATATACTTCTTCTCTCTCAGTTCCCGGGCTACAGGACCAAAAATGCGTGTTCCTTTCGGATCACCGTTATTGTCGATAACCACAGCCGCATTGTCATCAAAGCGGACATAGGAACCGTCTCTTCGGCGGATCTCCTTTTTGGTCCTGACGATCACAGCCTTGATCACGTCGCCTTTTTTAATATTGGCGTTAGGAGCCGCTTCTCTGACCGAACCGATAATTATGTCACCCACCGTACCGGCCCTGTGGAAACTGCCTCCCTTGACCTGGATACAACGGATCTTCTTCGCTCCTGAGTTGTCGGCTACATTCAGCACTGTACGCAGTTGGATCATAACTTACAATGCCTCCTCTTCTTCCGTCTGCACACCAAAGACCGGAGCCCGCTCAACTATACGAGAGACTTCCCAGCGTTTACGTGCGCTAAGCGGACGAGTCTCCGCGATCACGACCTTATCACCTATACGACAATCGTTGACTTCGTCATGTGCCATAAACTTCTTGGACCGGAGGACCGGCTTCCCATAAAGTGAATGTTTAGCCATGCGGTCAACACGAACAACGACAGTTTTATCCATCTTGTCGCTCACCACAACGCCGGTGCGGACCTTGCGATTTACCTTTTTCACTTCCATCTCCGGCTACCTCCTTGCCCCTGAACGGTCTATGCCCTTTTCTTTTTCGGTTATCACCGTAAGTACGCGGGCTATCGTTTTTCTGACCTCTCTGATGCGGCCAGAATTATTCAACTGTCCTATAGCGTTCTGAAAACGCAGGTTGAACAGCTCTTCCTTAAACTGCCTGTGCTTGTCATTAAGCTCAGATATGCTGAGATCTCTAAGTTCCTTGGGATCCATTCTATTCACCTGCTCCCTCTCGGGTCAACATTTTTACCTTGATGGGCAGTTTGAAGGACGCCGTGCGGAAAGCCTCCTCGGCTGTCTCGCGAGAGACACCCGCGATCTCGAACATCACGCGGCCGCGCTTTACCGCCGCCGTCCAGTACTCGACGTTTCCTTTACCCTTACCCATACGTGTTTCAAGAGGTTTTTCAGTAACAGGGCGATCCGGGAAGATCCTGATCCAGATCTTGCCGCCCTTTTTCATCTTACGGCTGATCGCGACACGGACCGCTTCGATCTGGCGCGCTGTGATCCAGCCGTTCTCGCAGGCCTGCAGTCCAAATTCGCCAAAATCCACCTTAGTAGCTCCCTTGGCATAACCGCGCAAGGCTGTTAGGTGAGGCTTACGGTACTTTACCCTTTTCGGAGAAAGCATCGGGCCTTACCCCCTCTCCTGATGAGCGGGAACGGCTTCCATAACGGGCTTACGCTCCATTATTTCGCCCTTATAGACCCAGACCTTTATCCCTATGACTCCGTAGATCGTATGAGCCTCGGCAAGGCCGTAGTTGATATCCGCCCTCAGCGTTGAAAGCGGAAGCTGACCTTCGAGATACCATTCGGTACGGGCTATCTCAGCTCCGCCGAGTCTGCCGGCGCACTGGATCTTGATCCCTTTCGCTCCCGACTTCATGGCACGGAAAATCGACTGCTTCATGGCACGGCGAAAACTGATGCGCCGTTCCAGCGAGGCTGCTACCCCTTCGGCAACGATCTGTGCCTCTGCGTCTGGGTTCTTGATTTCCTGGATGTTGATCATTACCCGGCTTCCTGTTTTGGCTTGGAGTTCCTCACGAACTGCCTGTATCTCTGCACCTTGCTTGCCTATAACTACACCAGGCCGGGCGGTCCAAACCGTAAAACGCATGACGTTTCCGATACGCTCGATCTCCACACGGCTGATACCGGCATTGTTCCAGCGTTTTTTGATCCATTCCCTGAGTTCAAGATCATCGTGCAGATACTTGGCATATTTTTTACCGTCTGCGTACCAGCGGGATTCCCAGTCGTAAATAACACCAATCCTGTAACCTACCGGGTGAACTTTCTGACCCACCGTCACCCCTC
>CAYZYF010000024.1:0-20056 GCA_964482015.1 uncultured Synergistaceae bacterium
ACTCGTATTCCCGATTGAGGCGCTCGGGAAAGACGGAGCGGACGAGGTGTCCGGGGAAGACGGGACGGGCGGGCTAGTCCTATTTACGTTGGAGGTATGATTCTCCGCCTTTACAACCGTTTCACCATCGCTTCACCATTGCTTCACGCAGGACGGAGTCCTGCAGTTTCACCATGTTTTACCCCATTGTTTCCCGCAGGACGAAGTCCTGCAGTTTCCCCATCGTACCCCTGCCCTTACAGCTCTCCGCCGGAGGCTTCCAGGGCCTCTGCCTGTGCCCTCATCGCGGCTTCCTCTTCCGGGGTCGGACCCTCGTATCCGTCGCTGCTTCCGGGTCTTTTGATTTTTATCATCTTTCTAAGAAGTCCCTCGACATAGAAGTTGGTGTCGACGACGACCATAGCTCCCTTTTTGATCTTTTCCGCTCGTATTTCGCTGCCCAGCCTGTCATCGAGAAGATCCTCAATGCTCGGCTTCTCCTTGCTGCCCTTCTCCTTCGCCTGAGGGCCGTCTATCTCTGTCACGATCTGGTTATTTGTCTCCTTTATGCTTAGCTCCCTGAGCAGGTCATCAAGATTGGATATCGCGCGAAGGCCCGTTGCCAGCGATTCCTGCTCGGGCTCCATGATGCCCCCGCCCCTTACGAGTATCTCACAAAAGCCTACCGCATTGACGGGCACCATCAGCGGGATCTTTTTTACCATAGATCTCTTGCGCCAGGGCCTGAGCGTAACCTCAAGGTCTATCTTCTCGCCGGGAGAATAGGATTCTTTTTTATCCGCGATGTCTAATTTTTCTATGAATACTACCCTCGCGTCCCTAGTGATCTCCACATCCAGCTCGACCCCGAAAGGCCTGATCTCCTGGAACTGGTTGAGCGCGAAGAGTTCGGAGAAGGCGTCGAACTCATTCAGGAGGGATCCGATGAGGTCTGTGTCCGAGAAGAAAATGTTGCGCCTCTCCCATCCATTGGCCAGGTTGCCGCCGTAAAACTTGTATTTGAGTATCGCAGTGCCCTCGCCTCGTCTGGCCCAGAGGTCGTCGATGATGCCGAGCATGCCCATGCTCCCTATCACGGGTCCTGCAAAAGGATCTGCGGCCGTCTGAAATCTCCTGACGAACTGCTTTTTGCTGTCGACATCGTTATATGTGACCTTGTAGCTTATGGCTGGTGCGAGGATGCCTATGTGTCCCGCTATGGCCTCCGGCCTGTCCTGGGTAATTAGACCTATGATCGGTCCTTGATACCCGAGTTTAAAGGAGCTCTCCATCCCTGGTATGACCTGGAGTATCGCAGCCTCGGTAAGGGGGAATGAGACCGCACCTCGTCCAACCATCGGATGGCCGAACCCCAGGAACCTCCCGTCCTTTGATAGGGCTGTGAGCGTACCGATGCCTCCGATCCTGACATCGCCCCACGCAAGAGAGGCGCCTATAGCTGCGCCGGGCTCGGGTTTATGGTTAAGTTTAACAGCCTCATTGGATGAGGAGGATCCTCCAAGCGGAAGCATCGGTATAGCGAGCCTCTTTTTTATCTCGTCTGTCATTCTGTCGCTTATTCCGTCAACAAGAAGCGGCGGGGCAAGCGGCGTCAGTTTCGCGTCGTAAAGGGCAGCTATGACAGCAGAGAGAGCCTCTGAAGTAAGGTCCGCGGAATCGTTTTCGGCCTCACCGTTTGCTCCTGTCTCAGGCTCTGATGCATCATCGCCGTCTTTAGGACATTTGTCGTCTGATGCGGCGGCAGAGGATATTCCCTCTATGGAAAAAGAGCATGGGTCCTCCTCTTCCGCCGCATCTCCGGAAACCGGCTCTGTCTGGATCTCGGCCGGTTCCTTTTTAGGTTCCTCTACGCCGCCGGTTTTTGGCTTTTCGTCCGGTTTCAGAGGTTCTTTAGGTATCTGGGGCGGGATCCCGAAGGGGGGGATCCTGTCCGGCCAGTCAAAAGCCTTCGCCATCTCCTCTATGGGGGTGACAAGCCCCAGATTGTTGTCGCTAAAGGACCAGCCGTAGCCAATCGCACCTACAAGCCTGCCTTCGACGTAGACCGGAGAGCCGCTCATTCCAGCCGCAATGCCTCCGTTAGCTTTGACTGTCGGGTCATCTATTCTTATTAATATCAGGTTTTTCGGACTGGATGCCCGCGGCACGATCCCAAGCAAAGTTGCGGAGAATCTCGATATCTCCGTTCCTCGAAGCACTGTTCTGACCTCTGCCTTCATTCCCGCCTTAACGCTCGACAAAGGAAGAACCGGGTCTTCCGGCACAAAAGACGTTTTTTGAGCGGCTTCGGAGATCAAAGGCGTAAAAAAAAGAAAAAGGGCCAAAACCGCTGTATAAGCGGTTACGGCCGATACTTTCAAGGCTTTATTTACGGTCATCGGTCATCGCCTCCGTCTTGGGGCCTGCCTGTTTTCATGTATCTGAGCCAGCACATGATGAGTTCGTCTATCTCTCCGTCGAGGACGGCCTGTACATTTCCGATCTCACACCCTGACCTGTGGTCCTTGATAAGCTGAAAAGGCTGGAGGGTATAGGATCTTATCTGGCTGCCCCACGCGACAGTCTTCTTGTCACCCTGGATGTTTTCCAGCTGCGCCTGCCTCTCTCTCAGAGTAAGTTCAAAGAGCTTGGAGCGCAGCACCTGCATCGCAGTAGCCCTGTTCATGTGCTGAGAACGCTCCGTCTGACAGCTGACCACAGTCCCTGTGGGAAGGTGGGTTATCCTGATGGCCGAGTCGGTCATGTTCACATACTGACCGCCCGCTCCGCTCGATCTGAAAGTGTCTACCCTCAGATCCTCCGGCCTGATCTCGACCTCTACGCTGTCCGGCAGAACAGGCATCACCTCTACCGAGGCAAAGCTCGTGTGTCTCCTCTTGGCCGAATCGAAGGGAGATATGCGAACGAGCCTGTGGACTCCCTGTTCTCCCTTGAGGTATCCGTATGCGTGATCTCCCTTTATAGAGAGGGTAACGCTCTTTATGCCCGCCTCCTGGTCGGGAAGCTCATCGATCAGCTTTATAGTGTAATTGTGAGATTCCGCCCACCTGGTGTACATCCTGCAGAGCATCTCAGCCCAATCCTGCGAGTCGAGACCGCCGGCCCCCGCGTGAATGGAGATGATCGCGTCCTCCCCATCGTATTCGCCGTCCAGGAGCACCAAGGTCTGATAGCTCTCTATGCTATTTGAAAGCCCGGATGCCCTGGAGTAAAATTCCGCGCTCAGATCCTCATCGTCTTCTTCTCCAAGCAGTTCGGCGATCGTCTCGAGCTCCTGAAGTTCTTTTTGAGAGGACTCGATCTTTTCCAGTCTAGATCCTAGGAGCGAGATCTCCTTGCTCACCTCGTGAGCATTGTCGGAGGTCCAGAAATCGGGGTCTGCCGTCTGTTTGTTAAGTTCCTCAATTTTTGTTTTCAGCGCAGCCGGGTCAAAGACTCTCACGCAATTCGTCAAAAGACGAACGCAGATCGGCTATGACAGTAGTTATCGGCAATACCACCATTTGAACCTCTCCTTTGTGGTGCGGGTAGCACAGGGTAGATTATATCACTGCGCAATCACGGCTAAAAGGTACGTGATCAAGAGGCAAAATTATTTCGACAGCCGTCCCAAAGCAGGACGTTCTTAGACCAGCCTAAGCCGAGACGGCCCCTCCACAAACCTGCCTATCGTGACAGAGCGCGAAAAACCTCCGTCGCAGAGCTGGCGCAAGAGTTCCTTTTCTCTCTCTTCCGGCACGGCGATCAAAAGCCCGCCGGAGGTCTGAGGGTCAAAGACAAGGTCTTCGGCAAATATCCCCATGGTCGACGCGTTGGCAACGTTAGGCCCGGAGTGTTCCCTGTTCCTGTATGCCCCCGCCGGAAGCAGCCCCATATCGGCCAGGTCTTTTATGCCGGGAAGGAGGGGAAGCCTCGCGACATCGATTTCAAGAGCTGTGTCATCGGAGAGCAGGTCAAGAGCATGTCCCGCCAGACCGAACCCAGTGACGTCGGTACAGGCCGTTACGGCCTTTCTCATGTCCCGGGTAAGAATGGATGGAACGGAATTAAGGGCAATCATGCTTTTGACGGCCGCATTTATGTTTTCCTCGGAGAAGAGCCCGGCCTTTATCGCCGTCACTACAAATCCGGTACCTATCGGCTTTGTCAGGATCAGGACGTCACCCGGCATCGCGTTTCCGACCGTCCACATACAATCTCTGTCGACCTCCCCAAAGACGACAAGACCGTATTTGGGCTCGTCGTCCTGCACACTGTGCCCGCCGGCAAGCATGGCTCCCGCCTCGATTGCTTTTTCGGCGCCTCCGTTGAGTATCTCTTTTAAGGTCTCAAGCGGTTCGCAGTCGGTCGGGAAGCAGACGACATTGAGCGCTATGAGGGGCCTTCCCCCCATGGCATAGACATCGCTCAGCGAATTGGCTGCGGCTATCCTGCCGAAATCGGACGGAGAGTCCACTACCGGAGTAATAAAATCTACCGTGAGGATCCCGACTCTCTCTTCGTCTATTTTCCAAAGCGCGGCATCTTCGCCCTTATTCCACGAGGCGATGAGGTCACCGTTTCTGTATACCGGCAGGTCTTTCAGCAGACGGTCCAGCTCCGCCGGACCTATCTTGGCTGCTCAGCCGCTGGTGCGGGCGCGTTCTGAAAGCCTCATTTGGCACCTCTCCCTTCATGCCTCAGCCTTAGATGGTGTACATCTGCCGCGGCAAAAATTCTTTCATCGTTGTCTATTTTAATGATAATGGCGCCCTGTTCCGTGATATCGGCGGCGGTCCCCGTAAACTTCTCTCCGTCCTGGAATACATTTACCTCTCTGCCTATGGTACCGCATTCTTTTCTGTAGGAGGAGATAAGTTTTCCTTTGCCGTCAGAATTTCTGAGGTCCTTCACATAGCATGAGAGGCTCTTCAGTATCTGCGAGAGCAGGATCGGTCGGGAAACGGTGACGCCTTTTTCGATTTTTACGGAGGTCGCCCTCTCTCTTATGTCTTCGTCAAGCTCTTCCTCTGAAAAATTTACATTGAGGCCTATACCGGTAACGGCATAATATACCCTGTCAGGTTCGCCTGCGGTCTCGCTGAGTATGCCGCACAGCTTGCGTCCCCCAACAAGTATGTCGTTCGGCCACTTAAGTTCGGCATCGATCGAGTAGTTTTCAGCAAGCACGGATCTCACGGCAAGCCCAGCCGCAAGGTTGAGCAGCTGCACATCGCCCGGACGCAGTTCAGGGCGAAGGAGTACAGAGAAAAGGAGCCCCTTGGAGGGCGGTGTCTGCCATGAACGCCCTCTGCGTCCCCTGCCTTCGGTCTGTTCGTCGGCGACCGCGACCATGCCTTCCGGCGCATCCTGTCGAGCGAGGTTTTTTATCACGTGCTGAGTGGATGTTACGGACGAAAAGTAGAGGATCTTGTAAAAAACATCGTTGCCGCGGAGCAGGTAGTCGATAAGAGTAGGGCTCATGGCATCCGTCTCGGCGATATTTTTTATCATGTAGCCCTTGCCCGGGGAGGAGAGTATGTCCAGTCCCTCGGCACGCAGCGCAGAGACAGACTTATGGAGGGCCTGTCTTGAAAAGCCGAGCCTCCCGGTAAGGCTGCTCCCGGGTACGAATTCTCCCTCTGACTCAGCCAAATATTCAAACACCTTCGTACGGCCGGTAGATCCGTCTCCACCGTCAAGCAAGAACGACCACCTCTTAACGAATGTTCTCCAGGGTTGTATTGTAGCAAGGAGGTGCAAATGATAAATCAGTAGAAGAACAGAGTCCGACCAAGGAACAAGCTCCGCTCAGGTATCGGGGGAGATCTTTCTTAGCCCAGCCTGTTGGCTCTGAGGGTCATGCCCGCCCCTATGATCAAAAAGACTATGTTCGCGATCCAGGCGGCAAAGACGGGAGGCAGGTAGCCGGCGTCACCGAGCGATTGAGTAAAGGAGAGTATGACGTAGTAGACAAATACGATGATGACGCTCATGCCAAGTCCCATACCGGAACTGGATCTCTGCGGCCTGCTTCCGACCGCAGCCCCCACTATAGCGAGGACAAGACACGCCCAAGGTACGGAGAATCTGAGGTTAAGTATCATAACTATCTGTGAAACGTCCAGTCCCCTGTGGCGCATCAGCTTTATTTCGCGCAGGAGTTCGAAAAGGGTCATTTCGTCGGGAGTCCTCGCGGTCCTCGAGGCTTCCACAGGATCTAGGTCAAGCAAAAGAGCCTGACTGTCAAAGGTAAAGAGGAGCGTAACGTCTTTTTTGTCTGTGACTTCGAAGACCTTGCCATCCTCAAGCCACCAGCTTCCGTCTATCCATTTTCCCCTGTCGGCAGAGATTATTCTGCCGAGGCGCCCTCTTTCAAATTCCTGGACGACTACATCCTTCATCCTGCCATCCCTGACGTCCATCTTATCAACATAGATAACTCTTTTTATGGTTCCTCCCGATTCTTCCTTTAGAAACACCTTCTCCTTGAAGACAGGCGGAGTCTGCTTAAATACCTCAAATGCCATGACGTTGGCGGCCGCTCTCTCACAAACAGGGACAAGAGTCTCGTTTACGAAAAAGGCCCCTATGGAGACAAAGAAAGCCATTATGACCACGGGCCTGATTATGCGGATAAAGGATATGCCTGAGGATTTCAGTGCCACCAGTTCGGAGTTTGCCGAAAGCTTGTTAAAACCGAGCAGAGCCGCCAGCAGACAGCTCATCGGGATAGTCATGGCAACCATCTTCGGCAGATAATAGAGAAAGAGCCGGACCACTATACCCAAGGAGACGCCGTTTTTTATGACGAGGTCCGCTATCCTAAAGAGCAATCCCCCCGCCACCATGATGATCGTAAAGGCGACCATGCCAAAGAAAAAGGGCCCGACAAGCTCTCCGAATATGAACCTGTCCAGGCTTCTGAATTTAAGGTTTTCCGTATAAAAATTATTGTTCACTTTGCCCCTCGTTCATACCGATAATTTTTTCCGCACACTCGCGTACTGCCCCGTATCCTCCGGGACTGGCAGTTTTCCAGTCAGACGCCTCTAATACCTCGGGCACGGCGTTGGCAACCGCTATTCCCAACCCCGCCCATCTGATGCACTCAAGATCGGGAATATCGTCCCCTGCAAAGGCGATCTCTTTCTGTTTTATCCCGTGGTCTTCCGCAATTTTTTTAAGATCCCCCAGCTTGTCACCTGTACCGTTGATGCAGCCGGTGATCCTCAGGTCTTTTGCCCTCTGTTCGGTCGCCGGTGAGTAACGCCCGCTTATAAAAAAGACCCTAACTCCGCTCTCGATGAGCATCCTTATACCGTAACCGTCCTGTATGTCAAAGCGCTTGAACTCGCCGCCATGTCCATCCATCCAAACTCCGCCGTCCGTCAGTGTGCCGTCAACGTCAAGGGCGAATAGCCTGATCAATTTTCTTCTCCCGTCCTGTCGTTATGATCCCATTCCCTATCTATCCTGGGAGTCAGGCCCCTCTGTGAGGCGGCTATAAAGTCGAGTATCTCCCGGCCTTCCTCGGTGGAACCGAACCTCTCCTCCGTCTCGGCGAGGCACTCTCTGGTTCCTTTGTGATGGTCGTAAATCGTTTTATATATCTCCCTTATGAGTTTTCTCTTTCCCGAATCGAACCCCCGTCTTTTGAGGCCGATCCTGTTTATATCATACACTTTTAAGGGTGAGCCGTCAGCCAGGCAGTAGGGGGGTATATCCCTGGCCACCTTGGATAGTCCGCCGACCATGCAGTAGGAACCGACGCGCACAAACTGGTGAAAGCCGGTCATCCCGCCGACAACGATGTGGTCCCCAAGCCATGTATAGCCGGAGAGTCCACATTTATTTGCGATGGTGCAATCGTTTCCGATCCGTACATTATGCGCAAGGTGCACGTTCTCCATGATAAAGCAGTCATCGCCGACGAGAGTGGCCTTTCCCTCTCCCACCGCCCTGTTGATCGTTACATACTCACGGCACATCAGATTGTCGCCTATCCTTACCCAGCTCTCCTCTTTTTTGAAGGTGGTATCCTGCGGTTCGGCACCGATAACGGCATGGTCGAAGATCGTGCAGCCGGAACCCATTTCGGTAAAAGGATAGATGCGCACATAAGCCCTTAGCTCGGTGGAGTCTCCGATGGCGACATTCTCGTCCACTATGCAGAAGGGACCGATCTTTACGTTCTCGCCAAGCTGCGCATTTGGCGAAACTATGGCTGTCGAATGGATATTAACGCTCATACGGCCTAAGCCTCCGGCTTAAGAGTGAGACCGGAAGAGATAACACATCCCATGGTGCCTTCAGCTGCAAGGTCACCGTCGACCGTTGCCCTGAACTTAAATTTGAAATTGCTGCCGCGCTTTTTTAAAAGGGTGGCTACTGTCCTGAGCTGGTCTCCGGGCTTTACCGGCCTGCGGAACTTGACCTTGTCGATCGACGTGACGTAGACAAGGCGGCGCTGATTGTCATTTGTCTCCGTATAAAGCTTAAGCAGCACAGCGGCGACCTGTCCCATAGCCTCTATTATCAGCACTCCGGGCATGACGGGTTCATCCGGGAAATGCCCCTGGAAAAACGGCTCGTTTATTGTGACGTTCTTGATGCCGGTAACCTCGACAAGATCGTCGGTCAGGGTGAGATCCTCTATCCTGTCCACAAGAAGAAAAGGATAACGGTGCGGCAGCAGTTCAAATATTTTATTGATGTCATACTTCATGTTTTTAACCTCCTACTCGAAAAAGAATCGCTTTGAAACGGTCAGATTATTCTCCTGATCCTGTCTGCCAGCTTTCTGTGCATCTCATGGCCGGCACATAAGGCAACGTAATGGGCGATAGGTATTGAGCCCAGAAGCATCAAATCTCCCAACAGGTCGTTTATCTTGTGTGTTACACACTCGAGGGGAAATCTGAGCCCCTCTTTATTGATAAGTCCCGCATGATTGAACAGGAGCGAGTTTTCCAAAGAGCCGCCCTTTGCCAGCCCAGCCTTTCTGAGATGCTCCAACTCCGACTCAAACCCAAAGGTCCTGGCTCCTGAAATCTCTTCAAGGAACGTCTCCGGTGTTATGAAATAAGCAGCGCACTGGGTCCCCACGGGAGTACCGGGATAGTCTATCACATAGGTCACTCTAAGTCTCTCTGCGGGAAGCGCCATTATAAGGCGTTTTTTTTCCGGGTCATCAACCGCTATCGGGAGAGAGAGGGAGCTTGCCCCGCTGCTCCCGTCAAACTGTACGATGCCGGCCTCCGCCAGTGCTAAAGCAAACGGCCGGGGGCTGCCGTCCATTATCGGCACCTCCTCACCACAGAGGGATATGACCGCGCTGCCGATCTCAAGGCCGGCAAGAGCGGCGAGAAGGTGCTCTGCCGTTCTCACGGCCGTCCCATCGGGAAACCTGAAGCCGGTAAGCCTGTTCTGTTCTTCGACAACGGCCTCGGTCAATGGGTAAAGTCCGTTCGCGGTACTAAAAAATATGCCTTCTTTTTCCGAAGGGGAGACTGTCAAAGAAGAGATCTCACCTGAGTGGAGCCCTATCCCCTCGAAATTTACGCTTCTAGATAATGTACGGGCCATCGTCTTTATTCCGTTTTGAGCCTGTCAAGCTTCTTTTCAAGCTCTCTGACCGTCTTAAACAGTTCCGGGAGCTGTCTCAGTGCGGCTATCTGCTGAAGTTCCCTTTTGTGGTCGATAGCCGGGAACCCGGAGACTATTGACCCAGGCGGGGTATCGCTAGTGATGCCGGCCCTGCCTGCCGCAATCACTCCGTCGCCGACTATTGCATGGTTGGCCACGCCGGTCTGGGCCGCCATGGTGACCCAGTCGCCCAACTTGCTGCTGCCCGCGATGCCGCTTTGGGCGACTACTATGCAGTGTTCCCCTATAGTGCAATTGTGGGCAACTTTCACGTGGCTGTCTATCTTTGTCCCGTTCGAAATGACGGTAGCCCCGAACGTCCCTCTGTCTATGCTGGAACACGAGCCGATCTCCACATCGTCACCTATCGTTACCGTACCTATCTGGGGTATGCGGAGCAGCCCCTTCTCCTCAGTGATAAAGCCAAAACCCTCGCATCCTATCACCGCGTTAGCGTGAATAATGCAGTTTTTTCCTATAGTTATCCGGTCATAAATAACCGCACCCGGTTCGATCAGCGAGTTGTCGCCGATCGAAACATCTTTTCCGATCCAGACGTGCCCTAACAGCGTACAGTTTTTTCCTATAACGCTGCGCTCGGATACCACGCAGTAAGGGCCGATATCGGTATCTACTCCGACTGATACGTTCTCGGATATGAGTGCTGTCTCATGTATCGCGGGATATTCCGGCCGAACAGGCGGAGCAAAATGATCAAGAAGGGAAACAAGCGCACGTCTGGGATCATCGGCCTCGATACCACTGCTGTTTTCAGGGATCCATCCTCTTTTTGTAAGCAGCACTGCGTTCGGATCAGCCGTTTTGACCGCCTTTTTTTCCCATAGGGGACATATTGCTCCGGGCTTGGGAGCATCAGGCGGTGCTATGGAGGTGACTCTTAAATTTTTATCTCCGATTGCATTTCCGCCGGTCATTAAGGCGATCTCTGCCAGTGTAAATCCCTTGTCGCTCATGATAATCATTCCCTTTCAGTGTATAGCTTAAAGGTTACCGAGCATCCTGAGCCCTATTGAGTCCTCGTCACGCGAATCGTAATGCAGCTCAAAAGAAATGTATTCAGTGGCCCTGTATCCTATGGCCGCATTATACTCTCCATCCTCACGCAGGCGGAACCAGGCGTACGGCTTGTGCATTCTCGGCTCAATATCTATGCGGCCCCACCACATATCATCCTTTGTAGACCATTCTCCGCCCATCCAGACATCTCCCCACGGCGACCATCTCAGGCCGAACCTTCCCTCAGGATCCCATGTCTGAAGCTCAAGAATGCCTTCACCGTATATTTCCATATCCCACTGAGTGAGGTTTTTTATCTTGCGCCCGAGATGGACGCCGACCTCACCGGTTTTGTCCCTGGTCCCGGCGTAAAGAGCCGCCCAGGCGGCAATAGTATAGTGCCTGCTCTCTACGTTGACCTTCATCTGCGAGATCTGCCCCGCCGAGAAAACCGCATTTGTCTCGGCTGAGGTTCTCTCGACTACTCCCCTTGTTCCCAGAAAATTCTCCGTCCATAGATTTATCTCTTTTTCATGCCTCTTTGCCCATGCAACGGGAAGGCCGATATAGGGGGCCGAACGAAGCATCAGGTCATCCCTGAGTTCCTGATGTAAAAGTGTCGGCAATGAGTTGGATGTAAGAGTCGGATTTACGGCCAGTATCATGGGCAGTTCAGGAGTGAGCGAAACCTTCATTACATATCTTTCGTTTTCCGAATACACCAGAAGCGCTGCCTTCCAGCCGGGCAGTGAGGGATCAAGTATCCGTGACACCTCATCCCGCAAGCCGGCATCACACCAATTGAGAGCTTCCACCGGCAGATTTGAGAGAAGTTCGTCAAGAGACTTCTGAGTCCCATCTATATCTTGTTTTATCCAAGAAAGCGGCGGCTCCTGTATCTGAGGCACCTGCACCTCAACCTTCCACTCGGCCGGAGGCTTGAGAAGAGAGAGCCTAACCGAGATAGATCCGGATCTAACCTCCACGGGTCCGATCGCATAGCCGTCGAAAAGTTTTTGGGATATCACCCCAATGACCTTCTCCACACTTTCAGGCGGCTGATCGTCGGGGATACGCTCGGCCACCGCGGAGAGACTCCTCTCCACTATCGCCGCGAGCCAGGAAGGTACTCCCTCCGCCCGTACGGAGTAGGCAGATGCAGGGCGGGAGAAGACAAGAAGGGCTGCGGCGATGAGAGCCGCCGCAACCCATATTTTGAAATATTTTGCTTCGATCCTAGAAAAGCTCTCCGAAGCCAAAGTGGAATCTGCCCTCATCGCCGGTGGCGTAGTCAAGTCTGAGGTTGCCTAGAGGCGTGTTTATCCGCACTCCGAAACCCGGAGACGAACCCATGTCGCTGCCGAAGCTTGAGTCTCCGGTTCCGTCTCTCCAAGCTCGGCCGATGTCGTAGAAAGCCACGAGGGTGAAGTTCTTGTCCATCGGGATACGGAGCTCAAAGTTGCCGAGGAGCATATCTTCGCCGCGGTATCTGTCATCGTCATAGCCACGAAGGGTCGTGTCGCCGCCGACCGTGTACATTTCCTCATAGGGGACCTCGCCCGACGAAGTTCCCGCAATTATTCTCGCCGCGAAGAGGGGCGGCCTGTCTGTGTTTCCTCCGAAGGAGGTCTCAAAGAAATCCTTGAAGATCTTGTCGAGCGTCACGTAGAACTTGGCTTCTATCCAGTACTTGAAGAAGTTATAGTTTACGCCCTCGACATCCGCCTGCCCATACTGGACGTTGAGCGTCTGGACATCGCCCTTTGAGTAGGGCAGGTATTCGTCGATGTTAAGCCTTCTCACCGAAGCCGTCACCGAGTAGTAAGTTCCGTCCCCGAGATCGTCCAATAGCGTCGTTCTACCCGGTTTTGGCGGACTGCTGCCATCTATGTCTATGTTTTTCCAGTTGTCCTTCTTGTATTTTGCCGTCGGGTTATAGGGATCGTTTGAGACCTCATGCCAGTCGAAGAGCAGATACCAGTTGTAAATGGAGTCCTCTTTAAATTTGCGGCCGAAGCCGAAGAAGGCTCCTATCTTGTCCCTGTCGTATCTGAACCACTCTTGGTCGTTCCTGTAGTATCTTAGATCGGTCCACACCCTTTTGTAGCCCCCGAGCTTCCATGCCGTGACATTGCCGCCCATGTAAGGCTGTTCGTAGCTCAGCCAGTACTCTTCCCTGCTTCCCATATCGAACCCGACGCTGAGCTTCATGCCCTTGCCGCCTATGTTAGTGTTTTCATAGCTAAGACCGCCGCCAAAACCGCTCTGCGTTCCATAGGCAATGTTGAAGCCAAGCCTGCCCGTGCGTCCCTCCTCGACAGTCATGACGACTATGACGTCATTCGGATCCTCGTCAGGTTCAAAGTTTACGTTGACATCGCTGAAGAAGCCGACGCCCTGCAGCCTGCTGAGGGAAAGGCGCAGCTTATTCGCGTTGAAAAGTTCGCCCTCCTTGAACTTAAGGTAGCGCCTGACAACATGGGTCTTTGTTATCTTGTTGCCCTGGATCACTATCTGGCTGATCTTGGGCTCCACTATAACGACAGTTATCTCTGTACCCTCAATGCGGACGTCGGCAACGCTCGCCATGACGTATCCGTCCGACTGATATTTTTCCTTTATTCTCTGAAGGTCGTTGCGAAAGAAGGTCCTGTTAAATATCATCCCGGGCTTTGTAAATATGAGCTCCTCGAGCTTTTCGCTTTTGTATACCGTGTTGCCCTCAAAATTTATTTTGGTGACCATGGGATTTTCCTGAACAAGAAATACGACGGTCACGCCGTCCTCATCGTCCGTGACCCTGTAATCCGTAGCAGTGAAGAAGCCGAGCTCAAAGAGCGCCTCCGCGTCCTTTCTGAGCTTTTCCTCGTCCACCGGTTCCCCGACCTTGGAGGTAAGTACGCTCATTATGTGCTCAGTTACTACCTCAGAATTACCCTCTACCGAGATATCTCGGATCACGGGACCTGTCAGGACAGGAATATCCTCTCCATCCGGTGCGGATCCCAAATCATTCTCGGAGCTCAGGCTTTCCTGAAGGTCTGAGGCTGGGGCGATTTCGTCTGCTGCATACGAAGGGGTGTACACCAAAAAAAACATCAGCAAAAAGACAGTGAAAAGCCTGACTCGGAAGGACACAAAAACCACTCCTCTGAAGGGGATGAGAAATCTCGGCGCACCTTTAGGTGCGGCCGGGGCCTATTTTATAACTTTTATCGCCGGTGACTCCCCTCTCAGCGCCTTTTCTCCTATCTGAACCAGAGCGAGAAGATCCTCGGCGCTGATCCCCGAAGACGATGCCATGGGAGCCACCCGTAACGCGGCTTTATCAACTGCCGCGACACTTTCTTGATGAAGAGGCCTTGGATCGGCCTTTTTTTTCAGCGGCCTGAAGACCTCCGGCTGCTGCGTTACGGAAACGTTCTGCCCGCTGAGGTCGGCCCTCAGTACCTGAAGGAGCTGATCCTCCTCCTTGGTTACCCAGGTCAGGAACTCTGCTCCAGACCGTTTCGCACTTGCCGTCGTTGTCTGTGCAGACCAAGGCTTTTCTGCCTCTACCGCGAGAGGGATAGTTGATACTAAAACTATGAAAAGCGCTATCCCAACGCTTCTGAAGCTCATTGCCAGTGCGTCGGCGCCCCCAAAAATGCGGCGAGATGCACCCTCCGTGATCATATTGGACAGATCCTCCCTAAGTTCTCTTACCTCAGCGGAAAGACAGTCCGTTTCGATAACAGCAGAGTCCCAACTCCCGTTTTCACACGCGGCGGAGAGCCTGTTAAGCCAACGTTGGATCCTTGTAATCCTCTTTTTCATAAGATACCCCTCCATGAAGTTACCGGAATCTTTATAGTTATCCCGGTTTACATGGCGGAAGTGGCTTCCTCCGCTTTAAGCCACTTTCGTAACTTAGCAATGGCCTTCCTGCGTATCCTGTATATGTGGCTGACGTCAAGGTCTGCTTCCTCAGCCAGCTCTTTGGCGGCCCTGCCATCTATCACCAACGCCCTGACTATATCGGCTTCCCTGCGAGTAAGGCTGTTCATTGCCTCCTCCAGATCAAGGGTCCACTCACGCTGTTCCGCCTGCTCCATAACGGAGACGGCGAGGAAAGATTCGCTCAGGCAGACGGTCTCATCGTCAACAGGAAGCGGTGCCTTTGCCTCGACCCTCTGGATAAAATTTATCATACCGCCCTTTATCTTGTAGTACGCATAGGTAGAGAAACGGTTGTTTCTTTCCGGGTCAAAGCGATCCACGGCACCAATGAGAGAGACCATGCCCTCCTGAATCAAATCGGGATATGTGCTGTAGGGAACCTTGAGTTTTTTTGCAAGCCAGTAAACCATCGGCCTGTACGCAAGAATAAGTTCCTCACGAGCATCTTCATCACCTCGCGAGCATCTGATCCAAAGTTCTCTCTCCGCTTCCAGTTTTTGTTTTGCGTCTGCGGACATACCGCTGCCGGGGTCACTGTTCAAGTGCACGCCCTCGTTTCTCTGAATTTGGTGGCCAAGCGCCGTGCGGCCCTCAGAGAAGATTCTACCATCAATCCGAAAAATCTACCATAATTACTGCCATGGCAGAGGGATCCGACTAATTTCCTCTTTCTTGATCCGCAGATGGAGGGTATCGTTGAAAAAAACGATGAACGCCCTATTTTTCCTGTCGATGCCTATACCTGTAAGCGAACAGTTGTCCATCTTCATCCTCCAAAAGACGCTGCTCTTTTGAACGCCTATGAGCGGGGGCAGCATCGCCCTGAAAATAGCGCCGTGCCCCACCACCAGGATGTGCTCATCAACCGATGAGATTAGCTTTTCCGCTGAAAGGACCGCCCTATCATAAACTTTATCCGAATCTTCCCCATTTGGCGGCGTGACGTCGACCTGTGATTTTCGCCACATTGCAAAGAATTCTTCGCCCGATTCTTTTTTTATCTCAGGTACGGTGAGTCCCTCCCAGTCACCAAAATCCACCTCGACCAGGGAATCCCATACCTCAACTTTTCCGGCTCCTGTTTTCTCAGCGATTATCTCTGCGGTTTCAAGTGATCTTTCAAGAGGGCTGGAGATCACACGGCATACAGATTCTCCCATAAGGCGAAGTGCCGTTTTCTCCGCCTGCACGATGCCTTCTTTAGCCAGAGGAACATCCGTGATACCTTGATAGCGAAATTTTTTATTCCACTCCGTCACCCCGTGCCGGATCAGGGTGATCTTCTTTTTTATTGAGAGGGACAGGCCGGGAGTCTCCCTCATGTCCCCGTTATCGTTTTGTTTAAGATTTTCATTTTTTGACAATTGCAGGTTCTCCTTGCATTTCTTTTATTTTAAACAACATTGTGAATTCTAACAGAAGTACAGCTTATTTAACAGTAAAACTGCTTATGCAAAAAGATCCCGGCCGAGGCCGGGGTCTTAAGTATTTTTAAATGGAGCCAGCGTCCGGATTCGGACCGGAGACCTGCGCATTACGAGTGCGCTGCTCTACCAACTGAGCTACGCTGGCCTCTAAAATAATGGCGGTCCCAACGAGATTCGAACTCGTGTCGCCGCCTTGAAAGGGCGGTGTCCTAGGCCTCTGGACGATGGGACCGCAAAGTGGTGAGCCGTCCGGGACTCGAACCCGGGACACCCGGATTAAAAGTCCGGTGCTCTGCCGACTGAGCTAACGGCTCAATAATGTACATCACGATGGGTTATTCTACAGGTTTTTTCGAGAAAGTCAATAAGAATAAGGCCATTTCGTAGAAATTAAACCGTTCGGCCGGTTTTATCCCGGTCATTCAAGCTCACAAGGCAGAGAGCTTCCCTGCACGCGCTATCCCCCAGCTGTTCGGAAAGCCAGTCAGCTGCCGGATGGTCACGCATTCCCAGCCAGGTCGCAGCCTGCAGGTGCAGACATTTTACAGCGTGCGGCGCAGCGTGCCAGTCGATTCCGCCTACCCCTCCGCCGTGATCAGGCAATCCGGCAGACACACCGACCCTCAAGGCTGAGTAGCGCTCATGCCAGGATACAACCCCATCGATCCTGGCCCTGAAGATTTCCTCCAGCTCTTTTATCTTTTGCATAGATTCAAGCTTTCCGCACCTTTGTCCTAAAAAAGGACAGGTCAGCCAAAACAGGTTAGGAAAAGGTTTCCCTGCCCTACGGGAACGGCAGACAAGTACCCGCGGACAGCCATGCACACACCTGTCCGCGACAGCAAAAATAACGGACAGATCAAAGCGCCTGCCCACATATATGCTGCGGAGGATAGCACGGTCCCTCTCGGTCAGGTGCGTCCAAAAATCCGGAAGGGGCAGGTCCTCCGTCACGTCAGACTTCGTTGGGAGCAGGGGTCATTTCTTCCCCGACTGTCCGCTTCCTGCACGTCTTTTTGTTCCGCGCGCCTCTTTAGATTTACTGAGATCGGCAATTTTTTCATCGCTGGATTTCAGGAAACTCGAGAGTTTCTTTTCGAAGTCGTCCTCCCTGTGTGCCGGTCTGGCCACAGGTTCCTTGATCTGAAGCGCTTTCATGGACAGGTCGATCCTGCCTTTTTCATCGATCTTAATGACCTTGGCGGTCACCTTCTGTCCGACTTCAAGAATATCCTCTACTTTTTTGACATAGTTATGGGACAGCTCGGATATATGTACCATAGCCTTCTGGCCCGAATCAAGCCTGATGAACGCTCCGTAGGCTGCAACATGCTCAACCGTTCCGCTTAGCACATCCCCCACGCTCACTCCCGGTACAGCCGGTACTTTTTCTGCCATATGCGGTTCTTACCTCCACCCAGAATAGGTCTCCCCACTTAACGGGGCCTTTAGAAAAAATATTATGGAGCGAATTGTACCATAATACCTAAAAATAGCCACTCTTATTTATTCGCCGAATATACCTCTGCCTCTCTTAAGCACCTTTTCTATCACCTCTGCAACCTTTTCGGCCTGCACAGGCTTAACGAAGAACTCGGAGGCACCGGCCTGCATGGCCTCCACAACAAGATTCTGCTGGCCCAGCGCGCCCAACATTACAATCCGCGAGTCGGGATACTTCTCTTTTATTTCCTTGAGAGCCTGTATGCCGCTCATCTCAGGCATGAGTATATCCATTAACACCAGGTCCGGAGCAAGTTTTTCATAGAGACGGACAGCCTCTCTACCATTTTCAGCCTCACCGGCCACCTCATATCCGCTCCGGAGAAGCAGGTCCTTCAGAATGGAGCGCATATAGGCCGAGTCGTCAGCTACGAGGATCTTTGCCTTCAAAATATCACCCTCCAATTATTTTAACGTGAGACCGTTATCCCGAGTTCCTCAAGGAAAAGTGGGCTCAACACCTTAATGTACGTCCCTTTCATGCCGAGGCTCCTGCTTTCGATAATACCGGCACTTCCAAGCTTCCTGAGAGCGTTGACTATCACGCTTCTCGTCACTCCTACCCTGTCTGCGACCTTACTCGCTATGACCACGCCCTCCGAGCCTCCCAGGTCATCAATTATATGCCTGATTGACTCGACCTCCGAGTAGGACAGAGCCCTCATCGCCATCTGAACTATCAGGCGCTCACGCCCTCGCTCCTCGATCGTTTTGCCCCTTTCGTTCAGTATCTCGAGCCCGACGACTGTTCCAAGATACTCGGCCAGAACAAGATCTCTCGTATCGAACTGGCATCCGAAGCGGGCGAGGATCAAGGTGCCCAGCCTCTCTCCGGAGCCGTTTATCGGGACGAGAAGAACGTGCTTGTTCGAATATGTACAGGGCTGGTCCGCATATGCGCAAAGCCCGTGGTCCGTATGATTAAGGATCGATTCGTGAAAAGAATTGACCTTTTCGACGTATGAGGACGGCATGGAACCGTCCAAGAGCTGGTCTGACATTATCGGGCAGTCATACTCGCTTATCCAGGCATACCCAAGAATCTTCCCCACTCCATTTATCACGTAGACATTAGCTGCGGAAAGGTCGGACATAAGCCTGGCTAGCTTAGGATAATCAGGGGTACCCCTGTCTTTTCGGACCTGCAAGGCCCTGCTTACCATCCTCGTTTTCTCTAAAAGATCCTGCATAGCAGCCGGATTCATAATTTTAGGCCTTGCTTCGATAAGCTCTTTGGGTGTGTCCATAAGTGCAACTTCCTTCCTGTATTTTATAAAATTCACGTATCATTCGAAAGCTCGCGGATGATGCTCCATGTAACTTTTTTTGATTTGTTCTGCCGTGATCGAGAGATATCTCTGGGTCGCGGCGATGCTCTCGTGACCAAGCAACTCCTGAACGACCCTAAGAGGGGCACCTCGTTCGAGCAGATGTGTTGCAAAACAATGCCTAAGCGTATGAGGAGAGATCCCATGGGCTCCGACACGTGCTGCCGCCCTCCCTACGATCCTGTGCACCGTTCTGACAGTGAGGCGCTCCGCCCCTTTTTCTGATACAAAAAGAGGTCCTTTGTCTCCCTCAAGTGCGAGAAATCTCCAGTCTTCAAGGAGCTTGCGAACTCCCTCGCCAAATGGGACGAGTCGTTCCTTAGACCCTTTTCCCATCACCCTCATCATTCTTTGGGCAGTTTCTATATCTTCCCAGTTGAGCCCTATGAGCTCAGAAACACGAAGTCCTGATCCGTAAAGGAGTTCAAGTATAAGCCTGTCCCTACGGTAATGCTTTCCCTGTTCCGGTCCCATCGTTATGAGAGTCTCTGTCTCTTCAAATGAAAGGGCTCTCGGGAGGGAGGCCGGCAGTTTGGGACCTTTGACGCTTCCCGCGCTGTTTTGTTCGATGATCCCTCTTGATGAAAGCCATTTAAGAAAGCCCCTGACAGAGGAAAGCTTTCGGGCCGCGGTCGACTTTGCCATCCCAAAACCGATAATGTTTGACAAGTATATCCTCACCGCACGCGAATCTATTTCCTTAACGTCCTCGATCCCCTGTCTCTGTAAATATTCCCCAAACTGTTCAAGGTCGCCCCTGTAGTTGATCAGGGTATTTTCGGAGCGGCCCCTTGAGCTCAGGTAAGAAAGGAATTGTTCAGTATTTTCAGATATATTGTCCACCATGAATGGTATTCTAGCATGACGTTTTGAAAATTCAAGTAAATTTTGAGAAAATTCACAAGATACGAGCATTTGTTTACGATTCGGAGATGGATTTACGATAGTGAAACAGCGATATACTATCGCTGTGAAGCGATGGTGAAACGGTTGTAAGGGCGGAGGGGCGGAGGGGCAAAGGCAAGAACTAGTCTCCGCTCCGTCTTCCCCGGGCGGTTCTAAACGGGGAGCCAGCGGCTTTTGTTCAGTCTGTGACAGTGTTTGTAGCCCTTAAACCCCAAGCCGCTAGATTCCCGATACAGGCATTCGGGAATGACGTAGGGTGGAGATTTTAGGGCGTTTGCTTTGCTCCGTCCAATTGGTTTGCAATCGACT
>CAYZYF010000025.1:0-20010 GCA_964482015.1 uncultured Synergistaceae bacterium
CGCGCTGGCCCTGATTCTCTACTTCACCACAGCTGCATGGCTGCTCGGCATTTAGGAAGACAGATTTTTATCTCAAATCGATTAGGGAGAGGAACATAAATATCAAAATGAAAATTGGGTTTATTGGTGCCGGACATATTACGGAATTACTGGTGAAACGCTTGGTGTGTGACCTTTCTTTTAACGGCGAAGACATTGTTGTACTGGATACCGATGCGGAAAGGACCGATAAATTTTGCCGGACGTATGGCTCCGAAGTTGCCGCGGACAACGAGGGCATGCTTTCAAGGGCTGATATCATATTCATATGCCTGCAGCCTTTTGTTGTGGATAGCGTTGTTGAAGAACTCTCCGGGTATACAACAAAAGGAAAAATATTCATATCAGTGAGTGCCGGCATTCCTATAGGCGCTTACCGTAAAAGGCTTCACGAAGCTGTCGTGGCGAGGATACTGCCAAACCCCCCGAGCGCTGTCGGAGAAGGGGCCATACCTGTGGCCGTCAGCGATAATGCGACGACAGAAGAGACCGAAGAAATAATGGAACTCGTCGGAAAATTCGGCCGCTGTTTTCCCGTCCCAGAGGACAAGATCGATATATTTACATCACTCACGAGTCCGGCTCCCATGCTGACGTTCTTTGAGACCATGATAGACGCTGCCGTCCTCTGCGGACTTGATCGGGATACTTCAGCCGCGATGGTATTTCAGACGGCTGTCGGCTGTCTCAAGATGTGGGAGGAAAATAATTTCGACCTGCATGATCTTATAATAAAATCCTCCACGCCCGCAGGCACATCAGTTGAGAGTCTGCGAATAATGGACATCATGAACTTCAGGGCAGCAGTTAAGGAATCCTATAGGGCTGCATGGGAAAGGTCCAGATCCTTCGCTAAAAAATGAGCCTGATTTTCAGGTTTGTTCTGTGATATTTGGCCCAGTAATCATAAAGCGGCGGGGACATCTCCCGCCGCTTTGCGTATAATAAGGCCGACTCCAATTATGTTGTCGGTACGGAGAAAAAAACATACAAAGGGGATCTTCAAATGCACCCATGCTTTTTGCCCGCTGATATTCTTTTGCCCAACAGGAAAGTAGACATGAAAAAATGGGCTGTTATAGCCTGCGACCAATATACAAGCCAGCCCGAATATTGGGACAAAGTCGCCGACTTCGTCGGACCGTCAGACTCTAGCCTCCACATCATTTTTCCCGAAGCCTTTTTGAATGAAGAAGGGGTCAGGATCGAAAGCATCTGTGAAACTATGAAGAGTTATCTTGAAAACGGCGTCGTATCGCGAGAGATAACTAACGGCTTTATCTTGGTTGAACGCCAGGTGGAGC
Source organism: uncultured Synergistaceae bacterium (assembly GCA_964482015.1). Taxonomy (GTDB): domain Bacteria; phylum Synergistota; class Synergistia; order Synergistales; family Synergistaceae; genus Caenicola. Next base: position 1,344 of record CAYZYF010000025.1, read on the forward strand.
AGGGCGTAAGGACGGGACTGATCGGAGTGATCGATCTGGAACAGTACGACTTTAGCGCGGGCTCAGAAAAACCGATCCGGTCCACGGAAGGCACGGTCCTGTCGAGGATCCCGCCGCGGGTCAGGATCAGAACTAATGCAGTGTTGGAATGCCCCCACGTTATGCTCTTGATCGATGATCCGGAGAAAAAACTGATAGAACCCCTAGCCGCGGCGAAGGCAAGGTATAGAGAACTCTACGATTTTGACCTGATGCTCGGAGGAGGAAATATCAAAGGGTTTGCTGTAGAGGGTGAGACGGCAGAGGCGGTCATGAATAAAATCTACGAAATGCAGCGCGAAAAGGGCTCATTTTTTCTCGCAGCAGGAGATGGGAACCATTCTCTTGCAACGGCTAAAACTTGCTGGGAAAATCTTAAAAAAGGCCTTAGCGATGAAGAGGCAGCTGTACATCCCGCGAGATTCTCTATGGTCGAAGTCATAAACCTACATGAGAGCTCTCTTGTGTTCGAACCTATACACAGGGTCATTTATAACTGCAGCGGTGCCGAAATTGCCGGGGCGTTTAAAAAATTCCTCATCGAGAACGGATTTACCTGCAAGGAAGGGGATCAGGTCAGATTTATCAGCTCCGGCGGCGGGGAACAAGTATCCATAGGCGGCCTTGAGGGCAGACTTCCGGTAGATGTGCTTCAACGCTTCCTAGATGAATACGCGGCTCAGCACCCCGACTGTGGGCTCGACTATATTCACGGGGAAAATCATGTTATGGAACTTGTCCAAAAAAATCACGGTGTCGGTATCCTCCTTCAGCCGATAGACAAATTCTCCCTCTTCCCCGCAATAGCGGCTGGCGGAGCTCTGCCCAGAAAGACATTCTCCATAGGAGAGGCAGATGAAAAGAGATTTTACATCGAGTGCAGGAAGATAGTTTTTTAAGGCTACAAACGAAGGGATCTGTATAAATGGATATAGAGAATATACTTAAGAAATTTGATGAGATGCTCGCAAGCGGGCAGATGCGGGAGGCGGTAGATTATCTTGAAAAAAAGGCCGCAGAGTGCGGTGAAGAGGGCTGCGCTTCCTCCGCTATAACAATATTCAACGAGCTTGAAGGGTTTTGGCGTGTCGCGGGCCAGAAGGAGAAAAGCTACGCGGCTGCGGAGACGGCACTCGCCCTCATTTCCTCCTGCGGCCTTGTAGGAAGCATCGGACATGCAACCACGCTTTTGAACTACGCTACGGCCAAAATGGCGTTCGGGGAGACGTCGGAGGCGCTTGAGCTTTATGGGCTGGTAAAAGAGATATATGATGAACAGCTTTCGGCCGATGATTACCGTTTGGCCTCACTATACAACAACATGGCTCAGTCGCTGCTTCGCACAAACGACGCTGCGGCGGCCGAGAAATATTTTATTAAGTCGCTTACGCTGCTAAATGAGAGAGAAGACGTTAAATCGGAGATCGCCACCTGTCACGCAAATCTCGCAATATGTCTAATCGCACAAAAAAAGTTTGAAGAGGCGGAGAAAAATCTAAAAAAGTCTGAGGATATATTCGCAGCCATCCCCGGAGATCCGCACGTCGACAGCATGCTTGCAACGCGAGGTCAGCTTGAATATATGCTTGGCCGTTTTATGAAATCAGCGGAATATTACAAGCGGGCTGCGGAGAACATAGAAGGCCGCTTCGGCCGCAACAGGTACTATGCCAGAGCTTGCAGGAACTGCGCCAAAGCCTGGGAGGCGACAGGAAACAAAGAAGAGGCAGCGCACTGGCAGAGGCTCGCAGAGAGTGCCGAGGACTGAGGAACTGGACGTGCAGGGGCTTGAACTGTCACGAGAGTTTTATTGGCAATGCGCGGCCCCTGCTATAGCGGAACGGTTCGGCAAACGCGCAGGGCGTGTGGCCGCCGGACTCGTAGGGCAGGGGTCTGACTGCCTCGGCTATGATGATGAACATTCGCAGGACCACGACTTTGGCCCCGGCTGCTGCCTTTGGCTTACGGATGCAGACTTTGACGAATTCGGAGCGGAGCTGCAGGAACTGTATGATTCTCTGCCGGGCCGATTTATGGGGTTCTCACGCAACACAACGCCGCAGGGGGCGGACCGTGTAGGAGTGATTCCCGTTGGCGGCTTCTATGCCCGATTTATCGGTTGTTCAGACGTTCCTAAGGACGAAGCGGCGTGGCTGCGTATTCCGGAGCACTTTCTAAACGCCGTGACAAGCGGCGAAGTCTTTTACGATGAACTAGGAGAATTCAGCCGGATCAGACGCGGTCTTCTGCCCTGTTATCCGAAAGACGTACGGTTGAAGAAACTTGCCGCGCGTGTGTTTGTTATGGGACAGGCCGGGCAGTACAATTACGGAAGGACATTAAAGCGCGGTGACAGATCTGCCGCCATGCTTGCGCTGGATGAGTTTATCCGTGCGGCGCTCTCGGCGGTGCACCTGATAAACGAGCGCTATATGCCCTACTATAAGTGGGCTTTCAAAAGCGCCCGCAGCCTGCCCCTCCTGTCTGAGGCTGTAAAGGAGCTTGACTCTCTCTGTTCGGCATCGGATGAAGACCGCCGGGATATAATTGAGTCCATTTGCGGACACGTTCGTGGCGCCCTTTGGCATAAAGGTCTTTCCAATATTCCCGAACCCTTTCTCGTTCCTCAGGCTGAAGAGATAATGAAACGCATAGAGAGCAGGTATCTTAAAAAATTCGGAGTATCGGTTGGATAAAAATGGAAAAGATCATTGAAGATATCGTTAGGTTAGAGTGGGACTTTTTCGACGACGTAAATAACGAAGGCGGACGCGCCGTATGCCAGGATAACTGGGATACTTTCAGCAAAATGCGTCGCAGCCAGTATATGGCATGGTCAATACCGCTCCTTGAGAGCTGGAGAGACGACCTTGTGCAGGCAAAAGAAGAGGAGCGCAACCCTCTTACCGAAAAATACGGCTACATGATGTGCATCAGCGATCCGGAAAACAACAAAAAGACAGAGCGTCTTTTACCTGTGGTAATGCCGGAGAAAAAAGAGACGGTCCGCCGAATCGTTGATGGGCTTATCCCTCAAAACGAAGCTTTCAGGAAAAAGTATCCCCGCGTATCGGGGCGCGGGAGGCCTCTTAGAACCGCCGAGGAGGTTGAGGCTGGATGGACATCTATCGAAACATACGCTCTAGGCGAGCTCTGGACCTACTCTCAGAAAACTCTCGAACTCTTTGAAGCGAACCTTAAAACCTTTGAGGAAGAGGACAGGAGCTACCCCGAAACGGTAGTTGAAAACGGGCTTAAGCTCAGGGGCTTCAAAAGCCTTGATGAAGCGGAGGAGTCCCTCGCGAACAAGAGATAGGGCTTGGGACGTTGCGGAGAATTCAAACCCCCTGCCCTAGGATATGGCGATCGATTCTTATCCGTCCGCCCCAGCACTTATAATAGATAAAATTTACGATGACTCTTTTACAAAAGCCGCAGGAAGGGATAGATATCTTTGATAACCTACCAGGACGTACTCGACGCACAAAAACGGATATCACCTTATATTGTGCGCACACCGCTGCTTAGAATGGGCGCGCTCGATAAAAAACTTGGATGCAGGGTCTATATAAAACCCGAAAACTTTCAAGTCACCGGGTCTTTTAAAATACGTGGGGCTATGAACTGCATGCTTGAGCTTTCGGAGGATGAGAAAAGACGCGGCATAATAGCAACTTCGAGCGGCAACCATGCTCAGGGAGTCGCCTGCGCGGCGAAGTTGCTTGGCATAGATGCAGTGATCGTGATGCCTGAAAACTGCAACCCAATCAAGCTTGAGAAGACAAAATCTTACGGCGCAAAGGTAATACTCGTCGGCACAAAGTCAAGCGAGCGTGATGCAAAGGCAGCGGAACTGCTAAAGAAAGATGGGCGCACCTTTGTCCATCCCTATGCAAACGATCTCGTAAAGGCGGGGCAGGGCACAGCGGCGCTTGAAATACTTGAGGACGAGCCGCAGATGGACGTGATAGTCTCTCCGATAGGGGGCGGCGGCCTCATATCGGGCATCGCAGCAGCGGCAAAGGAAATTAGCCCGTCAATAAGGATAGTAGGGGTTGAACCTCAGGGGGTAAGGCGATACAGCATTAGCCGCAGCGCGGGAAAGCCGGTGTGGCTCGACAGTGTCGGGCAGACGATAGCAGACGGCACACGCACTGACCGTGCGGACCCCGAGAACTTCAAAATCATTGAAGAACTGGTGGACGACCTGGTCCCGGCAAGCGACACAAGTATAAGAGAGGCGATGTGGACGATGCTTTCGGAAGCAAAGATGGCTGCCGAACCATCCTCATCGATGGGTGTAGCCGCCGCGCTGGACCGCACTTTAGATGTCGGGCCAAACGACAGGGTCTGTTTTGTAATTTCCGGAGGCAACAACGACCTGTCGCTCCTCGCAGACATCATAGAAATGCATACACGACGCTAATACTAAGCCTTTAAAAAACAGACGCCTAAGAGTCGCGCTGCCTCCGGTAAAGGGATCTTTCAAAGGACCTAACGGAGATACCTTTGGTTTTGAGGCGCCAAAAGGGATGTGCGAATTTAAATTGCCATACCAAAGCTGGCAAATTATTTCATTCATTGTTATAATGATATCAATATCAATTTTAAATAACATATTCGGCGGCATCACCATTCAAAGGTTACTGGATTACGCGTGCGGGTTTTGGGTTCATTGACATTTGTCCTGTAATCCGCATATTTCAACAGAAACAAAAATACAGAGGAGGTAATAGTATGATCAAGGTTGGAAGCAAAGCCCCTACATTTACTGCGTCTGCGTTTCATCAGGGGAAGTTTACAAAGGTGGATCTGGCAGATTATGCCGGAAAATGGGTAATGCTCTGTTTTTACCCCGGTGACTTTACATTTGTCTGAGGCACGGAAGTTTCAGCAGTTGCTGAAAAATACAGTGAATTCGAAAAACTTGGTGTAACAGTCCTTTCCATTTCCGTAGATTCTCCCTTCGTCCACAAAATTTGGAACGACCATGAGCTCTCAAAAATGATAAACAAAGATATTCCGTTCCCCATGCTCTCTGACCAGGGTGGCAAGATCGGGACACTGTACGGTGTTTATGATGAAGAAGCGGGCACAGAAACACGAGGACGCTTTATTATCGACCCGGACGGCGTGATTCAGGCATTTGAAGTGCTCACTCCGCCCGTTGGCAGAAACGTGAGTGAAGCGCTGCGCCAGATCATGGCATTCCAGCTTGTTCGTGAGACAAAAGCAAAGAATGTAACTCCCAGCGGTTGGAAACCAGGCAAGAAGGTCCTTTCGCCGGGTATCGGCCTGGTAGGTAATGTATGGAAAGAGTGGAGCGTCAAAGAGGCGTTTGACGACTAAACAGCAATAAATCGAGGACAGGCGAGAGCCTGTCCTTTTTAGTGTCTTTCTTTGATTGGACTGAATCCAGTAAAAGGATCGGTCTGTTGCATTGTTAATGCCGAAAAAGTGTTTTTTTGTGCAGCGTATGCGCTATGGAGTGCAGAAACATAGTTCAGTCAGAGTCTTACCCAGCACACGCTTTCTCCATTCTTTCCGTTTTTCCGAGTGTTGCCGTCCGAAACTTGCATAAAACAGGCAGATATGGTATAATGCCTTAGTATTAAAGCTCTTATCCAGAGTGGCTGAGGGACTGGCCCGATGAAGCCCGGCAACCTGCAAGAAACTGTAAGGTGCCAATACCTGCAAACCTTAAGAGGGTTTGGATGATGAGGGAAGACCAAAAACCGGCAGAATAGCCGGGAGCGTGTGTTCGTGCGGCCTTTCCTTTTGAAAGGCCGCTTTTTTGTTGTTTTCTCTCTCCTTGCGAAAGGGGCAATAATTTTAAGCGGCAGATCTGAAACACCGCATTCTAATATTGTTCCACATATGATCGAAAGGAGCCGATTTTTATGTCAGCAGTCAAGTTTAATGCACATTTTGTTAGCGTGGCAAGTTATCACAGTGAAACTGAAAGAGCTCCCGGTGAAATTACACTTAGCGGAGAGACGGAGGAAGGTGTGAAGGAAACTAAACTTGAATATGTCGTCACTGAAAATGCTGTTAGAGTCGGAGGCGATCCCCGGCTGGAGGAAGAAGAACTGTTCATTAAAAATTACGAGTTTATTTGGGAAAACAGGGAAAGAATAATAAATGACGGTGCGCTGCATGAAATCCCACTCTACTTCGCGGGGCTGTCCCTCGCCTATATGAGCGGCGGAGCTCTCACGCTGGGAATGCTCCTCACGCTATGGAACAATGGCGAATGGACAACAAAATGTCCTTTCTGCGGCGGGGCCGTGAGAATATTCGGCTGGGGCGGAAGCCCGCTTACCGAAAGAAACAGATATCACGGATTTTGTACCTCCTGCGGGAAGTATAGATCTGATGCCGAAGACGATTTCATGAGAAAAGTCCGCTCTGCCATAAATATGATCAACGCCAGGAAGGCGAGGTATACCAAGGAGCACCCGAGAGTTACCCCACCGAAAGTTGTCCATCACGATTTTCGGACTCTATCTAAAAAATGGACCGAGTACCAAAAAGACCCTAAAAAAATACCGGTCACAAAACCTGAAAAAACAATGTCCGAGGAGTCCGAAACCAAAATTTGGTTCTCCCCGATCCAGACGCTGATCGATAGTCTGAATAACGTAGAGCTTTAGTCTGGACAAAAATTTATCTGGGAGGGTAAACGATGAAAGGCATCCTGCATGAGAGTGCCAGGCAGTTGGACCTGAGTGGATCCTTCATTCCGGACGAATCCGTCTTCGAATCGGTGAGAGGTAAAACTCTCTTTTATCCGTGCAGCGGGAGGAAATTGTTATGATACTAAATATTCATGGATACGGCAGTTCGGGCAAAAACAGTAAATATGAATTCCTGGCTGCGGAGTATAAAGATCAGCTCCTGATATCGCCCTCTTTTGATTACAGCACAGAAAATCCTTACAATATCCGGGATACTTTAAGAAACCGGTTAATATTAAATTTTGAAAAAGACAAAAAGAACATCATCCTCGGCTCAAGCCTCGGCGGGTTTTTCGCATATTGTCTCTGTGCCGCCTTTGAAATAAAAACCATACTTATCAACCCGTCACTGATGCCCTTTATTAATCTCTCATCCAAATATGGTGCGAATGAAGTTATCTGTAAAAAGTATATTGAGTTGTTTAACGAATATGTTTTTGAGGCAAATTCAAGGGACTATGAAATCATCGCCGGTGACAAGGATGATGTTATCGACCACGAGCTGATAACCCGCGCCGTCGTCGGCCCCGCAAAGAAATTTCACGTGGTAGAGGGCAGACACGACATGCCATTGTCAGACGAAGTAAAAAATCTAATTAGGAGCATTATTGCTTCAGCCGATTGATGGCTTTGCTACATATTTCAGCATTCAATAAATGTGTGTAATACAATACCTACAGCAATAGTCGCAAACCAAAAATTCTACGATTCCCAATTGATTTGCTATCTATAGGCAAAGACGGGGACGTTGAAGGGTGGGGTGGCTATTGGGGGCTATCGCCTCACTTTAGCCTCCCCGGCGAAATAATGCAGCTTTAGGCTGTTCGATAGGGATTCCAGCAGCCGCATTCCTCCGATACTGTTTCCTTTGGAGTCGAGGGAGGGATTGAAAACCCCTATGCCCATCCTGCCCTCGACCGATGAAAGGATGCCGCCGCCGACTCCGCTCTTTGAAGGTATACCGACCTTTATGGCGAATTCTCCGGAGCCGTCATACATTCCGCAGGTCATCATCAATGTTTTGACAATTTTTGCAATCCAGCTTTCAACTAGCCGCTCTCCGCTCAGAGGATCCACTCCATCATTAGCCAGTATCATCCCCCAAGTGGCCAGATCCTCGGATGTGGCGTTGACCGAGCACATTCTAAAATAAAAATCCAACGCCTCCTCCGGGTCTCCCTCAATAATGTTTTCGCTTTTCATCCAATAAGCCATAGAACGATTTCTCATACCTGCGCGTTTTTCGGACATGTATACCGCATAGTTAAGCGATAGTTCGTGGTTCCTGCACAGTTTTTTAGCGAGGTCCAGGAAGAGTTTGAATGGATCCCTTGAGGGGATGCAGCTGGCCGTAGCTATAGCGCCGGCGTTTATCATCGGATTGAGCGGATGAGGTGTTTTGGTTTCAAGTTTCACAATAGAGTTAAAGGAGTCACCGGTGGGTTCGAGGCCGACCTTGTTGAAAACGATGTCGTAGCCTACGGTCTGGAGCGCGAGAGTCAAGGCTATGGTTTTAGATACACTTTGCATAGTGAAGGGACGGCGCCAGTCACCGACGGAGTAAAGGTCACCATCTACAGTCAGAATGCAAGCCCCGATGTGCTCGGGGTTTGCTTTTGAGAGTTCCGGGATGTAAGTCGCGACCTTGCCGGCTTTGGTTGAATGTCTTGCGTCTGTTATCGCTTTTTCAAGTGCGTTCTGCATCATAGGCGCATCCCTCCTAAGGGGGATCCCCGTTACCTCAGAAGCACTCCTCATCGGGAGAGCGGAAGAGCTGCTCGTAGCTGCCGGGGATGTTCAATTTTTTTCGCAGCTGTATTTTAGGCATTCCGAGCACAACCACCCCGGAGTCTTTGTCGAGGTGATATTTACGCGCGTCATCGGCCGGGTCAAAGCCTATCGAAGTACCGGCAGGAATGATGTTGTGTGCGTCTACTATAACTTTACGCAGCCTGCAGTTTTCTCCGACGACAACGTTTTGTCCTATTATGCACTCCTCAACTACGGCACCCGATTTTATGACACAGTTTCTTGACAGGACGCTTTTCCTGACGTACGCGCCGAGTATCCTGCTTGCTTCAGCCCTGAGGCAGGCGTCAACGGAGCAGGAGTGGTCATTCGCCGGATATGTGAAATCGGGCGGATCTGAATAAGAGACAGTCCTTATCGGCCACTGCTGGTTGTAGAGGCTTAGGTCAGAGGGATGCTTAAGGAGATCCATCTGGGCCTCCCAATAGGCCTTTATGCTCCCGACATCCTTCCAGTAGGGGGTGTCTCCGCCTGGGAGTACGTTTGTAGAAAAATCGTACGCCATCACATTATGAGTCCTGTAAAGGGAGGGGATTATATCCCTGCCGAAATCGTGGCTGCTCTCTTTTATCTCGTTATCAGAGAGTACTGATTCCTCAAGTATCTCCCTCTCGAAAATGTAGTTGCCCATCGAGACATAGCTGAAGCCGGGCCTGCCCGGTATCTCCGGAGGGACCGCAGGTTTTTCGACAAAATCTGTAATGCGTCCGTTTTCGTTTACGGCGATGCAGCCGAACTGGCTGGCCTCCGAGGACGGCACAACGTATGCGGCCACAGTAACGTCCGCTTCCCTATCCATATGAAACTGCATCATCTGTTCTATGTCCATTTTGTACACGTGGTCGGCGGCAAAAATGCATATTCTATCAGCGTTGAAAAGAGTGATAAGATGAAGATTTTGGAATACCGCATCTGCAGTTCCCTCGTACCAGCGCTCTCCGTCCCACATTTGTGCGGGGACCACGTTAACAAAAAAGTCACGGCCGCGAAGGGCACTGCCGAACTGCCATCCTTTGCCTATGTGTTCGTGAAGTGACTGGCTCTTGAACTGTATCAGGCAATAGATGGAGAAAAGTCCGCTGTTGACCATGTTGGAAAGTGCGAAGTCTATTATCCTGTACTTGGCTGCAAAAGGTACGGCGGGCTTAGCCCTGTATCTTGTGAGAGGCATGAGGCGCTCCCCTTTACCTCCGGCCAGAACCATACCGAGTACCCGACCATATTTGCCATGAATCACCCGGATCCTCCTCCGATCTTTTGTTCAAACGCATCCCAAAGACCCTGTGGCGCAAACCGACAAACAACTGCAGTGTATGGAAATTATACCCTATTAAAACGGTGAGTGGCGTATTTTCTCAGTCCGAGGCCAGGATTTCACTATATAATTCGGCGTAAGATCCCGCCGAGGAATTCCATGAGAAATCGGCTCTCATCGCATTGTTCATGATTTTTTCCCATTTGTCCTTGTCTTTTATGGCTTCTATACCCCGTTTTATGGCTTTACCGAGCTCTTCAGAGCTAAAATCAGTGAACAGAAAGCCGTTGCCGTCAGGAGAACTGTCGGCGTCTATCACAGTATCCGCAAGTCCTCCCGTGGCTCTTGCTACAGGTATCGTTCCATAAGCAAAGGCTATAAGCTGAGAGAGACCGCACGGTTCGAATAGAGACGGCATCAGGAGCATGTCACCTCCGGCATAGGCCATATGGGCTTTGGCTTCATCAAATTTGAGTATCGCTTTCACCGAGCCTTTGTGTTCTCTTTCGAATTCGGCGGTCATCCTGGTATATAGGTCGTTGCCGGAACCTATGATGAGGCAGCGTACTTTTTTGTCCAGAAAAGGCTTCAGTGCTCTCAGCATAATATCGATGCCTTTTTGTTCTGTCAGCCTTCCCACGAAAACCAGGAGCGGCCTGCCGTCGTCCTTCCACCCACACTCCTTAACGAGTGCTTTCTTACATTTTCCCTTGCCGCTCATCTCCTTTGAGCTGTAATTGTGCGTAATGAACTTGTCGGTCGTCGGATGCCAAATATCGTAATCTATGCCATTGACGATGCCACGGAGTTTTTGTTTATGGGTGGATATGACCCCGTCAAGCCCGAATCCGCCAGCCGGGGTTTGTATATCCCAAGAATAGTTCTGACTTACGGTGGTAAATGCCTCAGAGGCTGTTATGGCCCCTTTCATAAGGTTAAGCTGCCCGAAAAATTCCATGCTGTCCATATCGAGGTTGGAGTATGCTTTAGCGTCGAAACCCCAGCCCTCGAGGACCGAGTGGTCCATGATCCCCTGATAAGCGAGATTGTGGATCGTAAAGACGGAGTCATAGTCGCCGTTGAATGCAGAATAATATTTGTGCCAGCGCATTGCGGCGGGGATAGGCGCCGTTGTCCAGTCGTGGGCGTGGAGGAACTGCGGTCTCCATCCGGTGAGCGCTGGAAGTTCAAAAGTAGCAAGGGATAAAAATATGAATGGCAGTACAGTTTCGCGATCCAGTTTCTCCGGGTAAATGCATGGATCGGCGAACAATTCATCTTGTTCCAGAAGAAAGAGCTCCAGTCCCGAGATTTCCGCCTTTCTTACACGCGCTGTATAGGCTCTCCAATTAAGAGCGACACTGATCTCTCCCATGGGCTCGCCGACGATGCCAACTGTGGCAGCCTTTTCGATCACGCCGGGCCACGCCGGCATCAAAACCCTAGCGTCGATCCCCCGTCTCCTCAAGGCTTTGGGCAGAGTGCCAACCACATCTCCCAGTCCGCCTTTTTTCGCAAGGGGAGAACACTCGGGAGAGATGTGGAGCACCCGCAGTTTGAAATCATTCCCGGGGGTCATTTGTTAAAGCCCTCTGAAAACAGTTCCGTAAGCCTTTTCACAATACTCCATTACTACTCTGTGTGTGTTGAAGTAACTGGCGTTTATCGAGATAGCAAGTTTCATCATTCTTATCCACCTCGGCCTGTTTTTGTAATAAAGCGGTAATATTTTGTTTTGCAGCTTTTCGTAAAGATCTTCTGCATCTAAAGAATCGTCATAGCCGTTCATGTCGTTTTCGTTAGGTTCCGGCCCGATCGCCCAGCCCGTATGGCCCTCAAGGCACCCTTCGATCCACCATCCGTCAAGTACGGAAAAATTCATTATACCGTTGTGTACGCACTTCATCCCGCTGGTCCCTGATGCCTCCCTGGGCCTTATCGGAGTGTTGAGCCAAAGGTCTACGCCTGATGTGATGAGTTTGGCGGTCCCCATGTTGTAATTTTCTATGAATACCACGGGAATCGTCTTATCAAGCTCCTTTGATATCTGATAAATTTTTTGGAGGATGTCTTTACCCGGTTCGTCGTGAGGATGGGCTTTGCCGGAGAAAACAAATTGCAGTTTTCCAGCTCCCATTTCTACCAGTCTCTTAATGTCCGAGAAGACAAGATCTCCCCTCTTGTACGTCGCAGCCCTCCTTGCAAAACCTATGGTCAAGATGTCGGGGTCGAGTTCTTGCCCCGTCTCTTTGAGAACCATCTCCAGCAGTTCAGCCTTGGCTTTGCAGTGGGCCTCCCAAATCTCGTCATTTGGGATCTGGACTGCCTGCATAAATTTGCTCGTGTTAGTTTGCCATCCGGGGATATACTTGTCATAAAGCATAGCGAAATGAGGGCTTGTCCACGTCATAGGATGGACTCCATTGGTTACCCAGTCTATTGAATCGGACTTAAACATGGCCCTGCTGACCTCTGCGTGTTTACGAGAAACACCGTTCACGTAGCGGCTGAATTTTAGCGCGAGCTCGGTCATCGAAAGTCCGCTGCCGCCTATGGAGTTTTTGAGTTTCTCAACGAATATACTCTCAATCACTTCGTTGATGAGATCGTAGGAAAAAAAGTCGTGCCCGGCCTCAACGGGAGTGTGGGTCGTAAACACGACCTGGTCCCGGACCTTTTGGAGATCGGCGTAGCCTAGTTCTCTCAGTAATTCAAGGGTTATGAAGCCGGCGTGTCCTTCGTTGAGGTGGAATGTCTTTACGTTTCTGTAACCCAGGTCACGAAGTATCCTAAGGCCTCCGATGCCTAGTATAAGTTCCTGGCAGAGCCTATATTTGTTGTCGCCTCCATAAAGCTCTGCAGTCAGTTCTCTGTCCTCGGGTCTGTTTTCTTTCAGGTCGGTGTCGAGAAAGAGTATGGGAATCGGGTGTCCAGTTATGCCTACTATCGTATATGTCCATACACCCACAGAGACCTCCCTGTGCTCCATCCTTACGCTCACCCTGTTGGGAAGCGGGGTCAGGAGCTCTGTCGGATCCCAGTCGACTGGGCGCTCCGTCTGCCTTCCTTCTTCATTTATTTTTTGAACGAAGTATCCTTTTTTGTAGAGCAGTGTTATTCCCACCATGGGGACGCCGAGGTCAGCCGCGCTCTTGAGGATATCTCCTGCCAGTACTCCCAATCCGCCCGAATAGGTCGGTATATCAGGCCTCAGCCCTATTTCCATAGAAAAATAGGCTACGTTTCTGAATGCGGGATCTCTTTCGAGTGTTGTCAGGATAGATTGAGCGAGGTTGCCGCCATAGTTCATGTCTGTCATGCGTTCTCCTTCCGGCTTGACGGCCGCAGCCCTCTTAAAATGGGCTATGCCGTTTGCCTGGTGAATACTGTTAATGAATTTGCCTGCCCCGTTGTCACATGCGACAGGTATCTTAGAGAGGATGTCACGTTTCGCAACTGTTCCGGCATCTGCGTATTTTTTATCATTTCCCTTTGCATTCCGCAGATCTGTCAAAAGGTCGGATGTAAAATCTTTCCCCGCGGCATCGCCGGCGAGTTCAGCGGCGCGCAGCGCGAACGAAATCACCTGTTTTGTTTCCACCCCCGAGATATCGTTAAAAAACCATCCGCATGATGTGTACATGAACATGCGCATCCTCTGTGCCTCTAGCAGGGAGAGGATCGTTCTGCCTCCGTTTTCGTCGATGTCACCGAGGCTTTCATAGAGAAAGTTCATTCCTACGAGGTGTTCTTCTCTCTTGCTGTCTTTGTCGAACAAATATAGCTCCACGGAGAGATTTCTTAATTCCCACGGGTCGCAATAGGGTGAGACGATCCCGTAGAACGCGTCATCCACCCTTTCGGCCAGCCTATCAAAAGCTGCCCTGAGCGGCGCCCTCCATGCCTGGTTCCAGCCAGGCTTTCCGCCGGTGCTGCACCCGCAGTCGGATCGCCACCTCTCGACTCCGTGCACACAGGACCAGGAAGTGTTTTCCTTTATCCGGCATTCTCGCACGGGCGGATGACGTTCGATAAAGTCCCCGATATCCGGCAGGGCCACGCCTTCTTCGGATGAAAGCCTCTGGAAGAGACGGGCCAGTGCCATTTCTCCGAACTTATGGTGATGCCCGTAAGTCTCGCCGTCTGTAGCTACTACCAGCAATCTATCTTCGCCCGTGGGCACATTGACGGTTCCTACCAAGGCGTCCCTTAATCGGTCGCCGTTTTCAAGCAGACCTCCGAACGCGATGTCATGAGCCAGCCTTCCGTGGTAAAAAACAATTACTATAGTCCTTCCCGATGGGAGTCTGCAGAGATAGGGCAGGGTAACGTCGAGCCCTCTTCCTCCGGGAGTATCCTTCCATACTCCATCTTCCTTTATCGACTGACACTGTCTGGGCGCCAGTATAGTGAAGGCTATTCCCTCTTCACTTAAGATTTCGAGTGTCTCAGTGTTCACAGCGGTCTCTGGCAGCCACATCCCCTTGGGCATGCGTCCAAAACGATGCATGAAGTCTCCGATACCCCACACGACCTGTGTTTTCTTGTCTTCCGAAGAGGCAAGCGGCATAATGATGTGGTTGTAGCACTGTGAAATGGCTTTTTTGCCCGAAGTCGTCAGAACCAAGTCCAGGGCGGGGTCTTCGCTTGCTATCCATTTGTGGAGCGTAGGGCCGAAGTTAAAACTTAGCTGAGAGTAGTTATTCATGACGGTGAGGATCCTGCCGTCCGGACCGAGGATCTTGGCGGCAGCATTAGGCCTGTAGCACTCGTTTGTGACCCTTTGATTCCAATCGTGGGCGGGGGATGCCGTCGGATCTCTGGGAATCTTACCCAGCCACGGATCCTCGCGCGGCGGTTGATAAAAATGTCCGTGAACAGCAATATTAAGCAACTAATTTCACCTCCGCGTTCTTGCGTCAGTATACCGACGCACCCATTATACTATGAAAAAAATGATGGACGAAACGAACCGCATTCAAACGTCTTACTGGGGCCTCGACCCATGTAACCGCTGGTACCCTTGTTTTTTTTAGTCTTAACGATATAATAAAGCGGAAGTGTGATACCGACCCTGCGGAGTTCGTGGAATACGGGTTGTGTCTTGAGCCAACAATAAATCCCGGCTGAACTTTTTCCCCGTTGGCGGCGGAGGCCTTGTCGGTCGACCAAGCTTCACGGGTCAGGTTCTAATCCTGTTTCAGGAGCGGGTCAAGACCTTCCGTACACGGCTCCTGCGGGGTATTTTTCACTCTGTTCCAAACTACGATAAGGAGTATGCATATGAATATCAAACCACCATTCTGGCACCCTTCCGGATCAAGGGGCTTCATACTTGACTGGGATGGCGTGATTGCGGACACCAAGCTCGACTTTACCGGATTAAGAGAGCGGTACTATGGGGGACGCAGAGCGATGTTGCTGGAAGATCTTCATACGCTGCCCCCGGAAGAAAGAACCTCTTTTATGAAAGACCTCTGCGCCCTCGAAATGGAGGGAGCACGCAAAGCCGAACCGGTTCCAGGCGCCTTTGAACTCATAAAATGGCTAGACTCAAATTCAATACCCTACTCGATAGTCTCCAGAAATTCCCGTGAATCGATGGAACTTGCCGCGAAGTCCATAGGCATGACATTGCCCGAAAGTACATGGAGCAGGGATGAACAGAAGAAACTTAAGCCCCATCCGCGTTCCCTCGCCGAAGCGGCGCGCTCAATAGGGCTTGAGCCCGGAGATTGTGTACTGGTGGGAGATTTCCTGTATGACCTCCAGGGAGCCAGGAGGGCTGGGATGAGGGCGATCCTTGTCCAAAGAGACGAGCCGGACTGGCACGCCTGGTCGGATGTCAGCTATCCCAAAATGACCGACCTTGTCTCAGAGCTGGCTGATCCACAGCCGATCGTTCCTTGGGAGTACCGAGAGATCTTTGCGCGCCGTGGTGAGAGGTGGCTGAACGCAGCATACGAACTGGCCCTCGAACTTCCCGTAAATACCTCTCCTACCCTGGACTGTTGGCTAGTGAGGGCCGCTGCGCTTGGTATTGGGACCATAACTATAACTGAGGACTTTGTACTGGGTCCTTCGGAGTGGAAATCCAATCAATCGTTCGAACCCTACTTCATGGGGCTGGCCGTCTCTGACATCGCAAAAAAATACCTGGCATCCCGCTACCCGATGGTCAAAGTGACCACCGAAGACGAAGGGATGAAGGCCCCCAAGAACTCACTTGATCTGACAAGATTCATTGAGAGAAAGATATTTTGATCAATGTCGGAAGTAAATCTTTTCGGATCTGAGCCGGGCGGCGGCCGATCTCTTTTCGAGATACCCCTTGCCGAGCGTATGCGTCCGCATTCGCTCGATGCTTTTGTGGGCCAGCGACACCTGCTGGATACGGGCAAGCCTTTGAGGCTTCTTCTTGAAGGGGGAAGAGTCCCCAGCTGCATCCTTTATGGTCCTCCCGGTGTTGGCAAAACCACCTTAGTGCGGTTAATGTCCGAAATTACAGGCAGAGATCTGTTTGAAATCAACGCGGTGAGCGCCAAGGTAGAGACCCTGCGCGCCTTGGTGGACAGGGCTGTTCAGTCCAAGAGGGCCTCGGGAAGATCGGCCCTTGCCTTCGTCGACGAGATTTACCATTTTAATTCCAGACAGCAGAATGTTCTTCTCCCCTCGGTAGAAAACGGGGCCCTAATCTTAATAGGCACGACGACAGAAAATCCGTGGTTTGAAATAAACAAGACGCTTCTTTCCCGGATGACGATATATACTTTGAAACCGCTTGAGACTGAAGATATCGAAACTTTGCTCCGAAGGGCTCTTGTCGACGGGGAACGCGGGCTCGGACGGCTTCAAGTGACCGCTGAAAAAAGTGTAATACGAAAACTTGCCGAACTCGCCGGAGGAGACGCGAGACAGGCGCTTACCAGGCTTGAGGCTGCCGGATCCGCCGCTGCCCTGGGAGGGGGCAACAAGATCACGCTTAAGATCGTCTCGGAAAGTTCCGGCATTGCCTCTCAGAGATATGACAGGCTCTCTGACGACCACTACGCGGTAATTTCAGCCCTTATCAAAAGCATGAGAGGATCCGACCCGGACGCATCTTTATACTGGCTTGCCAGGATGCTTGTTGCTGGCGATGATCTGCGATTTATCTGCAGAAGGCTATGTATATTTGCCTCAGAAGACGTTGGCCTGGCTGACCCCATGGCTATGGTAATTGCGCAAAACGCGGCCGCAGCCGTAGATAGGGTAGGGCTTCCTGAAGCGGACATAATATTGGGCGAGGCTGTTACGTACCTTGCCTGCGCCCCCAAGAGCAACAGCTCATATCTCGCGGTTAGGGCGGCCTTAAAGTCGGTGGAGGAAGGAGATCTTATGGAGGTCCCTTACCATCTCAGGAACGACGGCGAGGGCTACATATATCCCCACGACCATCCCAACCATTGGGCGCCCCAGTCATATCTGCCCGAACAGAGAAGATTCTATTATCCGGGCAAACTGGGTGCCGAGGCACGCATAAAAGAGAGACTCAAGCTTTTCTGGAAAAGGTTTGCCGAAGGGGAATGAAAAGATAGCAAGGGAGATATGGTTTCAATCTAAAAGAGCGGCCTAAGCCGCTCTTTTACCGATATGACCTACACTCAACCTCTTTTTAATCGTTCCTCCCGGTCTACGCTGAGCGAAACCAGATAGATAACATCGGAGAGTCTGTTCAAGAACGCGTAGCTCGTCTCAGTTATCTGTTTTTCTCTGAACAGAGGGGTGGCGACTCGCTCCGCCCGCCTTGCGACAGTCCTTGCCAGGTGCAGGGCGGCTCCGCATAGTGAATCTCCCGGCCTGACAAACATGCCGTTTTCTTCGATAGTTCCGGCTATCCTCGACGAAATGTTTTCAAGTATTTTTGGATCCGGTTCGGGGAAATCACATTCGGCAAAATATGCCATTGTTTCAAATAAATGATCCTCCAAAAAGGATATCTCATCCGCAATCTTCGGAAAAGAGCATGACGCCCTCGCAAGACCGAGCGCAGCCTGGCACTCGTCGAGAGTCCCGTATAATTCGACCCTTCCGTCGTCCTTTGCTATCCTGACCCCGTTTCCAAGTGAAGTCATGCCCTTGTCTCCGCCTTTGGTGGTTATGTTGACCGCTGACATAAGAATCCCCCTTCAGTTATATTCTCGAATACCCTGCTCTTCGTCTCCGCATCCGCTTGCGCACGAAGAACAATCTGAACAGCCGCACTCACTGCCTTGCTGGGTTTTAAATGCGACACGGAGGGTGGCCTCCATAAAGAACTCCTCGGGAAGTACCATCCTCTCCTCTCCGTCGAAGTCCCTTAGGGTCCTGCAGGCGAAACCTCCGCCGTCCGGAGTGACGCAGGTATCACATTCGGCAAAGCCAACTTCCAGCATCATAAGCTCCTCAATGGGAGTCTCTTCGACCCCTGCTTCCGGCGATTCTATCGTCACCATGTTCCCCATCATAAGGCTGTCCTGAGTCACGTCGTCCAGGATCACCTTCCTGAGCTTAAGCTTGATGTTCATCGGCTCAAGTTTGGGGGCCATCCTCTCTCCGAAATCGACCAAGTTATCCCATGTTTCCTTCCATGGCTTCGCTTCTATGCCTTTTACCGTATAGTGTGAAAGGATTATTTCTTTCATTGGTTAGCCCCCTATAGCCTATGATGTTTTGCCAGTACATATTACATCATTTTGACCGGTTAGGCATTGCGGACGGCGGACAATTCCGCTAGAATAACCGAGTCGCAAGTTGCCGGGATGGCGGAATGGCAGACGCAGAGGACTCAAAATCCTCCGGGGTAACA
>CAYZYF010000026.1:0-19640 GCA_964482015.1 uncultured Synergistaceae bacterium
ACCTCCAGAACGCCTGCGACTTGAGATGTCCTTCCGGCGATGAACGTCACAAGCTGCTCAATGGCTTCCGGCTCAATATGTACCTCGCCGTAAAAGCTGAATGGCGGCCTTACAATAGTCTTCTCGCCTTCGTGATTATCCTTTGACTTCCAGAAGACACGGAGCTGTCCGACCAATTTGCCTGCAAAATTTTTCCTGACGAGCAAATGTGAGACGGGAATTACATGTTTGCCTTTTGTAAAACGCTCCCTGCGCGCCTTATTTATCTCTTCGGGCGCGGCGACCTCTTCTATCCTGATTATTCTTTCCGGATAAGGCAATTTTAATTTCTTAATTATTCTCATAAACATATCGTCGGACGTGGCGATTATCATCAATGTACATGGTGCGGCCTGCGCGAAGAATTCCATTACTTCGTCCCTGTGGTCCTTGAACTCGAAAAGTGCCCTCCTGATGGCACTGATCTGGTTTCTTTCGGATTTAGCGCTCTTGCCGCAAACTATGCTGCCCTTGTAGATAACTAAACCGTCGTCAATAATGTACTCGGCCTCGACGAGCGAGGCTACAGACTGGGCCCTCTGGCTCTTTCCGGTTCCCGCCGCTCCGATGAACGCATAAGTTTTTACCTTTGAAAGTTTTTCCTCTAATTCGTGCTGTGCGTTTTTATTATCCATACCAACGCTCCGTTATTGATTTTCTGGAATCTCTATATTTGCTCCCAGCGATCTCATTTTCTCGATCAGTCCTTCATAACCGCGCCATACATGATAAAGGTCGTGGACAACGGTCTCCCCTTCCGCCGCCAATCCCATCAGGATGAGCGCAGCTCCGGCTCTTAGGTTGGAAGCGCGCACCTCTGCACCTGTCAGCCTGCTTACACCTGTGACGATCGCGGTGGTATCCTGGAGCTCTATCTTCGCTCCCATTTTTTTGAATTCGTTTATATGGAGCAGTCTTGAATCAAAGACGCTTTCATGGATAACGCTTGTTCCCACCGCGAGAGAAAGGGCGGCCATAAGCTGGGGCTGAACATCCGTGGGGAATCCAGGATATGGCATAGTCTTTACAGGTATGCCGACAAGGGGTTTTTTCCATGCCGCGGTGACCTCA
This sequence comes from uncultured Synergistaceae bacterium, assembly GCA_964482015.1. Classification (GTDB taxonomy): domain Bacteria; phylum Synergistota; class Synergistia; order Synergistales; family Synergistaceae; genus Caenicola. Next base: position 1,111 of record CAYZYF010000026.1, read on the forward strand.
TCAAGAATGATCTCAACGGAGACTCCCGCTTCCTCGAGCTTAAGGAGTATTGAGTCTATAAGGCCGGAATCGATCCCCCTTGCGGTTACAGCTCCTTTTGTGATAATCCCAGCGATCAGATATGTTGCGGCCTCGATCCTGTCGGGTATTATCTCGGCCTCGGCGTGGCCTGCTTCATCGATCCCCGTTATTCTGATGGTCTGTGTGCCGTCGCCTTTGATCGGTACGCCCATAAGCCTCAATACATCTGCAAGGTTTACTATTTCGGGCTCTCTCGCCGCGTTTTCGATATATGTAACTCCATGGGCGAGAGCCGCCGCCATCATCAGGTTCTCAGTGGCTCCCACGGAGGGAAAGTCAAGGGTGATCCTCTCTCCCTTCAGCTTTCCTGCCTTGGCATAGACAGACCCCCTGTCAAGGTCTATCTCGGCACCCATCTTGGCGAGCCCTTTCAGGTGAAAATCTATCGGCCTGCTCCCCAGAACGCAGCCTCCCGGAAGCGGCAGTACCGCTTTTCCGCACCTTGCCGTGAGCGGACCGAGTACGAGAGAAGAAGCCCTCATCTTGCGCACCAGGTCGGGGGGAGCGTCCCTGCTGAGTTCCTCAGGCACTTTGATCGTCATCCTGTTTTTATCAAAATCTACAGTTATGCCCAGATGCCTGAGCAGATCAGCCATTGTATGTATATCGCAGAGGTCCGGTACTTTCGTGAGCTCCAGCGTTTTGCCCTTAAGCAGTATTGAGGCTGCCATAACCGGAAGGGCAGCGTTTTTTGCTCCCTGAATGTCTACAGTTCCAAATAGGGGAACCCCGCCCCTGATCAGCATTTTATCGTCCAACAGCGGTCACTCCAGTCCGGATACGCCCGAAAAAACTTTTCTAATGATTCTCAAAATAGTCTCTGAGGGCGTCGGCGATCTTAAAAGCGGCGGTGCCGTCACCAAAAGCCTGAGACGCACAATTCTCTTCTATTTTTCTTATGGCTTCGGAGCTCCCAAGAAGCTCGCTGGCCTTTGAAAATATCGCATCTTTATCTACTCCCACCAAAACTCCGCTGCCGCTGGATAGGGCTTCAGGCCTCTCGGTGATATCCCTGAGTATAAGAACAGGTTTCTTTATTGCAGAAGCTTCCTCCTGTACGCCCCCGCTGTCACTCAGTATAAACTTTGAAGCGTTCATTGCCCAGACAAAATCCGGATAATCGAGCGGGTCACAGAGTATGACCCTCGCTTTGCCGTCCAGATGCTTTTTTATGGTCTCTCTTACGGAGGGGTTCCTATGCATGGGTATGACCATCCAAATTTCCGGATAAGCTTCGTGCAGGTCTGAGAGTGCGGTGCAAATCCCTTCAAGGGGAATTCCCCATGATTCTCTCCTGTGCGCCGTAACAAGCAGAAAAGGCGCGTCCTCGGGCAATCCGGACAGCTCTGTACAGGACGGCCTCTCGGCATTCCGTACGGTATAAAGCAGTGCATCGATCACAGTATTTCCTGTGATATGGATCATTGAGGCAGGGGTACCCTCCTTCAGCAGGTTTTCTGCGGCAAGCTTGGTCGGCGCGAAGGCCCAGGTAGTGATCCTGTCAGTGAGCACCCTGTTCATCTCTTCCGGAAACGGAAGATCCATATTGCCGCTTCTGAGGCCCGCCTCGACATGTCCTATAGGTATTTTCCTATAAAAGCCGGCGAGCGCGCAGGAGAATGTCGTGGTGGTGTCGCCGTGTACAAGCACGGCGGCCGGGCTGATCCGGTCAAAATATTCCCCGGCGCCTGTAAGTACGGACGATGTAATGTGATCAAGTGATTGTCTATCCTTCATAATGCTGAGATTTATATCAGCGGTAAGCCCGAAATAGCTCAAAGCCCGGTCGAGCATCGTCGAATGCTGTCCTGTGGCGAGGATCTTCACGTCGAAATATCCACGGTCGCGCAGCGCAATGACCACAGGGGCCATCTTTATCGCTTCAGGCCGAGTTCCGACAGCACACACAATTGTTTTACGCCCCATTTAAAAACCTCCCGATCTATGTTCTTAGCTTCTCGGTACCTAAGCCCCGGCCGCACTTAAGGATCCGGAGAAAGGCCCGGTACCGTATTTATCGATGCGGTCCGGCCGCTAAAATATCTTATTGCCTAAAAGCCTGAAACCGAGGACCACGAGTACCATATGAGCCGCTCCCAGCAGTGCCAAAGCCTGGAGCTTGGAGAATCCCCCATCGAGCAGCTTGTGGTGAGCATGTCCCCTGTCAGGAGAAAACGGTGATCTTTTTGTCAAGAGCCTCCTGGTCATCGCGATCAGCGTGTCGAGCACCGGCACGCCGCCCACCAGAAGGAGAAATGACGATAGCTCAAAAAATCCCCTGCCGAATAGGTCCGGAAAAACGCTCCATGCCAGGTGAGATGCACAAATGTAGCCCAAGAGAGTGCTTCCGCCGTCCCCCAGAAAAGTTCTTGGACGGGGAAAATTCCATAGCAGCACCCCGAAAACAAGGCCCGCTATGGGCATCCAGACAGATGCGCTGCCGGTAAAAAGAGCGACCACCGCCGTGATCAGCGTTACCGAAAGGCAAAGTCCATCCATTCCGTCTATTAGGTTATAGGCGTTGGTCGTTCCCGATATCCAGAATATTATCAAAAGCCTTTGCCACAGAGGGACAGGCAGGGAATAAGAGACCCACGCAGCGGCCGCAAGATGGAATAAGAACCGCAGTGCGGGCGGGAGCGGATGCATGTCGTCCATATAGCCTACTATGAAGACTATCGTGGCGCCGGTCGCAATGAAAGGCACCTCTACTCCGGGGTTGCCCACGAAGAGCGCCCATAAAAGGTAACCGCTCCAGAGCACTATGCCCGCTCCGCGCGGCATTACGCTTAGGTGCTGCTTTCTCCCCCCAGGCACATCCAGCAGCCTGAATTTTCTGGCCAGGCTGATGGAGACCGGAGTGGCTATCAGTCCCCACAGAAACGTCACAAGGGTAAAAAGATATATGGAAAACAAAGGGAACGACCTATCTCCATGTCACTTATTTTGTGCCAAAAAGCCTGTCTCCGGCATCACCCAAGCCGGGCACTATATAACCGTGCTCATTTAGGTTGCTGTCTACTGCCGCCGTAAAAATGTCAATATCAGGATGATCTTCGTGAAACTTCGCTATCCCCTCCGGCGCGGAAAGGATCGTGACAAGCGCTATCCTTTTGGCGCCGTGTCCCTTTATGTGGCTCACAGCCGCCGAGGCAGATCCTCCGGTCGCGAGCATAGGATCTACAACGTAAATATCTCTGTCCGATATGTCATTGGGCAGTTTGCAGTAGTAATCAACAGGCATAAGCGTGTTGGGGTCACGGTAGAGTCCTATATGCCCCACCTTTGCGTTAGGTATCAGTTTCAGGATTCCCTCGACCATGCCCAGTCCGGCCCTCAGGACGGGCACAATGGCAAGTTTTTTTCCTGAGAGGGAGAAGGCCCTTGTTTTTGAGACGGGAGTTTCTATCTCGATCTCCTCCAGCGGCAGATGCCTCGTCACCTCGTAGACCATGAGGCCCGCAACCTCCTGGACAAGATCTCTGAAATCCTTTGAAGTCGTGTTTTTGTCTCTCAGGAGCCCTAGCTTGTGTCTTACGAGAGGATGTTCTATTACAACGGTCCTGCCGCCGAAAGGATTAGTGGAGCACAGGCTCATCGAAGCTTGTGTGAAGTGTTCCGCTTCGAAGGATGTGATCTTGTCCACCCTTATCTTGTGGCGTCCTCCCTCAAATTCTTCTGAAAGCCATGTATCCACGATCTCTCTCGCCAGTCCAGGTCCGGTCACCCTGCTGCCTATAACCAGCACGTTGGCGTTGTTATGCCTTCTGCTCATCGTCGCGGTGAAATGGTCATGACAGAGAGCAGCCCTGATGCCGGGCACCTTGTTGGCCGTTATGCTCATTCCTATCCCGGTTCCGCAGAAAAGTATACCCAGGTCTGCCTTGTGGTTCGCGACCGTCTCGGCCGCCCTGAATCCGCAGTCCGGATAATCGACGCTCTGGTCTCCGGAATAGGTTCCCCTATCAATTATCTCGTGTCCTGCCGCCAGAAGATGTGATTTTATTTCTTCTTTCAGCCCGTATCCGGCATGGTCCGCACCCATCGCAATTTTCATGTATGATCCTCCCAAGAATTAGGTTTGCGGCGTAGGCAGCCGTAATTTATCTTACCGCCTGCGCGATAAGCTCTCCCGCCAGCGTATAGGGGTCTGTTTTTCTGTCGGCGAGATCTTCGAGAACTCCCGATGTTTTGCGCTCTTTCCATATCTTTTCCGTAAGCAGGGAAATCTCTCCCCTTAATATCGCTTCAACTTCCATTTCTAACTGAATAAAACGCCTCTTTTTTCCCTCATCGGTATTCTGGAGATAGTGCCAATGATCGTTGAGTATATTTTTGACCTCGTCCACACCGGTATTGTTCTGTGACGAAACAAGAGTTACGGGCGGGATCCATTCCTTTTCCTTCATCATTTTGAGCATAAGGCGGACATCGGAGGCAACCTTATCCGCGCCTTCCCTGTCGGCCTTGTTGACTACGAAGGTATCGGCGATCTCCATTATCCCCGCCTTCATGATCTGAACGTCATCGCCCATGCCGGGAACGAGGACAAGGACCACCGAATCGGCTATTTTGATGATATCCACCTCTGACTGCCCTACCCCGACCGTCTCTATAAGGACGATGTCGAAACCGCAGGCGTCCAGCAGCAGCGCCGCTTCGTGGGTAGACTTGCTGACTCCTCCCAAATGTCCCCTGGATCCCATGCTCCTGATAAAAACGTTTTGATCAAGCGCGTGACGCTGCATGCGCAGCCTGTCGCCAAGGATGGCTCCGCCGGTAAAGGGGCTGGAGGGATCTATCGCAATTACTCCTACTTTGTTGCCTTCTGAGTGAAACTGTTCAATGAGTCTGTCGACGAAGGTACTCTTTCCGGCTCCCGGGCTTCCGGTAATGCCTATTACCTTCGCGGTCCCAGTCCGTGGATATATCCGTTTCATGATCTCTTTTGCGGATGGACCGTCTGCCTCAACAAGACTTATAAGGCGGCCTATAGATCTCGGGTCCCCTTTGAACGCGTTATTCAGAAGCTTATCCATGAATCAACTCTCCTAACTGTTTATTTAAAAAGAATATTAACACCGGCAAAAGAATAAAACCCCAAGCCTATAGAGCCGGCAAAGAGAAAGCCGAGCAGAACTCTGAGGTAAAGGATGAACATAGGGCCCCCTGGCCACCTGCCAGTCTGGATATTAACGACCATGCGGGCGACCAGAAGCGTTGCTCCGAAGAGTATCAGAGCAACAAGCGCCTGCAGGTTAACAGGTGGGACGTTTTTTATATATTCAAACAAATCTGACGCGTCCTTTCAAAAAGGGTGATCACAAACAAAAAAAAGAGAGGAATATCTCCTCTCAAGATGATAACCCTTATCCTCCCGAATGTCATTTATTATTTGCCTATATCGCGGAAAGCAGTGTACCGGCGGCGGGTTTTTCTTCATGTATCTGCCGCAGGACCGCGACGCAGACCTCCAGAGCCCTTTTGCCGTCCTTGATGCCCACCATGGGCTGACGTCCTTCCCTAACGCAAGAGACAAAGTGCTGAAGCTCCATTTTAAGCGGCTCGGTCTTTGGAAAAACCGGATGTTCCATAACCTCTACCAAGTTCCCGCCGCTCTGTCTGACGCAGCGCTGGACAGAAATATCCTGCGATTCGTAGTTAACTGTAATGTATCTCTCTGCCTCGGTGATCTCCATCTGTCGTATCCTTTTCTCAGAGACGCGGCTGACCAGTATCTGAGCCATCGCACCGTTCGCAAAGGTGAGCTGGGCGGAGGCTATGTCCTCATGATCGGTCCTGATGCACCTGCCGATAGCTGAAATGGAAATGAGCTCCGAATTGATCATAGAAAGAATAATATCCACGTCGTGGATCATAAGGTCCAGAACAACGCCGACGTCGCTGATGCGAGGAGTAAAGGGACCCATCCTGCGGGTCTGAATAAAGTGAGGGTCATTAATGAATTCTCTGACGTGCTGGACCGCGCTGTTAAATCTCTCGATGTGCCCCACCTGGAGGATCAGGTCCTTCTGCACCGCCAGGTTTAAAAGCTGTTCTGCCTCGTCTACGCTGGAGGTGACCGGTTTTTCTATAAGGACGTTGATGCCGCTTTCCATGGCCTTCTTTGCTACCTCAAAATGCTGACAGGTCGGCACAGCTATGCTGAGCGCATCGGGGCGGGCCTGTCTTATAAAAGTCTCTAAGCACCCGTAGGAAGGGACCCCAAGCGGATCAGCGACAAAATTCCCTCTCTCTTCGTTGATGTCTACCACACCGACAAGCTGAGCGCCCAAAATCTCGGTGTATACCCTTGCGTGGTGCATCCCCAAGTGGCCCACACCAACGACACCTACTCTTATGTTCTCCATCCCTATCTCACCTCACGAGGGGCTGTACGTAACGATACCTTTAAGTATCTTCACGTCATACGGCTTTTTTGTGGTAATTCCCGATAAGAAAGATACGGCTTTTTTGGTCTCCGCCCCTGTATGAGTAGTATGAACCATCTCCGCACAGGGTGCAATCATCCCAGGAAGAGATGTTTTCTCCCTGAATGCCAAAAAGAAGCAGTCTGTTTTTTATCTCTTCCTTAATATCGAAATAGATCATTTCATTTCTCAAAAAATAATTTTCAGGAGAGAAGAGCCCTGCTGCACTCTGGGTCGCAGGATCGCCTATCTTTCTTGAGTAACACTTTCCGCATATGCACGGACCGATCCATGCATAGGTTTTTCTAAGATCGACTCCCCTCTTAAGCCTTGATACGGTCTCCAGCGATAATTCCGAGATGCCTTTGACCGTCCCGACGAAACCCGAGTGCACAAGAAGCATCCAGGGATCGGGAAATGCGGATGAGATCACCACAGGGGCGCAGTCGGCAAACCTGAGGCTCCCCGCTGAGTCAGAGGCAGAGTCTATCAGGATCGCGTCCGCCTCCGGCCTAAAAGGCAGCGCGTGTTCCGATGCAGAGGCGATAATGTTTGTGCCGTGGGTCTGGTAAGGGGCAACAAGTTTAATATTATTGTATTTATAAGACAATAGTTCCCATATCTTGAGCGGGTCGCCTTCGGAACTGTCCATGAAATCACCCCTGCAGTAGATCGATGCGGTGAATAGGTCTTTCAGTTCTAAGGGCATGAGGAGATCCAGCCGTTTTTGACCATTTATTTCTGCCTGGACGAATCCATTAAAACTCATTTTGGCGCTCCTTGATCAGCCCGCAAAGAAAAAGGCTGCCGCAGCATATTGTATCGGTACCATCAGCGAGCGATCTCTTTACCGCGGTCATCGGGTCAGTCCACTCCCCCGCACAGTTTATGCCCTTTTCCGCTGCTGCCCTGTAAAGTTCCTCCGAAGAGAGGCTCCTCTCCATATCCGGCACCTGGGTACAGAAAAGCCGCATCCCCGTCCTCTTGATCAGCTCCAGGCATTCAGATGCATCTTTGTCCTTCATCATGGCAAGAACGATGTTGTATTTGCCGTCCGGCAAAAGAATTCCCAGGGTTTCGACAAGTTTGTTCATTGCATGAACGTTATGTGCCCCGTCGATAATAAGCAGCGGCGCTTCTTTGAGCAACTCAAGCCTGCCCGGCCACCTGACGGATGAGACGCCGGCCTTGATCGATTCCATCGTAATTTTTTCAGAAAACGAGTGATACGTAGCTTTCAAAGCGAGCGAAGCCATGATCGCCAAGGCGGCATTTTCCGTTTGGTGCACGCCTATGAGGGGGGTATGGTAATCAGTATGCAGACATTCCGATTCGATGAAAAAATTTGTTCCGGCAAGCGAAATATCGTCCGAATCATAACTGCAAAGCCGCCTCAGAAGCTGTGCGGGTGTCTTTTTTTTGAATGCTGTCCTAAAAAAAAGTCCCTCTGTTTTTTCATCCCCTCCGGCGAAAATTGCAGGTACTCCCGGTCTCATCACAGCAAACTTTTCCTCAGCTATACGGTCTATCGAACCGCCCAAAAATTCGGAGTGATCAATTCCGATCGGGGTTATCAGGGTCAGGATGACCGCTGAAAGTATATTAGTAGCGTCAAGCCGCCCGCCCAGTCCGGCCTCTATAACAGCGACGTCAGCAGACGATTCGGAGATGATGATAAAGGCCGCGGCTGTAACAAGTTCAAAGTATGTCGGAGGGGCGCTCTTGAGCCTCTCTGATTTCTGTATCGCATCGGCAATTAGCTTTGTCGCTCCAAGCCACTTTTCGGGCGGCACTTCTATCCCGCCAATGGCAAGCCTCTCTCCAAAAGAGACGAGGTGCGGGCTGGTGTAAAGAGCCGGACTGCAGCCGGCGGACCCCAGTATGGAAGAGAGGGTCGAGGCTACAGAGCCCTTGCCGTTTGTTCCTACTATATGGACGGCTTTGAATTTTCTTTGGGGATCTCCGAGGAGAGAAAGCAGATGAGAAAGTCTGGCAAGTCCCGGCTTTATGCCGGGGCTTGCCAGTTCAAGCAGTTTTGCCTCTATCGGATGAAAAGCCGCCGATTCAGCCATCTCAGCTATCCAGGCTTAAAAGGTTTTCAGCGATTCGCTCCCTTTTTGCTTCATTGTCGGAAAGGGAGGTTCTCTCTTTCAATATAACATCTTCCGGAGCCCGTTCAAGGAATTGAGGATTGGCAAGCTTTGCCGTTGCCTTCTCGATATCTTTGCAGGTTTTGGAGAGCTCGCCCTGTAAGCGTCCTATCTCCTTCTCGACATCCAGAAGATCGCCTACAGGCAAATATACCTGAACTCCATCAAGCACAGATGCGAGGCTCTTTTTGGGTTTCTCCTCCGCGTCGCCTATGATGGAGATCTTCTCTGACTTTGTCAGCAGCCTGATCTGAGGGTCGGAGGATTTTATGAGGGAAAGCAGGGCACTGTCGTTTACTGAGAGGACTGCCTCGGGGATAAGCTGCTGCGGTGCAATGCGAGCTTCCGCCCTGAGGTTTCTTATCGCCCTCACCGCGTCCATTATAAAATTCATCTCGGCGATAGTTTTGTCATCGATCTCTTTCAATCTGGGCACCGGCCATCCGCTTCTTTCCAAAAGCTCTCCGCTGAAGGGAAAGGCATGCCACAGCTCTTCAGTTACAAAGGGTATGAATGGGTGAAGAAGCTTCAGCACATCCTCGAATAGGACCAGAAGAACGGCCTGAGCCGTTTGCTTTCTTGCAGGCCCTTCCTCCCCTCTGAGGGCGGGCTTTGTAAGTTCCAGATACCAGTCACAAAGTTCGCCCCAGACGAAATCATACATTGCTCTCGCCGATTCTCCGAAAAAGTAGCCGTCGAGAAAGGCTGTCATTTCGGAAGAAACCTGAGATATCCTGTTCAGGATCCATTTGTCCTGGATGCGCAGTTCGTTATCGTCCCATTTTGCGCCCGGTTCGGCGTCCTCAAGGTTCATGAGGGCAAAACGGCTCGCGTTCCACAGCTTGTTCATAAAGAGCCTGTAGGTGGCAATTCTTTCAGTAGAGAGGAAGATGTCCCTGCCCTGTACCGTCAAGGCGGCAAGGGTAAACCTCAGCGCATCAGCCCCATACTCCTGCACGATGGTCAGGGGGTCTATCACGTTGCCCTTGGATTTGCTCATCTTCTGGCCTTTTTCGTCCCTGACAAGGGCGTGTATATAGACATCATGGAAAGGAACTTCGCCGTTCATTCCCTCAAGGCCGAACATAATCATTCTGGCGACCCAGAAGAATATGATGTCAAATCCCGTTACCAGGACTGAGGTTGGATAGAATTTTTTAAGCAGGTCAGTTTCTTCCGGCCAGCCCATAGTTGAAAAAGGCCAGAGGGCGCTGGAAAACCATGTGTCCAGGACGTCCTCGTCCTGCCTGAGTTCGGTGCTGCCGCACTTCGGGCAGACGGCTGGATCTTCCATGCCTACTGTTATCTCCCCGCAGGCGTCGCAGTACCACGCAGGTATCCTGTGTCCCCACCATAATTGCCTTGAAATGCACCAATCCCTGATATTTTCCATCCACTGGAAATATACGTTCGTCCACTGGTCCGGCACGAAACGGATCCTTCCCGCCTTTACTGCTTCGACTCCGGCATCGGCGAGCGGCTTTGCCCTGACGAACCACTGTTCGGATAGGTAGGGCTCGATAACGGTATGGCAGCGGTAGCACTCCCCCACGGAATGCCTTATTTCCTCGGTCCCGACGAGCGCCCCCTCTTTTTTGAGGTCCTCAACGATCGCCTTTCTGGCTTCAAAACGATCCATGCCGGCGTATTTGCCCGAGGCTTCGCCGCACATTACGCCGTCGCTGTCTATGACCTGGATCTGTTCCAGCCCGTGTCTCCGGCCAACCAAGAAGTCGTTGGGATCATGGGCGGGGGTTATCTTTACGCAGCCGGATCCGAACTCCGGATCGACCATATTATCCTCGATAACAGGGATGACTCTTCCCGCTATAGGCACTACCACTTTTCTGCCTACGAGATGCCTGTTCTTTTCATCCCTGGGATGGATGGCAATGGCCGTATCTCCGAGGATCGTTTCGGGACGGGTCGTCATTACTCTCAAATCCCCTTCGCCGTCGGCGAACTTATACGCCACCTCGTAAAAATTACCCTCTTGTTCCTCGTGTTCCACCTCAAGATCGGAGAGAGCCGTGTGGCATCTGGGGCACCAGTTGATCAGATACTTGCCCCTGTATATGAGGTCCTTTTCGTAGAGATCTACAAAGATCCTGCGCACGGCTACAGAAAGCCCCTCGTCCATAGTGAAGCGTTCCCTCTCCCAGTCGCAGGAGGCTCCCAGTTTTTTGAGCTGGTTGATTATCGTGCTGCCGTATTTTTCCTTCCACTCCCAGACCCTGGAGACAAACTCCTCACGGCCCAGGTCGTGGCGGGATATGCCATCCGCGGCGAGAGAACGCTCGACCACGTTCTGAGTGGCGATCCCGGCGTGGTCTGTCCCGGGCATCCACAGCACCTCGTACCCCTGCATCCTCTTGGCCCGGCATAAAATGTCCTGCAAGGTGTTGTCCAGTGCGTGTCCAACATGCAGCGAGCCCGTAACGTTAGGCGGCGGGATAACAATTGAAAACTGGGGTTTTTTCGAATTGGGGTCAGCCTTGAAAAGCCCCTCCTCAAGCCATTTCGAGTACCATTTATCCTCTATCGGCGACGGTTCATATCCTTTGCCTAAGACGGTTTTTTCGGGATCCATCCGTTTCTTTTCCTCCTTGTTGGATAAGCCTGGTGGCTCTACCCATCTCTATTTGCCCATCCCGACGATCCGGCCGTTCCGGTTACTCGGGTATACAGGTCATTGCTCCTGTGCTTCTCTGAGATCCAGGCGCCTGATCTCCTTCAAAATATCCCCTATGCCCTCTCTGAGGGCCTCCATCTCTCTGTCATTCACGCCTGACGTGATAAATGGAGGAAGTATTGAGTCAAGTCCGTTTTTCATGTATTGCTGGTATAAGGCTCTTCTTTTGCCGGGTGAAATTTTATCACCCTTTGTAAAAACGACCAGCCTCGGCATATCCATGCTGTTCAGCCACGCGATAAGCTCATCATCGTTGGCGAGAGGCCCATGTCTGAAGTCTATTAGGTGGATCACGAAACTTATCGGCCTCTCGGAGGAAAAATAATCGTCTATCAGTTTCCACCAAAGCTTACGTTCCTCCATGCCTCGCACCGCATAGCCATAGCCGGGTATGTCCACCAGCGTAAAGGCCTGGGAGCCGGGCTCGATCTTGTAAAAATTTATGCTTCTGGTTTTGCCGGGCTTGGAGCTGACCTTGGCGATCTTTCTGCCGAGCAGTGCGTTTATAAGCGTAGACTTGCCGACATTGGAACGGCCCACAAAGACGATCTCGTCGCCGACCGGCGGAGGGATCTGTCCTTTGTTGAACGCTGTGCAGTAAAGTTCTGATTTCCAAAGAGCCATACTAATACCCTACTTTTTTAGAGCCATCTGAAAAACAGAGGTTATTTTAGAAACATAGCTGACGGAGATACCGGATCTTATCCATTCACTTAGTTCCTCGACATCCGGCCTATTGTCTTCGGGCAGTATAAGCTTTTTGATCCCCAGCCTTTTAGCGGCTAAAATCTTCTCTCTTAACCCTCCGATAGGAAGGACATCGCCGTGTAGGGTCATCTCGCCGGTCATTGCATAGGAGGCGTTTACCCTTATTCCTGTGAGGGCCGAGCAGAGGGAGAGCGCCAGGGTAATTCCCGCCGATGGGCCGTCCTTGGGGACTGCCCCCTTTGGGACGTGGATATGTATGTCTTTTTTGCGCCACTCAAAATTCTCAAGACCGAATGCCGAAGCGTGGGATCTGAGGTAAGCGAGCGCAGTCTGGGCGGATTCCTGCATAATGTCTCCCAGGTTGCCCGTATATGTGACATTCCCGCTGCCGTCCATTACGGCCGATTCTATAAGTATCACTGAACCGCCCGCTTCAGTCCAGGCCAGTCCCAGCGCAGTGCCCAGCGGGTCTTCTTTTGGGATCCTCGTTGTGTGGAGTTTAGGGGCTCCGAGCATAGTTTTCATCAGGAGCTTTGATATTCTGAGCGGCTTTTTATCCGCTTTGCCGCCAGTATTTTCCGCCATATCCGCAGCAACCTTTCTGGCTATCTTAGAGAGCTGCCTGTCTAAGTCCCTGACTCCCGCTTCCATCGTGTAAGCTGTGATGATATTTTTGATCGTCAGGTCGGGGAAGAGCACATCATTCCTTGTCAGTCCGTGTTCCTCCAATATTCTCGGCAGGAGATGCCTCTTCGCAATGTTTATCTTTTCTTCCGCAACATAACCGGGCAGCGGTATTATTTCCATCCTGTCCAGAAGGGGCTTAGGGATCGTCGCCGCGCTGTTTGCAGTAGTTATAAACATTACCTTGCTCAGGTCAAAAGGTATCTCCAGGAAGTTATCCGTGAAGCTGCTGTTCTGTTCCGGGTCGAGAACCTCCAGCAGCGCAGCTGCGGGATCTCCCCTGAAGTCACTCCCTATTTTGTCTATTTCGTCCATAAGCAGCACAGGATTATTGGTCCCCGCCGCTTTGATCTTCTGTATTATTCTTCCGGGCAGGGCTCCGACGTATGTCCTTCTGTGGCCGCGTATCTCAGCCTCATCCCTCATGCCGCCAAGCGACATGTTAACGAATTTTCTTCCCATGGTCCTGGCGATGGACTTGCCTAAAGATGTCTTGCCGACCCCGGGAGGCCCAATAAAACAGAGTACCTGGGCCCTCATTTTCTCTTTGGCCAGCTTTCTGACCGCCAGAAATTCAAGTATGCGCTCCTTTACCTCCTCCAGGCCATAGTGGTCTTTTTCTAGTATCTTGCGCGCATCCTTGAGGTCAAGGTGGTCGCTCGACGATATATTCCATGGGACATCAAGGAGCCATTCTATATATGTCCTTGAGACAGTCGCCTCCGGAGATATGGGTGCCATCCGGGCATACCGGTCCAGCTCGCGTCCCACCTTTTCCCGTGCTTCATCGGACATATCTGTCCTGTCCGCTCTGGACCTGAGTTCATTTACCTCGGAAAGGGGCTCGTCCTCACCCAGTTCCTCACGGATCACCCTGAGCTGTTCCCTGAGGTAGTATTGTCTCTGTCCCTTGTCCATCTCGCTTCTGACCTTTTTTTGGATATCATGCTCCATTCTGAGGAATTCATTTTCCCTCATAAGGAGTTCAAGCAGCCTTCTCAGGCGCAGTACGACATCGGCAGTATCCAGAAGTTCCTGCTTGTAGACGTGCTTTAAAAGGGTGTGCGATGCTATCAGGTCTGCGAAAAGGTCAAGATCCTCTACCGTTTCGACCGAACTTGAGATCGCGATTTCATCGGGTATTTTAGGGTTCAGCCTTACGTAGGAATCAAACTCGGAAAAGACGGCCCTGCGGAGGGCCTCACTCTGGTCCGACCGAATGGTCTTTGTCAGGCTTATTCTCTTTACCTCAGCCTTCAGGTGATCGTCCTCTGTTATGAAACGAACGGCCTTACAGCGCCAAACTCCTTCCAGAACGGATTTAGTCGTTCCCTCGGGTGTTCGGACCGATTGGAGGATCCTGCAAAGCGTACCTACGGTATTTAGGTCTTCAGGAGCGGGGTCGTCCAGAAGAGCATTTTTCTGAGCAGTTATAAATATCAGGTGATCTCCGGCTTCAGCCGCATCGAGAGCCCGGGCGGACCGTACCCTCCCCACAAAGAGCGGGGAGATCACGCCGGGAAAAACGACCATGTCCCTTACCGGAACAACTGGATAGATTCTCATAGTTCAAACTGCCTCTTTTCGGTCCTTGGGTTCGCGCAGCGGCTTTTCGATCCCTTCCACGACATCTTTAGTGACGGTCAGCTTCTTTATTTCTGAAGACTTTTCCGGAAGCTCGAATTGCATGTCGAGCATCAGCGCCTCCAAGATGGTCCTGAGGCCTCTCGCGCCTGTGTTGAGAGCGGCCGCCTTTTCGGCTATTCTCTTGACGGCGTCATCAGTAAAGACCAGGTCTATGCCGTCGAGTGAAAAAAGTTTTTTGTACTGTTTGAGAGGGGCGTTTTTGGGCTCAAGAAGGATCCTGACCATGGCCTCTTCATCCAAGGCCTCCAAAGCGACCAGAACGGGAAGCCTCCCTATGAACTCAGGTATGAACCCGTAGGTGCGAAGGTCATCAGGCTGCAGCTGCTGCAGCAGCTCATACGAGAAGGTCCTGTTAACGTTGCGCGTAAGATCGCCCCCGAAACCAAGCGATTTTACCGTGGTCCTCTTCGCCACTATCTTTTCAAGGCCGTCGAAAGCTCCGCCGCAGATAAAGAGGATATTGCCGGTATCCATGGGGATCATTTCCTGATTGGGATGCTTGCGTCCGCCTTTAGGCGGAATATTAGCGACAGTTCCCTCAATTATCTTTAACAGCGCCTGCTGGACTCCCTCTCCGGAGACATCCCTGGTTATGGAGACGGATTCCGATTTGCGTGATATTTTGTCAATTTCGTCAATGTAAATTATTCCGTGCTGCGCTGCGCTTATGTCGTAATCGGCCGCCTGCAGTAGGCGCAGAAGGATGTTTTCAACATCCTCGCCGACATAGCCGGCCTCAGTAAGGGTCGTTGCGTCCGTTATCGCAAAAGGAACGTTAAGCATTTTTGCAAGGGTCTGTGCAAGCAGGGTTTTTCCGCTTCCCGTCGGACCGACCAGAAGCACGTTGCTCTTGGGAAGCTCGACCTCGTCGTCATCAACGGGGTTGGAGATACGGCGATAGTGGTTATAGACCGCAACGGAGAGCACTTTTTTCGCGTGGTCCTGGCCGATCACGTACTGGTCGAGCATCTCCTTTATCTCTCTCGGCAGAGGAAGCGCCTCCAATGAAGGCGCGGAAGAATAGTCCGGCGCAGCCTTTTTACCCGGTGCGGATCCAAAAGCCAGTTCGGCCTTGTCCTCCCTGAGTATAACGTTGCAAAGCTGGATGCAGTCTGAACATATAAATGTATTGGCGGGACCGGCTATAAGCTTGGAGACTTCGTCCTGCCCCTTTCCGCAGAATGAACATCTGGTTTTTCTGCGGTTGTTTTCTTTGTTGTTTTGGTTCTTTTCGTACATTTGGATGCACCTCAGTTCGGGAACTTTTATTTATTGAGCAGAAAATAAGAAAGGCCCCCTGTTGATATCGGGGGATCCCGTGAAGAGATCCCCCTAAACGTTTATCTGTCAGCGTTTTTCAATGATCTTGTCTATGATGCCGTAGGTAAGAGCTTCCTGAGCCGACATGAAAAAATCCCGCTCGGTATCCCTTTCAATAACATCAAGAGTTTGTTTTGTGTGATGCACGAGCATTTCGTTCAGCCTCTTCCGCGCGTACATGATCTCCTCAGCTTGAATGTTAACATCCGCAGCCGTACCCTGGGCTCCGCCCGAGGGCTGGTGGATCATAATGCGCGCGTTCGGAAGGGCGATCCTCTTGCCCGCCGCGCCGGAAGCAAGAAGAAAGGCTCCCATGCTGGAGGCCTGCCCTGTGCATATGGTGGACACATCCGGCTTTACATACTGCATGGTGTCGTAAATAGCAAGTCCGGCTGTGACCGAACCGCCGGGGCTGTTGATGTAGAGAAAAATATCCTTCTCCGGGTCCTCGCTTTCGAGGAAAAGAAGCTGGGCCAGGATCAAATTGGCCATCGCATTCGTTACCTCTGTACCCAGGAAAATGATCCTGTCCTTAAGCAGCCTGCTGTAAATATCGTAGGACCGTTCTCCCCTGCCTGTTTGTTCAACTACTACAGGTATTAGATAAGACAAGTTATCTCGCCTCCCAATAGATTTGGAAAATAGGATAGTTTTTGTTTCTATCCTAGTCCTTTTGTTCTGTATCGATTTCTTCTTTTTCAGTGACCTTGACTTTAGTCACCAAAAAATCGATAGCCTTGCGATTGCGAACTCTTTCAGCCATCTCGAACAACCTCTCCCTGTCGCCATATACATATTCCTGGAACTTGGCGGGGTCGATCCGTGAATTCAGGGCAACTGCCCTTATCTCTGAAGTAAGTTCTTCGGGTGTCCACTGGATGTCGTTGGCATCAGCCAACGCCTCAAGTACCAGGGCTCTCTTTACGATCTTTTTTGCGGCGTCGGCCAGTTCGTTTTCATACGTCTCTCTGTCAAGTCCGCTCTTTTCGAAGAAATCATCCAGCTCCATGCCCGAATCTCTTTTTATCCTTTGAGCCTGCTCCGCTTTCAGCGCCTCTGTCTGTCTGGTTATAAGCGTGTCGGGAAGCTCTACCTCTGAAGCCTCGCAGAGAGCCTCTGTCGCCGAATCCCGAAGGCTCATCTGACTGTGCTCATCGGCGGAGGCCTTCAGCTGTGACATTATTTCCTCCTTGAATTCGTCGACAGTTTTAAGCTTCGACTGTGAGATCTCCGTAACCGTCTCATCGTTAAGTTCGGGGGTCACCTTCTTCAAGATACCAAGGATCTCGATTTCATAGACGGTCTCTT
Source organism: uncultured Synergistaceae bacterium (assembly GCA_964482015.1). GTDB lineage: Bacteria > Synergistota > Synergistia > Synergistales > Synergistaceae > Caenicola. The sequence goes on from CAYZYF010000026.1 coordinate 18,132, forward strand.
TGTCCATGGGCTTTCCGTCGCCGCGGTCATCATCGGCCGAAAACTCCACCGTCGATTTATCGCCCGGTTTTTTGCCTATTATAGCCTCTCTGATCTCGGGCCTGATGTTTTCCTCGGCAAGATCTATCTCTGTCTTGCTCCCCTCGTCTGAGGAAGGGCGGACAGGATTCCCGTCCGAGCCGACTTTTGTGTATTTGACCGAAACGCAGTCCTTTTCGGTGAGCTCCCTCTCTTCATAGGTCGGCACAAGTTCGCTTCTCGACTGAAGGATGCGCGCTATATTGTCATCTCTCATCTCCTCGGTCGGGACATATATCGTCTTGACCGCGTCAAGCGATTCAATGTCCGGAAGAGAGACTGCCGGGGTAACTTCAAATGTTACATTAAACTCGTATGCGCTGCCCTCTTTGAGCTCGTCCGGCTCGACAGAGGGTTCCGCTATAAGCTTAAGTTCGTACTCTTCTATCATTTTGTCTATAGCTTCGGTGACGACCTTCTCCAGCGTCTCTGCACAGATGCCCTTCATGCCGTAAAACATCTCGAGGGTCCTGCGCGGGACATGTCCCTTGCGAAAGCCCTTGATGTTCGCCTTTTTGGAAAGATCCTTTATAGTCTTGTCTATTGCCCTATTGACCTGTTCGGCTTCGAACTCGGCCTTTATTATAATGATATTCTTTTCTTGTGAAACTATTTCGGTCTTCAATTCCTACTACCCCTTTCGGTCTGCCTTTTGCTGACAATAACCGTAATATTCTATCACAGGGACTTTGATGAGACAACCCGAACAGGTGCGGGTTTTCGCGTATAATAGCATCCGTAAAAGGCCGGCAAAAAGCCCCCGCGCCCATGCGGAGGCCGTGATTTTTTTCATAGCCGGCAGAGATTGAGAGGCGTCTCTTATCTAAAGATCCTTAACCTTTCATCCATAGGCATACTCTCTTTTTCGGCAAGCTCGTCCATCGGTTTTCCGAAGGGCATCTGGGCAAGAAGCCTCCATTTCTCCGGAAGTCCCCACTCTTTTTTTACGGCGCTGTCTATCAGCGGATTGTAGTGCTGCAGTGAGGCTCCTAGGCCTTCTGCGGAGAGCGCGGTCCAGATCACGAACTGATGCATGCCTCCGGAATGGTCGGACCAAATGGGGAAATTATCCTTATAGAGGGGGAACCTCTCCTGAAGGCCCTCGACCACTGCCATGTCCTCGAAAAAGAGTATCGTTCCCCAGCCGCTTTTGAATGATCCGTCTATTTTTTGCTCGGTCTTACCAAAAGCCCCCGCAGGAACTATTTTTCTAAGCTCATCCTTGACTATCTCCCAAAGCCTGTCGCTCGCGGCGTCAAAAAGCACCACCAGCCGTGCGCTCTGAGAATTAAAAGCTGACGGTGTATTGAGAAGGGCCTCTTCAACTATCTCCCTCACTTTTTGTTCGCTGATAACTTTTTCTTTTGTGAGCGCATAACGAGTTCTCCTCTTTTTAACAGCATCAAAAAAATTCTTCAGCATAGTATCGCC
>CAYZYF010000027.1:0-19022 GCA_964482015.1 uncultured Synergistaceae bacterium
ATGTTAATATTCTTCGCTCCACCTCTCAGGCATTTTCCGGGGCTGTAGGGGGCGTCTCATCCCTCCAGGTCGGGTGTTTCGATGAGGCAGTCCGACCGGGAGGAGAAATAGCTAAGCGCATAGCCCGTAATATTCAGATCATGCTCCAGACTGAGTTTGATCTGCTTCAGCCGACTGACCCTGCGGGAGGATCCTGGTATATTGAAACACTCACAATACAGGTAGCGGAAGAAATATGGTCGTTGATGCAGCAGACTGACTCTGTCGGAGGATTTTTAAAATCTCTCGAAGATGGACATGTTCAGGAAAATGTTGAAAAAATATTAAACAGCCGTCTCAAAAATCTTGATTTCCGTTTCGACAGGGCTCTTGGAACAAATATGTATCCGAATAACATTGAACAGGCCCTTGAATACGAATCTCCCAGCGGAGAAGAACTGTTCATAAAAAGAAAACGTGCTGTAGATTCTTACAAAGAGATCATGGACAACGAGCATACAAAAAATGTGTTGCAAACGATAATGCCATCAATAAACGGCAGAAAAGGGGCCTTTGTCGAAGCCGTGATCGACTCTTTTATGGCCGGAGCTTCTATAGGTGAGGTAAGAGATATCCTCAATGACGGGTTTGACGGAGAGGTAAAAGTCAAGCCAATCGAGCCTCATCGCTGGACAGAAAAATTTGAGGCTTTAAGAAAACGGACTGAAAGCTATATTGCAAAGACGGGGGATAATATCCGTGTTTTCCTTGTCAATATGGGACCTATTCCACAACACAAAGCAAGAGCAGATTTCAGTACAGGCTTCATGGAGGTTGCCCATTTCACCGTCCTTAAAAACACAGGCTTTGAAACTACGGACGAGGCGATAGACGCTGCTGTTAAATCAGGTGCTGATGTCGCTGTCATTTGTTCTACGGACGACACTTACCCCGAACTGGTCCCGCCTATAGCCAGCGGCATCAAATCCAAAAGCCCCGCGATGAAGCTGTTTCTTGCAGGAGCACCCGCACCTGAGATGAAAGAAACATATCTTAACTCAGGTGTAGATGATTTTATTCACGTCAAGGCAAATTGTTATGAGATACTCCGATCCATACAGAATTCAAAAGAGGGGTTTTAACAATGAATATTAATCCGGATTTCAGTAAAATTCCATTTAAAAGAAATTGTCAGAATACATGTGATTTTGAAACGTGGAAAAAGAAAATCGAAAAAGAGACAGGGAGATCTTTTGAGTCTTTGCTCAACCGTACAATGGAGCAGATAGATGTCAAGCCGCTTTACACGAAACAAGATTATGAAGGCATTTCGCATCTGAAATATATGCCGGGCATCCCACCGTTCCTGCGGGGACCATACCCCACAATGTACGTAACGCGTCCGTGGACTGTGCGCCAATATGCGGGCTTCTCAACAGCTGAGGAAAGTAACGCATTTTATCGCCGAAACCTTGCCGCCGGTCAAAAGGGGCTTTCGATCGCATTCGACCTTGCAACACACAGAGGATATGACTCCGACCACCCGCGCGTGGTGGGCGACGTGGGTAAGGCGGGCGTTGCCGTCGATTCCATTCTTGATATGGAGATATTATTCTCCGGCATTCCTCTTGGTCAAATGTCGGTTTCAATGACAATGAATGGTGCGGTGCTACCAGTCCTGGCATTTTATATAGTTGCAGCCGAAGAACAGGGAGTAGACAAGTCAGTTCTCAGCGGGACGATACAGAATGATATCCTGAAGGAATTTATGGTCCGAAATACATACATATATCCTCCGACACCATCAATGAGGATCATCGGAGATATTTTTGCGTATACTTCAAGAAATATGCCTAAATTCAACAGCATAAGCATTTCGGGTTATCACATGCAGGAGGCAGGCGCGACCGCCGATATTGAGCTTGGCTATACTCTTGCAGACGGACTGGAGTATATTAGAACCGGTCTGGCTGCCGGTTTGGGTGTTGATGATTTTGCTCCTCGCCTCTCATTTTTCTGGGCTATTGGTAAAAATTATTTCATGGAAGTTGCAAAAATGCGTGCGGGAAGGATGCTGTGGGCAAAGATCATCAAGCAGTTCGATCCTAAAAAGGCTAAATCAATGGCGCTGCGGACCCACTCTCAGACATCGGGCTGGAGCCTCACTGCGCAGGACCCGTTCAATAATGTCGCCCGCACCTGCATAGAAGCAATGGCTGCTGCACTGGGACATACTCAGTCGCTTCACACGAATGCGCTTGACGAAGCGATAGCTCTTCCCACCGATTTTTCGGCCCGCATCGCGCGTAATACACAAATTTACATTCAGGACGAGACTCAAGTCTGCAAGGTCATTGATCCCTGGGGAGGCTCGTACTATGTAGAGGCCCTCACCAACGAACTGATCAAACGGGCATGGGGCCACATAATGGAAGTTGAAGAACTTGGCGGGATGTCAAAAGCAATAGAGACAGGACTGCCTAAAATGCGTATTGAAGAAGCTTCAGCGAGAAGGCAGGCAAGAATTGATTCCGGAAGTGAAAAAATAATCGGAGTCAATGCATTCAAATTGGATCAGGAAGACCCCATAGATATCCTTGAGGTTGATAACTCTGCTGTTCGTCAGGCCCAGATATCACGTCTCGAAAAACTCAAGGCAAATAGGGATCCTGAAAAGGTGCAGGAATGCCTTGCTGCGATAACCAGATCGATGGAGACCGGAGAGGGGAATCTTCTTGATTTGGCCGTGGAAGCAGCACGCGCCCGCGCCAGCCTCGGTGAAATCTCAGATGCCGTCGAAAAAGTATCCGGACGGCACAAGGCCGTGATAAGGTCTATTTCAGGGATTTACAGCAGCGAGTTTTCCGATAGCGACATCATCGAAGAAGTACGTCACATGACGGATGAATTTGAGGAAAGGGAAGGGCGGCGTCCCAGGATCATGGTCGCAAAAATGGGACAGGACGGACATGACAGAGGCGCCAAGGTGGTTGCCACAGCATATGCGGATATGGGTTTTGACGTAGACATGGGACCGCTTTTCCAAACACCGGAAGAAACCGCACAAGATGCCGTTGACAACGACGTCCATATTGTAGGTATGAGTTCTCTTGCGGCCGGCCACAAAACATTGCTCCCGCAACTGGTTGACGAGCTTAATAAACGTGGGAGAGGAGATATCATGGTTATAATCGGAGGGGTCATTCCGGCACAGGACTATGAATTCCTCTACAACAACGGGGCCGCTGCCATATTCGGTCCGGGGACGGTCATTCCTGCAGCTGCCAAGGAAATGCTTGTTTTGCTGAATAAACACCTTGCGGAAGCCGAGGGACAGTACCAATGATAAAAGACGAATTCAGGCTCAAGCCTGAGTGGCAGCCTGATAACGCGGGAAGTGAATTTGCCTGTTCCGTGATGCCGGGAATTACAGCCCGAGATGACTGTGTTGCCGATGTATCGCCAACGCCTAGTACGGCGGGACATCCGCTGCGGAAACTTAATGCAAAAGATTATGTAGACGGAGTGTTGAAAGGGGACAGAGTAAAACTCTCCAGGGCAATTACAATTATTGAAAGTAACTCTCCGAAGCACTTTGATCTGGGGCAGGAAATTATACAGAATGTATTGCCTCATACAGGCGAGGCGATAAGAGTCGGAATAACCGGTTATCCCGGGGCCGGTAAAAGCACCTTTATTGAATCTCTCGGCACTTATTTATGCGAAAAGGGCTCAAAGGTCGCTGTGCTGGCAATTGACCCCAGCAGCACCGTATCAAAAGGAAGCATCCTCGGAGACAAGACGCGGATGGAGAACCTTTCGAGAGATAAAAATGCCTTTATCCGTTCTTCTCCTTCCGGTGGATCGCTTGGCGGGGTAACGCGCAAAAGCAGGGAAACAATGTTGTTGTGTGAAGCTGCCGGATACGATGTCATACTCGTTGAAACGGTGGGGGTAGGACAGAGCGAGACGACGGTACGCTCAATGGTTGATTTTTTCTTGGTAATTGTGATAACCGGGGCCGGGGATGACCTGCAGGGAATAAAAAAAGGGGTCATTGAGCTTGCCGACACGATCGTGGTAAGTAAGGCTGACGGGGACAACAAACTTAAGGCCATGGCCACAAGGGCCGACTATAACCAAATACTCCATTATCTGCGCCCGGCTACGGAGGGATGGAATTCAAAAGCCCTCACCTGTTCCTCGCTGACAGGAGAAGGTATTGAGGATATTTGGAACACGATCCTAAATTTTAAAAATAACACAGAGCTTTCAGGCGTTCATAATAAAAGAAGGCAGGAACAGACCTTGGAGTGGGTAAGATCAATGGTTGAGGAATATGTACACAACAGGGTGGCCAGAAATAACGCCCTTGCTGAATCCAGTCATACCATTGAAAAACAGGTTTTAAAAGGTGAGATCACACCGACAGTTGCAGTTCAACATATAATTTCAAAAATGGAAGACCTTATTTTTAAGGGCAACACATGTTGAAAAACTGGCAAGGGGCGTAGGTAAATATTTTTTTCGGATCTCATTAAGCAGGTGAGCACCGCTCTTCTTTATAGTCCTCGCATGCCTGAACAAACCGCCTTGCTGCGTTTGGAAAGCCTGCGAAATGAATATGGAGATATGAGCCGAGAATGTTGTTGCACGCATAGCCGGCGATATATTTTTCCTGTGTGCGATTTTTTGTAAATTCAAACGCCGGCGAGGCATGCGCCTCTTCTTCGGTGCTGGAGAAGTGAAATTCGTGGCCGCGAAGCTCCTCCCCTTCCAACGCTATAACATTCGAAGAAAGTGCTTGCGCCGTCACGTAACCTACGGTTTTTAGACTGTCGTTCATTTTGCAGCTCAATGGGATGACACCTGTCATTTTATGTATCCTGCCATCACAAGTTTTTATCTCACGCGTAAGGTACATAAAGCCGCCGCATTCGGCATAGACAGGCATCCCGCCTTTTGCTGCTTGCATTATCGAGTTTTTCATGGAAAGATTTGCCGCAAGTTTTTCCGCAAACACCTCCGGGAAACCGCCTCCCAGTATAAGGCCGTGACATGACGCCGGCATCCTTTCATCGTGAAGAGGGCTGAAATATATTATCTCCGCTCCCGCAGCTTCAAGAACTGCGATGCTCTCGCTATAGTAGAAAGAAAAGGCTTCATCTTTGGCAATCGCTATTTTAACCTTTATCTCTGTGCTCTGTTTAACTGTTGCCTCTTCTTCAAGCTTGGGGGCATTTTGTGCGATTTTTAATATAGTATCAAGATCTATTGCCGGTTCGATCATCCGCCTAAGGTTCTCCGTATATTCGAAGTTATCATTTTCATCTGCCGGCAGAAGACCTAGCTGTCGTTCACGCAGCTCTGCCTCTTTACACCGCGGTACTGCACCGACGACCGGAATGCCCACACTTTCTATGGCATCACAAACCATTTTTTTGTGATTTTCGGAGCCGTAGCGATTAATTATTACTCCGCGTATATCAACTTCGGGATCGTAATCACGGAAGCCCTTCGCAATGGCCGCGGCACTTTCTCCCATTGAACGAACGTCAATGACAAGCAGTACCGGAGCACATAGAGTCTTGGCTATATGCGCAGTGCTGCTTATTCCGCCGCTCCCCCCGTCATAGAGCCCCATAACACCCTCTATTACAGAGATATCCTTGTCTTTTGATGCAGCGACAAAGATTTTTTGCATCTTGGCATCATCTGTCAGCCAGGTATCAAGATTGTCTGCCTGTGCCCCGGCCGCAAGGCTCAGGTAGCCTGGATCGATATAATCGGGGCCTATTTTATATGGATGAACGCGTAACCCGCGGGCGGCAAGCGCCGCTATGATACCGCACGTTACAGTCGTCTTCCCGCTGCCGCTGTGGGCGGCCGCAATCACTAAACGAGGGCGTTCAACGCTGGCCAAGGTTCATGATCTCCCTTGTGATGTAATCCATATCAAGATTTTTTATCGCCTGTGCGGCGAGCATATCATAAGCGGCTTCCTTTGCGGCAGAAGTAAGGATAGCCTCTCGAGCTGGCAGATTACGTTTGCTGCGCAATCTATTCAGCCAGGCAGTTCTAAAAATATCGTTATGGAATACGTTGTGCAGGTAGCTTCCGGCAGCGCGGAGGTCGTATTCCGCCATCCCGTCAGTTTCGCCGTTCAGCTCAAATAGGGGTAAGAAGCCCGATCGATCCTGTGTTGGCACGGTTTCTCCAAAATGTATCTCATAGCCTTCTACAGGGATCCTTTCTTTAAAATATGGATGCACGGTATAGCCGCTGCTGCGTGCAGTGACCTTATCAGCGGCAAACTCGGTGGATACAGGCAGCAAGCCAAGACCTTCGATTTCAGAAACTGTATCGTTGTCTCGAAAATGCCTATCATCGATTTTTTTACCCATCATTTGGTATCCTCCGCACAAACCATAGACTGTTCCGCCATTTTTATAAAAATTAAGGATCCCGGCGGCGATGCCTGAGTCAAACAGATATTTCATATCAAGCACGGTGCTTTTTGTGCCCGGCAACAGGAGCGCGTCAAGCTGCATCAACTGTCCAGGGGAGGATATTTCGATAATGTCGACATCCGGCTCAAAACGGAAAGCTTCAATGTCCGTATGGTTTGAAACACGGGGAAATTTTACCACCCCGATTCGGAGCATTTCCTCCGGTCCGCTCTCTGTTCTTCTGTGCCAGTTGATGCTCATGATATCTTCGCCCTCAATGACAATATCTGTAAGCCATGGCATCACACCGACGACCTTGACTCCCGTCTTTCTCTCGGTAAAACTTACTGCGTCCTCAAAAAGCGAGATGTCGCCGCGGAATTTGTTGAATATAATGCCCTTAACTCGGCTGCGGTCCTCCCCCAGTAATTCCAGGGTGCCGACTACCGATGCAATGGATCCGCCCCGATCGACATCTGCTACAAGTAAGACCGGGATGTCAGCCTCTTTCGCAACACGCATATTCACTATCTCAGAGGCATTGAGGTTTACTTCAGCCGGACTGCCGGCACCCTCACAGACCATAACTTCATATTTTTCGTCTATTAACGAAAGTGCCCCCCTGACTGTATCAAGTCCTTTGCCCATAGTAAATGTCCTGTAGTAGTTTTTATCACAGGGCGCATCGTAGACTCTTCCCATCAAAACGATCTCCGAAGACGTGTCCTTTCTCGGCTTCAGAAGTATGGGGTTCATGTATACCTCAGGCTCGATCCGGGCGGCTTCTGCCTGTACACCCTGAGCACGCCCCATTTCAAGGCCATCACGCGTAACACAGGAGTTGTTCGACATATTCTGAGATTTGAACGGACAAACGGAATAACCCATATCCGAAAATATCCGGCATAGCGCAGTGGTTATAAAACTTTTTCCCGCATCGCTTGAGGTCCCTTGTATCATTATGCCCTTACAGTTTTTCATTGCATTCCGCCTCTTTTGATGATCTCAATTCGCGGTGAGTCTTTTCAAAGACAATTAATACTCTATTCCTCGCCGGGCCAGAATGCCCTCATCGTAATAATGTTTTATTTTTTTCATTTCTGTGACAAGATCCGCTTTTTCCGTCAATTCTTTGGGCGCATTACGGCCTGTCAAAACGATCTCGGTATGCAAGGGGCGCATCTCAAGAAGAGAAAGCACCTCCTGAAGAGAGACACAGCCCTGTCTCATTGCCGCCATCACTTCGTCGAGGACCAGAAGATCTACAGTACCGTCCTTTAAGATGTCAAACGCTTCGGCCATCAACAGGCAGGGGGAGGTGCACCGAGAAGACCCTCGGCCCTCTGAGCACCTGAGGATTTTTATTCCCAGTTTTTTTGCACTTTCATGTTCGCCGCAATGCCAGCCTTTCTGAAATTGGATGATTACCGCCTTACCCCCATAGCCGGCACTGCGCATCGCAAGACCAAAGGCAGCTGTACTCTTGCCTTTGCCGTTCCCCGTATATATCTGGATCTTGGCTTTTTCTTCATTGTCACACATTTCTTTAAAAATCCCTTCTCAAATGGGTCATCTCATTTTTTACGGCGCGTGATCACAGCACTTTGTATCTCAAGCGCCGAGGACCGGTTCAGAAAATTTTTTATCACTCTATGGAGCATTGACCGGGGATTTCGTTAATTCCGAGTATCCCGCAAGCCCAAAGCAAAGACTCGGTAATGTCGGATCCACTTACTTTCTGCGGCCGCTCTACCAAGATAACTCCTATATTACAGTTATGGGCAGCTTCAATCTTCTCTTTGATGCCCCCTATATCGCCGCTGTCTTTTGTGACAAGCCAATGTGCTTTTGTCATGCGGATCATTTCTTCATTCATTAAAACACTGAAAGGGCCCTGCATCGCAATAATATGCCCGCTGTCGAAGCCGCACTCGACACATTTTTTTATAACTTCCGGATCCGGCAGCACCCTTGCAAAGAGTCGGGAACGTTCGTTCACTGCCTCATAAGCTTCCAGGTTTTTGCTGCCTGTAGTCAGTAAAACATTGCCCGTTCTGCTCTCAATATAGTCGGCGGCCTCTTCTATGCTGTTGACGCGGACGATATTGCCTGCCGTCGAAGTCAGTGCTTTACGGTCTATTCGCATAAGCGGAGTCTCAGAAGCCAGACATGCTGCACGAATGTTATCATGGGCTTCGCTGGCGTATGGATGCGTCGCATCTATTACACATACTATATTTGATTCCCTTATAAATTTTTCCAGCTCCGATGAATTCATGCGCCCGACGACTATTTGAGTATTTTTATTTTCCCCGGCCAGCTCCGCTCCGTAGGTTGTAGTGACTGAATATATTATCGGAAGACCATAGCAAAGCAGAGCCCTGCCCTCTGTCGTTCCCCCTAAAACCAATATGCGTCCTGTTATATCAGTCTTCACTGTAACCCCTCGGTGTTACCATCTGTCCGGATATTACGCGCGTAGATGAATTTCCAATTATCACGGTACAAAACATGTCTATAGGAACATTTTTAAGATCATCAAGGGTGGTAAGTCCGAACTCCTCTCCATCACGGCCCGCATTGCGCACCCATCCGGCTATTCGATCACCAGGCAGTATGTCCATTAAAATATCTGCGGCTTTGGATAAATGATGCGGACGCCCGTGGCTCGCCGGATTGTATATGCATATCACAAAATCAGCCTCTGCGGCGGCTATAAGCCTCTTTTCTATGAGTGTCCAAGGGGTCAGCAGATCGCTGAGGCTTATCACGGCAAAATCATGCATGAGGGGGGCTCCAAGTATGGAGGCAGAGCTTGCCGCAGCAGTGATGCCTGGTATTATTTCAACTTCGGTACTTCCTTGTGCCACTTCAAGCATTATCCCCGCCATTCCGTATATTCCCGGATCGCCGCTGGAGACCAGCCCTACAGTATGTCCGGAGAGAGAGAGGGCAAGTACCTCCTCACAGCGCGAGCGCTCCTTTTTCATTGTCGAGGAGATCAGTTTTTTGTCTTCCCCCAAAAGTGGACGAACCAGATCGATATAGGTTTTATATCCCACAATGACATCGCACTTCTCAAGCGCTGCCCGAGCTCGGGGAGTTATCTGATCCGGTCCTCCCGGGCCAAGCCCGATAACATATATCATCTTTATGCCTCCTCAGCGGAGTCGGAGCTAGATCCTTTAAGCATACCGCGACCAACCCGTTTCCATTTTTATGGTTTATCTTCTGCTCTTTCTGGCAAGGGCAAAGGTAATTCCTTGATATTTCGATTTCAGACGCACCATGTGGCCTCCTTCTGAGGCTGCAAGTGCGGCTCTTTCACATACGTTATCGACGCCCACTGCGGTAATCGCGGCGGCGGACTTTGTAAAATCACCGGGCAAAGCCATCAATTCGTCTGATGAAAAAGTTTTGAACGGAATTTTGTATAAATCCGCAAGCGATACAATGGCTTTTTCATTCTTTTTCTGTTCGATGGAGGCTACGCAGGAAACAGACAACGGAGAGTAACCGCTGCTCTCAATAAACTCTACAAAACAACTGCGCATCAGCTCGGGGTCAACATCTCGTTTGCACCCGACTCCCAAGACCAGACTTTGCGGCCTTAACCACAGGGTAACCGGGTAGGGAGCGGGCTGCAGCTCGTCGCAGACCGCAACTCCCACATCGTGTCCGGCCAGGAGTTCGGCTGCGACACGTTTAACTGCCGACAGATTTTCTATCCTGCAGTCGTTGCGTACCGCCCAGGAGTCGGGAGAAACTATCCCGTTGATATCTGTAGCGGTCGTGATTATCGGATTCCCACCCGTCACCTTGCATATCCGAAGGGTGAGATCATTAGCCCCCCCTATATGGCCTGATAACAGAGCGATAGCATTGAGCCCGCATTCATCTGTCACTACAACCGCCGGATCACTATCTTTCCCTTTGAGATGAGGAGCGACGGCCCGAACGGCTATCCCGCACGAAGAAACGAAAACCAGTGCATCAGCGTCCCCGAACCTCATCTCAGTCCAGTTGTTCAGCGGCATCTTTAGGGGAAGGATCTTGCCCCCCGCGTACTGCTCCGGAGCCCAGGCGATGCCGCCAAACGAAGCTGCGATCTTAAGCGCAAGAGCAGCCCCTCTACGTGAAAAAGCGACCGCGTGAAGTTTCATCTCCTACAAACTGGCCTTTCGAAATCCATGGGAGAAATGTTTATCATATAATTTGGACAGTTCATATTTGTCACCGAGAAAGTCTCCAATCAGTATCAGCGCCGTATTTTTTATTCCGGCACTCTCTGCGGATTCCTCAAGTTTCGAAATGGTCGTATGTATTATTTTTTGTTCCGGCCAGGAAGCCTTATACACTATTACAGCTTTGGTATCACAAGGATAACCTCCTGCAACAAGTTCCTGAGAAAGGGAGCGCAGCAATCCCGACGAGAGAAAAAGTACCATCGAGGTCTGATGCGAGGCCAGCAGGCGGATCTTCTCTTTGTCAGGCACGCCGGTGCGTCCCTCCATCCGGGAGATAATTAGAGTCTGGCTGACGGAAGGCAGGGTATATTCGACCTCTGCAGCCGCCGCTGCGGCACAGAAGGAGCTTACCCCGGGAGTAATGTCGTAAGGTATGCCCAGGTCTTTTAGCATATCTATCTGTTCACGTATCGCACCATAAAGCGAAGGGTCGCCTGTGTGAAGGCGAACCGCATCAATTCCCGCACGGTGGGCCCCACTGAGGCTCTCAATGACCTCTTCAAGAGTCATTGATGAGCTGTCCAATACTTTGCAGTCCTTACCTGCATAACTCAAAAGTTCCGGGTTAACAAGCGATCCCGCATAAATTATTAATCCGGCCTCTTGGAGATGCTTCATGCCTCGTATAGTAATGAGATCCGGTGCTCCGGGACCGGCTCCGACAAAATGTATCATTCTTTAGCCTCTCTTTTTCCGCGCGTATCGGCTGAAAAAATCGCCACCGGATTTTGTGCCTGCCATATACGCGTCCTGCCCACAGTTTTTACTTTGCTTACCGCCAGTTGAACGGCATTAAAATTTTTGAATCCTTCCTTCGACAGCTCCTTGCTGCAGTCAGCGATCGTCTTTAATGAAACGGCGGAGACTACCAGATGGATCTCACGTTCTACGGATGAGATTTTCTTCAGTATCTCAATAAATTCGTCACCGCTGCCCCCGATAAAAACCACATCGGGGACCGGAAGTGAATCTATCACGTCTACCGCCGAACCGTCGTAAACCTTGATATTGTGACGTCGGAACTTAATGCAGTTCGAGCGCACCAATTCGGCGGCGCTGCTATTTTGCTCAACTGCGTGGACTTCGCGGCAAAGGGGAGCCGCTGTTACCGAGATGGATCCGCTCCCGGCTCCTATGTCCCAGAGCACATCTTCCCTGCGCAGAGAAAGTTTCGCCATTATCACCGCCCGTACCTCTTCGTGGGTCATAGGTATGTTGTCTGCACGAAGAAATTCGGCATCCTCCGGCAACAAGTGCGGCTGTTCTGTGTATCCTTCATTGATCAGAAGAACGATTGAAAGTTCGTCGAAAGAGTCATTTATAAAGTCGGAAGCCATGCCGCGGCTGATCCGCTCCTCCTCTGCGCCAAGCCTTTCTCCCACAATGGCTGTAACTCCGCCGAGACCGGCGCAATTAAGCAATCCGCAGATCCATGAGGGATTTTTCTCTCTGTCACAGAAGAAAATCACTGACCGATTATGTTCAACGGAGTCCAATATTTTCGTGTCGGAGATATTACGCCCGTGTCCGGAAAGAATAACCGAGTTCTGCCATGTTTCCGCGACCTTTGCGCACAAAACCTGGAGTGAACTGATGCCGGGAAGGACGACGACATCTTCGGGATCAAAATTCTTCTTTATGATAGGCAGCAGGCTGAAGATACCCGTATCCCCCGAGAGGAGAAGCGCGGCGCTGCCGAGCTTCAGTTCTTCCCGCAACATAACGAAGGTCTCGCTGAAATCCTTCATCTCCAGCACATTTGGATGATCTTTGACAATATTTAAATGGCGTTTTGCACAAGCTACGACACGGCAAGCTGCAGCGGCAGCTTGCACAGCGGGTGTGACCTGCTCAATATTTCCGGGGCCTGCCCCCAATACATACAGTTTATTCTCCATTTCTTATTTCCTCCGCAACGCTTGGCGCATCCTCTGTCGCGCCAAGTATATTGCCGCTGTTGTCTATGAACGCAACGGCAGCCTTGATCTCTCCAAAAACACGGTCTTCGCAGCGCTTAGCAGCTATAAGGGCGAGCTTGTCCCACAAAAAGGCGATCCCTTCAACGCTCAATATCCGCATCATTTCTTCAGTGTTTATACATTCATACAGACTTTTAATTATTTCAGGCGAAACTCCTTCTATCGCAGCCTGTGTACATAGGGCTTCTTTACCGCCTCCGCCTATACGGTTATGGGTATTGAAAGTCCCCGCCGCCACCTTGAGCAGTTTGCCCGGATGCCCGCCTATCAATAGCTTATTTAGCCCGAGGCGCGCTGATTCTTCAAGCAAATGGCCAATATAATTTCCGCACTGTACCACAGAGCGGCCTTTAATTTTATAAGCATTTCGCAGAGCCGTTTCTCCCGTTCCGGCAAATGCTGCGGCAATGGCCTGCTTCCCCGCCGCTGCATGAGTATTAAGCTCAAGAGTCAACGATTCCAGCAATGACTCTTCGTTCATCGGTTTTACACGCCCTGTAGTGCCTAGTATGGAAATACCTCCTATGATGCCGAGCCTGGGGTTAAAAGTACGCCTTGCCACAAATTCTCCCTGTGGAACAGAAATTGTTATTACCGCTCCCAGCGGTCCGACAACTTCCCTTACCGCACGCTCTATCATTGCTCGGGGAACGGGATTGATAGCCGGCTCCCCGACCCCAACTTTGAGCCCCGGCAATGTGACGGTCCCGACGCCCTCCCCGGCTTTAAAGAATACTTCTCCCAGCTTGTCGGATATTTGCACCTCCGCCCTAACAAGCACCCCATCCGTAGAATCCGGGTCATCACCCGCATCCTTGATGACACCGCAAATGCCGTTGGGAAACTCTATAACGGGCAAAGTCAATTTAATTTCTTCCGGGGTGGTTATCTCTACCTTTTTCGGGCACTGACCGCCCATCATACGGATAGCTGAGGCTTTAGCCGCAGCCGCGGCGCAGCTCCCAGTTGAATATCCCTCTCTCAATTCTTTTCTATTCGATTCCATAAAGCAGCGCATTGACGATCGAGGATGCGACAGGCGAGCCGCCCTTGCGTCCGACAGCGGTAATATATGGGACCTTCGTTTCCATAAGGCGGGCCTTGGACTCAACAACGTTGACGAACCCCACCGGAACGCCTATCACGAGGGCCGGGCGGCATTTGTCCTCATCGATCAATTCACATAGCCGTATAAGGGCTGTAGGCGCATTGCCAATTGCGAAGACGGCGTTGGGAGTATTTCTAGCGGCGACCTCCATGCTGACGACTGCACGCGTGGTGCCTCGGGACTTCGCTTCCTCACATATTGCGGGATCGGCCATTCGGCAGATCACCCCTACTCCTAAACGCCCGCAGGCCGATTTATTAATTCCGGCCGCAGCCATATTTGTGTCGGTAACTATAGCCGTACCGTTTTTCAGAGCATTCCGCGCAAGCATTACGGCATCTTTTGAAAATCGCATGTTTAGTTCAAAATCAAAATCAGCTGTCGTGTGTATCACACGTTTTACTATGGGAAGCTCCTCAGGAGGCCCGGTCCAGACCCCCATCTCAGAAGCAATTATATTCATGCTGGCTTCTTCAATTTCGTTTGGTTTCATAGCTGTTCTCCCTATGCATTATGTAATTTTTTGTCCTATGCTCGTGCTTTTATGATAAAACTTGGGCATGATTTGCCCTGAGTAAGGCTTCTAGCCCCATTTAATGCCATACTCTTACCTTCGGCCCTCATATTTACGCCAAAGCAGCAGTATGGACAAATATTCTTCCGTCGGCTCAAGGGCAGCCTTCCCTTCACAAATCATTTCATCCGCCATGCCTGCACGGTCAATTCGTACTATATGCTGCCAGGGGCCGGTCTCCTCTACAGCATACGATATCCTGTCTTTCAACATGTTCAGCTTGTAGAGCGCTGCAGAATCCGCTTTCCGCAGGGCTGCAGCGATCCCGCCGTAATTCTTAGAGCATGGGATCACAGAAAAAACCTCATCTCCCATGGCGAGAAAGGCGCCGATAGTCGACGCTCCAAGCTGGTGCGCCGAGATACCGGGGACCAGTGAAAGTTCAACGTCGGGTGCAAGTTTTTGCAGCGCACCGAAAAGATAAAAACCTGTCGAATAGATCACCGAATCTCCGATAACAGGCAGCGCAGCTCTTACAGCCTTACTTCGTAAAGCTGGTATTTTTTCAAGTGCGCTCAGCAGGAATTTCTCGCGTTCATCTCCATCTGTGATCATCGGGAACATAATGGGAATGGTCACAATATCAGGGATGTTTGAGCGAACTATTCGCTCCGCGACGGAAAATTTACCGTGCGCCGAATAAGGGACCAGCACGACATCTGCCTCTTTAATCACCCTAATTGCCTTGATCGTGATAAGTTCGGGATCTCCGGGTCCCACCCCTACAACCGAAAATTTCAAGTAATTCACTCTCCGTAAAATATGTTTATCAGCTGCATACCGCCCGATTTCAGTCCCAGCAGCGAAGGCCTGCTCAAATTTCTCTCCATGATTTCGGCGGCTCTTATTTTTTTAATTGCGCTATACCACGCACGTTTCTTTAGAGATTTTATGTCGGCAGAGTTCATTGCCCCCCGCTGGATCAGATAGATCTCGATGCCTCCGGAGGCCGCTGCCTTGAGTATCCGCTCAAGCCCATAGGGCGCTATTACACTGCCCTTTCGGATCGGCATCGCGTCATAAGCGGCATTTCTGCCGCCGGCAAGGCTTATAAGGTTTGCCGCCCAGGAATCGGGTGAACATGTATTAAGCTCTTTCGCCGTCGCCTCAACGAAAACCAGCGGATGCCTGCCTCCGGATCTCTTTGCTGATTCTGCCAAAATCTCGTTGCGCGCCTGATTAAGTTTGGTCAGGGCGACGTCCGGGTCGATCTCAGTCAAAAGAGCTATCTTAATCAGATAATCTTCAAATCCATCCCAGACCGGCGGATCAATAGAGACTACTTTTACTCTCGCCTTCTCAAGAACGATCCGGAGATGTGGGTTTTGTCGCTCATTAAGGCCCCGGGTCAGAACGATGTCAGGCTTAAGTGCCAGTATTTCCTCTGCACTGCTCTTTGCTGAAAATCTTGGAAGATTGGGCAGCGTCTCCTTGTCGTCGTTTTTTGATATGGCGACAAGCCTGCTTTCTCCTCCAATCGCTACTATATTGTCAGTATGACCGGGATAGAGTGAGACAAGCCGGATCGACCGCGCATCGGCAGCATAAGGGAAGTATAAAAAGAATGCGATGATTAACAAACCTATTCTGGATGCCATGCCGTATCTCCGTCCTCTGATATATAGCGTCGAAACTTTATGCCGTATAGTTCGTGCAGAGTTTTCTCGTCCAGTTGTTCAATAGGAGCGCTTGCAATAATTTTGCCTTCTTTGAGTGCGATGAAGTCGTCACAGCATGATATTACGCTGTTAAGGTCATGAACCGCTGCCACAACACTTTTTCCATCCGACGCAAGCCCGCGGAATAAAGAGAAAATATGCCGCGTGTGGTTGGGGTCGAGGGAGGAAGTGGGTTCGTCAAGCAAAAAAAGCTCCGGCTGCTGAGCCAGGATCATAGCAAGGAGCACCCTCTGTTTTTCTCCCCCGGAGAGTTCCGTTGCTGTGCGGAAAAGCAAGTGTCTAACTTCAGCCAATCCTGCACTTGTAAGGATTATCCTGTCATCATGAGGCTTGATCGGGTCAAGTATCCCCCGAAAAGGTAAACGCCCCAGCGATATGACCTCATAGACAGTAAATGCTGCCTTCAAATTAATTGTTTGTGTAAGAAAACCGACGGTGCGTCCAAAATCTTTTCTGGGTATTTTTTTTACCTCTCGCTGACCTAGAACAAGCCTGCCGCTGTAATTAACCAACCCGGCAAAAGTGCGCAGCAAGGTGCTTTTACCGCTCCCATTGGGTCCGATAACAGCCGTTATCCGGCCGCTTTCTATGCTGCCGCTGATGTTGTCTATTATCTTGTTAGTACCATACCCCGCACAAAGTCCCGAAAAAGTGTACAAGTTCATATCCTGCGCCCGCTCCCCGTTAGTATCCAGCAAAAGAACGGCCCTCCTATAAGCGCCGTAATAACGCCCACAGGAAGTTCTCCGAGCAGCTGCGCCGCTCCGTCGGCCATTGCAAGGAGCAGTCCGCCGGAGAGGAAACTGAAAATCAGCAGAGGCTTAGTTGAGGGTCCTGTCAGCTTGCGCATAAGATGGGGGACGGCCAGGCCGACAAATCCGATTATCCCAAAGAAACTTACTGCCGTGGCCGTAGCCAGGGAGGTGGCGGCAAGGAGCGTCATTCGGAGTTTTTTTTCATTTATTCCCAGCAAAGTCCCCTGCCCCTCGGAAAGAGAGACCGCATCCAATTGCTGAGCACTGAGAAAGGCGGGAACAAATAATACGACCGCAGCTGCCCAGATCGATATTGCGGCCAGCGGAGATGCCCCTGACAAACTTCCCATAAGCCACAGGACGATCGCACCGAGACGGTCGTCAGCTATCGACTTAAGAAAAGTTACTCCGGCGGAAAGTATCGCGTTTGCAATAATACCGGCAAGGACCATAGACGCTGATCCTCCGCCGCTTTGATGAGAAATATAACTCACAAAGCTAAGGGCGGCCATTGCTCCCGCAAAGGCCATCGGCGTCACAGCCGCGGAGCCAAACAAAAATCCCAATGAACCTCCAAAAGCCGCTCCGGCAGCGATCCCCAGCGTATATGGTTCCGCCAGGGGATTTGTAAGCAGTCCCTGCAAAACCACACCGGCCACCGCCAACAACCCGCCTGTTCCTACAGCCGCAAGAAAACGCGGCAGCCGGACGCTCCGAATCACCAATGCCTCGGGTGAAGCACGCAATGTTTCACTTAAAAAGGGATTTAAAAGAGAGGCTACACGGGCGATGGGAATATCCCATTCGCCCGAGCCCAGCCTCCAGAACGCGGTGATTATCAAAAGCAGGCATAGCAAAGCGGCAAGCTCCATATATCTCCTGTGAAGCCGTCGCCTGTAAGCTGACAGATCAGCCGCGTCGATCATTTTTTATTTCATCATTTCCTTTATCTTTGATACATATACGCGAGCCATTGTTGCATCCTCTCCGAGGCCGACCAGGAAGGTTTTTATATCTTTGTATCCTGCTGCCTTTAGCATGCTGAACCATGATTCAGGATCCTCTTTGTCTGCCAGGTCATTGTTCGCGTGATCCCCGGCAACGATCATCAGAGGGGAGAGGACTATCTTCTTCGCATCTTTGCTGTGTTTCAGGCGTGCTATAACATCATCGATCGTCGGAGCGGCTTCAACTGTACCAACAACGAAGCGTCCGGGCATTTTCTTGTCGAGCGAGAGCTGAAGCTGGCTGTAGAGAGCATTTGCGATGTGCTCAGGTGTGCCGTGCCCCATAAGCACCACAACTGTCTTTTTGTCCGCTAGATCCTTTGAGAAACGCTGCAGAAGAATGTCGGCCATTACATCACAGTCCTGAACGGACGAAAGATATGGACTGCCCAGCTTGAGTTCTTTGAAGCCATACTTGCCCTCTACAGAAGCCATTCCCCCCGCAAGGCTTTGGATATCGTCAAATTCTTCACCGGGGATAATGTGCATTGGCATTACGTATACATGGGTAAACCCCTCATCGTTCATCTGCGCGAGAGCCAGGGCAGGGGTCGGGATATTGACGTTCTGCTCCTTCATTATCTTCCTGCGGATTATGTTAGATGTGTATGCAAGACGCACTTCTGTATCCGGGAAGGCTTTTTTTGTCGAATCAACAAGATTGTCTATCGCTTTTTTCGCTTCCGGCATGGAGGTTCCGAACGAAACGACCAGTATGCCTTTTTTGTCGGCCTTGCCGTCATCTTCTGAGGCGTATGCCGATCCTGTTATCATTAATGTAACGATTGCCAGTGCTGTAATAAGTGTTTTCATGGGAATTATTTTCATCCTTTCTTTAAGGCAGCTTATTCAAAATATTTTCACGGACAACAAAAAAAGACCGTGAAGTAATCCTTCAGGTCTTTTTGTATCCCGCCGCAATAGTGCGCCAAAACTAGCCCGAAGGTGTTCGCCCTCGCAAACAAATCCCCCCTTTAACCTTTCTCTGGTAGGTATCCTGGCTTCTCTTCATCCTAATCACGCGCCTTCCCGGAATAAATTCCAGTGGCACTATTGCGCTTTCGTCAGAGCTACAGTGGCGGGGCCGCGTCGGAATTAAAAACTGCCGACTTCCCTCACTGAGAAAGACACTATTCAATTATTCCGCGATTATAATGCAACGCATCATAATCTTCAAGGAATTTTACAGTATGATACGAACGTCACCTATGTATATTGAAGCCTTCAGATTTGAACAGGAAGTCA
>CAYZYF010000028.1:0-18996 GCA_964482015.1 uncultured Synergistaceae bacterium
AAAGGGGAACATGATAGATCACTTTAGTGCCTGAACTATTTCGAATGCGTTTTGAGATCGGGGATCCAGGGACTTATATTCAGTCTATGACTGGGTTTTAAGGCCCAAACAGAAGCCGCTCCCGGTGGAGGCATTCGGGAGCGACGAGGAGGGATGGGTTCTTTATTTCTCTTGTGTGGCTCAGCCACCCCTGCTCAGCAGTCTTTACGACCGTTTGACTATTGTTTGACAACGTTTGACTATCGTTTGACAGCCCCTCCGCTCTTACAACCGTTTCACCATCGCTTCACTATCGTTTCACAGCGACAGAATGTCGCTGCTTCACCATAATTTCTTCTGGCAGAGGCTATTACTGCGCTTTTTTCCTTGTGTAATGCCAAACGTTGGCGTTTTTTAGGCGTTGGGGGTTTCCGGTGATCACGATCCGGTCATCCTGAAAGTCTATCTTTGTGATCCGTACGGGAAAGGGGATCCTCTCTCTTTCAATCAGGGGGTTTATTCGGTCCAGGAGCTGAGCTGTTATATAATCGGGCTGCCTTACTCCTGCTACGTAAAGGGCCGTCTCTGTGAGATAGAGGCCTTTTTCGTCAAAGGCTAGCTTTGAAATGGCTTCGAGCCTTATGTTGAAGGTAAAGAGAAACGTGGCTTTATAAACCCCGGAGACCTTGATACCATCTTTGGAAAAGTCACACTCTAGATCTTTGAACCCTTTTATATCTCCGATCTCTTTGCTTGTGTAGTCTGCGAAGTCCTTTTCGAGGAGAACTACCTCTCCCCTGGAATAGAGGATCAGGTCGGCAAGCTTATATTTATCTTTTTCATCCAGATCCTTCGGAGGTTCCTTCATCATTGCGTAGAGCGAGACGCTTTCGATCCTCACCCCTTCAATAACGATGCCGGTGGCCTTAGCGTAGAGGAAGCTGCCTCCTCCCGTGGCCTGGACTGTGATTTTCTCGGGGTCGAATTCTTCCACCAGCAGTTTTCCGACCTCTTCTTCGATGCCCGCGGCAGCCTGCGCCTCAATTGAGATCAGCGATAAAACGGAGAATATCAGGAAAAACAAAAGAAAAACAACGGGACGTGTTCTCGAAAATGTGGCGGAAGTGTGCATGAAGACCTTTCAATCCCTTCCTAAAAAGATATCCTAAGGTATTTTATCACAAAGGACTCAAAAGAAAGGTTTTTACCTCCAGACCCGTGATGCGACAGACGATTCAGTCGGTTATGCCGGCGTGTTCCTTGGCTTTATCAAGAGCTTTGAGTATCTGCTTTTCATATTTCGGAGGAACGTCAAAATTTTTGAGCTTCTCCATATTAAAGATCTGCGTCTGGTCCATGTTTCCGGAAAACCTTGCCCCGCCGCCTCTGGATCTTCTGCGAACTTTTTCCATCTCGGAGTTCAGGGCTCTCATTACTTCCTTTGCCATAGTCCTGGAAGGATGTTTGGAATCTTTGCAAAGCTCCCTTATTTCTTCACTTATTCTTTTTGCCTCATCGTACAACATAAAAACTACTCCCATTCTTTACCGGTAAGGGCTAGGTCTGCACCTCCCTACCCGGCGCCTCTTTTCTGCGACCGCATCTCATTTTTTAACAATAAAACAAGCGAATGGCTTCGATCAGATCAGTCACTCTTTTTAGCATACCATTATCTTGATTTTTTTACAATTTTCAGCTGTATATGATCTCTAAACAAGTGCACACAATCGATAAGGACCTCAAGAATTTGGTCCTTTCTTTGTTTCTCGTATCTTCAGGCACTGTTATATCCCGCTGGGCTGTTATATAATTCCCAGGGCGGCGTAGTAAAAAACCGCAGGACATTCCCTTCGCCGCCCGTCATCATGCTGCTCGGCACATTCGCACACAATTCGGGGTGATATTTTTGCATAGAAAGATCTTTGTCTCCTTGCCGTACAAGCTGAACGCCTTTAAGAGATATTTTGCAACGGTTTTGTTTTTTCCTGCAGCTCTTGTGACAGCTCGTGAGGGCCGCATTTTAGTTGACTGTACGGATCGCTCGCTTTGCCGTTTCTCTTTTCTTTTCAAACCTTGGGCTGTTTTAGGATCCGTATTGATCCTTAAATCTGCATCTTACGCCGATGAGAATGCCGGACAAGCGTACAAGGATCCGGGCATTTCCTTTCTTGCCGTCGCCTTTTTCTTTCTGCTTGCCGTAGGATGCATCATGACCATAAAAAACATACGGCTTAAAAGGATGGGAAAAAAACTTCAGGAGAACGAAGAACTTCTGAAAAACGTTTTCTTGCGGATACCGGTTGGCATTGCCGCCGGAAATAAGTTTGGCGATTTTTCTCTGATGAACCCTGCCTTTGAAAAAATTATGGGATGGCCGAAGGAGGAACTCTGCCGCCGGTCCTGGAGAGAGATAACCCATCCTGACGATCT
Source organism: uncultured Synergistaceae bacterium (assembly GCA_964482015.1). Lineage (GTDB taxonomy): Bacteria > Synergistota > Synergistia > Synergistales > Synergistaceae > Caenicola. The sequence continues at coordinate 2,410 of CAYZYF010000028.1, forward strand.
GCCCCTGAATATCGATAGAGACGAGAGATTCAAAAGGGGCGAGATCAAAGAATATTCGCTCGAAAAAAGGACAATGAGGCCCGATGGTTCTTATTCCTGGATAGATCTCCATGTAGCGTCTCTCCTGTCGTTGGGTGCAAAGGAGTCTTCTACCGTATGGATCGTGCAGGATATAAACGAAAAAAAACGGGCGAAAGAAAAATTGGAGGAGAGCGAAAGAAGCCAATCCGTTTTTCTCTCAAATCTGCCGGGAATGGCATACAGGTGCCTGCCTGACAGGAATATGACAATAACATTTGTCTCGGATGGCTGTTTGGAGTTGACAGGACAGACCTCGGAAGAATTGTTGGGCGGCAGCAAAGTTTCATTTCATACTCTCGTGGTGGAAGAATACAGGGAGAAAATACGGCTGGAGTGGGAGAGAGCGCTGTCGCGCCGCATCCCCTTCAGAAACGAGTACGAGATAACCACGGCCGAGGGCACCAGGAAGTGGGTGCTTGAAACGGGACAGGGCATATACGGAAGGTACGGCGTTATCGTTGCGATCGAAGGAATTATAATTGATATCACCGATCTCAAAAAACGCGAGAAAGAGATCGAATATATAAACGAACATGACAGTCTGACCGACCTCTACAACAGACAGCACTTTGAGAAAAAGCTTGCCGAAATAGACGAAAAGGGATATCTCCCCCTTTCGGTGCTCATTGCAGATATCAACGGTCTCCACCTCATCAACGAAGCGTACGGACAGCACGAGGGGGATCTGCTCATCATCAAGTCGTCGGGGATAATCCGCTCATGCTGCAGGGAAAAGGACATTGCCGCAAGGATCGGCGGAGACGAATTCGGAATAATAATGCCCTGCACCGATTTCCAGGAAGCGCACAGGATACGTGATCGAATAAAAGAGGCCTGCTCCCGGTATAACGAGATCAACAGGGGAAAATCTCCCGATATAAACATCTCAATGGGTTATGCCACCAAGAGCCGTGCATGTGAGCCCATAAAGGATATTATGGACACCGCCAACGAGTATATGAGGAACAGGAAGCTTTTTTCGCAGCAAAGCTCATATAGTGACACTGTCTCGTCGATAATGGCGACGGTCTACGAAAAATCCCAGGAGACGGAGAAACATGCTGAGCGCCTGGCTGAGCTCTCTGTTAGGGTCGGCCGGATGATGAACCTGATGGAAAAAGATATCGGGGAGCTTCAGCTTCTGGGGATGCTGCACGATATTGGAAAGATCGGGATCGACGATAAGATCCTAAACAAACCGGGGAAGCTTTCAGATGAAGAATGGGAGATCATGAAAAGGCATCCCGAGATCGGGTACAGGATCGCAAAGGCCTCTATTAAGCTGGCAAGGATCGCGGAATACATTCTGGCGCACCACGAAAGATGGGACGGAGGCGGCTACCCGAGGGGCCTCAAGGGAGAGGAGATCCCTCTTCTTTCAAGGATACTCGCCGTGGCGGACGCTTTTGACGCCATGACGGAAGACAGGGTCTACCGTAAAGCAATGAGCATGGAGGCGGCAGTAGAGGAGATAAGAAAAAATTCCGGAACTCAGTTCGACCCGAATGTAGCGGAAATATTTTTAGTCAGTTTGAGTTCAGAGGACGCAGGCATCTAAGTTTTCTTCGCGCTGATTATTGAGGCGCTCACTGCAGCCAGCACAATTAACGCCCCGGCCACTTCGAAGAGTGTCGGGGGCTGGTCAATCATCAAAGGGGCCAGCAGCATCGCAAAGACTATCTCAAGCGTACATATAAGGCTCACCGTTGAGGCGGATATGTATTTTAGCGAGGTAAAAAGAAGACCAAAACCAAGAAGACCGGCGAATGCGGCCGGGTATTGCATTATCAAAAAGAGCTTAAGATCTATCAGTCCAAGATCGGGCCAGCCCCTGAATATCGAATTTAGAATGATCATTACGGCCCCTCCGAACAAGTTACAGTAGAAAAGCTGCAGCAACGGATCGGCGCTCTTCTGCCTGCCCATCGAACGTGAAAGCAGCGTCTGTCCCGAGATGCCGATCACAGAGGCTATGCCCCATAATATCCCTATCACGGATATAGGTCCCGCCTCGAGACTGCCCGGACCAAACCCGACATAAAGCCCCACCAGCACCAAGACCCCGGCAAGGACCTGCATGCCTGTGGGTTTTTCTTTTGTGATGAGCACGGATCCAGCCATTGTAACAAGCGGGAATGTGTAGTGCAGGATCAGGGATTTGGGGATCGAAAGGTATGAGGTCGCCATCATAAAGCCCGTGGAGTTTAGGACAACTGTCAAAAATCCGAGCATAAAATACATTTGGAACATATTACGGGATGCCACAAACCTCTCCCTGCCCGATTTGAACAAGATGTACGCGCCTAAGAAGATCACCGTAAATATAGCCCTGTAGGCTACCACCGTGATCTGGCTGAGCCCCGATGCGGCGATTATCTTTACCGTGGGGGCCATGGCGCCCCATAGAAGGGCGGTGCCAAAAGCCATCAATAATCCACGCCGGTGATCATTAAGCAAAAAATTCAACTCCAATCCGTCTCTGTGAAGATTTCAGGTACCACGATATTATATACTCAAAGCTCCAAAAATTACGGGCTTCGGCGATTGATCTCCGAAGCCCGTAAAATGTATCCTGGCAATGTCCCGTGGGGTTATTTGTCAAAAATACCCAGCTTCGAGATGGTTTCCATATCCTTGTCTCCCCTGCCCGAGAGGTTTACAAGAACAGTCTGGTCCGGATCAAGCTCCGCAGCCACCCTCATCGCCCCTGCAAGGGCATGTGAGCTCTCAAGCGCCGGAATTATGCCCTCAGTCCTGCATAATTCCTGAAACGCAGCCAGGGCATCTTTGTCGCTCGCACAAATATATTCGGCCCGACCGCTATCTTTCAGCGCGGCATGGGCCGGTCCCACAGAGGGATAGTCCAATCCGGCGGCGATAGAGTAGACTTCGGCTGCTTCTCCCTTTTCGTCGGTTAGGACGTAACTCCTGAATCCATGAAGCACTCCCGGGGCGCCTTTTGTGAGGCTGGCCGCATGGTCGCCGTAGCCCATGCCTCTGCCTGCAGGTTCCACGCCGATAAGCCGGACTCCCTCATCCTCTATAAAGGCCGTGAAGGCCCCTATCGCGTTGCTTCCGCCCCCTATGCAGGCCACAACGGCATCAGGCAGAGAGCCGGTACGCTCGAGCATCTGCGCTCTGGCCTCTTCGCCTATTATCTTTTGAAAATCCTGGACCATGGTGGGATAGGGATGGGGTCCGACCGCAGAACCAAGAAGGTAAAAAACTGACAGATCCTCACAGAATGCAGCCAGCGCCGCATCAACGGCCTCCTTGAGGGTCCCCTGCCCAAAGGTCACGGGAACGATATTTGCGCCGAGAGCCTTCATCCTGAGCACATTGGGAGCCTGACGCTCTACGTCGACGGATCCCATGTAGATGTCACACTCCATGCCCATCATTGCAGCTACCGTTGCGCTTGCGACACCGTGCATTCCGGCGCCCGTCTCCGCGATGATCTTTTTTTTGCCCATCCTTTTGGCAAGCAGCGCCTGTCCTATGCAGTTGTTGATCTTGTGGGCCCCAGTGTGGTTAAGGTCTTCCCTTTTCAGGAAGATCCTCGCTCCGCCTACTTTCCTGCTCAGGTTGAAGCATTCCGTAAGAGCGGATGGACGGCCTACATAATCCTTTAAAAAGGTCAAATATTCGTTCTTAAAAGATGGGTCCGACGCGCACTTTTCGTACTCCTCCGCTACCGCGCCAAGTATCGGCACCAGATCCTCAGGAACATATATGCCTCCGAACTCGCCAAACATGCCTTTCACCGGAAAACCGGCAACATTTTCTTTTCTCTCTCTCATACTTTACTCCTCCTCTTCTCGATTGGACCTTCTAAGCTCATCTCTTCTCCTGCGTTCGGAGAGCGCGCATTAAAAAGAGGGACCGAAAGAAATACATCCTTTCGGTCCCCCTGTATCGCCACAGCAAGATACGGGCGGGACCCTAGACCCACCACCAGCCGAACTCATAATTTGCGAAAAGACGGACGTTATTCATCTTTTGCCTCCCAGTCAGCTTTTATCTGGCGGTCAGCATAGCACGTCCCCGCATAAATGGCAACCGCTAATATTTCCCAATGCCGCGCAAGCTGTTTTAATGTTTTAATGAGAATAGGTGCGGCTTTCGCAGCATTGAAAGGCATATAAAAAGCCCGGCCTCGCGGCCGGGCATAGTATTCTGGTGGCGCTAACTGGACTTGAACCAGTGACCTGTCGGGTATGAACCGAATGCTCTAGCCAGCTGAGCTACAGCGCCATATTCCTGTTACGGTTAGTGATTCTAACCTATTTTTTGATATTATGCAACACCTCGTAAAATTTGATTCTTCGGATGTTTTTTCGGGTTCAGCCATAGTTTTTTACGAAAATAAACCATGCCGGATCCCCTCTTACCGCTGCCTATTTTTCTATTACAAGAAACAGGCTTGAATCGTCTACTTCAAAGATCTCCCAGCCGCAGCCGGAGCCGCGGCCGATCATTTCGAAATCGGATATGGAATGTGTGACGGCGCGAAAGCCATCCTTGCACACAATGACGCCATCTTTTGTCTTTTCCATGTCAAGTTCTCCGATAAGCCCTTTGTCTGCCTGCTCACGAAACCATTCCACCCGATGCTCCCAGAACTTGGGGTGGTACGTGCTGAAATAGGCTCTGCCATTTTTTTTGAGGGCGTTCATCGTCCTTGCGACAAGAGCTCCTGCATTCTGCGCTTTTACGGCGGAAAGCCCGTTCTGAAGACAGAGTGCCGCATCGAAACGCTCACGGTAGTCCATCACATGTACATCCATCGTAATCAAACGCGCATTGCTTATATTTCTGAGATATTCTTTTCCGAAACGCACGTTTTCATCGGATATGTCAATACCGACAATGCTTTTAACGAACGGTGCCATTTCTTTCATGATACGGCCATAGCCGGCTGCAAGTTCAAGCACCTCGTCGTTCCTCCCGAGCCTCTGCCGCACAAAGGCCATTTCTTGCTTGAGGTAGCGGGACACCCTGGGCATGGCTGTGTCATAGACCTGTAGCAATCCTTCCGCATTGAGGCTTCGGGCATAATAGTTTTCTTCCATACCGTCAGATCCTTTCACAGTATTCGGTCCTTAGCACAAAGGCCGGTTGGCCTTGCGCAAATCTATTTTACACCGACAAACATTTTTGGGATCTGCGAATTAAAAAAGAGGGTCGGCATAAAAATGCCGACCCCGGTCAATCAGGAACTCTTCCCTGAACATTTGTAATGGTTGCGGGGGCAGGATTTGAACCTGCGACCTTCGGGTTATGAGCCCGACGAGCTTCCGTACTGCTCCACCCCGCGGTATTAGATGCTGCGATTCGTCTCTGGTGCCGAGAGCGGGAATCGAACCCGCACGAACTTGCGTTCGCAGGATTTTAAATCCCGTGCGTCTACCTTTCCGCCATCCCGGCAAACAAAGGTATTATACCAACTAACGCTCATACGTCAAGACTTTTCGCAAAGGCGCACCATTTTCGGGCATTGCAGATACCGCAGTCGGGTTTTCTCGCAGGGCAGATGCCCCTTCCGTGCTCGATCATGTTTAGATGTGCTCCCCTGAAGCGTTTTTTGGGCAGAGTTTCTTCCAAATATGCCTGGATCTTGTCCGGCGGCATTTTCTCCGATGCCCATCCCAATCTTTTGCTTATCCTCGCAACGTGGGTATCAACGGGAAATGCCGGTATATCCAGATCGAACACCTCCACACAGCCAGCCGTCTTGACTCCTATGCCGGGAAGGGATGTCAGAAATTCCCTCACTTGGGCTCCCTTCCACCTGCGGAGCTCTTTTATGGAGTATTCGCCGAATTTCTCATTGATGATGACCAGGATCTGCTTCATGCGCGTGGCCTTTGTATCACCGAGGCCGGCGATCCTGATCAGGTCGATGATCCTTTCGACGGGTTCCTCCGCGACCTGATGCCAGCTTGGAAGCTCGGACTTCAGTTTTTCGAAAGCCTTGTCCCTGTTTTTATCATTGGTGTTTTGAGAGAGCAGCGTGAGCATAAGGCCGTCGAGCGGCTCATCATGCTTTAGTTCGGGCGGAGCTTTTTTCTCATTTCCCCAGTGATCTTCAAACGCATCTAGGATCTCCCGCGCGCGCAGAGGTTTTGAGGGTTTTTTCACAGGCTGTTCTCCTCCGTAGAGTCATTGTCGTTTTCGTCCTTCCGGTCCTTGCCTTTTTTGGGGGGATCTATCTTGTCCCGCATTTTTTTCCTGTACTTGTATGTGCGCTCTATCCATCCTTCCAGACAGGCCTTTGCTTTTCCATGGACGCTGTCGGCCGGATATTCGTCATCCTCATCAGGTGTTCCTGCATTTACGCCGGTCAGTATCTCTATTCCCTCATCTATGGTCTTGACGCTCCAGACATGGAACTTACCCTTTTTGACCGCTTCAACGACCTCATGGTCCAGCATCAGGTGCTGCTCGTTCTGATGGGGGATCATAACCCCCTGTTCGCCTGTCAGCCCCTGCACTTTGCAGTAGCTGAAGAAGCCTTCGATCTTTTCGTTGACCCCGCCGATGGGCTGTATATTGCCAAACTGGTCTACAGATCCGGTCACCGCTATGTTTTGTTTCAGCGGAATACCGGACAGGGCGGATATCATGCAGTAGAGCTCCGTAGAAGAGGCGCTGTCTCCTTCCACTCCTCCGTATGTCTGCTCAAAGGCTATGCGGGCCGTCATTGATAGCGGGAAATGCTGGGCATATTTTCTTCCAAGGTAACTCGAAAGGATCAGCAGGCCCTTGTTATGGATGGGACCGGTCATTTTGACCTCGCGCTCGATATTGACTATGCCCTCCTGCCCCATATAGACATTTGCCGTGATCCTTACCGGCGACCCAAAGCTGTGGTCGACAAGCTGCGCCACGGTAAGGCCGTTGATCTGCCCCACAACTTCTCCCTGCGTGTCGATCCTTATGACGCCGTCGCTGTAACCCTCCCTTATTTTTTCTTCAAGGAGGTTCGAACGGAAGATTTTTTCTTCTATGGCTTTTTTGACGTGGGCCACACCGACCTGCCTCTTTCCGTCGGTCTTGGCCCAGGCTGTCGCTTCAACGAGGATCTCTTCTATTTTGTTGAATTGAGTCGAAAGCTTGTTCTGGTTTTCTACCAGCCGGGAGGCCCATTCTATTACCTCTCCCACCGCGACTGCGGAGAAATTCAGTTTGCCTTCACGACGGACATAGCCGGCTACGAACTTGGCCATCTCCATTTCGGAATCGGCGGTCCTTTTCATCTCAAGGTCGAAGTCGGCCTTTATCTTAAATATTTTCTGAAATTCAGGGTCGTAAATATTCAGCAGGTAGTACAGGTAAGGAGTGCCCACGACTACGACCTTCATGTCTATGGGAATCGCCTCCGGTCTCAGCGAGGAGACCGGAATGTAACCAAGCTGTTCTCCAAGGTTCTCAATGGAGAGCTCCCTGCAGCGGAGGACTCTTTTCAGCGCGTCCCACGACATAAACTGCCTAAGCAGCTCTTCTGCCTCAAGCAGAAGGAAGCCTCCGTTGGCCCTGTGCATCGCACCGGGCGTTATCCTCCTGAAATCGGTATAAAGATTCCCCTGCCGGCTCTCATATTCAACTTTGCCGACAAGGTTGTAGTAGATCGGGTTGGTCTCCCTTATGACGGGAGCCCCCTCTTTGGGATTGTTTGAGACAAAAGAGTTGACCTCGTACCTTGTAAAATCGACCTCGGCAGCCTCGTCCCGTGCGGCGGCGAGAAATGCATTGAAATTGGCGACTATGTCCTCGGTGAAATCTTCGAACCATTCCTCAAGTTTTGCATTAGGGATAAATTTTGACCTGAGTTCGGACATAATCGGGCTGATCGCGCTTCTGCAGATCTGACCTTCAAGTTCTTTTATTTTTTCTTTGAGGTCTTTTTCCCTCTCCCTGATCATCCTGAGGATCTCAAGAGTTTTTTGGGATATCTCTTCAGACGCCTTCTGGAGCCTCTCCTGTTCCTCTTCGGAGAGGTTTTCAAATTCTTCCTGCTGCATCTCCCGCAGCACCGGAGCCTTGTGCTCGGCACCCGACTCTTTGAGAGATCCGGACTCGTTTTCCTCAGCCGATTCCTTTTCGTCCTGCTCTTTTATGGGCGGCGCCATGATCATCGGAAGGTTGACAAATCCCTGGGGGGTCCGCTTGATCGCGAAGTGTTTTTCTTCGGCCCATTTGCGAAGCTCCTCCATATATTTATTGACCTCTTCCTGGAAGGATTTGACCAGCTGTGCCTTGTTGTCCTCAAATTCATTGTTGTCAAAAGCTTTGGCCAGGACGGATTTTAAGTCCTCCACCGCGTTCTCGGCATCCCTGGAGAGTTCCTTGCCCATGCCGGCAGGAAGACTGACGGCGAGCGGAGTCCCCGGCTCGTCGAAGTTGTAGACATAGACCCAGTCATCCGGGGCCGGCATAGTCGCCGCACGCCTTTTGAGCTCCTGCATCGCGTATGTGGTCCTCCCGCTGCCCGGCTCACCCACTATAAAAATATTGTATCCGTTGCTCTGGACGGAGAGGCCGAAGCTAACCGCATGGACAGCTCTCTCCTGCCCGACAAGACGTTCGAGCGCATCTACGGATCTGGTCGTCCTGAAGTTTAAGGATCCTATGTCAGCAACCTTTCTTAACTTTGAAACGGGCAGTTCTTTATCCTTTAAAAGAGTCATAGCGAGCCTCCTTGGTTTCTCTATCGTCATAGATAACTTATCACAAATCGCCGCTCAACAATAGACTAATATTAATGTTTCACGCAAGGGGCATTATACACAGAAAAGGCAGAAACCTAAAATGTCGGCGGTCTCTGCCTGATCAATGCACGATTGACAAAACAGCGCGTATAACTCTCGATTATCCCTATCTCCTGATCAGCAGATCCACCAATCCCATGCTGAGGACAGGAAAGTATACGAAGAGAATGAGGCAGAGCGTCATAGCCACCACAAAGGGAAAGATGTTCCTTGAGATGTTGTCGAGCTTCTCCCCCGATACTGCCGAGGCCACAAAAAGGTTGGCGCCATACGGCGGGGTTATGAAACCTATCGCAAGCGCTACGGTCATGAAGAGCCCAAAGTGTACGGGATCGATACCGATGGATTTCATCACAGGGAGAAAGATGGGAGTCAGGATTATCATCGAGGATATATTGTCCACAAAACATCCCACCAGCAAAAGCATCATGTTTATCAGCAGAAGGATAACCCAGGGCGTGCTTGAAACGCTTACTATCCACTCTCCGACCTTCATAGGTATCTCCTCCATAGTAAGGTATGTGGCGAAAGCCAGAGAGAGTCCCAGCATAAAGGTCGTGGCGCCGTTTACCACAAGGGCATCGGTGAACGCGGCCTTGATGGTTGTCGCGTCAAGCTCCCTGTAGACGAACTTACCCACAAAGAGAGCGTATACGACGCCGCTCACGGCAGCCTCAGTGGGGGTAAAAATGCCGCTGTATATTCCCCCGAGAATGATCACAGGAACCAGCAGAGCCCAGAATGCCCTGACAAAGCTCGTTGCGATGTCGCGAAACCCGTAATTTCGATCGGCTCTGGGATAGTTTCTTTTTTTAGCTATGAAATACGAAACTACCATCAGGGCTATCCCGATAATTATGCCCGGGATTATGCCGGCTACGAACAGCTCGAGGACAGAGGCTCCCGATATAACGGCAAAGATGACGAAGGGGATGGAGGGAGGGATTATGACCCCGATAGATCCCGCCGCCGCAGTGAGGGCCGCTGCAAATGGGCCTCCGTAGTTCTTGCTTTTCATCTCGGGGATCATGAAAGAGCCGATCGCCGAGACCGTGGCAGGTCCCGATCCGGATATTGCGGCAAAAAACATGCACGCCGTGACTGTAACCATGGCGAGCCCGCCAACCATGAACCCTACCAGACTCTCTGCAAAATCAACTATTCTCTTAGAAATGCCCCCGTAACTCATAAGCGATCCCGCCAGCATGAAAAACGGTATCGCCAGCAACGGAAATGAATCTATGCCGGTAAAGGCGGTCTGGGCGATCATGATCACAGGTATCGTACTCGTGAAATGCATTGTGACCATAGTGGCCAATCCGAGGGAGATCCCGATGGGGATGCTCAGTGATAGAAATATGAAAAGAAGCGTGATAAGAAGGGCTATATCCATATTTTATCCCCCCTGCCCGACCGTCTCTTTGCCGGTAAGCAGCAGATAGGCCTGATGGGTCAATCGTAAGGTCATCAACAGGCTTCCGACCGGAACCGCGGCATACGCCACAGCCATAGGCATCCCAAGTGCCGCGGAGATCTGCCCTCTCATGAATATCATGCTGGTGAGCTGATATCCCTTGACTATGAGAAAGCAGCCAAAGAATATCCACAGGGCCAGTACTATAAGTTCCATCACGACCCTGGATCTTCCATGGAACCTGTCAATAAGGACTTCGACCCTCAGGTGCCTCTTCTTTCTTACTGCGTAGCCGGCGCCGATCCATGTCTGCCATATAAAAAGGTAGCGCGCTACCTCTTCGCTCCAGGAGAGTGAATTGGAAAAGACATATCTCATCACTACCTGGACAAAGATAAGGCCCACCGAGAACACCAGGGATGCATAGAGCAGGTTCTCTTCAAATCTGTTGTAAAGTTCTCCTAATCGTTGCATTTCCGCACCTCGTTGACAGATCCCGTTTTGCGTTGAGCGGGATATTTATTTCTGGCTCTGACGCACTACATCCATTATTTCTTTGCTTATTACTTTCTCGAATTCCGCGTAGACCGGCTCAGTAGCTTTAATGAACTGTGCTCTCTCCGCATCGGAGAGCCCGTTGATTTTCATCCCCGTAGCCTTGAGCTGTTCGAGCATCTTGACATCCTGTTCCTCCGTCGCTTTTCGCTCGCTCGCTTCGTAGCGCTTACCGGCATCAAGCACTACTTTCTGATATTCCTTCGGCAGTGATTTAAAGAAACTTTCGGAAACTACAAGAGGGGCAACGGCGAAAATATGGCCGGTAAGCGAGTAGTACTTTTGCACCTCGTAGAATTTTGACGAAAATGTCAGCACTACGGGGTTGTCCTGTCCATCGACCGTCTTCTGAGCAAGAGCCGTGTAGAGTTCAGAGAAGCTCATCGGTGTCGGGTTTGCTCCCATAGCTTTAAATGTCGATATGTGTATGGGATTCTCCATGCAGCGGATCTTCATGCCCTTCATATCATCCGGGCCCTTGATTGGGTGCTTATTGTTACTGACGTTCCTGAACCCATTCACTCCGTAACCTATTATCCTGACGCCCTGCTTTTCGATATCTGCCGCAAGTTTTTCCGCAAGAGGCCCGTCGATGACCTTATATGCCGTTGCGAAATCCTTGAAGGCGAAAGGCAGGTCAAAGACGTTGAACCTGGGCGCGAACGTGGCCAGAGTCGAGGTGCCTATTATGCCGCACTCCAGGGTCCCGAGCTGCATGGCTTCCGTGGCCTGCCTGTCCCCTCCCAGAGCCGCGTTGATGTGAAGGGTGACCTGCACTCCGCCCTTTGTCTCACCTTCAACGTATTTTTTGAAGTCGAGCAGCGATTGCTGGGCCTGATGCGTTTCTGAGCCCACGGTGTGAAGCTTCATCCTATAGACTTTGGCCGCCATGGCCGATTGGGCTGAAATAAGAAGTATCAGCGCGCAGATCGCAAACAATAATGTCTTTTTCATACAAAACGCCTCCTTTTTTCGAAAACCGGCGATGCCGGTCATCTGCGATTTCATTGTCCGCCCGAAACATTATCCAGGCATTCGTTGTAATAGGCAGTGAAGTATTCCATCGCTTTGCGTATTTTATTTGTTTCTATGGTGTAAGCTATCCTGATCCTGTTTTTTATGCCGAAAGCATCTCCCGGACAGACCGCGACTCCGTATCTGTTCATCAGGCCAAGTGCGAAATCAAGCGGCGCGATCCCAAGTTTTTCCACAGAAGGCAGGACGTAGAAAGCACCTTTCGGATGCGGAAAACCAGCTCCGGGACATTTTTTCAGGGCCTCGACGACAACATCCCTTCTTTCTCTGAACTCCGCACGCATCTCCTCCGTAAAGCGGGCACTCTTTTTAAAAGCCTCTGCGGCCCCGCGCTGAGCAAAGGATGTGGCACAGCTTGTGAGCATCAGATGTGTTTTGGAAATACAGGGCAGTACCTGGGGAGGGACCGCCGCATAACCGATCCTCCAGCCGGTCATGGCAAATGTTTTAGATACAGAGTTTACGTAAAGGACTTGATCCTTTATCTCCGGATATGTCAGCGGACTTACATGTTCTTCGCCGTAAATTATCGCCGAATAGCATTCATCGGTCAGAAGCCATATCTCTTTTTCCTTAATATAGCTGACCAGCCGGTCCATGTCAGATCTCCTGATAACGCACCCCGAGGGGTTGTTGGGCGAGTTGATCATTATCATTCTCGTCCTGTCGGTGACCGCTGCGGCTATTCTGTCTATGTCGAGCCCGTAATATTCCCCGAGGTCCGCCGGGACTTCCACCGGTACCGCGCCGGCCAGGATGCATTGCTCCCTGTATGATAAGAAGCATGGGGTCAGCAGTATGACCTCGTCGCCCGGGTCCAGCAATCCAAGAAGGAGCGCCATAAGAGCTTCCTCCGCTCCGCATGTAACAACTATGTTCTTAGGGTCTAAGGCCACTCCCCTTTTGGCTTCATGCGCAGCTATCGCTTCCCGCAGCTCCGGGATCCCATTCATGGATGTGTAGTGCGTAAACCCATCTTCAATGGCTCTGATACAAGCTTCTCTGGCCTCCACGGGAGAATCGAAGTCGGGTTCGCCTATTTCGAGGTGATAAACCTCCCTGCCCTGTGACTGCAGTTCCAGCGCGGCTTCAAATATATCCCTGATCCCGCCCTCAAAAGAACACTGCGATATCCTTTTGCCTTTTTTATGGATATTCATCCGCTGATACACCTCCTAATTCATATTAAGCTGGCCGACCGGACGCCTGCCAAGGTATACGTCTCTCACTTCCTCGGCCGCAATGCTCCTCAGTTTTTTTAGTGAAGAATTTGAATACCATGCCGTGTGCGGGGTTATGATGCAGCCCGGTTCGTCGAATATAGGATGGGTCATGTCGGGCGCCGGTTCTCCCTCTATTACATCAAGCGCCGCTCCCGCAATGATCCCCTTCCTAAGCGCATAGCTGAGATCATCCAGGTTTATCAGCCCGCCGCGGGAGGTGTTTATTATATTTGCGCGGGGTTTCATCATTTTTAGCCTGTCCAGGTCCACAAAATAACGGGTCTCATCGTTCAGGGGAACGTGTATGCTGACTACATCTGCCAGCCTGAAGATATCGTCCATGTCATCAAAGGCGGTGATACCCATCTCATCGCACAGTGCGCTGTCCATGAACGGATCGTAGGCTATTACCCTTTTGAAAAGGGGCTTGGCTTTTTTTGCGAGCAGCCTTCCGATTTGCCCAAACCCGAGTATGCCCATGGTAAGTTCTCCAAACTGATCAGCAGGAGGAAAATCCTCAAGCTTCCAAGACCTCTCCCTGGTTACCTTCCACGTATAGTGAGGGAGCCTGTGGATCAGCGAGAGGGCGCACGCAAGTGCGTGGTCTGAGACCTCTTCCAGATTGAACCTTGGCACGTTGCAGACGATAATGCCTTTTTGGGTGGCGGCATCAATATCGATGTTCTCCGCTCCCATCCCGTGCCTTACCACTATCCTGCACTTTTCCATGCGGGATATCCTTTCCGCGGTGATCGGCGTAATGTCACATATCAGTCCGTCTATCTCGGGCAGAGCCTCCTCAAATTCCTCAATGCTCCTCAGATGAAGGACTTCCGAATCAACCGGATCCAATATCTCCCTTTCCATATCTGTATCACTATAATTTACTACGCTGAATATGCCCGTTTTGTATTTGCTCAACGCAGATCCTCCTATCTCAGGCTCTCCCAATCTTTTATGTATCCCCATGAAAGCTTCCCGCCAACAATGGTCTTGTCGACTTTCGTCTCTTTGATCTCTGCCTCGGGGATCCCGAACAGGTCCCTGTCAAATATAACAAGGTCGGCAGCTTTGCCGGGAGTGATGCTTCCGTTCCACTCCCATGCCGAGTGTGCCCTGGCCGGGTTGGCCGTATATATTTCAAGAGCCATGCCGAGCGGGATCTTCTGTTCGGGGTGCCAGACCCTGAGGCCGTCATAGCTAGTTCTGTTGACCAACGCCCATATACCGCAGAGAGGGTCCGACATCTCTATCGGGGCATCGCTCGAACCGCACATCATAAGCCCGGCATCCGCGATGTCTTTCCAGACGCACGCATATTTTTCTTTATCCCCGAGCCTTGCCGGGACCATATCTATGTCAGAGGGAACGTAGGTTGGCTGGATAACGCACGCCACGGGAAGTTTTTTCATCCGTTCGATCTGGTCGGGCCTAAGTATCTCGATGTGGTTGAGAAGATAGGGATGTTTCGGGGCCGGATAGATATCGCAGACCTTTTCTATTGCGTCGAGAAGCTGGTCTATCGCCCTGTCCCCGATGGCGTGTACGAGGATGTGATCCTCACGTCTAGCAGATTCGCACATTTTTTCCGTGAGCTCATCGAACTGATGGATAAGCATTCCATTTGTCGACGGATCGTCGGCGTAGGGGAAAGTAAGGGCCGCGGTCCTGGCTCCCAGGCTGCCGTCAAGAAAGAGCTTAAAACCTTCGAATCTGACGAAATCGCTGCCTATCGATCCTCCCATCGACGGGACGGAAAGTTCGTCGTGAGTGCTGTAGACGCGGCAGCGAAGCCTGCCCTCCTCGTGAAGGGTCTGATAGAGCCCCAGCTCCTCCTCCATGCCCAGGCTTGCGGCGCTGCATGAGTGGAGGGTGGTCAGCCCCATGGAGGCTGCGTGTTTCAAATATGAATCAAGGCAGTTTAAAAGCATCTCCTTGGTGTAGAGGCTTTTTTTCATGATGGCGTATACGGGCAGCTGAGCCCCTTCAACGAGTACGCCCGTCGGGCGTCCAGCTTCGTCCCTTCTGATCCCGGGCAAGTCCGTTTCGGCAATTCCGGCGACCTCAAGAGCGCGGGAATTTGCCAAGGATGCGTGGGTGCATATCCTGTGAATGATCACCGGATTAAGTATCCCGGCACCGTCAAGGTCGGAAGCAGTGGGCAGGAGCGGCCTTTCCCAGCTGTTCTCATTAAGCATGGTGCCATATATCCATGTCTCAGGCGAGACAGTTGAGGCACGTTCCCGCAGTTTTTCGACAACGTCATCGACAGACCCTGCGGACGACATATCGACCGATTGCATCATCTTGGCGCAGGTGAGAACATGGATGTGACAATCGCTCATGCCCGGGATAACGCTTACACCGTTAAGCTCGTGTCTGACTGCATCCCCCGCAAATGGATGTACGTCGAGCTGTGATGTTTTCCCTACCGCCGCTATCTTTTCACCGCAGATGATGACCGATTCGGCGGAGGGATTGGCGGGATCCCCGGTCCAGACATTTCCGTTTCTGAGATACAGGCATTTCGTTCTTGGCAACTTTATTACCTCCCCAAACCGCTTAAAAACAGGTCATTTGGTGTTTCCATACTCCCAAAAGGCAGCTTTAAGGTGCGATTCGACCTTGTCCCGTACCTCCTTTGACGCTCCCTTTTCAAGAAGAGCCAGAAGTTCCTTATGATCCTGAAGGCTGCTCCCTACAGAATGGCTTCTGTCGGACCAGATCTTTTCCTTGTCCCATTTTTGCATGCCGGTAAGCGCGACCACGCTTTTGAATATCTCGTACATGACATTGTTTCCTGATGACTTTGCAAGTGCAAGATGAAAATCTATATCCATCTCCCTGTAGAGCTCAAGATCGTTCTCAGCGACAGCCTTTTCCATCTTTTTGTATATAGATTTCAGCCGCCTCAGATCCGGGGCCTCCAGCCTGCCCGTCGCATACTCCCATATTACGGGCTCGATTATCAGTCTTGTAATATAGGCGTCGGAGGAGCCTGAGACTTTCTCCATCTCTTCAAGGTGTTCCCAAAAAATAGCCGTCCCGCTGACGTGCGACTCGAATATCTTCTCCGCTTCCCTGACATAGGTGCCGTTACCCGGGATCCTCTCGATAACCCCCATGGTCACAAGCCCTGACATCGCCTCCCTGACCACGGAGCGGCTGACCCCAAATTCCTTGGCAAGGTCCGTCTCCTTAGGAAGCTTATCGGAAACTTTCAGCCTGCCGTCCTCAATAGCCGCCAGTATCTGCTTCATAATGTTTGATGATTTTTTCTCACCGCTTAACTTATCAAACATTCCTTCACCTCCGGAAACTCTATCGGAATGATATGTCTGACATATGACTTGTGTCAATACATTTTTTAAATTTATTAGAGTAATTATTAGTTATATTGTACATATATGCAATCAAAATATTTTTTTCACTTTATTTTAATATATCAACATATTACGAATTAGCAGAAGATAGAAGGATTTCGTCAGACGAAATAAGACATAATCAA
>CAYZYF010000029.1:0-1149 GCA_964482015.1 uncultured Synergistaceae bacterium
TGATTGTACCAGTCTACCGCTTCAAGCTCTTCCCGAAGGCTGGTGATCGCTTTTGAAATGTCGAGCGTTTTGCTGTCCATTTTCTCGTAAGGTTCTGAATAAGCCATTAAAATTTCCCCTTTCCGCATTGAAATATATTGATATATTATGTTATCACGCGTTTAATTATAACCTGTTTCGCACGCGGGCCGCAAGGCGGCATATGGCTTAATGCAGCCCCCGGTGATAGAATCGTTGGGATTCTTTGTTTTATGCAGAGATAAAAATAATATATCTAACGGAGGACGAACGATGACTCTTGCCTCTTGCCACAACACTAAGACGGACGACTTTGAGGCACGCGTGGTTTCGAATGATGCACTGTCGGAAAAAACATATTGGATGACGGTCGAATGTCCCGAGCTGGCTGAGGGAGCTCTTCCCGGAGCCTCTGCCATGGTGTTTCCGTCGGGCAGCGCAGATCCGTTTCTGGGAAGACCCTTTGCTGTCGCCGACGCTGATCCTAAAACGGGATACATATCCCTCTGTTATGTTATAGTCGGCAGAGGAACGAAGATGATGACCGGCATGAATATCGGAGAAAAAGTGCGGCTGAGAGGTCCTTTCGGGGTTCCGCTCCCCCAGGTCGACGGAAGGATCTATATTGCTTCGGGGGGCGTCGGTATCGCAACATATACTTATTTCGCGAAAATTTACAGGAAGAAGGTCGCGGACATATTTTGGGGGGTACCGGGCAAAGGATACGAAAGATTTGTAGGACATGTATCGAAGCTTTTGCCCGGGATACGGGTCTTCACCGACGACGGCACGTTTGGTGAGGGCAGCAGCATGTTCTCCCTGCTGCCGAAACCTCTCGGTGATGATGGAATAGTATGGTCATCGGGCCCCGCAGGTTTTCTTAAGGCGCTGAAGGGATATTATGAGGACGAAAAACACAGCCTTTATTTTTCCCCTGACAGAAGGATGGCATGCGGCTACGGGGGGTGTATGGGGTGCGTGGTTATGACCCTGGACGGACCCAAACGGTTGTGTGCGGACCGCTCTCTATTCAGGTCGGATGAGGTGACGGACGATGAGATCTGATTTTAAAATTAAGGTTGGGAAGACAGAGCTGGAGTCCCCTGTCATTACTGCCTCCGGAGTCTGGCC
>CAYZYF010000029.1:1249-18562 GCA_964482015.1 uncultured Synergistaceae bacterium
AGGTTGGGAAGACAGAGCTGGAGTCCCCTGTCATTACTGCCTCCGGAGTCTGGCCTTATGAAGAAGATTTTTGGAGGGGAGATAGACTTGAGGGCATCGGCGCCATTTGCACAAAGGCCATAAGTTTTTTGCCGCGGACCGGGAACAGAGGTATAAGGCTGTGGGAGACCCCGGCGGGAATGCTAAACAGCATAGGGCTTCAGAATACAGGGGTAGATGGATTTGTAAGCAGCCATTCGGAACTGATAAAAATTTCTCCTGTTCCTGCTATAGCAAATGTCGTCATGGAAAGTGCCGAAGATACGTCCCGAACGCTTGATAAACTTTCGAAGATCGACGGGCTCGCCGCAGTCGAGCTGAATATATCATGTCCTAATGTTGACGGTGACGGAATGATGTGGGGCATGAATCCCTCGAGCGCGGCAGAGGCGGTAAGGGCTGCGAGGAGTGCATGGAAGGGCGAGCTTTGGGTAAAGATGACTCCCCAGACACAATATCCTGTGGAAGTTGCCCGTGCCATAGAGACGGAGGGGGCAGATGCCATAGTCGCCGCCAACACCTGGCTCGGAATGGGGATGGATATGGAAAAGGGCAGGCCTGCATTTGACCGAGTGGTAGCGGGACTCTCGGGCCCGGCCATCTTTCCTTTGGCACTGCGCCTGGTATGGCAGATAAGCGAAGCTACGGACATACCGGTCATCGGATGCGGGGGGGTCAGCAGTGCTTCAGACTGTGCGGCTATGATGCTTGCAGGTGCGTCCGCCGTTGAAATAGGAACGGCGTTTTTTAAAAACATGAACATAGGAAAAGAGATAAGTGAAGATCTGGGAACTTACATTGATCTTTACGGATGCACCAGGCTTGAGGATATTATAGGATTGGCCAAAAAGAGGGCCTGAGGAATTGATGTTCTACCAGTGCTCATTTTCTTTCACGTTTTTTAAAGCGTGGATGATGTTGCTCTTTATCTCGGGAGCCTCTTTCTCTATTTCCTTGAGGATATTTTTGACCGCCCGTCTTTTTGACTCCTCGCCGTAGGGACAGCATGCAGTGGTCACAGGCAATTTCAGCCTCTCTGTTTCAAGGGATATCCTTCTTTCCTCCAGATAAGCGAGTGGTCTTATCACCCTTAAGCCACTCCTGCTCATAAAAATGCTGGGCTGCCAGCATTTGAACCTGCCGCCGTAGAAAAGATTGAGCAGAACGGTCTCCGCGGCGTCATCTTTGTGGTGTCCGAGCGCCAACACATTGGCTCCGCCTTCTTTCGCCAGGCCGGCAAGAATGCCGCGCCTCAAGTTGGCACACAGGCTGCATGGTGATCTTTCGTCCCTGTCCTCCATGATTTTGTATGTCGGATGGTCGATGCGACGGAGCGGAATACCCAATATTTCCATAAACTTCTCAAGTTTCGATGCGTCCATGGATCCGCCGGTCTGATCGATAATACATGCCGACAGGTCGAACTTGACCGGACTTCTGCGCCTCAGTGCGGCGAGCGCCAGAGAGAGGAGAAGGCTGTCCTTGCCGCCAGAAAGGCCGATCATTATTCTATCGTCCTCTTCTATCATGTTATAATCAGCGATGGCTTCTCCGACGAAGCGCATTATTTTCTGTGATATGGGGTACATTTCAACAAAATCTTCTTTCAGCGGACAGACCTCCCTGCCGTTTAAACTGTGCGCCATTTATCCTATCACAAACGGAGCTGTTGGTATGAAAAAGATAAGGATCGTAATCGCGGACGGAAATAACCTCTTCGTTGAGGCACTAAAAGCGATACTGGAAAAAGAGCAGGAAATAAATGTGCTCTCCGCTTCGGATGCTGGCGTGTCGGCGCTCAGAAGCTGTATAGAGCTGGCACCGGATGTTGCTGTCATAGGTGAAGTCCTGCCCGATCTGACAATGCTGGAGACGGCTAAAGAACTCAAGCGTATCGTCAGGAACATAGGCTTTCTTTTCATAGTCAAAGAGGGCGGCGCAGGGCTTCTAGACCTGCTTAACGGCTCTGATCCGGTAGGAGCTATAAAACAAAGCAGTGACATCCCGGAGTTTCTCAGAGCACTGCGCTTTGTAGCTGACGGAGAGCGCTATGTCAGCCCGGGGATCATCGAAAGACTGAAAGTTCCTGATTTGACCGGAATTTCGGCATACGATCCCCTTTCTGATATCACGCACAGGGAGAGGGAGGTTCTTTATTGGGCTGCTCATGGTATGACCAATAAGGAGATATCAAACAAGATATTCCTTTCGGAGAAAACGGTTAAAAATCACATCAGCAGTATACTCAAGAAGCTAGAGATCACTGACCGTACTAAAGCGGCGGCCTTGGCTTGGAAAGAAGGCCTTCCCCTTCTGCCCGAAGATTTTTTCATGCCCGGTAGATGATTCGAATATGTCAAAGCTCACGACAAAGCGGTTTTCTTATGGTAGTATGCGTTAAATAATTTTGCAGTGAATTCCCCATCCCTCATCCGTGGCATTCAAAAGGAGGATGGACTTTGACAGTCAGAAAAAGCTTTACTATTTTCATTTGTATAGTCATTCTTTCAATCGTCAGCGTTCTTTTTCTGAGCATCGATTCTGCTACATTCGACGTACTTGAAAATACGGATCCGACACTGCTCTCTTTAGCTGTGTTGCTGGTCGTGCTGGGTTGGTTCCTTGATGCCTGCAAGTTTATTTTCCTCGCAAGGGCTGCCGGAGAATACCTATCCTTCAGACAGACTATATCAGTAGTTTGGATCAACTATTTTGGAAGTGCCATCACTCCTATGCAGAGCGGGGGAGGCCCATTTCAGATATATCTTCTCTATAAGAACGGGGTTTCGGTAGGCAAATCGGTGGCTATCACCCTTGTACGAACACTGCAGATCCTTTTTATACTTTCCCTGATCATCCCATTCTCAATAGTCTCAGAGTCGGACTTCATTCAAAAGCATGTGATGCTTAAATGGTTCGTCGTATACGTATTGATATTCATCACGATAGCCTCCTTTTTGTTGGTCGTCAGTATAGTAAGGCCGCAGCTCATTAAAAGGTGGAGCAACGGTTTTTTGGTCAGAATGAAAAGAATGGGTGTCCTCAAGCCCAGATTGCTTCTGAGAGCGGCAAGGTGGGCCAACAAGGAGATCGACAACTATAGTACTAACATAAGGCTTTTCCAGTCTACAGGCAGGTACTGGTTTCTGCTTTCGATCCTGACCGCGGTCGTGCACCTATGGGTATATCTTTCGATCATGCCCTGTCTTATAATGGCCGCAGGGTTTCATGTTGAGTATATGCAGTGTATGTTGGCTGAGTCCCTGCTCCTCTTCCTTCTCTATTTCGTTCCTACCCTTGGAGGCAGCGGAGCGGCAGAGGGCGGAGCTGCGGCGGTCTTTGGTCTTTTTGTGCCGTGGAACCTGGCGGGCGTGATGGCAGTGGCATGGAGACTCATCTCCGAATACACCGGAATAGCACTTGGGACCGCTGTAGCCATCAGGTCTCTGGGGTGGTGCGGCGCTGAAAAGGTCATGAAAGAAGAGGCAAAAAGATTAGAAGATGTTGATAAACAAAAAGATCAGCAGTGCGGCGTTTAAATGCCGCGGACTATTGTGGGCTTTTTTTGCTGCAGCAGCGCTGGCCTTTCCCAGTCGGTTCGGCGCAGGGCGCTTTGTCTTTGGATTGCTCATAGTGCTTGCAGGACAATCTCTGAGGTTCTGGGCCGCCGGCTATATTCCGAAGTATCGGACAGAGACTATAGGGGCGCCGGAGCTTGTTACGTGGGGGCCTTATGAATGGATCAGAAACCCGCTTTATGCGGGTAATTTCATAATGGGCCTTGGCTGGACGATTATGGTTGGATGGCAATGGGTCGCAGTCTTTGCTGCAGCGTTTATTCTTCTCTATTGCCTGACGGTAATCCCGGCGGAAGAAGATTTTTTGGCAGAGAAATTCGGCGACGAGTATCGGCTCTACAAGGAGAAGGTTCCCTCTCTTTTGCCTTTCCCGAGAAAGGGGAGACCGGAACGGTCATCCGGACAAAGGCCTTTTGATATGAAAAGAGCCTGGGCCGAGGAAATATATTCGATACGGATGAACATACTTATAACTGTAATTATCTCTGTACGGCTTTATATTACTATCTGACTATACGAAAAACGCTTGCCGGAACAGCTGCCGGAATCTCCCTGTAGACTTCCAGCGTGTCAAGGTTAACGACCATTCCGTCCTCTCCTGCGACGACCCTTGTTTGATCGGTAGAGATCATTTTCGCGAATTTATCCGGTCCCGCCTCTATCATTATTACCCCCATATGGGTAATGAGGGCCAGTTCGGGGTGCAGTTTCTCCAGCAGCTCCCCTGCGTCTTCGACGGACATGTGGTCGAGCCGGGGTTTTTTGTTCGGAAAGGTCACGTTCAGTGTTATGAGCGAGCAATCGCGATATCTTTCGGCAAGGTGGTCGAGAGGCCTTGTGTCACTGATCACACCCCATGTCCTCAGCCCTTTTTTGCGGAAAATGTATCCGAAACAGTCAACTCCGTGGTGGATGTGGGCTACCGGCTCTACGGAGACACCCATTCCGATGTCCCTGGGTATACCGTCACTTACTATGACCACCTTGCCTACCTTCTGTGCCATGTACTTAAGCAGTATGGGGTTGGGCCCCGAAGCGGAATCTTCCGGCAAAAGCAGAGAGCCTTGTTTTTCAAAACCGCCCCCGGTCATAGCTTCCGCCGTTACATTTAGGTCGGTACTGTGGTCGAGATGTCTATGGGTAAGAAGTATGGCTCTTAGATCATGGGGGTCCAATCTGGGAACTGCAGCGGAAATATGGTACAGTGAACCCGGGCCGGGGTCTATCAGTCCGTTTAGGCCGCCGTATGAAAACCATAAGCCGCCTGTCTTTCTGAGTTGCTTTAGCATTGTGAACCTTGCGCCGCCCGTCCCTAGAAAGCGAATGAAATTGTTGGGATAAAAAAAAGTCTCGTCCATATTCTGTATTAAGCCCTCCGTAACGTTTTATGGACAATCTTACCACCACTTTAGGAGATGTCATCCGTTTAGGACTGCCTTGGAGTAGAAGATTACAGAATATTACGAACAAAAAGGGGCACTATTACCGAGGCACTATCAAACGATCGGACATAAATTTTATATTGTGATCCAGAGGCTAAAAGTTTGCGAGGAGATAACGGATGGGCAATGAAAAAAATAGGGATAGAGCACCAAACGGAAGATTTTTGCCGACAAGAAGAGAGGAGATGGATGCCCTCGGATGGGGAGAACTCGACTTTCTTGTAATAAGCGGCGATGCTTACGTCGACCACCCAAGTTTCGGTCATGCGATAATTTCCAGGCTGCTCGAAAGCCTCGGCTGGCGCGTTGGCATATCGGCGCAGCCCGATTGGCGCGACACATCTGATTTTAATAGGATGGGCAAACCCCGGCTCGGTGTAATGGTAAGCGCGGGAAACCTTGATTCTATGCTCAGCCACTACACTGCCTCCGGTAAGAAGAGGCGGAATGACCCATATTCGCCGGGAGGCATCGCGGGCTTGCGGCCGGACAGAGCAACTTTGGTATATTGCAACAGAGTGAGGGAGCTCTGGCAAGACATTCCGCTGATCATAGGGGGAATAGAAGCAAGTCTTCGCAGAATGGCTCATTATGATTTCTGGTCTGATAGCGTCAGAAGATCGATACTTGCAGACAGCAGAGCGGATCTTTTAGTTTTTGGCATGGGCGAGCTTCCCGTTGCTGAGATCGCCCTTCAGCTGGGTGAGGGACGGAATGTAAGTGAAATGAGAGATATTCCGGGAACCTGCTGGAAAACCCACGATCCGGGCAAAGCCGCGGATGCTGTTGTCCTGCCCTCATTCGAAGAGGTTAAAAGTGATAAAAAAGTTTTTGCTAAGGCCTTTAAAAAATTTTACCTTGAGCAGAATCACGCAAGAGGAAGCAGGTTGATACAGGACCAGGGCGCATGGCACGTTGTACAGAACAGGCCCTCAAGACCTCTTTCTGAAAAAGAACTCGATGCAGTATATGGATTGCCCTACGCAAGGGCCCCACACCCTTCATATAACTCCGCTGGCGGAGTGCCGGCCCTCGACGAAGTACGATTTAGCATAACAACTCACAGGGGATGCTTCGGCGAATGCTCATTCTGTTCCATAGCCATGCACCAAGGGAGGATAATACAGACAAGAAGCGATGATTCTATTATCAAAGAGGCGAAACAATACAAAAAAGCCGCTGATTTCAAGGGGTATATTCATGATGTCGGAGGCCCTACCGCAAACTTTATGATCCCCTCATGCGGAGGTCAGGAAGAGAAAGGAGCATGTACAGATAGGAATTGCCTTTATCCGGCGCCGTGTAAAAAGCTTCAAGCAGATCATTCAAGATATATCACCCTTTTGAGAAAACTCAGAGAGATCCCGGGGATCAAAAAGGTTTTTATCCGATCCGGGCTGAGGTACGATTACATCGCCGCAGATAAAACAAATGATTTTCTCGATGAGCTCTGCCGGTACCACATAAGCGGCCAGCTTAAGATCGCCCCTGAACACGCGAGTCCGGCCGTACTGAAAAGAATGAGGAAGGTACCGAAGGATGTAACCTCAGATTTCATTGACTCTTACAGGAAAAAGAACAAAGAGCTCAACTTGAGGCAATTTCTCGTGCCTTACTTTATGTCATCTCACCCCGGATCGGGACTCAAAGAGGCAGTTGAATTAGCAGAATTTATCAGGGACAGCGGTTTGCGCCCCGAGCAGGTACAGGATTTTACCCCGACCCCCGGGACGGTATCGACTTGCATGTTCTATACCGGGATCGACCCGTTGACAGGAGAGAAAGTATTTGTTCCCAGGGAGCAGGAGGAGCGTAAAATGCAGCGTGCTCTTATGCAGTACTGGATGCCGGAGAACGCGGGACTTGTACGGAAAGCCTTGCTTATGGCCGGAAGGGCAGATCTTATCGGAAACGGAGCAAGATGCCTTCTCCGCGAGCATAAAAACAGACGGAGCATGGTAAAATGAACTGGACAATATATACGGCAGGATATAAAATCCTCCGTGTGCTCAAGAAGAGAGGAAATCACAGGAGGTTACACCGCATGAAGAAAATAGCAGTGATACTTGCAGCAGTGGTTGCTGTGTTCTCTGTATATACCGTGGCTTTCGCGGCAGAGGAGAAGGTAGGGTTTGTGGATGAGATGGCGGTCCTGCAGCAATTCCCGAAGTTTAAGCAGGCTCAGCAGCAGATCGAAGCGATAGGCAAGAAGAAATCTGAGGCAGCGAAGGCAGCTTTCGACAAAGAGACCGACGAAAAGAAAAAGGCCAATATTGTCCAGAGCCTTCAGCTTGAAATGAGAGAAGAAGAGTCTAAGCTGATGAATCCGATCCTTAAGGAAATAAACGAGACGATTGCAAAGGTCGCCAAGACAAAAGGCATCACTATCGTACTTAACAAGGGACTTGTATATTACGGTGGCATCGATATAACCAATGACGTCGTGACTGCACTTAAGAGATAAGCTTATGCCGGTGGTCAGCGCCGTTCCGTAAATACGGGATGGCGTTTTTTTGATCTTGGAAAAGTTTTATGGAAGCAGGTGTTTCAATGTCCGTCTTTTGGCTGCTTTTTGGGTATATCGCCGGATCATGCCCGACCGGCTATCTTGCCGTCAGGATGATTAAGGGGTCGGACATTAGGGATTTTGGTTCCGGCAATATCGGAGCCACCAATGCGGGACGGGTGCTCGGTAAAAAATGGGCGGTTGGCGTGGCGATCTTTGATATGCTTAAAGGCGGGCTCGCAGTCCTTTTGGCCTCTTTTTTTACCGACGGCGATACGATCCTTGCCCTTACCGGAGTCTTTGCTGTCTTGGGGCATAACTACCCTGTGTGGCTGGGGTGGCAGGGAGGCAAAGGGGTCGCCACGACCTTCGGAGTCCTCGGCTTTTTTGACTTTTTTAATCCTCTTCCGGCCATTATTGGCGGAGTAATTTGGTATGCTGTGCTTAAAACAACAAGATATGTCTGTGTGGCGTCTGTTTCCGCACTGTTTGCCTCGGCGTTCCTCATGCCGATTTTCGGTATGTCACGCCCATACTATATTGCATCACTCTTCCTCGCGGCACTTTCCGCGTGGCGTCATAAAAGCAACTTTAAAAGGCTTGCCGAAGGAAAAGAGAGCCGGATCAAAAGCTGACCGGCCTCGGATGCAGCCAAACTTGAATTGTTTTTTATTCGCCTTGTGCGCCTTGCAAAACATTGTCATTTTTAATTCTTCGGAACATCTTTCACAGTCCCTTGTTGCGGATATCGCTTATTGTGGCCCAGGATCGTTGACTTATACTGACCATGATTATATAATCATGCCAGTTTAAAGAAATGGAGTGACGCAAATGGCTCTGCCTTCATCAAGCCTCACTAGAATAATCGAAGAATACATAGCCGGGCTTTTGGAAGAGACTGAAGAGGGAGAGGTTTCCCTCAGGAGAAAGGATCTGGCCGAGAGATTTGGCTGCGTACCCAGCCAGATCAACTATGTTCTGAGAAGTCGGTTCGCCCCGGAAAACGGATTTCTGGTCGAAAGCCAGAGAGGAGGCCATGGCTATATAAAGGTTATCCAGCTTACATTCGATAATTGCGATGAAAAAGTCCTGCATTTGTCAGATCTGGTAGGCAACGCGATATCGGAACAGGAATCCAGAAGGTTGTTGGTCAACCTGCAAAACAGGGACGTGGTATCTCTCAGGGAGCGCCTGATCATAGAGGTGGCGCTCCGCAATCAGGAGGACACCGGAAGAACTCTTTTTGACCTCTCTCCCTATCGCAGAGACCTGATGCGAGCGGAACTTTTGAAAAAAATTCTTACAAGCCTTGCGCTTGGATGAGGTGGTAGTTATGTTGTGCGAACGCTGCGGTTTGAAAAAAGCGGAAATTCATCTCATGAGAGTAGCTAATGGAAAACGTGTAGTGAGCCGACTTTGCAGAGAATGTGCACAAGAAGTGGTGCCGTTTGATGAAGCTGCGAAGATGATGAAGATGACCTTTTCACTTGAAGGGATCATGGACCTTCAGGAGGCTCTCAGGGATTTGATCCTCCCCGTCGTGTCCGGGATTGATTCGCAGGAGGAGAGCGATTTGAAATGTCCTCATTGCGGAGGTCCTATTTCGTTTTCCATGTATGACCCGTTTGAGGATAAGTGCGCTGAAAAGGTGCCTTGTGCAGAGAGCATGCCGGCTAAATCGGCACCGAAAGACGAGCTGACACTGTTAAAAGAGAGGATGTCAGATGCCGTTTGCACCGAAAACTACGAGCTTGCCGCCGAGATAAGGGATCAGATAAAGGATCTTGAAGAGGGCGGAGAAAAAAAGGAAGAAGAGTGAGTCTTGATGTGGCAAAATTTCACTGAAAGAGGCAAAAAGGTATTCCAGCTTGCACACAGGGAGGCTTTACGCCTTGGACATGAAGTGATTGGGACAGAACACATACTCTTGGGTCTGCTTGACGATGCCGACGGCATAGTTACGCAGATCCTTACAAATTATGAGCTTCATCCGGAGGTGCTTAAAGCTGAGATCGAAAGCTTGGTCGGGACCGGCAGTCCGAGGTCTGAACCGGTGGATCTGCCTTCCAGCCCAAGGGCGAAGCTGGTCATAGACCTCTCTATGAGGGAAGCCAGAAAAATGGGGGTCAACTATATCGGCACGGAGCACATCCTGATTGGCATTCTTGCCGAGGGTGAAGGTATGGCGGCACAACTCCTGGCCTCCCACGGCATGGACCTCGCCAGAGTGCGCGCAATGGTCAGAAGCACAATGGGCGGTGAACCGGCCCGCTCAGGCAGATCCGAGGAGAGAGAGCGCCCTCAAAGGAGTGAAGGCAGCCAGCCGAGCAGGACTCCTACACTGGACCAGATTGGCATTGACCTTACCCAGATGGCACGAAACAGTGAGCTTGATCCGGTAATAGGAAGGGACAAAGAGATACAGAGGGTCGTTCAAATATTGTCCAGAAGAACCAAAAACAACCCGGTGCTTATCGGTGAACCGGGTGTGGGAAAGACTGCAATAGCCGAGGGTCTGGCCCAGAGGATCGTATCCGGAGAGATACCGGAGATTCTCAAAGACAAGAGGGTAATGCAGCTTAACGTTGCCAACTTGGTTGCCGGTACAAAGTACCGGGGTGAGTTCGAAGAACGGATGCGCAGGATCGTTAAGGAAGTTAGGGAAGTCAAAAAAGTTATCCTTTTCATAGATGAGATACACACCCTTGTTGGGGCCGGCGGCGCGGAGGGTGCGGTCGATGCCGCCAACATAATTAAGCCCAGCCTCTCTAGGGGAGAGTTTCAGGTAATAGGCGCGACGACCATCTCCGAATACAGAAAGTACATAGAAAAAGACGCTGCACTCGAAAGACGTTTCCAGCCGGTACATGTAGAGGAGCCTACGGAAGAGGATACCGTAAAAATACTTGCCGGACTTAGGGATGCCTACGAAGCCCACCACAGGGTCAAGATCACGGATGATGCGATAGAGGCGGCGGCCAGACTCTCGCTCCGCTATATTACTGATAGATTTCTGCCGGACAAGGCGATCGACCTTATAGATGAAGCGTCAGCAAGAGCAAGGATCCAGACACTTGAGGTACCGGAAGATCTTAAGGTGCTCGAGAGGGGAGTTGTGGATATTCGCAGGGAAAAAGAGGCTGCAGTAGGCTCTCAGGAGTTTGAAAAAGCGGCTGACCTGCGAGATCAGGAGAAGGCCCTGATTGTGCAGATAGCTGAGTGGCGCAAGAACTGGACGGAATCAAGAAACCAGTATACTCCTGATGTAAGTGCCGAAGACATCGCTATAGTGGTATCAGAATGGACCGGGATACCGGTAACTCAGCTTACCGAAGAGGAAAGCCGCAGGCTGCTGAGAATGGAAGAAGAGATAAAACACAGGCTCGTCGGCCAGGATGAAGCGCTCCAATCAGTCGCCAGGGCAATAAGAAGATCCAGAAGCGGGATGAAAGACCCGAAGCGCCCGGTAGGAAGTTTTATGTTCCTCGGACCGACCGGAGTGGGGAAGACCGAACTTGCGCGTTCACTGGCCGAATTTATGTTCGGAAGCGATGACGCGATGATAAGGCTCGACATGAGTGAATACATGGAGCGCCATGAAGCGGCAAAACTGATAGGAGCGCCTCCCGGCTATATCGGTTTTGAAGAGGGCGGCAAACTTACCGAGGCCATAAGGCGCAGGCCCTATTCGGTGGTGCTTTTTGATGAAATCGAGAAGGCCCATCCGGATGTTTTCAATATGCTTCTACAGGTTATTGAGGATGGGAGGCTTACAGACGGTCAAGGGCATCTGACCGACTTCAGGAACTCGGTGATAATTATGACGAGCAATATAGGGCTGAGTGAGGCAATGAGATCCAGAAGTCTT
Organism: uncultured Synergistaceae bacterium; assembly: GCA_964482015.1. Classification (GTDB taxonomy): domain Bacteria; phylum Synergistota; class Synergistia; order Synergistales; family Synergistaceae; genus Caenicola. The sequence continues at coordinate 12,683 of CAYZYF010000029.1, forward strand.
GGGTTCGGTGAAGCCGAAGGGTTTGTTGGGGACATAGATACTGCCAAAATGAAAACCACGGTGCTGGAAGAAGCGAAGAGGATCTTCAGACCTGAATTCCTCAACAGGATCGATGAAATGCTGGTTTTCGGTCCGCTAGGCAAAGAAGAACTGCTTAAAATAGTGGATATAATGATGAGAGAGGTCAAGGCCAGAGCTTTGGACTGCGGCATTACGCTTGAAACTGATGAAAGCGTTAAAAAGCTTCTGCTAGAGCGTGGATATGATCCAAAGTTTGGCGCTAGGCCACTCCGAAGGGCGATACAAAAAATGGTTGAGGACTCGCTCTCCAACCTTATGTTGGAGGGGACAGCCATTCCGGGGGACACGATAACGGTAACGGTTGCCGACGGAGAGCTGAAGTTCGAAAAAAAAGAAAAATAATATGGTATCAGACTAACCGAGGGGTGATATGCATTTTTATCCTCTCGGTTTCTTGTTTTTTATGGTAGCATTTGCTCTGTTGTTCAAATAATCAGTAGAATGATCCGGGAGGGGTTTTGTAATGTCACCCAAGAGAATGATGAAGTTGTTTTTTGTTCCGTCACTGCTTTTTCTGTTTTTAGCATCCGCGGCCTTCGCCGCCGATGGACCGGTGCTTACCGTTGGAACATCATCGCTTGACGAAAAAGAGGTTTTGGAACTGATGGCGACCACCGCAGGCGGAAATCAGATGATGGTGGGGCTCATGCTCTCCCAATCGTCGCTTTCCGAAAGAAAAGAAGTGGTAGAGCAGATGTCGCACGCACTTCTATTCGCTGAAGCCGCAAAAGCAAGGGGCATGGAGGCTCGCCCCGATATCGCGTTCCGTATCAAGTGGCAGACGATGCAGATACTGACTCAGGCTTACTTCGAACAAAACGCATCCAAATGGGACATGAGCGAAAAAGCGGTAAGAGGGTATTATGATACTCACAGGGAAGAATTCTATGAGGCTCCCGCATATCATACAAGGCACATCCTTGCACAGACCGAAGGGGATGCGCTGAGCGCCGCGATGGAGGTATACAGGACTAAGGATTTTGCCAAGGTGGCCGCAGAATACAGCCGGGACCCCAACTCCGCTCAAAAGGGCGGCGATCTCGGTTGGGTTGAGAAGGGGATGACGGTACAGCCGGTGGAGGATGCCATAGAATCCGCATCGCCCGGTTCCCTCGTTGGCCCTGTCAAAAGTGACTACGGCTGGCATATTATTGAGGTTACGGAACGTCGCCAGGGAAGGGAGCTGACCTTTGAAGAATCGGCAGAGAGAGCAGCGCAGGGACTTCAGAGAGAGTATCTTGAGAAAGAGCTGAAAAACCTTGAGTCGAAGTTCGAGGTTAAGATCAATGAGGATGCACTCGTAAATTTGGGTGGCATACCTGCCCCCCAGGCCGCTAATTAGGCAAATGGCCGGATCTCTGCACGGGGTCTCAGGAGCAAAGCTCCCCATATGGCTGAAGCTGGTCTCGACGGTAGTCGGGATACTTTTCGCCGGGTTGGGCATGAGCAGCTTTATATCGGGAGGGAGCATGAAAACCGTCCTGATCCCCCTCTTTGTAGGGGCGATGATGATATATATTGCCGGCTATGAACGAAAAATGTACATTGACGAAAGAGGGCTTTCAAAAGAAGTTTCTTTCTGGGGGCAAAAGACGATCAGGCGTGTGCCCTGGGAGAGTGTGGATGACGCAAAGATAATACTGAACAAAGGCAGGAAGATCTATGCCATATTCCACGGGAATATGCCCGCATGGCCCTATACATTCCAACCTGAACAGGAGAAGGATCTCATCGAGACCTTATCAGAGTATCTGGAAGCAGAAAATATCGTGGTGAACAGATAAATGGGTCGAGTCGAAATAAAGGGTGCGGGCCGGGATCAAAGTCCCGGCCCGCACCCTTATTTGGCAGTCCCTAGGGGATTCGAACCCCTGTTAACGGGCTGAGAACCCGCCGTCCTAGGCCCCTAGACGAAGGGACCACATCACTGATGATATGGCTGGGGTACCAGGATTTGAACCTAGATTACCTGATCCAGAGTCAGGCGTGCTGCCGTTGCACCATACCCCAAAATAACCCGCTCCGTCAGCGGAAACCCCTGACATGACAAGTGAAAATTATATCTGATATTTCGGGCTTGTCAAGCCGCTGTTGGCTTTCTGATGCTTTACTGGAGGGGTTGTGGAAGGATAGATTGGCTATATGGGTGATGTATTGTGGTGTTTGGTAAAGTGTTGAGAATATTTAAAGACCTATGGCTATCAGGCGCTTTAAGTGGTACGATTGTATGCTGAGGGGGAATTGTTTTTTTATGCCCATTGTAAAAAATAGAGAAAAGTCAAAAAAGAGAAATAGGCCCAACAAGGGAGTGCTTAGCGTAATACCCCTGGGAGGTCTTGGGGAGATCGGCAAGAACCTTACGGTCTTCAGGTACGACGATGATATCATCGTCGTTGATTGCGGACTGAAGTTTCCTGAGGATGACATGTTGGGGATAGATTTCGTGATCCCCGATGTTCAGTACCTGCTGGAAAATAAAGACAAGATAATTGGAATATTCATAACACACGGCCACGAGGATCACATCGGAGCGCTGCCCTTCGTTCTCTCGCGGCTGGATGTCCCGCTTTACTGCTCCAGGCTTACGGCTGGACTTATAGGGAACAAGATGGAGGACGCCAGGAACAGATACAAGCCCAAGTACAGGGAGGTGTGTCCCGGAGATATCGTAGAGGCGGGGGCCTTTACGGTGGAATTTATTTCCGTTTGTCACTCAATTCCTGATTCGCTCGCTCTTTCTATCCATACCCCGCTTGGAATGATAGTCCACACCGGAGACTTTAAACTTGACCCTACACCTATCGATGGCATAGGCACTGACTACAGCTCTTTCGCATCTCTTGGGAAAGAAGGGGTGCTGCTCATGCTTTCAGACTCCACAAATATCGAGAAAGAGGGGATTACCCCCTCGGAGAAAACGGTGGGTCAGACGTTTGAGCGCCTTTTCAGACTTTATAAGGACAAAAGGATCGTAATCGCAACATTCGCCAGTAATCTCCACAGGGCTCAGCAGGTTTTCAACGTTGCCGGGCGTTTTAATCGTAAGGTCGTACTGGTCGGAAGGAGCATGATCAACAACGTCGATCTTGCTCGAGATTTAGGGTACATAGATGTGCCGGATGACCTCATAATAACGTCTCAAGATGCAGAACGGATGTCGCCGAACAGGCTTGTGGTACTAACAACTGGCAGCCAGGGCGAACCTTTTTCCGGGCTTGTCCTTATGAGCAGAGGAACACATAGGATGGTCAGGCTCGGTGACAAGGATCTTGTAATAATTTCAGCAACACCGATACCCGGCAACGAGAAACTAGTCAGCCACACGGTCAATAGGCTTTTCGCCTGCGGCTGCGAGGTCATTTACGAGCGTGATGAAAAAATACACGTTTCGGGGCATGCGGCGAAGGACGAACTGACTATAATGCTGAGCGTACTCAAACCAAGATTTTTTATGCCGATCCACGGCGAGTACAGGCACCTTGTGCGCCATGCGCAGCTGGCCAGGGAAATGGGAGTACCGTCGCGAAATGTCTTTGTCCTCCAAAATGGGGATGTGCTGAAGTTTAAAAGCAGATCTTCCGCCTCGGCGGAGGAGAGTGTTCAGGCGGGAGCGGTTCTAGTAGATGGCATCGCGCTTGGTGAGTTTGAAGGCAGCCTGCTCAGGGAAAGAAGAGAACTTTCTGAAAATGGGATAGTGGCAATTTCAGTCACACTTGATTCCTCGTACAAACTTACAGCTCCAATACAAATACAGACGAGGGGAAGCGTTTTTTCTACGGAGGACGGAAGCACCTTCCGAGAGCTTGAAAATGCTGTGAGGCTGGGGCTGGAGCAATTTTCCCGGACTCCCGGTGCAAAGAAGGAGACCCTGCCCACGGAAATAAGAAAAAGGATCCGGGACGTCTTCGGCAAAGCTTCCCGCAGTTATCCGGTGATTGTGCCGCTGATAACCTACATTGAATAAAAAATGCTTAGGCGAGGCATAATGCCCGCCGATATCCGGGGAGAGAGATAATGTCTATCACTTCGTTGTTGCAGATATTCGCGGGGGTCGGTATCCTTATCTATGGAATAATCATAATGGGCGAGTCTTTGCAGATAATTGCGGGTGATAGGCTCAGAAAGCTTATAGGCTCGCTTACTGGGACACCGCTTAAAGGGTTGCTTTTGGGAACTGCCGTCACAAGCATTCTGCAAAGCAGCAGTGCGACTACTGTGATGGTCGTTAGCTTCGTTGACGTTGGATTCATGAGTTTGACCCAAGCCATCGGAGTTATCCTAGGCGCGAATATTGGTACGACCGTTACAGCACAGCTGATCGCATTTAAAATCACAAATGTGGCTTATTTTTTGGCTGTTATTGGCGCGGCTCTTTGTGTCCTCTGCAAAAAAAAGAAAAATAAGCAAGTTGGAGTGGGGTTAGTCGGTTTCGGTCTCTTGTTTATCGGAATGGAGATGATGCAGGCGCCGATGGCATTTTTAAAACAAAGGCCTGATTTGATCACGGTATTCGGGGACCACATTTTACTAGCTTTTCTTTCGGGCCTTGTTATTACGCTGCTTGTTCAGTCGAGCTCCGCTACTGTGGGGCTGACAATGGCGGTGGCAGCGCAGGGGATAGTTCCGCTTCAGACCGCTATAGCTATCATCCTCGGAGACAACATCGGAACTACAATTACCGCCGTACTCGCGTCTCTCGGGGCGAACCGGTCGGCAAAACAGGCAGCTGCATCGCACGTATTGATCAAAGTGCTGGGAACGATGGTTATTATGGCGACCCTGCCTATGTACACTTCTTTTATTGAGCATACTTCCTCCGATGTATCCCGACAGCTTGCCAACGCACACACCATCTTCAATGTTATTATTGCCCTCATGTTTCTCCCCTTTGTTTCACAATATGCAAAATTCATCAGAAAATTGATACCGGGAGATAAAGAAGAGAAAGTCCTTGGTCCTCTTTTTCTCAACCCGACACTTATCACGGCATCAAGGGCTGCCGCCGTTGATGCTGTGCGTAAGGAGATGATACGCCTCGGCATTTCCGCCCTCAGAATGATCGAGGGATGCAGGACGATGTTTCTCTCCGATGACGAGAAACTCGTTGCCGAGATCTACAGGATGGAGAGGAATGTAAACGAAATAACGCATGATATCGTCAGGTACGGGACAGAAGTCGGACAGACAGGACTTTCCCCTGATCTTTCCATGCTTCTCAACTCCTGTATCAGTGGTGTCGGTGATATTGAGAGGATTGGGGATCACGCCACGAACCTAGTTGAAATGTACCAATTCCTGCAGGATCACAAACTAAAATTTTCTCCAAAAGCTCTTGAAGAATGCAAGGAGATGTTCGACCTTGCGGTTTCAGCCGTAGCGAAAAGTGTGCAGGCTCTTGAGGAGGAAAATCCCAAGATAGCGCGTGAAGTGCTTGACCTTGAGGACAAAATAGACTATATGGAAAAAACACTCAGGGCAAGGCACATCGCAAGGCTTAATGCGGGAGGGTGCAGCCCCGGAGCGGGAGTTGTGTTCATAGATATACTCAGTAACCTGGAACGAGTCGGTGATCATGCACACAACATGGCTATGGTTGTCTTCGACATAGAGCATATGCACAGCCAGGGTGCCTAGTCCGTATGCGGCCGTGTTCGTTTTTCCCCATGTAATGTCAGGCAGAAGAGGCAGCTTGAAGAAAGTCGCCGATTGAGCTATGTCCTCGGCGACAAGGGCGCGCATTCTCGGGGGACGGAGCAATAGAGACGCTAATGGTTGCTGTAATCTGTTAAAATTCACTAA
>CAYZYF010000030.1:0-18309 GCA_964482015.1 uncultured Synergistaceae bacterium
GGGTAGAAACATGGTGAAACAGCGATATGCTATCGCTGTGAAACGGTGGTGAAGCCGTTGTGAGGGCGAAAGGGCAAGGTCAAAGGCGGCTGAGCGGGGGGTAGAAACATGGTGAAACAGCGATATTCTATCGCTGTGAAACGGTGGTGAAGCCGTTGTAAGGGCGGATTTACAATAGTGAAGCAGCAATATGCTATTGCTGTGAAACGATGGTGAAGCGATGGCTGGGCTGTCGTTAAAAACGACCCAAGAACCACACACTGGGAATAAAGGACCCAGCCCCGCTCGTCTTTCCCGAATGCCTCTATCGGAAAATGGGGGCACTCGGGAAACGCCTGCGAATTCCCCGCGGCAAGATCCTCGCCGCCGTTTTTACGACCGCTAAAGCTATCGCTCAAACAATAGTCAAACGATCGTCAAACAGTGGTCAAACAGTCGTGAAGACAACCCGATAGGGGCGGCCAGCGGTGGCTTTTTTTTAGATTTATGATTCTCCGCCTTTACAACCGTTTCACCATCGCTTCACCATCGCTTCACCATTGCTTCACGCAGGACGAAGTCCTGCAGTTTCACCATGTTTTACCCCATTGCTTCACAATCGCTTCACGCAGGACGAAGTCCTGCAGTTTCACCACCGCAAAGCTCCTACCCCTTCACAAACTCCTTTACCGACTCCAGATTTTCCGGCTTTGTTTGGCGCACTATTTCGCCTTTTTTCAGCTCCATCAGGGCCGGCAGCTCTTTTATGCCGAGTTTTTCCACCATCCTTGCGTTCCTGTAGCCGTCTATCAGCGCGATTTTCGTTCCGCTTTCACCGGCGAATTTCTCTGCGGCGACCTGCAGATCGATCTGTTTTTGGTCGATGCTTGAGGTGATCAGCGCGACCACGTGGTCCGGCTCGATAAGGACTGAGCGCAGATGCAGCTGCTCCGTGATGTAGGAGTATGCGGCCATCGCTGCAACGGCACCGTCGCCTGCTGCTGTGACCACCTGGCGCAGGTATTTGTCACGGATGTCTCCTGCCGCGAAGATTCCCTCGACAGAAGTTTCCATCTTGTCGTTGGTATCTATCCAGCCGCCCTTTGTCTGCTTTATCGGGGCGTCCTCCTGATCAAGGTATGAGACGTTCGGCTCGGTACCGACGAATACAAATACCCCTGCAACGGGAAGATCGGAAATTTCTCCGGTCTTAACGTTCTTGAGCACCAGTTTGTCAACTAGCCCATCGCCCTCTATTGATTCCACTACGGAATTCCAGACCGGCTCGATCCTCGGGTTGGCAAGGGCCTGCTCGACCGCCAGCCTGTCGGCCCGAAATTCGTCGCGCCGGTGGATTATGTAGACTTTAGAGGCAAAACGGGTCAGATAAACGGCCTCTTCTACAGCCACATTTCCCCCGCCGATCACGGCTATCGTCTCGTCCTCGAAGAATGCCCCGTCGCATACGGCGCAGTAGCTCACGCCGCCGCCGGTAAATTCCGCCTCGCCTTTGCAGCCAAGCTTGCGAAAGCTTGCTCCCGTGGCCAGAATTATAGCTTCGGCTTCGATCTCGCCCTCATCAGTGACAACTACCTTAGCTCCGTCCCGGATCTTTATCGCCTTGACCGTGCAGTCCTTGAACTCCGCCTTGAAGTGCTCGGCATGTTTCCTGAGAGAGGCTCCCAGATCGCCGCCCGTGGAGTGGATGACCCCCGGCCAGTTTTCTATTTCGTCGGTCGTGTTTATCTGACCTCCCGGCATGCCTCTTTCCAGCAACAGCACATCAAGTCCGGCACGTCTGCCGTAAATGGCAGAGGTCAACCCCGCCGGACCCGCTCCGACTATCACAAGTTCTCTCTTTTCCATTAAAAACGCTCCTTTGTGCAAAAATGTCAGAATGCTTGTTTAACCTAACGGATTCTATACTATCGACCTCTTTTTTTCCACGCCAAATGTCTTAACAGGCCGTTATAATCATAGATCCTATCTAAAAGGACAAGCTCAGGCGGCGCCGCTTCAATAAGGACGCGGGCCTGCTCATCGCCTCCCGTCTCAAACGCAAGGACCCCGCCCTCCTTTAAAAAACGGGGCAATTTGCTGAAGAACAGCCTGTAAAGATCCGTTCCGTCCGCGCCCCCATCAAGGGCGTCCAAGGGCTCGTAGTCTTTGACGTCGGACATCAGGCCGGCGAGCTGCGAGGAGGGTATGTAGGGCGGATTCGCCGCGATAAAATCAAGCGATCCCGGCCCGATATCGCAATTTCCTGGATCTGAATTTTTTATCAGCATAAACCGATCGGAAAGGCCGTATTTTTTAGTATTTAAAACTGCCCAATCTAGAGCGGCTTCGCTTGAATCTATCCCGTACCCGCAAAGGTCCTCGTTCTCTAGCAAAAGCGTTATGCCTATGCAGCCGCTCCCCGTGCACCAATCGGCGAACCTTGAGGCGCCCTTTGTGATATCCAATATTTTTTCAACGAGAAGCTCCGTCTCCGGTCTCGGTATAAGGCAACCTTCACCCACAGAAAATACCCTTCCGTAAAATTCCGCTTCGCCCAGAATATAAGAGAGAGGCATTCTCCTCTCTCTCTCTTCGATCATTCCATAAATTTTCTCATATTGGGAGGCTGTTATTTCCAGCTCCTCTTTTATCGGAAGCAGGGCCCTTTCGATGCCGAGCACTGCGGAGAGGATAAGGTCCGAGACGTAGCGGGGCCTCTCTATTTCCGCGTCAGAGAGCTTTTTGATGCACCAAGCACGAATTTCGGACAGGCGCAATTCAGCCACCCTTAGAGGGCCAGGGCTTTAAGCTTCTCCGCCTGGTCGGCTTCGGAGAGCTCCTTTATGAGCTCGTAGATATCGCCGTCAAGGATCTGGTCCAGCTTATAAAGGGTCAGGTTTATCCTGTGGTCGGAGATCCTGTTTTGCGGGTAATTGTAGGTCCTGATGCGTTCCGAACGGTCTCCCGTTCCGACCTGCCCCTTTCTCTCGGCGGCCATCTCTGCGTTTTGCCTCTGTAATTCCGCATCGTAGAGCTTAGTCTTCAGGAAGTTTATTGCCTTTATCCTGTTTTTTATCTGGGATCTCTCGTCCTGGCAGGTCACGACTATGCCGGTAGGCATATGCGTGATCCTTACGGCCGAATCCGTCATATTTACGTGCTGCCCTCCGGCTCCGCTCGCGCGATAGGTGTCCACCTTGAGATCCTCGGTCCTGACGTCAATATCGACATCCTGGGCCTCGGGCAAAACAGCCACGGTAGCGGTAGAGGTGTGTATCCTGCCGCTCGCCTCCGTCTCGGGCACGCGCTGCACCCGGTGCACGCCGCTCTCGAACTTCAGCTTGCTGTAGGCGCCGACACCGTCTATCCTGAATACCGCCTCTTTGTACCCGCCGATTCCTGTCTCGCTCATAGAGATGATCTCGGTTCTCCACCTCTCGCGCTCGGCAAACCTGGTGTACATGCGAAAAAGATCTGCGGCGAAGAGAGCGGCCTCGTCCCCGCCGGCTCCGCCCCTGATCTCTATGATGACGCTTCTGTCATCGTTGAGGTCCTTGGGAAGCAAAAGCACCTGGATCTCTTTTTCCAGCTCTTCCGCACGCGTCTCAAGTATCTCCAGCTCTTCCCCGGCAAGTTCGGCCATCTCTTTGTCCTCCGAGGAGATCATCTCCTTGGCCTCTTCCATCCCTTTAAGTACCGATTCATACTCCATGAAGGCCCCGACGACCGGGGCAAGCTCGACATGTTTTTTGCCCAGCGTCTGCATCTCGCGCGGATCATTGGCAACATCGGGATCAGCCATACGTTCCTCGATCTCTTTGTAGCTTTTCTCTATTTCCTTAAGTTTTTCGGTCAATTCCATCTAAGGTAACACCACCTGCAGAAAAATATAAATATGGTAGCCGGCTGTAGATCGATCGTGCCGACGGCTAATCAACGGGAGATCTACGGACTCTCCTCCGTCGGACGCTCCGGGTCCAGCGCAAGTCCGAGCGCAGCCAGTGCTATCTCTATCTGGTCCGGTCCGGGCTCTCTCGTTGTAATATATTGCAGCGAAAGAGCCGGCATTATACAGTATTTTCCCCACGTTTCGGAGTTTGAGGCTCCCCTGATAAATTCATAGGAGATCCCTATTACCAGCGGCAGCAGGACGATCCTGCTGCCGATCCTCCAAAAGATGGATCCGCCCCCTATGGCGGAGAAAATTATTATGCTTACAAAAATGACCACAAGCAAGAATGAGGTGCCGCACCTCCTGTGTATCCTGGAGTATTTGGCGACGGTCTCGGGGTCCAGGTCCGCCCCCGCCTCGTATGCGTTGATGGTTTTATGCTCTGCCCCATGATACTCAAAGACCCGCTGTATATCCTTCCAGAGGCCTATCAGGGCAACATAGCCTACGAAAATGATCCCGCGGACGATCCCTTCCGTGACATTTTTGGACATGTGGGAGAGCGAAAGGGCGGACGCAATGTATTCGGATGAGATCATGGGAAGAGCCACAAAAAGCCCGCCCACGGCAAATATCGCCACGGCTATTGCCCCCGCCATTTCCAACGGGGATATCTTCTCCTCTTCCCCGAGGCTTATCTCGGCGGAAAGCGAGAGCGCTCTCATCCCCACCCTCATCATCTCTATCATCGTGGCAAAACCGCGGATAACAGGATACTTCCAAATGCTCTGCTTTAGCCACAGGGAACCGAACCAGGCTTTTTTCCAAATCAGGCCGGACGGCTCTCTTATCGCAAGCCCCCAGTGTTCCGGCCCCTTCATAAGTACCCCCTCGATAACGGCCTGTCCTCCTACCGGGATCCTTTCGGGGAGAGAGCAGGCGGCAAAGAGGGAGAGTTTCAGCGCTAGTGCAAAGGTCCTCATTCGGAGAGCATCGCTTCCACGTTCAAGTATGGCTCTCCGCAGGGATGGGCTTCGCCGCAGACCCCCTCGGTCACGCAGGACGGGCCTGCGGTCTCAAAGAGCTCATAGGCTGCTTCCCTTACCAATATCAGCATTTTGCGCGCCAATTCCCTGATCTCCCACTGTGATCTTTTGCACAGCCTCAATGAGAAAAAGTGGTGCAGTTCCCGCGCGTTCATGGTCATGACCAGCTTTGTCTCCGTCCCATGCGGCAGGATAAATCGGGCGTCCTCCTTAGGGATCCCCAGTGCGGCAAGTTCCCTGTAGCATTGCCACGCTGACTCCGCCTGGCTTTCGAAGAGAGAGAGAGCTTTTTTGTTTTTAAGCACAGAATCCGGCACGATGCAGGCCTGTTCATCCATGGAGACATATCTTTGGCTCTGCTGCGAATAGCTCGCCAGCCTGTGCCTGACCAGCTGGTGCGTTGCAACTCTGCTGACGCCTTCTATGGCAAACGTAAAGGAAGCATGCTCAAAAGGCGAAAGATGCCCGGATTCCCTGAGCATTTTCAAAAAAGATACCGTCTTTTTTTCATCAAGTCCTTCTAGTATGTCAACTGCTCCGGATGGGCTGTAGCATATCTTGGCAGCCGCTGCAACGACTTTGGCGGCGTTTTCTGTGCCGGCAAGCAAGATAACTCCTATCGGCAAGGAGATGGCCTCCTTTCGGTCGGCACGGCTCCGCGGGTCACTCTTCGTTCAGATCGGGAGCGGCCGTTGTTTCAGAGATAAAGAGGGGAGCTCTCCGCTCCCCTCGTAGGTCCGGCTATTCTTCCGTGCCTTCTTTTACGTTCTTCTGCCCGTAATCCATCCCGGCGTACTTCTGCCGGAACTTCTCGAGGCGTCCCGCTTCGATGACGCGGCCCTTCTTTCCCGTGTAGAAGGGATGGCAGGCATTACATATGGAAACTCTCAAATCCCCTTTAGTAGATCTGGTCTCGAATGTATTGCCGCAGGCACATGTCACATTGCAGGGCTCATATTTAGGGTGTATATCTTTTTTCAACTCGTAGCACCTCCAGATGGTCTTGTACATCTAACATACAACTGCACATTATATTGCAGGTATAAAAAAGACGCAAGCGAAAAATACCCGCCGCCAAAGCGCGATCCCGTTATCCCCGGCCTTCCGGGGAAATTAGTTCCGCAGGGGCGGTTCTCATCTCTATACCGCGCTCAATGAATACCCTCTTTTGGGCTCCGCCCGAAGCGGCACACTCAGCGCCTCTACTCCTTCCATGACCTCAACGAGCCTTTTTTCGAGCCTCTCCGCATCATCCTCCGGACACTCGCAGACGATAGAGTCGTGGATCTGCAGTATCGTTTTGGCCCCCTTAAATTCCTCGCCTATGACCCCGTCGAGACGCATGACAGCGATCTTGGCAATATCAGAGGCGGCGCTCTGTATAGGGGTATTTACGGCGACCCTGTCAATCGGGTTGTTGCCCCTTCCCACCGTGGTCGCAACTTCGGCAAGCGGCCTTATACGGCCGAATATTGAGCGCGTATAGCCGGCTCTCTTAGCCTCTTTGACCGCCTCGTCGAGATATACCTTAACATTAGGAAGTACGCTGAAATACCTGTCGACCATCGATGCAGCCTGGGGCCTGGAGATGCCAAGACGCTGAGCGAGCCCATGCGCGCCCATCCCGTAAAGCAGCCCGAAGTTTACCACCTTTGCAAAGCGCCTCTGCTCGGGCGTGATCTCGGCGGGCGGGAGGTCGAAGACCCACGACGCCGTCTCCATGTGGACGTCACGCCCTTCGGCGAAAGCATTGATAAGCATCTCTTCACCGGAGAGGTGGGCGAGGACCCTCAGTTCGATCTGCGAGTAGTCTGCCGCGACGAAGATAGCCCCGGGCGCCGAAGGGATAAAGCAATCCCTGAAGCGCGTGGCCCACTTGCCGAAAACGGGCATATTCTGGACATTTGGGTCTCTGCTTGAGAGGCGGCCCGTCCCGGTCGAAAGGTGGTCAAAAGTTGAGTGGATAAAACCGCCGCCCTTAATGGCGTCGGCGAGAAAGGGGTTCACAAAGCCCGATAATATTTTGGCCTCTTCCCTGTAGGCTATGATTTTGTTCGGAACGTCACAAAGCGGCTCAGGGAGACGCGCCAGCTCCTCCAGGACGCTCATGTCGGTCGAGTAGCCCGTCCGTGTTTTTTTGATGGGCGGCAGGTGGAGGTGCTCGAATAAAAGCCATCCGACCTGCTTTGGTGAATTAAGGTTAATGCTCTCACCCACCAACGCCTCTATCTCTCTTTCTCTCTCGGATATCGTTTTTTCAAGATCTTTCTCCATCGAATCCAGTTTTTCAATGTCCGCAAAAATTCCGTTCCTCTTGAGGTTTGCCAGCGCTTTAGAGAGAGGAACATCAAGCTCAGCCATTAATTTCTCAAGACCCAGCTTTTTTATATCAGGTTCAAAGGCCTCCCAGAGGGCAAAAAGTTCGGCAGCGAGCTCTCTCCCCTGCGGGAGTTTGCGCCCCAGGGTCTTCTCTATCGAGGCCCCTCCCCTGTCGGGATGGAGGAGGTAGTGCGCCGCTTCGACGTCCCTGATCCTGCCGTGCGGTGGCAGTGCCATCTCAAACTCCGAAAGCAGCTCCCTGTAGCCAAAGAGCGTAAGGGTGCCGACTCCGCACCACTTCTCCCAATCCTCCGCCTCTTTTGCCTCATCGAGATCAACATCGGCAGTCCGGCCCTCCCTGTCGGAGAGAGAGAACACCTTCCCCTCTCCCCCGGCAGGCGCCAGAGCGAGCTCCTTTACCTTAAGAAGCTCACCGTACGGGACTCTGCCTCCATCCGAAGACCTGCGGACCTGAACCTCGATCCCGAACGGCAGCCTCTCCTTTGGAGCCGGGGCTGTCGGGAGCGCAGCCTTCTGAGGACGGCCCTCGCTTTTCTCCTCCGGGAAGAGCCTCTCAAGAAGCCTTCTGAGGCTTAGTGTCGTACAAAGGTCCGTCAGCAGTTCCCTGTCGGGCTCACCCATCACCAATTCGTCCAAAGGGACGGTTTCTGTCTCCTGCGGAATAATAAGATCCCTGCTGGCGTAGGCAAGCGAGGAATTTTCCTCAAGCTTCGCCCTCCTGCCTTTAGCCACCTCATCAAGGTTTTTAAAGACGCCCTCGAGAGATCCGAATTTGCCTATAAGGTCCTTGGCCGTCTTGTCGCCTATCCCCGGTACGCCCGGAATATTGTCGACCGCATCGCCCACAAGCGCAAGATAGTCGGCCATTGCCCCCGGCTCAAAGCCGTACTCCTCCACAAAAGATCCTTTGTCGTAGATCTTAAAATCGCTCACCCCTCTGGATGGGCGGATTATCTTTATATTGCCGTTGATTATTTGAAAAAGGTCTTTGTCCGCTGAGAATATACTGACATCCCAGCCTTCGTCCGAGGCCCTCTGCGCTGTGGAAATTATGTAATCGTCCGCTTCGACCCCATCCCTTATAAATACGGGAATACCCATGGCTCCGCTTATTTCAATTATTAAGGGAAGCTGTTTTTTGAAATTTTCGGGGGTAGGTTTTCTTCCCTCTTTATATTCCTTGAAGATCTCATGTCTTCTCGTCGGCCCCTTGGGGTCAAAAAAGAGCCCTATCCTGTCGGGCTTCCACTTGTCAAGCCCGTTCAGCAGCATAGTTGTGAAGCCGACTATCGCGTTGGTAGGAGTCCCGTCCGATGCCGTAAGGGTCTCCGGAAGGGCGTAGAAGCCCCTGAATGCTAATCCGTGTCCGTCAATGAGAAGCAGTTTTTTTGTCATATTTGCCGCCTCCTCAGCAGCTAAACAAGGTCATAGTAGGATAGCCTTCGCAGGCACTCCTTTCGTCCCAGCTGTGCCGCCACCTCGAAAACACCGGGGCTGACCTTGCGTCCGGTGAGGGCCCACCTGAGCGGGAGCGCGACTTCTTTCATAGTGCTGCCGTTTGCCTCGGTCCAAGCCCTTGTAAAAGCCTCCATGCCGCCCGGGGTGAAATCGGCGATCTCCAGCAGTTCACCGTAGAATTTTTTAAGGACCGGGCGCCGCTCTTCTTTGATATCGTCGGCCTTGTACCTGGCTTTCACAGAGTCAAAGCTGATAAAGTAGTCGCTGTATTCGGCAAGCTGGAGCGTAGTCTGCCCCCTCCCCCCCATCGCCGTCAGCGATGAGGCCAGATAGTCGTCGCTGAAGCCCTTGAAATCCAGCCCCTGTTCGCTCCATATCGGCTTTATAGTCTCAAGGAGCTTATGGGGATCCATTATCTTCATCTGTTCCTGATTAATGTGGTTCAATTTGTCGATATCCAGCACGGCTGGCCTTTTGATCACTGATGAGAGGTCAAAGAGCTCCACGGCCTCTTCTCTTGTGAATATCTCCTGCCCGTTCTTCGGCGACCATCCCAAAAGCGCGAGGAAGTTGAAGACCCCGTCGGGAAGATACCCCAGGTCGCCATACTCAAAGACGCTCGTGGCGCCCTGCCTCTTGGAGAGCTTTTTCTTGTCCTTTCCCAGTATCATGGGAAGATGGGCAAATCTAGGGACCTCAAAGCCGAGAGCACGATAGATCAGCAGCTGTTTGGGCGTGTTGATTATATGGTCCTCTCCCCTTATGACCATATTGATGCCCATTGTCCGATCGTCGATAACGACCGCATAGTTATAGGTGGGCATGCCGTCTCTCTTTAATATAACGATATCCTTTATCGTGCCGTCCTGGTTGACGGAGGAGTTTTCGCTCATGACCTCGATGCGCCCATATACGGCGTCATCGAAAGCTACCCTCTCTCCCGACGGGACCCTGAAAAGTACCGCCCCGTCCTCTTTGTAGGCCAAGCCTGCATCCAAGAGCTGCTCGGCATATTTCGTGTAGGTCTCCATACGCTCAGACTGCCTGTAGGGCCCATAGGGACCGGGCCTGTCCGGCCCCTCATCCCAATCTAGGCCGAGCCATCTCATTCCGTCCATGATGGTCTGTTCATATTCCCTTGTGGATCTCTCTTTATCCGTGTCCTCAATCCGAAGGACAAACGTTCCTCCGGTATTTCGTGCGTAAAGCCAGTTAAAGAGCGCCGTGTGCGCTCCTCCTATGTGGAGCGAGCCGGTAGGGCTTGGCGCAAATCTTACGCGGATATCATTCGACATTTTCAGGAACCTCCGATATGCTGATCATTCTAAAATTTTGAAAAGATGCCCACACTTCCGTTAAAGGGCGAACAGTGTGGGCGATACGATAAACTTTTTACGGCAGCCGCCGGTGTCAAGGCACATTGCAGGCGGAAGGTTTTGGTTCAGTAGGGAGGCACTCCCCCGGAATCTTTTATGTGCTACCGTTTTTGCTGTTTGCCCCAGGAATCTTTGAGAGGAACGGTCATGTTGAATATAGGTTTTTCGCGGGTCGTCCCATAGTCTGCGCTGAAGTACCCATGCCGCATAAACTGATACTTGTCCAACGGGGCCGCTTCAGCAAGCATGGGCTCGACAAGGGCGTCCTCTACGACGACAAGCGAAAGCGGATCAAGGTAATCATGGTAATCCTTTCCTTCCTCCATGTCGCCCATGTTTCTCAAGGTGAAGAGATGCCCGTAAAGATTTACCTTTGCCTTTACCGCCTCTCCCGCCCAGGCCCAATGGAGGGTCCCTCTGATCTTCCGGCCGTCCGGAGCCTCTCCGCCCCTGCTCTCCATATCAACGGTGCAGCGAAGCTCGGAGATCTCTCCCTGTTCATCCTTAACAACTTCTGTGCATTTAATTATGTAGGCGTACTTCAAGCGGACCTCCCTGCCGGGCGAGAGCCTGAAAAAGCCTTTTACCGGCTCCTCCATGAAGTCCTCCCTCTCGATGAAGATCTCTTTGCCTATTCGAACCTTCCTGTATCCGGCATTTTCGTCCTCGGGGTTATTCTCGGCGGTAAGCTCATCGACAAAACCATCAGGCCAGTTTTCAAGGACGACCTTCAGGGGACGCAGAACAGCCATTCCCCTTTGAGCGGTCTTATTAAGCTCCTCCCTAAGGCAATGCTGGAGGAACTCGACCTCTACCATGCTGTCGGACTTTGCGACGCCTATATCTTTGCAGAAACGCCTGATCGATGACGGGGTGTATCCCCTTCTCCTGAAACCGCTTATTGTGGGCATCCTGGGGTCGTCCCATCCGGAGACGATACCGGAAGATACAAGCTCAAGGAGCCTCCTCTTGCTCATCAGCGTGTAGGTGAGGTTCAGGCGGGCGAACTCGTACTGCCTCGGCACATGGGGGACTTCCACGTTCTCTATGAACCAGTCGTAAAGCGGGCGGTGATCCTGGAACTCAAGCGTACAGATAGAATGAGTGACCCCCTCGATGGCGTCCTCATACCCGTGCGCGAAGTCGTACATCGGATATACGCACCAGTCATCACCGGTCCTGTGGTGGCTCCTTTTCAGTATCCTGTAGATGACCGGGTCCCTCATGTTGAGATTGCTGCTTGTCATATCGATCTTGGCCCGCAGGACCCTGGAACCCTCTTCGAACTCCCCCGCCGTCATTCGTTTAAAAAGATCGAGGTTTTCTTCCACGCTTCTGTTACGAAAGGGAGAATCCTTGCCTGGCTGGGTCAGCGTGCCCCTGTTTTGTCTGATCTCCTCGGCGCTCTGGTCATCAACATAGGCCTTGCCGGATTCGATGAGATCTATCGCCCACCCATGGAACCTGCCGAAATAGTCGGATGCGTAACAAAGTTCCGCCCACTCAAAGCCGAGCCACTTAACATCATGCATTATCGAGTCCACGTACTCCTGTTCTTCCTTTGTGGGGTTCGTATCGTCGAAGCGGAGGTTGCACCTGCCCCCAAACTGTTCAGCCAGCCCGAAATTAAGGCATATTGATTTAGCGTGACCTATATGCAGATAACCGTTGGGTTCGGGAGGGAAGCGCGTGATCACGCTCTCCACAACACCGTTCTTAAGGTCGTTCACAATGATTTCTTCGATAAAATTAAGGCTTTTTGGTGTTTCTTCTGCTGCCATCTTTAACTCCCCCATCGCTGTTCTTTAACTGCACGGAACCGCCTGCCGCATAGAATCAAGACAAAAGAAAACATGACCCAAATGGCCGCGTCAACCATTAAGCAAGATCCGTCCGCGGTATTTTTGAGCCGTGCTATGGCCGCAGCGCCGATCAGAAAGCCGCTGTCTCGACCGAGATCTTAATACCCTCATATACTACCAGCAAAGTTGCCGCAACAGTTAATATTATACACAACCAAGTTTCAAAATTGTCGTTCCTGAACCTCTTTTTAAGCAAAGACATCATTTTCCAGCAGAGAGTGATCCCAAAAACCCTCACAAGTATCACGACAAGCCAGAATAATACGAAGTTCAGCGACTGCGCCCACCACGAGATGCTGATTTCGGCATTCAGAGTCTTGAAATAGCCCCAGGGATAAAAAATGTGGGTCACAAGTGCAACTACCAGAAAAGCCCTCAATATCGACCACAGTTGAAGCATAGACCTGGGCGCTCCGCTGAAATCGGGGAGCTCACAATTCTCAAGCAGCAAACAGCCAAAACCGACGTTGCTGTGCGGAATCTGGCTAAAGATCACAAAAATAAAGATCATAGTGCCTGTGAGTGCCGCCGGTGTCGACGCCGAGGTGTGCAGGGCTTGAGTGAAGACGTTAAGGCTGAAAGGATCTCCCTGGGTCCCGCTTGCGGAATAAAAAAACGCGATGGAGACAAAGGCCGCACACATCGGGACGATAAGCATGACCAGCTCTTTCATCATCCTCTCGGCTGTTATAGCGCTTCCCTCCGTACCGAGCGAATATACGGAGATTATCGCGAGCGTCTCGGAAAATATCGCGAACTGAAGGATCTGCATGAGGTCACCGCCGTTCTCCATAAGCGGAACAAAGGAAAAATAGGGTATGCTTGCGGAAATTGGGACCAAGGCTGCCAGCGCAAGAGGAGGAAGGTATAGGGAGAGTCTAATGGCCGAATCTTCCGGGAGGCTTATCGGCCTGGTCATAGACCGGAATATGTCCCTCAGCGGGATCATCGTCACAGCCGCTCCTCTTCTGCTTTGCATTTTTTTTGAGGAAAGATAAGTATGAATGCCTTCGGCAAGCAAGGCCGCCCAAATGGTCAAAAGCATCAGCAGCCAGGAGGACAAATAACCGAAAATATCCAGGAATCCTTTTGCCATTTTATTTCACTCCCGACTTGGAAAATAGAGCCGCCAGGAAAAGTAGGAAAAGAACAGACATGGTCAGCAGGTGCGAGTATGGCATGTCAAACCACGGATTTATCACACGAAGCCTGAAGCTGCGTATTTTCTCTTCAAACCGACCCCTCTCTTCCCCTGTTAAGCCTCCGATGCTGCCGGTCGCAGCCAGACTGCCTCCGGTCCTCTTTTTGATGATGAAAACAGCCAAACAGAAAAAGAAGGAGGAAAAAACAAAAACTTTTAGCCAGGCGGCAAAATTCCAAATAAAAAACCCTGTTTCAAGCGTAGCCATCATTCAGCTCCTCCTCCCTGATGGATCGCGTTTATCAGCTGCCCCTTGTTTAAGAGAGAGTAAACGGACGGAGAGACCATGGAGTTGATAAAAAGGTTTGGAGTGACCGTAGAGAAGAAGAGAAAAACAAAAAGCACCAACAGCGGAAAAATGATACGTGTGTCATGACTTCCCGCGTAACCGCCGTTGTCGGCAGCCCTTCCAAACATTATTGCTGAAATATACCTTAGCGAGATCAGAAGCATCAGCAGAGAAAAAACCAAAAGCAGGATCGTAAGAAGCGGCGTAATGTAGCTTGAAGTCCTGAATAGAAATTGCTTTGCGGGAAACCCGATAAAGGGAGGCAGCCCCGCTATAACGCAAACGGCAAAAAAGAATGTTAAGGCCGAAAATGGCATCTCCCTGTACAGTCCGCCCCTTTGCCACAGTTCTGCTCCTCCCGCAGGCCGCTTAAGCGTGCAGCAGACAAAAGAAAGGGCAGCCGACGCCGGCAGGAAGAGTATCCAGAGCGCCATCATGCTTTCTATCGCCCCGAACCCATACTCGGCTGCCTGCTGAGCGCCGTACGAGCCGCTGATGCTCACACCCATGGAGACCAGAAGGAAGCCCTTCATAAACAGCTCCACCGTCTCGGCAAATTTTATCGGATCCCTCTCCCCCGCCGTCAAAATCAACGAGAACAAGAGGGCAGCAAACCCGAGAACGATAAAAAGATCGGAGATTTTCTCCAGTCCCTGGTTGGCGCCATAGAGAGAAAAAATTATCCTGAAAACTACAAACAGCGCCGCCTGGGCCCTGATCGCAAAGAAGACCCTCCTTGCGCCGTCTGTGACGTAAGACGAAGATTTTATAAACATGAAAAGGAGTGGTGAGACCAAAAGCGCATAGGCAAATTTTTCCCTTGTCCCAAGTTTTATGATCGTAGAAAGGATCGCTATATTGGTTGTCCTATAACTATAATAAAGTAGCATTGAGCCGACCAAAAACATCAGCAATGCAACTACCCTTGAAATATGGTACCAAATTAATTTTTTAAATTCCTCCCCGGACCTTATGATCCCGTGATAAAGCCCCGACGCTCCCACCTGTGATAGGGAAATGAAGGCAAATAGAGAAAATATCCCGCCCGAATAGAAAATTCCCTGAATGCCCGCCAGGGTCGCGAGAAAGAAACCGGCCTTTGAGGGGCTTAACGGGTCATCTTTGTCCGCCATCGCGGCAAGCCCGGCGATCAGTGCGACGGCGGCCATCAAAAACGCAGACATGGCCCCAAAGGCGTCTACCTGAAGGACAGCTTTTATGAGGGTCGGACTGTCCGCTGAAAGGGTCTGAGACCACCCTCCGCCGCTCAATACATAGAGTTCCGTACCTTTCTTTCCCATTTTGGCCCATATAGACCACGTTATGAAAAGGTTCAGAGAGAGCAGCAGAAGAAAAAAGGCTTTCAGCGCCCTTATGTTGATCCGGCAGTCGACATCACTTTTTTTGAGCCAGCAGGCCATTTTTTTATAAATATAAAAAAGCAGAAGAAGCCCCGCAGCCGCGAGAGGCAACATAAGGCTCACGGCCGGAAGCGGAATTTGCGGATACGACATATATGAAAACATTTTTATCTCCTCACTCAAGCGGTACGGCAGCTAAGAGGCAGCTCGAGACCGCAGGAAAGCATAAATTTTTCGTCTGTCAGCACGCCAGGCACAGGTCCGTCATGAACTGTCCCGCCGTCCTTCAATACGATCACCCTGTCACAGATGTCCAGAACCATGTCAAGGTCGTGGGTCGCGATCACTGAGGTAACTTGCTTGTTCCTCACCACGGACATCACGCTGCGCCTGCTTCTGGGATCCAGCCCCGACGTGGGTTCATCAAGGAGAAGGGTCTTAGGTTCCATCGCGAAGAGCCCCGCCAAAGCCGCCAGGGTTTTCTCCCCTCCGGATAGCCTCCATGGCGCCTTTTCAGCCATTTCTGCCATCCCCGCAGCCTCAAGGGCCTCCCTCACCCTCTCTGTGACCTCACTTTCATCCAGACCGAGGTTCCTGGGACCGAATGCGACGTCCTCCCCCACTGTAGGGAGAAAAAGCTGATCGTCGGGATCCTGAAACAGAAATCCGGTCTCCCGCCTCATCTCTTTAATTTTCTCTCCCCGAAGAGGGCTCCCCCTATGCAGGACCGCTCCGTCCAAAGGCGTAAGGCAGCCCATTATCAGCATCAAAAGGGTCGATTTTCCGGATCCGTTCGCTCCGACAAGCCCAAGGGTCTCACCTTCATTTAGACAAAACGAAACGTTCCGAAGAGCCTCTGTCCCGTCCGGGTAAGAATAACAGATTTTGTCGATTTCAAAAACCTTCAAAACACCCACCCTGTTACGGCGCCCCCTATGAGGGAAGGTAAATCTAGCAGCCGTCCCGCTATAAAAAACAACGTCCAGAAAAGGAGAAAGATCCAATCTTTCGGGCGAAAAGAGATCTGTCCTCCATGCCAAAACCGTCCTTCAAACCCCCTGCACGCCAATGCATCGCTCACTCTCTCCCCGCGTCTCAGGCACCTGATCAGCAAAGGGCCGCAAACGTTGCCGGCATGCGCAAGAGTTATTCTACCACCTCTGAAGACCCTCGCCCTAACCACATTATGTGCCTCTTCGACCAAAAGCCTTATATAGCGATGCAGCAAAAAAAGCTGGACGACTAGAACGTCGGGGACTCCTACAGCTGCGGCACACCTGCAAAGCCTGTCATACCCCACAGCGGAGATCATCGTCAGGGTCGCCGAGGTTATCAGCCCAAACTTTATGACCAGGGCGAGAAACGAGATCCAGCCCATTGAGACGTTTGATCCGAAGATCTCTGTGCGGGCGCTGTCGAAAAAAGGATTCCAGATGCCTATCAGCAGAACGAAGGGGGAAATAGATACAATTTTTCTGATAAGAGATTTCGCGGGGATTCCAAAAAGCGAGGCCACAAAAAGAGGATAGGCCGCATAAGGCAGAAGCCTCATCACCTGGTATCGGCCAAATGAGGCCACCGTCACAATATATATTACCGTCGCGGCTGAAAGGGCGGCGGGCGAGATATGGCCCTTCCCGCCGCTTTCAAAGGCATTGGTCCTGTACAGATCCTTTAACTTCACGTATTTTCTTTTCTGCTCCTCAAAATGTTGCCCAGCGCAAAGGCGATAAGAAGCGTAATAAGGCTTCCAACCAAACCGGCAACCGTTGTTGCCGCGTTACCCGAGGAATCAGCGTCCCTGAACGAATAATCGGGCATGGGAGAGATTTTTTCCTGGATGGATGAGGCCAGCCCATGCAGGAAAGTATCGCCCTCCTCCAATTCGGCTGAACCGGTGATGCCTTCGAGGGACCATTCAAGGCCGTCCGGAGATGAGGAGGCATACCAGGCAAAAAATCCCCCTACGATAATTGCAAGAACCGCAAAGGTCGTCACAGCGCGCCTCATGTCGCTCATCCGGCCTGCGGGGCTCTTTTCGGCAAAAACCTCCGGCATTCTGGCCCGGACGTATATGACAACGAGAGCCGTCGCGATGCCCTCTACGACTCCTATGGCAAAATGGATGGGAAGCATCAGCAGGATAAACGACCCAAAGGGCAAAGAGGTTATGCCGGAGAGGGTAGTCTGAAGCACGACAAAAAAGGCCCCCATCAAAAGTCCGGCGGTAGAGGCTGTTGCGGCGCCCAAAAATACTCCCCTATCGCCCTCCGCCTTAGCGGTAATTTTTTTGTAGATCAGCGGATAGGCCACAAAACATGAAAAAAACGCCATATTGAATATATTGCACCCCATCGCAAGCAGTCCGCCATCGGCGAAAAAGAGCGCCTGTACCGCAAGTATAGATACCATGGAAAGAAAGGCCCTCTCAGGCCCAAGGAGGATGGCAAGCAGCAAGCCTCCCGCAATGTGCCCGCTGGACCCGGTGCCAGGTATGGCAAAATTTATCATTTGCGAGGCAAAGACAAAAGCGGCAAGAACTCCCATAAGAGCAGTGTCCCCGGTCTCTCCCCTCTTCTTCAGCACGACCGAACTTTTCGCGGTAAGATAACCGCTCGCGATCCAGAAAAGACCTCCGACCGCCGGAGACACCAAGGCATCAGCCATATGCATGACAAACAGCTCCTTTAAAGAATCTTAGAAAAAGACGCCGCTCTTCGTCCCTAGAGCGGAACAGCCCAGATCCAGAAGACTATCACATTTGTCACAGCTTTGTAAAGGCTGAGCCGCTGCCTTTACAATGGTGAAGCAGTGGTTTTAAACATGGTGAAACAGCGATATTCTATCGCTGTGAAGCAATGGTGAAGCGGTAGTGAAGCCGTTGTAAGGGCAAGGATCGAAGGCAAGAGCTTGGGAGCCCGCTCCGTCGCCCTCGAATGCTCCAATCGGGGGAGCGGCTTGGGTCCTAGGAGCGATAAACTCTGTCACAGACTGAACAAAAGCCGACGGTTAGTTTCCCGATCTCGGAATGCACTCGAAATAGTTCAGGCACTAGGGTGATCTATTATGTTCCCCCTTTAAGGGGAACGGTGCCTTCCTGATAGAGGCACTCGGGAAAGACGGAGGAGGTTGGGTCCTCTGTTCTCCGTTTGTGCTTCTTGTCCCGCCTTTAACAACTGCTCGTCTTTGACCTTGCCCCTCCGCCCAGCGACGAACCTCGCTAATTCTCCAGCAGGCGGAGCGCAGCAAGCGCCTGCGAATTTCCGCGGCATACCTCTTGCCGCCGCCTTTAACAACAGCTCAGCCATTGCTCAGCGACCGCTCAGCAACAGCTCAGCCGCCTTTGACCTTGCCCCTCCGTCCTTACAACCGTTTCACTACCGCTTCACCATCGCTTCACAGCAATGTCATATTGCTGTTTCACCATGTTCTAAACCACCGCTTCACAACCGTTTCACAGCAATGCCATATTGCTGTTTCACCATGTTTTAATCATCAAATTTGG